>CAZVIF010000004.1:0-149764 GCA_964626745.1 uncultured Steroidobacteraceae bacterium
ACACCGTGCTGCCCGAGATCGCGCTCGCGAAGATCCGCGAGGACGCGCCGTTCGAGAAGGTCTGCTACATCGGCTGCGGCGTGACGACCGGCATCGGCGCGGTGATCAACACCGCGAAAGTCGAGCCGGGCGCGAACGTCGTCGTGTTCGGCCTCGGCGGCATCGGGCTCAACGTGATCCAGGGCGCGCGCATGGCGGGCGCCAACAGGATCGTCGGAGTCGACGTCAACCCGAAACGCAAGCCGCTCGGCGAGAAGTTCGGCATGACGCACTTCGTGAACCCGAAGGAGCTCAAGGACGACCTCGTCGCGCACCTGGTGGCGCTGACCGACGGCGGCGCGGACTACAGCTTCGAGTGCGTCGGCAACGTGGACCTCATGCGCCAGGCGCTCGAGTGCTGCCACCGCGGGTGGGGCGTCTCGGTGATCATCGGCGTCGCGGGCGCCGGGCAGGAGATCAGAACGCGGCCGTTCCAGCTGGTCACCGGCCGCGTCTGGAAGGGCACGGCCTTCGGCGGCGCGCGCGGCCGCACCGACGTGCCGAAGATCGTGGACTGGTACATGGACGGCAAGATCAACATCGACGACATGATCACGCACGTCATGCCGCTCGCGAAGATCAACGACGCTTTCGACCTGATGCACAGGGGCGAGTCGATCCGCAGCGTCGTGACCTTCTGACCAACCGGAACAGGGGAGACCAACCATGGCTGTCAAGATTCATCCGTCGGTCGACAACGGCGTCAAGCCGGGCACGAAAGGCTTCCAGGGCGGTACGCTGACCTGCAAGTGCGCGAGCAACCCGGTCACGGTGAAGCTCGCGAGCGACGTCGCCTTCAACCATGCCTGCGGCTGCAGCAAGTGCTGGAAGCCGGAAGGGGCGGCCTTTTCGGTCGTCGCGGTCGTCGGCCGGGACAAGCTCTCGGTCACCGCGAACGGCGACAAGCTGAAGATCGTGGACCCGAGCGCCGTGATCCAGCGCCACGCCTGCAAGGACTGCGGCGTGCACATGTACGGCCGGATCGAGAACAAGGGCCATCCTTTCTACGGGTTCGACTTCGTGCACGTCGAGCTCTCGAAGGACAAGGGCTGGGCGGCCCCCGAGTTTGCAGCCTTCGTCTCGTCCATCATCGAGACCGGCGCCGCGAAGCCGGAGGAGATGGGCGCGGTCCGCGCGCGGCTGAAGGAGCTCGGCCTCGAGCCCTACGATTGCCTCAGCCCGGCCCTCATGGACGCGATCGCCACGCACACCGCGAAGGCGAAGGGCGTGTTGAAGGCCTGATGCGGCATTCCAGGCGCGACGCGGCCGGCGGCTCGTGAACCGGTGACCGCGTCACCGGAAACCCTGTCGCGCCACCCGGCCTTCGGCGGGGCGGTGAGCTTTCACCGCCACGCCGCCGTCGAGACCGCCTGCGCGATGCGCTTCGCGATCTACCTGCCGCCGCAGGCCGAGCGTCGCCGGGTGCCGGTCCTTTGGTACCTCGCGGGGCTCACCTGCACCGAAGAGACCTTCATGATCAAGTCCGGGGCGCAGCGCGTCGCCGCGGAGCTCGGGCTCGCGCTCGTCGCGCCGGACACGAGCCCGCGCGGCGTGAGCCTGCCGGGCGACAGCGACTCCTGGGATTTCGGCGTCGCGGCCGGGTTCTACCTCGATGCGACCGAAGAGCCCTGGTCGCGTCACTACCGGATGTACTCCTATCTCGTGCGCGAGCTCGCGGAGGTCGTGGAGGCGAACTTCGCCGTGGACCCGAAGCGCCAGGGGATATTCGGCCATTCGATGGGCGGCCATGGTGCGCTCACGATCGGGCTCAAGCACCCGGACCGCTTCAGGTCGATCTCGGCGTTCGCGCCGATCTCCGCGCCGATGCACTGCCCGTGGGGCCAGAAGGCCTTCACGGGATACCTCGGGCCCGATCGCGACCGCTGGCGGCAGTACGACGCCTGCGAGCTGGTCCGTTCGCTGTCCACGGTCTCCGGACGCCCGCCGCTGCTCGTTGACCAGGGGCTGGCGGACCCCTTCCTTGAACGGGAGCTTGAGCCGCAGCGGCTCGAGCAGGCCTGCAAGGACGCCGGGTACCCGCTGACGCTGCGGCGCCAGCCCGGATACGACCACGGCTACTACTTCATCTCGACTTTCATGGAAGACCACCTTCGCCATCACGCCCGTGCGCTGCTCGGCTAGCGCTCATCGGGGCGTCGTGGCAAGCGCAAGGTCATCGGTCGATCCGGCGGCCACAGCGGCGACCTCGGGAAGAGGCGCGTAGCTCGCCAGGAATTCAGGCGGCATGCGTCGCGGCCGGCCGCTGTCGAGGTCCACACAGGCGTAGCAGAGCAGTCCGCGCAGCAGCGTCCGGCCGTCGGTCGCGCGCCGCAGCTGGAATCGCCGGTCCACGCGCAGCCGGCCATCCCGTGACACGATCCAGGTGCCCACTTCGAGCGCGTCGCCGGCGAAAGCGGGCGCGGTGTAATGCAGCAGGCTGCGCCAGACCACCATGCCGCGACGCAGGGCGACGCAGCGCGCAGGCGGCACGCCGAGCGCGGCGGAGTGCGCCCACGCCGTCTCGTCCAGCCAGCGCAGGTAGACGGAGTTGTTGACGTGTCCGTAGGCGTCGACGTCGGCGTTCGATGCGGTGACCCGGTGGACGTACGCGGACGGAAGCTCGAAGTCGGTTTTCACCGCTTGAGCAGGGCGAGGAGGGCGCGGAACCTGCGGCCGTAAGGCGGCGCGAGCAGGGAGGCGGCGCTCAGCCGGCCGTCGATGAACACGGCCTTCAGCTTCGAGAAGCGGTCGAAGCCGGCGCGCCCGTGGTACTCGCCCATGCCGCTCGGCCCGACGCCGCCGAACGGCAGGTTTTCCTGCACGACGTGCAGCGCGGTGTTGTTGACGGTGACCCCGCCCGACACCGTGCGTTCCAGCACCGCCGCCAGCTCGCGGCCTCTCGCGCCGAAATAGTAGAGCGCGAGGGGACGGGGGCGCGCGTTCACGAACGCAATGGCGTCGTCGATGGAGTCGTAGCCGATCACGGGCAGGATCGGGCCGAAGATCTCCTCCTGCATGACCCGCATCGCGTCGCTCACGTCGGTGAGCGCGACCGGCGAGAGACGGCGGCGCTCGGCGTCGGAGGCCTCCTCGTGCAGCGGGTGGATCGACGCGCCCTGGTTGCGGGCGTCCTCCAGGTAGCCGGCCAGGCGGCGGAACTGCCGCTCGCTCGCGATCGACGTGTACTGCGGGTTGGTGGCGAGCGCCGGGTAGTACTCGCGGGTCGCCGCGCGGCAGGCTTCGATGAACGGGTTGACCAGGACCTTCGGCACCAGCGCGTAGTCCGGCGCCACGCAGGTCTGCCCCGCGTTGATCAGCTTCCCGTACATGACTCGCCGCGCGGTCTCGGCGAGGTCGAATCCCGTCGTAACGATGGCCGGCGACTTGCCGCCGAGCTCGAGCGTCACCGGCGTCAGGTTGGCGCTCGCCGCCTTCATGACTTCGCGCCCGACCGCGGTCGAGCCGGTGAACAGCAGGTGGTCGAAAGGCAGGGCGGCGAACGCTCGGGCCACCGAGGCGTCGCCGTTGAAGGCGACGACCTCGTCGGCCGCGAAGGCGCGCGCGAGGATCGATTCGAACAGCGCGCCGAAGCGCGGGGTGTGCTCGGACAGCTTCAGCATCACCCGGTTGCCTGCAGCCAGCGCGGCCGTGAGCGGGGATACGGCGAGGTACAGCGGGTAGTTCCAGGGCACGATGATTCCGACGACGCCGAGCGGCTGGCGCATCAGCCGCGCGCGCCCGGGCAGGCTCCACCAGGCGGCGGGCCGACGCTCGGTGCGCATCCAGCGGCGCAGGTGGCGGCGCGCATGCGCGATGCCTTCGAGGCTCGTGAAGACCTCCAGCAGTTCGGTTTCCTCCCCGGCCCGCTGCCCGAAATCGGCGGATATCGCGTCCCGGATTCCGCTCGAGTGCTCGCGCAGCATGCGCGCGAGGCGCGAGAGCCGGTCGCGACGCACGCCGGGGCCGGGACAGGGATCGGAGGCGAAAGCCTTGCGCTGCAGGTCCAGCGCCTGCGCGAGTTGGGCCGGGTGGGCGAGGAGGCGGGCGGAATCGTGGGCCGTGGCCATCGCGGGTATTCTAAGCGGATAATCTCGCAGACGGCCCGCAGTCGCGGCCGGCAGCGAATGCCACCCGCGTGGCTCCAGGGGGTCCAGGTGAAAGTCGGTTGTCCCAAGGAAATCAAGGTGCATGAGTACCGCGTCGGGCTCGTCCCCGCCGGTGTGCGCGAGCTGGCCGCGGCGGGCCACCAGGTCGTGGTGCAGGCCGGGGCCGGCGCCGGGATCGGCATCGGCGACGACGCCTATCGAGCTGCGGGCGCGACCGTCGTCCCGGACGCGAAGACCGTGTTCGCCGAGTCGGACATGGTGGTCAAGGTCAAGGAGCCGCAGCTGCCCGAGTGCGCGATGCTGCGTCGCGGCCAGATCCTGTTCACCTACCTGCACCTCGCCGCGGACAAGGACCAGGCCCAGGCGCTGGCGAAGTCGGGCGTCACGGCGATCGCTTACGAGACGGTGACCGCACCCGACCGTTCCCTGCCGCTGCTGACGCCGATGAGCGAGGTCGCCGGCCGGATGTCGATCCAGGTCGGCGCGACGGCCCTGCAGAAGGCGAACGGCGGCTTCGGCGTGCTGCTGGGCGGCGTGCCCGGCGTTGCGCCCGCCCGCGTCGTGATCCTGGGCGGCGGCGTCGCCGGCACGAACGCGACGCAGATGGCGGTGGGTCTCGGCGCGCAGGTGACCGTCGTCGACCGCTCGCTCAAGCGCCTGCGCGAACTCGACGTGCAGTTCGGCAGCCAGATCGAAACGGCCTACTCGACCACCGAGGCGGTGGAACGGCTCGTGATCCAGGCTGACCTGGTCATCGGCGCTGTGCTGGTGACGGGCGCCGCGGCGCCCAAACTCGTCACCCGGGCGATGGTCGGGCGCATGGAGAAAGGTGCCGTGCTCGTCGACATCTCGATCGACCAGGGCGGCTGCTTCGAAACCAGCAGGCCGACCACGCACGCGGAGCCCACCTACCAGGTGGACGGCGTCGTCCACTACTGCGTGACCAACATGCCGGGCGCGGTGCCGCGCACGTCCACGTTCGCGCTCACCAACGCGACCCTGCCTTACGTGCGCTCGCTCGCCGACCATGGCTGGCGCGGCGCGCTTGCTCGCGATCCCGGATTTGCGGCGGGCCTCAACGTCCACGAAGGGGCCATCACGCACGAGGCGGTGGCGCGCGACCTCGGGATGGACTACCGGCCGGTCGCCCTCTAAAAGCCGCCGTCGGGAATCGTGATGGCGGTGTCGTCCAGCGATCGGAGCAGTTCGAGCGCGGGCCCGATCTTCGGAAGCTCGTACCGGAAGAAGAAGCGGCACGCGGCGAGCTTGCCCGCATAGAACCCGCGCTCGGCGTCCGACGCTTCGGCGAAACCTGCCTCCGCGGCCTGCGCCTGCGCGAGCCAGCGCCAGGCGACGACGACGTGACCCAGGCTGTCGAGATAGATCGTCGCATTGGCCAGCGCACGCTCGGGCTCGCGGCGGAGCGCCTCCACGAGCCCCGCGGTCGTGGCGCCGACGCCGGCGATCGCGGTGTCGAGCGCGTCCGCGTACGGCGCCAGCGTCGAAGAGCGGCGCGCTGTGGCGGTGCAGGCCTGCATGCGCGCGAAAAGCGCCCGCAGCGACGCGCCGTCTTCCATCGGCACCTTTCGCCCAAGCAGGTCCAGTCCGTGGATGCCGTGCGTGCCTTCGTGGATGTGGTTGAGGCGGTTGTCGCGGTACAGGCGTTCGACGGGAAAATCGCGCGTGTAGCCGTAACCGCCGTGCACCTGGATCGCGAGCTTGTTGGCCTCCAGGCAGTACTCGCTGGGCCAGGATTTCGCGATCGGCGTGAGAAGCTCGAGCAGCCCGCGGACCCGCGCGCGCTCCGCCGCATCCGGCGCGCAGCGCTCCTCGTCCGCCAGCCGGGCGCAATGGAGCACCAGCGCCAGCCCGCCTTCAACCCAGCATTTCTGCGCGAGCAGCATTCGCCGGACGTCCGCGTGGCGCAGGATCGCCACCGGCGGCGCAGCGGGGTCCTTCGAGCCGGGCGGCCGCCCCTGCGGTCGCTCGCGGGCGTAGGCGAGCGCCTCGCCGTAGCCCGCGTAGCCGAGCGCGACGGCATTCGTTCCGACGCCGATGCGCGCGGCATTCATCATCTGGAACATGCACTCGAGGCCGCGATGGGCCTCGCCGACGAGCTCGGCGCGACATTCGCCGCGCTCCCCGAACGCGAGCACCGCGTTGGTCGTGCCGCGCCAGCCCATCTTGTGGTTCAGTCCCGCGAGGCGCACGTCGTTCGGCTCGCCGACCGTGCCGTCCTCGCGCACGCGGTCGCGCGGCACGGCGAACAGCGAGATGCCGCGCACGCCGGCGGGCGCGCCGGGCAGGCGGGCGAGCACCAGGTGCACGATGGTTTCCGCGAGGTCGTGGTCGCCGCCGGAAATCCACATCTTCGTGCCGGCCAGACGGAAGTGACCGTCCTCGTGCGGGCGTGCCTGGCAGCGGATGTCGGCGAGCGACGAGCCGGCGTGCGGCTCGGACAGGCACATGGTTCCGGTGAAGCGCCCGGCGAGCATCGGCCGCACGAACCGCCGGCGCTGGTCCGGGTTGCCGAAGCTGACGAGGAGGTCGGCGGCGCCGGCGGTCAGCGCCGCGTACGAGTGGAAGGCGACGTTGGCGCTCGAAAACACCGCCGTGCAGGCCTTGGCGATCGTGATCGGCAGCTGCAGGCCGCCGTCCTCCGCGTCGAACGTCGCCGCCGTGAATGAGGCCTCGTTGTAGGCGGCGAGCGCCGCTCGCGTCTCGGGAATCGTCCAGGCGCGGCCGCCTTCGATGCGCGGCTCTTCGCGATCGCAGGCGGCCGCGAACGGCGCGAATCGCTCGGCGGCGATCCGGTAGGCTGCGTCCAGCACGCCGTCGAAGACCGTGCGGTCGTGACTGGCGTACCTCGCGAGCTGCGGCAGTGCGCTGCAATCGAGGACTTCGTAGAGCTGGAAATCGAGGTCGCGGCGCGGAATGAGCATGCGGGCACCCTGGTGAATGGCATCCCCGGCGCGCTGATTGTAGCGGCGGTCACTCGCGTGACGGGGTGCTACGATGCGGCGTCGTGGCGGACGAATTCGACCTCACCGGGCGCGTCGCGCTGGTCACCGGCGGCAGCCGGGGCATCGGCCGGGCAATCGCGCTGGCGCTCGCGCGTCACGGCGCATCGGTTGCCGTCGCGAGCCGGCGTCTCGAGGGCTGCGAAGCGGTCGCCGCCGAGATCCGCGCAGCCGGCGGCCGTGCGAGCGCCCATGCCTGCCACATCGGCGAACCCGCAGCCATCGGTGCGACCCTGGCGGCCATCGACGCGTCCCACGGTCGCCTGGACATCCTCGTCAACAACGCCGCGACCAACCCGTACTACGGCCCGTCGCTCGACATGGATCCCTCGGCGTGGCGGAAGACGCTCGACGTCAATATCGGCGGTTACTTCTGGACGTCGGTGGAAGCCGCACGCCGCATGCTGCGCCAGGGCAAGGGCGCCATCGTGAACGTGGCGTCCGTCAATGCGTTCCGCCCGATGGACGGCCAGGCCTGTTACTCCCTGACCAAGGCGGCCATCGTCAACATGACGCAGGGCCTGGCACGCGAATGGGCCCGCGGCGGCATCCGCGTAAACGCCCTCGTGCCCGGCATCGTGGAGACGCGCTTCGCGGCAGCCCTGCACGAGGACCCGAAGCACCGCGCGACCCTCGAGCGCCTGGTACCGATGGGCCGGATCGCACAACCCGAAGAGATGGCCGGTGCCGTCGTCTACCTGGCTTCAGATGCGGCCTCCTATACGACCGGCAGCTGCCTGACCGTTGACGGCGGCTGGCTGGCCTGAGTGGGGCCCGCGGAACGCCGTTCAGTCTCCGTTCAGGAGTGCTGCGCCAGCCTTGCAGCGGCGGTTTGCAGGCGGGCCCGCCGTGCCGTATAGATAGCGCCTAAGGATCGCGGGGTGGACATGGACATGAGCAACACACGCTGGCTCGCAATCGCGCTTCTGGGGTCGGTGCTGGCTGCGCCGGTTCTCGCGGACGACATCCGCCCTGAAGCGCGCGCGCAGGATGCGCGCCCGCTCGCGGACGAAAAGTGCATCGAGCGATGCGACACCGAGTCCGACAAGTGCATGCAGGAAGCAGGCGGTGATCCCGGGAAGATCCAGGTCTGCGACGACAAGTACAGCGAATGTCTGCAGGCCTGCGAGGGCGGCTGAACGAACGCCGCTGACGACGGTGCGGCCATCCAGGCTGCATACGGTTGATTAATGCTGCTTTTCGTATATATTGCGCAGCCCTGCGCGAGCGGGGTAGTGCACGTAAATCATTGTTTTCTCTAGGAATTCTACGGAATGAAAGAGCGCAATGAAGAATCTTTCGACCTCGAGGACGAGTTCCTCGGGGGTGCTGCGGAGCAGGACGGCGACCTGGACCGTTTGATCGTCGTCGAGCGCCGCCCGAAGGGTCCGAAGCGCCCCGTGCAGCAGTCCGCGTGGAGTCGCGTCGAGGACGTCCTCGCGGAGAAGCGGTTGCAGCGCGAGCTCCAGGAATTCAACGACGTCGACGAGGCTTGAGCGCCGGTCGGGTCGTTCGTGACGGGATCGCGGGCCGCCTCCTGCCGGGAGCGCGGCCCTTCTTTTTGGCGCCACGCGCGCCGAAAATCCGACAATGAAGGAATCGAGCGTTGCGCCCTGGTGGCAGACGCGTCGGGCGGTCCTCCTGTCCCTGCTCGGCGATCGCGACTGTGCCTACGTCTATGACCTGGCCACGGTGCGGACCCGCGCCGCCGAACTCGCGGCGCTGCGCAGCATCACGCGCGTGTTCTATGCCTTGAAGGCGAACCCGCATCCCGCGGTCCTGCAGGCGCTGGCCGCGCTGGGCCTCGGGTTCGAGTGCGTCTCGCGCGCCGAGGTCGAGCGTGTCCTCGAAACCGTGCCGAGCCTGTCGCGCGACCGGCTGCTGTTCACGCCGAACTTCGCGCCTCGGGCGGAGTATTACTGGGCGCTCGAGCGCGGCATGCGCGTCACGGTGGACAACCTGCAGGTGCTCCGTGACTGGGGGTCGCTGTTCCGGGGACGGGACATCTTCCTCCGGCTCGACGCAACACGCGGCCGGGGCCATCACGAAAAAGTGCGCACGGGCGGGCGGCATTCGAAGTTTGGCGTCCCGCCCGAAGACATCCCGGAGCTGCCGGCGGCGGTCGCCGCGACCGGCGCACGGGTCGTCGGGCTGCATGCGCACGGCGGCAGCGGCAGCTTCGACCTCGAATCCTGGCTTGAACCCGCGCGCGTTCTCGCTGCCTGTGCTGCGGCCTTTGCCGGCGCGCAGATCCTGAACCTTGGCGGCGGGCTCGGCGTCCCTGACCGGCCCGGGTGTCCGCGCGTGGATCTCGCGGGTCTCGATCGCGCCCTCGGCGAATTCAGGACCCGCCATCCGGCGTTTGAACTGTGGCTCGAGCCCGGCCGTTACCTGGTGGCCGAGGCGGGCGTCCTGCTTGCGCGCGTCACGCAGACGAAGGGCAAGGGTGATCACCGTTACGTGGGCGTCGCCACGGGCATGAACTCGCTGATCCGGCCGGCCCTGTACGGGGCGCATCACGAGGTCCGCAATCTGACGAGGCTGGACGAGCCCGATGCGCAGACCTGCACGGTGGTGGGGCCCATCTGCGAAAGCGGCGACGAACTCGCGCGGAACTGCAGGTTGCCGCGCTGCGAAGAAGGGGACGTGCTGCTCGTCGCGGATGCCGGCGCCTACGGGCACGCCATGGCCTCGCATTACAACCTGCGTGCCCCGGCGTCCGAACTGGTCATGCCCGAGTGAGCGAGGTGCATCGCTCGCATCTGTGGCAACTCGCGATGATCAACGCGATCTGGGGCTTCAACATCGTCGCAGTGAAGCTGAGCGCCGACAGGTTTCCGCCCGTGTTCCTGACGTTCCTGCGCTTCCTGATCGTGGGACTCGCGGTGTGGCCGTGGCTGCGCATCCGCCGCGGCGAGATGCGCTGGCTCCTGATCGCGGCGATCTGCAGCGGCGGGCTCCAGTTCGCGCTGATGTATGCAGGCGTCGCGCTCTCCGACAACCTGTCCGCGGTCGCCATCGGCGGTCAGCTCGGCGTGCCTTTCGCGACCTTGCTCTCGGTCATGTGGCTCGGCGAGCGGATCCACTGGCGTCGTTGGCTCGGGATCGGCATGTCTTTTTCCGGCGTCGTCCTCATCGGTTTCAGCCCGGAGGTGTTCGGCGCCTGGCCCGGCCTGCTGCTGATCGTAGCTGCGGCCTTCATCGGCGCCGTCGGGCTGATCGCCATCAAGCGCGTGCGCGACCTCGAGCCGCTCGAGCTGCAGGCCTGGCTGGCCTGGGGCAGCCTGCCGCTGCTCCTGCCGCTGTCGCTGCTGCTCGAGGACGGGCAGCTCGCAAGCCTGGGGAGCGCCGGCGTGACAGGCTGGAGCGCGCTGCTCTATTCGGCCGTGTTTGCCAGCCTGGTCGCTCATACGTCGTATTTCGCCCTGATCCGCCGTTACCCGGTGTCGAGCGTCGCGCCGGTGACGGTACTCACGCCGCTGTTCAGCGTGTTCTTCTCGGTGACGCTGCTCGGTGACGCGCTGGATGCGCGCATGCTCCTGGGCGGTCTGCTGACCTTGAGCGGCGTGACGGTGATCCTGACCCGCGAACGACGCGGAGCCGCTACCGGGACCTGACCAGCCACCCTCCAGCCCGCCAACCCCGGACGACCGCTTGCGGCGTTTGAAAAGGGGAAGGGACCAAGGAGGTGACATATGCCGGCGATGGAACTGGCCATGGCATCACGCCAGTCGGCGATCCTGGCGCTGGTCGGCGGCCTGCATGTCGGGGCATTCGTGCTGGCGGCTGGCGGCTTGCTGCCTCGACTGCTGGACGCACTGCCGCAGTCTTCAGTGATCACCGTGCTCCCCCGGGCGGCGGAGCCGGAGGTTCGCCTTCGGCCTGCTTTGCCCCGGCCGGCCGACTATGCGCCCCTGCAAGCGCCGCTGCCGGATATCGAAATCCCGCGGGATATCGCGGCGATGAGGCCGCCGGCTGCGGCCTCGGTCTCGCCGGGCGCACCGGCCGACGACCCTTCGGACGGGCCTCAGGGCCTGCGCGAGCCGCCGGCATTGCGGACGCGTGACAGCCGCGTGGTGACCCTGATTGACGCCTGCTATCCAGCGTCTGCGCGTCGCCTGGGCGAGGAAGGTCGGGCCGTGGCCATCGTCGTCGTCGATCCGCGGGGCGACGTCGTGCGCTGGTCGCTATCGCAGGGCTCCGGTTTCCCGCGGCTCGACGGCGCGCTCGGCTGCGTCATCCGCAGGCTGGAGTTTGATCCCGGCCGTCGCGACGGCGTTGCGGTGACCTCGGAGGCACTGCTGCCGGTTGCATTCCGGCTGAACTGAACCGGGCGCGGCGGCCGGTGTTTGGTATGCTCGGCGGGTCGCTGGTCAACGGAGCCCGGCAGGCGCTTGCAGTCGTTTCGGCCAACCGCTAAGGTGGCTGTGGCCGGGTAACGGAGCGTCGTTGCGGGTGCTCCGAGAAGAAATGGCAGGGGCCGCGGCCCGGACTCCGGGCATGCGACCGGCTAGAACGGACGAGGGGTGAGACAGGTCCGGTATGGCGAATACCTACTCTGCTGGCGGTTCACGAACGACGGCTGTGCTCGTCGGTATCGTCGTCCTGCATCTGCTGTTCTTCTGGGCGCTGAAGCAAGGCCTCGTTCGCGCCGGCATGAACCTGGTCCAGGATTTCGCGATCATGGATCTTCCGCCGCCGCCGCCGCCGCCCGAGAATCTCGACGAGCCGCCGCCGCCGCCGCCGGTCGACATTCCGCCACCCGTCGTACCTCCGCCGCTGATCGAATTGCCGGCCTTCGAAGGCCCGACCACCGCGATCACCGCAAAGGTCCAGGAAACCCCGCGTGCGCAGCCGGCGACGCCGGCGCGCCAGGTGCAGATCACGCCCGCGCGCTTCAAATCCCGCCCGGACCGCATCATGGCGGCGATTTCCGCCTGCTATCCGTCCGCGTCGCGCCGCCTCAGCGAGGAAGGGCGCGTGGTGGCGACGGTAACCGTCGGCGCCGACGGCAAGGCGGGCGCAGTGAACGTCACCCAGAGCAGCGGCTTCCCGCGGCTCGATGCGGCGGTCGAATGCGTCGTCCGGCGGCTCCCGTTCGAGCCCGGCAAGCGCGACGGCCAGCCGGTCGACTCTCAGGTCTCGATTCCGATCGTCTTCAAGCTGGAGTGAAGCGGCGGGGACTCCATGGACCGGGCGCTCGGGCCGCGTTGGGCGGCGTGTCGTCCGGAGCGTATTTTCTGTTAGAGGGATTGCAGAATGGCCGGTGAAACCACATCTACCGACAACCCGTACGGCATCGAGGCGCTCTGGACGCAGAGCGACTATGTCGGCAAGGGCGTTTTCGTCATCCTGATCGTGATGTCGCTCTGGTCATGGCTCGTCATGATCAACAAGTGGCTCGACCAGCGCATGCTGCGCAAGGTGGCCAACGAAGCCGAGAAGAGCTTCTGGTCGGCGGGTTCCATCCAGGAGGGCGTCGCCAAGCTGAAGGGCAAGGTCAATCCCTTCCGGGACATCGCCCAGGACGGCCTGCAGGCGGTCGAGCACCACCGCAAGAGCGCCAACGTCACGAGCAAGATCGAGCTCGCGGACTGGGTTCGCACGCACATCGACAAGCGCACCACGATGCTGCAGTCCAGCCTGCAGAGCGGGATGGTCGTGCTGGCCTCCGTCGGCGCCACCGCGCCGTTCGTCGGCCTGTTCGGCACCGTGTGGGGCATCTACCACGCGCTGATCAGCATCTCGATCGCCGGCCAGGCGTCCCTCGACAAGGTCGCGGGCCCGATCGGCGAGGCGCTGATCATGACGGCGCTCGGCCTGGCGGTCGCGGTGCCGGCGGTGCTCGGCTTCAACGGACTGTTGCGCGGCAACAAGGCGTTGATGGAGCGTGCCAACTACTTCGCCCATGACGTCGAGGCGGCGCTGGTCGCCGGCTCGCGCGTCGGAAAGTAGTCCATGGCGATCCAGGTCGGTCATGACGAGGGCGACCCGATGGTCGAGCCTAACGTCATTCCGCTCGTGGACATCATGCTGGTGCTGCTGATCATCATGATCATCACGGTGCCGGTGATGACCCAGGCGGTGAAGATCGACCTGCCGAAGGAAGTGAACCGGCCGACCGACACGAAGCCCGAGAACATCAATCTCTCGATCGATTTCGACGGCTCGATCTACTGGAACGAGAACAGCGTCGACAAGGCACAGCTCCTCAACTACGTGCTCGCGGAGGCGGTCAAGGATCCCCAGCCGGAGGTGCACATCCGGGCCGACAAGCGGGCGCGCTACGAGGCGGTGGCGGATACGCTCGCGGTCCTGCAGCGCGGAGGGATGCGCAAGGTCGGGTTCATTGCCGAGCCACCCCCCGCCGGCGGTTAGCCGAGGCGGGATCCGGGAAAGACCGAAGACGGGCCCGCCACTGGCGGGCCCTTTTTATTGGAAGGCGAGGATGAACGCCGGCTGAACAGTCGGGCATTGTTTCCCGGGCTGGAACCGGCGGGGCCGGCAGGGGTCCATCAATACAGGTGGCGGGCAGACAGCCGCCGGGGTTTTGGGGTATAAACCCGCCCCACGCAAAGGGCGGCCGCCAGCCGCAGGTGAGGAAAAGGCCAATGACAGCTTGGAACCTTCGTTTGAGCGGGCTTGCCCTGGCGGGCGCGGCGCTTGCCATGGCAATCGCAGTCCTGCCCGCCGCCTCGGCACAGGAAGACAAGCCGAAATCCCGCAAGGAGCGGGCAGCCGCTGCGGCCGCCGAGGCCGAAGCTCCGAAGGCGGACTACAGCAAGGAGTTCCGCAAGCTTGCGGCGCCGGTGCAGACCGCGGTCAACGAGAAGAAGTGGGCCGACGTGATCGCGGCGCTGCCGCAGCTGGAGGCGATTCCGACCCCGACCCAGGATGACCTGAAGGCGATCGCGACCTGGCGGCTCCAGGCGACCCAGGGCGTCGGCGACCAGGATGCATTTGCGGCCGCGATCGAGGATTTCCTCGCCAAGGGTTACGCGGAGCCCGAGAACGTCGGAGCGATGCATCGCCAGCTTGCCGCGCACTACAGCGCCAAGAAAGACAATGCCAGGACGCTCGAGCACTTCCAGAAGTTCGTGGACGCGACGCCGGACGTCGAGCCCGACGAGTACGAAACGCTCGGCCGCCTGTACCTGCAGGCGAACCAGTTTGCCGAAGCCTGCCAGACCCTCGGCACGGCGATCGATCTCTCCAGGGGCAAGGGCGCGAAGCCCAAGGAAATGTGGTTCCAGCTGCGGGACCGCTGTTACATCGAACTGAAAGACGATGCCTCCCGGCTCGCCAATCTCGAAGCGCTCGTGGGCGAATACCCGGACAAGGAGTACTACGGCCGCATCGTCGCGCTGTACCAGGCCCAGACCAACGACGATCGCGTCGTCATGCTGAACGCTTACCGGGTCGCGGTCAGCGATCCCGACGGCGGCCTCGCGACCGTCGGCGCGTACCTCAACTATGCGGACACGGCGATGAATGCCGGCAGCCCGGGTGAGGCCCAGCGGGGTCTCGAGCGCGGCATCAAGGAAGGCCTCGTGCCGGACGCGGGCACCAACCAGCAGCTCGTGGCGCAAGCCAAGGCTGCCGTCGCGTCCGACAAGAAGACGCTGCCTGCCGAGGCCGCCTCCGCCGCGAAGAGCCCGAAAGGCGAGGTGGACGTCAAGGTCGGTCTGGGCTTCTTCAGCACGGGCGATTATGCGCAAGCCGTGGAAGTGATCCGCCGCGGCATCGCCAAAGGCGGCGTGACGCGGCTGGATGACGCAAACCTGCTGCTGGGCGCCGCGCTCATCGAGCTCGGCAAGCATGATGAGGCGCGAGCGGCATTCGAGGCGGCCAAGGCGGCCGCCCCGGCAGGCAGCCACCTCGGGCGAATTGCAGACCTGTGGCTGGCGCGCCTGACGCGCGGTGGAACGGCCCCGGCGGCCGGTTGACGAGGAGAGGTACTGATGAAGGCTAGAACATCGATGGTCCGTGCCGGGGCGGTCGCCGCGTATCTCGCGCTGTCCGCTGCGGGTCTTGCCCTGCTGGCGCTGCCCGGGGAGTCCGTGGCGCAGACGCAGGGCGGCTGGCGCAAGGAACTCGCCGACAAGGCCGCCGCCGCGCAGGCAGCCGGCCAGAAAGGCAACTACAGCGAGGCCATCCGCCTGCTGAAGGAAGCCAAGGCCAAGGCGCCGCTGTCACCGCAGGAGGAGCAGGGCATCAATGAGTTGCTGATCTGGGCCGCGAGCGGCGCCAAGGACCACAAGCTCGTGCTTGCGACGCTGGACGAGCGCCTGGCGACGGGGCGGGTGACCGGCGCGGACCTGACGCGCAAGCTGCGCCTGAAGGCGACGACGCAGTACACGTTGAAAGATTACCGTGGCGCTGCGGCGACCTTCGAGAAGCTGGGCGCGCAGGGCACGCTGACCGCCGACGACCTCACCCAGCTCGCCAGCGCCCAGGTCGCTCTCAAGGACTTCGGCAAGGCGTCGACGACCCTCGAACGCGCCATCGCGGCGAACGACAAGGCGGGGCGTTCCAAGCAGAATCCCAAGCTGCTCGAGATGCTCTACGCCGCCTACCACGAGTCGAACAACGAAGCGAAGCGCATGCAGACGCTGCATCGCTGGGTCGCGGCGGCGCCGAGTGCCAGCAACTTCAGGTATCTGGCCAATTCCTACGAGATCGCGTCGAACCGCGACCCGGTCGTGATGATCAACGTCTATCGTCTCGGCGCCGCCAAGGGAATCATTTCCGGCGAGCACTACGCCAAGTACGCGGAAACGGCGCTCGACCTGTCGAGCCCGGGTGAGGCGGTGGCGATGCTCGAGAAGGGCATGGCGGCGGGCGCGATCAAGAAGGACGACCGCAACAACCGCCTGCTGCAGGACGCCAAGGGCCAGATGGAACGCATCAAGGCGACCCTGCCGCAGCAGGAGGCCGAGGCCAAGGCGATCCAGACGGGCGAACCGGAGGCCAAGCTGGCGACCGCTTACTTCACGCTGAAGAACTACGCCAAGGCTTCCGAGGCAGCCCAGCGCGCCGTGACCAAGGGCAACCTGAAGCGCGCGGACGACGTCAACATGCTGCTCGGCATTTCCCTCGCAAACGCCAGGAAGACGGCGGAGGCGAAGAAAGCGTTCACCGCCGCCGCTGCCGCGAACGACAAGACGCGCGGCGTCGCCGATCTCTGGACCAGCGTCACGGGCTGATCCCGGGCCGCCTGCGCCGGAACCTGGCACGGCCGCGGCGAGGAATCGCCGCGGCCGTGGCGCTACAATCCCGTCGATGTCTCTCCCGCGCCGAATCGAGATCGTCGAGGTCGGGCCCCGCGATGGCCTGCAGAACGAGGCCGCGCAGGTGCCGACGACCGTCAAGCTCGAATTCATCCGCAGGGCGCTGGACGCCGGCATCCGGCGCATCGAGGCCGCGAGCTTCGTCAGCCCGCGTCGCGTCCCGCAGATGGCCGATGCGGAGGCCATTTTCGCGGGACTGCCGCGCCGCGAGGGCGTTAGCTACGTCGGGCTCGTCCTGAATCGCGCCGGCTTCGACCGCGCGGCCGCGGCTGGCTGCCGCGAGATCGGCATGGTCGTGTTCGCCACGGACGAGTTCAACCGCCGCAACCAGGGGGTCGCGACCGCGATTTCCGTCCGCGCCTGGCGCGAGATCGCCTCCGCGGCGCAGTCCGCGGGCATCCGGGCGCAGGTCACGATATCGGCCGCCTGCGGCTGCCCGTTCGAGGGCGAGGTGCCCGTCTCACGCGTCGTGGAGATCGCGCGCGCCGTGGCCGAGGCCGCGCCGTTCGAGATCGCGATCGCGGATACGATCGGCGTCGGCGTGCCGGGCCAGGTCGCGGAGATCTTCGGCCGCGTGGCCGAGACGTTGCCGGGCATGACGCTGCGCGGGCATTTCCACAACACGCGCAACACCGGCCTCGCGAACGCCTACGCGGCGGTCATGGCGGGCGCGCAAGTGCTCGACGCCAGCCTCGGCGGCCTCGGCGGCTGCCCGTTCGCGCCGGCGGCCACCGGCAACATTCCCACGGAAGATCTCGTTTACATGCTCGACCGGATGGGCATCGACACCGGCATCGACCTCCACCGCGCGATCGACGTCGCGCGCTGGGTCGAGCCCCACGTCGGCCACGTGGTGCCGGGGATGCTCGCCAAGGCGGGGGCATTTCCGGCCGCACGGCCGGCCACGCAATGATTACTACAACGCGAGGACCTGAAAAATGACGATCAGCGCAGGCGACCGGATTCCCGATGGCAAGCTGAAAGTGATGGGGCCCGACGGGCCGATGAACGTGGAGGCCGCCGAGTTGCTCGGAAAGGGCCGCGTCGTCCTCTTCTCCGTGCCGGGCGCGTTCACGCCGACCTGCAGCGCGAAGCACCTGCCGGGCTACGTCGAGAAAGCAGCAGCGCTGCGCGCCAAGGGCGTCGCCAGGATCGTCTGCCTCGCGGTGAACGACGTGTTTGTCATGGGCGCCTGGGGCAAGGCGTCGAATGTCGGCGACAACGTCGTCATGGCGGCCGACGGCAACGGCGACTACACGCGCGCCCTGGGACTCGAACTGGACGCGCGCGGATTCGGCATGGGGCTGCGCGGACAGCGATTCGCGCTGCTGATCGAGGACGGCGTCGTGCGTCAGGTGCACGTGGAGGCGCCCGGCGAATTCAAGGTCTCGAGCGCCGAGCACCTGCTCGCCGCGCTGCCGTGATCCCGGGGCCGGTCTCGTTCCTCTACGCGGGCCTGCTCGGCCTGCTGCTCATCGGGCTGTCCGTGCAGGTCGTGCGGGCGCGCCGGCGCTTCCGGGTGGGCCTCGGCGTGGGTGCCGAGGAGGGCATGCAGCAGGCCGTGCGCGTGCACGGGAACTTCACGGAGTACGTGCCGTTCGCGGTCCTGCTGCTGGTCCTTGCGGAAGTCAGCGGCCTGCCGGCCGCAGCCGTGCACGGGGCGGGCATCCTGCTGGTCCTGAGCCGACTGCTGCATGCGGCAGGCCTGTCGGGCAGTCCGGGGCGCAGCTTCGGCCGCTTCTACGGCACGGCCGGCACCTGGCTCGTCATCATCGCGCTGTCACTCTGGCTGCTGTACGCGACTACAGCAGCCTCTCGATCTCCGGCACCAGGCTGAAGAGGTCGCCGACCAGCCCGAGGTCGGCGACTTCGAAGATTGGCGCTTCCGCGTCCTTGTTGATCGCGACGATCGTCCGCGCGTCCTTGATGCCGGTCAGGTGCTGGATGGCGCCGCTGATGCCGACCGCGACGTAGAGTTCCGGGGCGATGATCTTGCCGGTCTGTCCCACCTGCAACTCGTTGGGCGCGTAGCCGGCGTCCACCGCCGCACGCGAGGCGCCTACCGCGGCACCGAGCTTGTCCGCAAGGCCCTGGATCAGCCTGAAGTTCTCGGCGCTGCCCAGCGCGCGTCCCCCGGAGACCACGCGGGCCGCGGTCTGCAGGTCCGGCCGGTCGCTGCGCGCAGCCGTGACCGAGATGAATCGTGTCGCCGTCGGCAGGGGCACGTCGACCGCGACCGTCTCGACCGGCGCGGGCGTGCCCGCGGGCGCCGCCTGGAAGGATGCGACGCGGACGGTCGCCACGACCTGCCGCCCGGCCGGCGCCTCGACCGTGGCGATCGCGTTGCCTGCGTAGACCGGACGGCGGAACCGCGTCGCGGTCTCGATCGCCATCACGTCGCTGACCTGCGGCGCGTCGAGCAGGGCGGCGACCCGGGGCATGAGGTCCTTGCCGAAAGTCGTCGACGGGCCGAGCACGAGGCCGTAACCGCCTGCGAGCTTCGCGAGCTGCGGGGCCAGCACGGCCGCGAGGGCCGGCTCGTTGGCGGCATTGTTCACCAGCAGCACGCGCGCGACGCCCTGGATGGAGGCGGCCGAGGCGGCCGCCGCGGCGCCCTCTGCGGCGAGGACGGCGACGTGGATCTCCGCGCCCGGCACTGAGGCGGCGCAGGCGACGCACTTCGCCACGGAGGCATTGAGTTTTCCGTCGGCGTGTTCGGCGACGACGAGGATGCGGGTCATCAGGCGAGCCCCTTCTGCTTGAGCGCCGCGACGAGTTCCGCGGCGTCCTTGACGATGATTCCTTTCTGCCGCTGGGGCGGCGGATCGTACTTGAGGACCTTTAGCACGGGCGCGGCGTCGACGCCCAGCGAGGCGAGTTCGACGGTGTCGAGCGGCTTTTTCTTCGCCTTCATGATGTCGGGCAGCTTGATGTAGCGCGGCTCGTTGAGACGCAAGTCGGTGGTCACCACCGCGGGAAGCTCCACCTCGAGGGTCTCCAGTCCCGCATCGACTTCACGCGTGACGCGCGCTTTCTCGCCCTGCAGCTCGAGTTTCGATGCGGAGGTGGCCTGCGGCCGGTCCCAGAGTGCCGCGAGCATCTGGCCGGTCTGGTTGCAGTCGTCGTCGATGGCCTGCTTGCCGAGGATGACCAGGCGCGGCGTCTCGCGTTGCGCGAGCGCGAGCAGCACGCGCGCGACGGCAAGCGGCTCGACGGCCGTATCGGCCTTGACGAGGATCGCGCGGTCGGCGCCCATGGCGAGCGCGTCGCGCAGCTGTTGCTGGGCTTCGGCAGGGCCCACGCTCACCGCAACGACCTCGTCGGCTTCGCCGCGCTCGCGCAGGCGCAACGCCTCTTCGAGGGCAATCGAGTCGAACGGATTGGCACTCATCTTGACGCCGTCGGTCACGACGCCCGAACCGTCGGGCCGCACGCGCACGCGCACGTTGTAGTCGATGACGCGTTTGATGCCGACCAGGATTCTGCGCATGCCGATCCTCCTCAGTTCGCGGCGAATGGTATCGGATTCGCGAGTCGGGCGCTTGACATAGTTTGTTTTATCAATAAGTTATGCGAGACTCTTAATGCACTGCTCTACAAAGGCCGCGGCATGTACATCCTCGCTTTCGTCGTCAGGCGCCTGCTCGTCGCGATACCGACGCTTGCCCTGGTCATTGCCCTGAGCTTTCTCCTGACCCGGCTGGCGCCCGGCGGCCCCTTCGATGAAGAGCAGGCCCTGCCGCCGGAGATCCGCGCGAACCTGGAGGCCGCCTACGGGCTCGACGCGCCGCTGCCGGTGCAATTCGGCCGTTATCTCGGTGGATTGCTGCACGGGGATTTCGGCCCGTCCTACAAGTACCGCGATTTCACGGTCGGGGAACTGATCGCCGACGGTCTGCCCGTGAGCCTTGCGCTCGGCGCCGCGGCGCTCCTGCTCGCATTGTCACTGGGCTTGCCGGCCGGGATCTGGGCGGCGCTCGCGCGCGGAAGGATGGCGGATCGCGTCCTGATGGGGCTGGCCGTCGCCGGCATTTCCATCCCGGTCTTCGTCGTCGCGCCGTTGCTGGCGCTGGTGTTCGGCATCTGGCTGCAATGGCTGCCAGTCGCCGGCTGGGTGCCTGGACGGGCAGCGGATCTCGTCCTGCCGGTCGTCGCGCTCGCAGTGCCGGTGCTGGCCTTCGTCGCGCGCCTCATGCGCGGGAGCCTCCTCGAAACGATGCGCAGCCCGTGGATTCGCGCAGCGCGGGCCCGGGGGCTGCCTCAGCGCGCCGTGGTGTTGCGCCACGCGTTGCCGGTGGCGCTCCTGCCGGTCGTCAGCTACGCCGGACCGGCCGCGGCGGCCGTGCTCGCAGGCTCGCTCGTCGTCGAAACGCTGTTCGGGCTTCCAGGCATGGGGCGCCACCTGGTGCAGGGCGCGCTGAACCGCGACTACACGCTGGTCATGGGCATGGTGATCGTTTATGCCGCGCTCATGATCGCCCTCAACCTGGTCGCCGACCTCGTCTGCGCCTGGCTCGATCCGCGTATCCGGCTGGAGCGACGGCGGTGAGCGGCGGCCCCGGACGCGACGTACGTGCCGCGTTCGCCGGCGACCCGATGGCGGTCGCCTGCGCCGCCACGCTGGCGCTGCTCGTCGCAGCCGCGATTGCCGGGCCGTGGCTGCTCGACTATCGCGAGGACGAAATCGACTGGGCGCACATGGCGACCCCGCCTTTCGAGGCGCCTGGACACTGGCTCGGCACGGATCGGCTCGGCCGGGACCTGCTGGTTCGGACGTTGCTTGGACTGCGCGTTTCGCTGGCCATCGCCTTTGCGGCCACCCTGGTCGCGCTCGTCATCGGCGTCGCCTGGGGCGCCTTCGCCGGCTTCCGCCGCGGGCGCACGGATGCGCTCATGATGCGTTTCGTCGACGTCCTGTACGCGCTCCCGCAGGTCTTCTTCGTGATCATCCTGACGGTGGTGTTCGGGCGCGGGCCGCTGACGCTGCTGGCCGCCATCGGCGCATTCAGCTGGCTCACCATGGCGCGCATCGTGCGCGGCCAGGCGCTGGCGCTGCGCGAGCGCGAGTTCATCGACGCTGCGATCGTCGGGGGCTCCGGCACCGCGCGCATCGTTGCCCGGCACGTGGTGCCGAACCTGCTCGGGCCGGTCATCGTCTATGCGACGCTGACGCTGCCTCAGGTGATCCTCGTGGAAAGCTTCCTGAGTTTTCTCGGCATCGGCATCCAGGAACCGCTGGCGAGCCTCGGCAACCTGATTGCGGACGGTGCGGCGGAGCTGGAAACGGCGCCCTGGATGCTCGCTGTCCCCGCCGCCTGCCTGATGCTGGTCGTCTTCTGCTGCAATTTTCTCGGCGACAGCCTGCGCGACGCGCTCGACCCGAGGGACCGGTGAGCGCCCTGCTTCAAGTCAGCGCGCTGACCGTCGATTTCTCCGGGCCACGGCCCGTGCGCGCGGTCGACGGCGTCAGTCTCGCGCTCGCGCCGCGCGAACGGCTGGCGATCGTCGGCGAGTCCGGTTCCGGCAAGAGCCAGCTGCTGCTCGCCTGCACCGGGCTGCTGGCGGCCAACGGCCGGGCCGGCGGCTCGGTGCGATTCGAGGGGCGTGAGCTGCTGGAGAACGAGCGGTCGGCCGCGGCCGCGCGGGGCCGCGGCATCGGCTTCGTCTTCCAGGACGCGCCGGGAAGCCTCACGCCGCACCGGCGCATCGGCGACCAGCTGGCGGAAGTCGCGATGACGGCGACCGGGGTGACCCGCCGCGCCGCGGCGGATGCGGCCGTCGAGATGCTCGGCCGTGTGCGGCTCGCGGACGCTGGCGCGCTCACGGCGTGCTACCCGCACGAGCTGTCCGGCGGCATGCGCCAGCGCGTGGCAATCGCGCTGGCGCTGATCGCGAGGCCGCGGGTCCTGTTCGCGGACGAGCCGACGACCTCGCTGGACGTGACGGTGCAGGCCGACGTGATGGCGCTGCTCGCCGGGTTGTGCGAGGAGCTCGGCATGGCGTTGCTGATCGTGTCGCACGACCTCGGTGTCGTCGCGGCGCTCGCAGACCGCATCGCAGTCATGTATGCGGGACGGGTGGTGGAAGAAGGCGATGCGCGGGACCTGCTGACGCGTCCGCGACACCCGTACGCGGCCGGCCTGCTCGCGGCGGTGCCGCGGCTCTCGGGCCGAGGCGAGCTGGCTTCGATTCCCGGCGCGCCGCCGGATCCGGGCGAATGGCCGCCCGGTTGCCGGTTCGGTCCCCGCTGTCTGCGCGGCACCGCCCGCTGCGCGACCGAAGAGCCGGTGCTGCGGGTGGCAGCGGGACACGGCGTCGCCTGTCATTTTCCGATCGTCGGCGGCGAGTCGCCATGAGTGCCCTGCTCGAGGTGCGGGGAGCCACTGTCCGATATTCACGCGCGGCGGCGGCGGGCGGCTCGATCACGGCGGTCGATGAGGTCGACCTGGCGATCCAGGCCGGCGAGATTCTCGCCGTGGTGGGCGAGTCGGGTTGCGGCAAATCGTCTCTGGGGCGGTCGATCCTCGGACTCGCGCCGTTGGCGGCCGGCGAGATCCGCTGGCGCGGCCGGCGAATCGACACGCTGTCGCGCAAGGCCTATCGCCCGCTGCGGCGAGAAATGCAGTACGTATTCCAGGATCCGGTGGCCAGCTTCGACCCGCGCATGACCGTCGCAGCCAGCGTCTGCGAGCCCCTGCGGGCGCTGGTCCCGGAACTGCCGGCCTCGAGCCGCGCGGCCCGCGTCGAGGCCATGCTGGGGGAAGTCGGACTCGGCGGCGACGTGGCGGCGCGGTATCCGCACCAGCTGAGCGGCGGCCAGTTGCAGCGCGCGGGTATCGCCCGCGCGCTCGTCGTCGATCCCGCTTTCCTGGTCTGCGACGAACCGGTGAGCGCGCTCGACGTCTCCGTCCAGGGCCAGATCGTCAACCTGCTGGCGCGTATCCGGCGTGAGCGCGGGGTCGCCTGCCTCTTCATCAGCCACAACCTGGCCGTGGTGGCGCACCTGGCCGACCGAATCGTCGTCATGCAGCGCGGCCGCATCGTGGAATCGGGCACGCGCGATGCGATCCTGGGGGCGCCGCATCACCCGCACACCCGGATGCTGCTCGAGTCAGTGCCCTCGGTCGATCCGCTCGCAGCCCGGCAGCTCCTGGCGGCACGCGGTGCCTCACTGGAAACTGCCGATCGATCGGGGCTCACGTCCTGAGCCCGTCCAGCCGCTAAGCTCGGGTTCGCAAACCGGAGCGCCGGCATGGCATTGAACGGACACTGTGTCGCCCACCTCGACGCGGGCGGCTTGATCCTGACTGCGGACCTGCGCCAGGCGCGGATCCTGCGCCGCCTGCACGATCGTGCCCAGCTCGAGGCCGGTCGAGAGGCCTGGCCGACGGCGCAGGTGATTCCGCTGGCCGCCTGGATTGCGCGGGAGTGGCGAAGTGCCGGGGCGGAGCGCCTGGAGTTGCCCGTGGCCCTGCCGCCCGTCGCCATGCGCTGGCTCTGGCGGCAGTGCGTCGCCGCCGACGCTCCGGCCCTGGTCGATCCCGCCGGAATCGCGGCCCGGGCACGCGCCAGCTGGCTGTTGCTGCGCGCCTGGGGCGGTGCGTGCGAGAGTCTCGGGCGCTGGCCGCTGACGCACGACCAGCGGGTGTTCCTCGGCTGGTCCCGAGCCGTGGAACGTGAACTTGCGGATCGCGGGGCCTGCGATGCGGCGGACCTGGTGCGGCGCGCGGTTGCCGACGACGCCCTGCCGCCGTCCGGCCCGCCGCTGCTCCTGGTCGGCTTCGCGCAGCCTACGCCGGCGGAGTCCGCGCTGTTCGCGGCACTGGCTCGACGCGGCTGGTCCGTGCAGCAGCCTGCCGTGCCCGAACGACGAGGCAGCGGCTGGCGCCACGAGGCTGCCGACCCGGACGCGGAACGCGCCATGATGATCACCTGGCTGCAGGAGCGCCTGGTCGAGCGCCCCGCCGGCGTGCACGGCATCATCGTGCCGGATCTCGAGCGCCAGCGCGGCAGCCTCGAGCGGGCGCTGGAATCCGCGCTGCAGCCGTCGCTCGAGATGGCGGGGGCCCCCCGCGAACGCGTCTTCGACCTCGCCGGCGGTCCAGCCCTGACGGCCCGCCCCGTCGTCGAGGTGGCGTTGGAGGCGCTGCGCCTTGCGCTCGGGCACGGCGACTGGCGTGCGGCGACGCGACTGCTGCGCAGCCATCACGCCGCCCCGGGCGACGTCGAGCGTGAAGCACGCATACGCCTCGACGTGCGACTGCGGCGCGACGGCCGGATCCACCCGGCGGAACCCGCCGTGCTCGCCCAGGAGGCACGGCGCGCCTCCGCACCCCTGCTGGCCGAGACGCTCGAAGCAGCGGCTGCGGCCTGCGCGGGTCCGCCACGGCGCGATGCGGCCGCGTGGGCGGAATGCTTTGGCCGCTGCCTGGCGGCATGGGGCTGGCCGGGTCCCGCGGCGAGCCTGGATTCTTCCGAATGGCAGGCGGCGTCCCGTTTCGGCGAGCTCGTGCGCGAGTTTGCGGCGCTCGCCGGGATTGCCGGCGC
Source organism: uncultured Steroidobacteraceae bacterium (assembly GCA_964626745.1). GTDB lineage: Bacteria > Pseudomonadota > Gammaproteobacteria > Steroidobacterales > Steroidobacteraceae > SCUD01. The sequence goes on from CAZVIF010000004.1 coordinate 25,003, forward strand.
GCTGACGTCGGCGCAGGCACTTGCCCAGCTGCGCGACCTTGCGATGACCCCGTTCCAGACGGAGAGCGGGGAGCCGGCCGTCTTCGTGCTGGATCAACGGGAAGATCCCGGGGTCGAGTTCGACAGCCTGTGGGTCGCAGGCCTGACGTCCGCCGCCTGGCCGCGTCCTGTGCGCGTGGATCCTTTCCTGCCGATCGACGCGCAGCGCCGGCTCGGCATGCCCATGGCCACGCCGGAGGGCTGCTTGCGCCAGGCAGCGAGCGTGGTCCGGGCCTGGCAGGGGCGGGCGGATGCGCTGGTGATGTCCTGGCCCGCGCGCGAAGACGATGCGGACGTCGACGGGTCGCCGCTCGTTCCCGACAGCCTGCCGGCGCTGGCGCTGGCGCCGGCGCGAGGTCGCGCATCGCGTGCGATGCTGCAGCATTCGGGCCGCCGGCTCCTGGCAGTGGGCGACGATGCGGCGCCCGCGCTGGCTGAGGCGCGCGCCGCCGGCGGGGCGCGCGTGCTCGAACTGCAGGCGGCCTGTCCGTTCCGGGCCTTTGCGGAGCTTCGACTCGGTGCCGCATCTCACGAGGAGCCCGAGGCAGGCATCGACCGGCGCGTGCGCGGGATCGTGCTGCATCGCGCACTGGAGCGGTTTTGGCGCGATCTCCCTTCGCAGGCCGGGCTCCTGTCGCTGCCGCCGGACGATTGCACGCGCCGGGTCGCGGCATGCGTGGCAGAGGCCATGGCCGAGTCCGTGCCCGCGGTCGTGGGACCGAGGGCCCGCGCGCTGGAAGGCGATTGGCAGGTCCGTGCCATCGGTTCGCTGCTCGAGCTCGAACGCAGGCGCGAGCCCTTTGCGGTGATCGAGACGGAGCGCGAGCTCGCGGGCCTGCTCGGAGGACTCGAGTTCCGGCTGCGGGTCGATCGGGTCGACGCACAGGGTGCGGCACGGGTGGTGCTCGACTACAAGACGGGCGCGACCAGCCATGCTGCCTGGCGGGGCGCACGCATGGATGCGCCGCAGCTGCCGCTGTACGCCGTGCTGCATCCCGCGCGCCCGGCCGCGATCGCGCTCGCGCAGGCCGGGGCCGCAGGCGCGCGCTGGGTCGGCGTGGGCGACGAGTCGGTGGTGCTCGACGGGATCACGCCGGCGTCCCGGTTCGTGCTGACCGAGGACCGCGAGAAGGGCTTCGACTGGCGGCGGATCACCGAGCGCTGGTGGGTCTGGCTCGAGGCGCTGGCGCGCGGCTTCGCCGCCGGACAGGCCGACGTGGATCCGAAACTGGCCGGCGTCACCTGCCGCCGCTGTCATCTGGGCGGGCTGTGCCGGGTGGATGCGGCCGCGGCGCGTGACGAGCCTGCCGAGGAGCCGGGCGATGACGGCTGACGGCACGCGCGATGCCGATGCGCGGCGCGCCGCCATCGACCCGCGCAGGTCTTTCATCGTCCAGGCGCCGGCGGGCTCGGGCAAGACGAGCCTGCTGACGCTGCGCTACCTGCGCCTGCTGGCGACGGTGGACAGCCCGGAGGAAATCGTCGCCATCACGTTCACGCGCAAGGCAGCCTCCGAGATGCGGCATCGGATCCTGGACGCGCTGGCAGCGGCCTCCCGGCCGCTCGAGCCGGGTGCGCCGCCGCACCTGCAGGAGCGGCACACGCTCGCTGCGGCGGCGCTTGCGCGCAGCCGCGCGCGCGGCTGGGACCTCGAGCGCAACACGGCACGGCTGCACGTACAGACGATCGACGGGCTGAATCACTGGCTCGCCCAGCGGCTGCCGCTGGCGGCGCGCATCGGGCTCGACGCGAGCCTCGTGGATGACGCCCGGCCCCTCTACCGCGAGGCCGCACGGCGCCTGCTCGATGCGCTCGAGCAGGGGGACGACCGCGCCGAGCCGCTCATGCGGCTCGCGCGTTCGCTCGACCACGAACCCCGCCGGCTCGCCGGGCTGCTGGCGGGCATGCTGGGCACGCGCGAAGTGTGGCTGCCCAAGCTGCAGGCCGAGCCGGACCGCCGGCGTCTCCGGGCAGGCATCGACGGCCTGCTGCGCGCTGCGCTCGAGATCGAGCTGTCGCGAATCCGGGCCGTGGCCGGCAGCGCCGTCTCGCCGGAACTGTTCGCGGTCCTGCGCGCGGCGGCCGCTGCAGGCGGCGCGGAAAGCCCGCTCGCGCCGCTGGCCCCGTTCGACGGCCTGCCGGACGCGCGCGCCGATGCCGTGCCGCGCTGGACCTTGCTAGCCGACCTGCTGCTGACGGCCGACCGGCATGGCGCCGTGCGCAAGACGGTGGACCGGAAGCAGGGGTTCCTCGCGGCCTCGGCAGGGCCGCCGTGGCCCGCCCTGAAGCAGCACATGAAGGACGAACTCGAGCAGCTCGCCGGTGCGGCGGGCTTCGCGCAGGCCCTGGTCCGCGTGCGGCGGCTGCCTCCGGCCTCTCTCACCGACGGCCAGTGGGACCGGATCGAGGCGCTCCTGGCGGTCCTGCCGCATGCGGTCGCGGAACTGATCGCGCTGTTTGCCGAGCGCGGAAGCCTGGACCACCCGGCGGTCGCCGCCGCGGCGCGTGATGCGTTGCGCGAGGACGATGGCCCGACCGAGCTCGCGCTCGCCCTCGACTACCGGATCCGGCATCTGCTGGTGGACGAATACCAGGACACGTCGCCGGCCCAGGAGCAGCTGCTCGCGCTGCTGCTCGCGGGCTGGCAGCCAGGCGACGGCCGGACGCTGTTCTGCGTCGGCGACCCGATGCAGTCCATCTACGCCTTCCGGGAGGCCGACGTCACGCTCTTTCTGCAGGCTGCGGAGCAGGGCATCGGCGGAGTGGCGCTCGATGCGCTGCGCCTCGGCCGCAACTTCCGCTCCAGCCGTGCGGTCGTCGACTGGGTCAACGCGAGCTTAGCCGCCCTGCTGCCGGGCGCGGACGATTTCGAGCGCGGCGCGGTCCGCTACTCGCCCGCGGAGGCAGCCCACGAGGCGGACGCCGGGGACGGCGTCCACGTTCATGCGCTGATCGACGAAAGCGAACGCGCGATGGGTGAAACCGTCGCGCGCATCGCGGCCGAAGCGCTCGCGCCCGGGGCCGGCGAGGCCCGGCCGAGCATCGCCATCCTTGTGCGCGGCCGCAATTCGCTCCCCGCGATCGTCGCCGCCTTGCGGCGTGCGGGCATCGACTACCGCGGCGTGGAGCTGGAGTCGCTCGCGGACCGGGCCGCGATGCGTGACCTCGTCTCGCTCGTTCGCTGCATGCTGCACGACGGCGACCGTACCGCCTGGCTCTCGGTCCTGCGCGCGCCCTGGTGCGGCCTGACGCTCGCGGACCTGCACGGGCTGGCCGGCGACGATTCGCAGGCCTCGGTTCCGTCGCTCGTCGCGGATCCGGCGCGGCTCGCGAGCCTGTCGCCGGACGGCCGCGCACGGCTCCTGCGCCTGCAGGCGGTGCTGCAGGCGGCGATCGCCGGCCGCGGCCGGCGATCGCTCGGCGGATGGCTGAAGTCCGCGTGGCTCGCGCTCGGCGGGCCGGCGACTGTCGAGGATGTCTCGGACCTCGCCAATGCGGAGCTGCTCTTCGGGGCGCTCGACCGCCTGGAGTCGGAAGCCGGGGCCTGGCCGGAAGTTTCCGACATCGAGGCCTCCGTCGAGCAGATACGCGCCTCGCCCGTCGGACGCGACGACGCGCCCGTGCAGGTCATGACGATCCACAAGGCCAAGGGACTCGAGTTCGACGTCGTGATCGTTCCCGACCTGCAACGTGCTTCACCGGCAGGCGATCGCCGGCTGCTCTACTGGACGACGCTGGCGACCGCGCCCGGTCAGCGCGGCGTCGTCCTGGCGAGCCGCAGCGAATCGGCCGAGGACGAGGGCGCGGCGGACGGCCTCGAGTCGTGGATGCGCGGGCTGGAGGCGGAGCGTGCCGAGCTCGAGCTCGGCAGGGTCGCCTATGTCGCCGTGACTCGGGCGCGCCGGATCCTGCACCTGGTGGGCAGCGTCCGGACCCGCGTGAAAGCGGGTGTCGAGCAGCTCCGTCCGCCGCCCGCCGGCAGCCTCCTGCGCTTCTTCTGGCCGCTGCTGGAAGCGGAATTCGAGCGCGCGCGGGTTGTACGGCCGCCTGCGGCAGCGACATCAGGCCCGTCATCGCGTCCGCGGCTCACGGCGCCGCCGCTCGCGAGGCTGCCGCTCGACTGGCGGGCTCCGGAACCGGAGGCGCCGCCCCTTGCGCCGGTCATGCGGATCCTCGGCGCGACGGAAGAGTCGGTGCGCCCTGAATTCGACTGGGCAGGCGCAATCGCGAAGGCCGTCGGGGAGGCGGTGCACCTCGAGCTGGACCGGCTGGCCCGCCACGGCCTGCCGCGGAGCGCGCTCGAGGGACGGTCAGGCGCATGGCGCCGGTTGCTGCGTGACGCGGGCGTGGACGAGGCGCACCTGCCGGACGCACTGGCGCGCACGCAGGCGGCCATCGACGGGTTCCTTCGCAGCGAACTGGCGGGGCGGCTGCTCGATCCGGCGGCGTTGCAGTCCAGCGGCGAGCTGGCGATCACCGCGAAGATCGACGGCGCCATCCAGAGCCTGCGCATCGACCGCAGCTTCGTGGACGCCGACGGCGTGCGCTGGATCGTCGACTGGAAGACCAGCCGTCATGAAGGCGGTGACCGCGAGGCCTTCCTGGACCGCGAACTCGAGCGCTATCGCGCCCAGCTGGAGCGTTACGCCGCAGCGATGCGAAGCCTCGAACCCGATCGGCCGCTGCGCGTCGGCCTCTATTTCCCGCTGCTCGACGCCTGGCGAGAGATCTGACGGAGGAAAAAGGAAAAAGGGGACGCACCCCTTTAGCGAACGGAATGCGTGGACTGGTGAGGGGCGAGGGCGCAAAAGGGGTGCGTCCCCTTTTTCCCGCTTCGTCCCTTCAGAGGGTGCCTTCGATGGTGAAGGGGCGCCGGCCCTTGCGATCGGGCGGCCCGAGGAATCCAAGCGTGTCGAAGATCGCAGGCCCGGCGCCCGGCCCGGGCGCCGTGTCGCCGCGCAGCAGGTAGCGCCCGTCTTCGAAGAGTTCGACGGCGCCGCGAACGTGCAGCGGCCCGCCCAGGTCGCGCAAACGGCCGTTCAGGGTCGCGCCGCCGACGGATCCTTCGCCGACCACCAGCTCGAAATCGCCCAGCGGCTCACCGCGGGGTCCCGGGCCGCGCAGCGCCCGCAGGTGCAACGTGCCCGTCGCCGACTGCGGCCGGCGCGCCGCGACCCGCAGCTCGTCGAGGTCCAGTTCGACGGTGCCGGTCCAGCCCCTCGGCGTCGCGATGCCCTCGAAGTTGCTGATCGGCGCGCTGCCGCGGATGTCGCGCCCGACGAGGTCGCCGCCGAAGCCGCCGGAGAACTCGCCGGTCACTTCGCCGCCCGGCGGCTGCAGGCCGATGGTGCAGGACCATTCCAGCACGAGCAGACGCCAGGGCCGGCAGGACCAGCGCAGCGCACCGAGCGGGTGCCCTTCGACCGCGAGTGATCGCGCCTTCCCCGACCAGATCGTGCCGGACACGCCTTCGAGGGCGAGGCCTGACGGCAGACGCCGCGCCAGCTGGCTGGCGGGCACCAGCGCGACCAGGAAGACCAGGAATGCGGCAAGACCCGCCGCGACGTACACGACCCGCCTGGACATCGATTCAGGGACCGCGGATGACGATCGTCGCGTCGACGAGGCCCTGAGCATCGGTGGCCGACACGCTGGCCGTATCGGCCTGCGCCCCGCGCTCCTTCTGCAGGCGCGCGAGCAGCAGCATCAGCGAATCGAACGGGGCGGCCGTGAAGCGTGCGCGCAGCGCCCCGTTGGCGGCAGGCTCGGTGCCCGCGAGCTGCCCGGAGAGCCCGCCCTCGCGCGCCATGCGATCGACGGCGATCGACAGCGATTCGCCGGGGCGCACCGCCGGCATGGCCTGCAGCACCGGGGTCGCCGCCTCGATGAACGCGAGGTCCTGCCGGCGGCGATCCACGCGCTCCTGCATCGCGGTGACCGAGGCGCCGAGCTGCCAGAGCAGCGCCGCGACCAGCAGCACCGACGCCGCCACGCCGCCCCACAGCACCGTGCGCTGCTCGCGGGCCGAGAGACCGCGGTACCAGTCGCGCAGCGTCACTCGGCCGCCTCGGCGCCGATGCGCACCTGGGCCCTGATGCCCTGTTCGGCCTGCGAGGTCGAGGCGACGTCGGCGGCCAGGCCGCGCTCGGCGATACCCTGCGCGAAACGCGCGATCGAATCGGTGTCCGGCGCCACGAGGCCGAGCTCCAGCGCGTGATCGCGCCAGCCCAGCGACTCGACCCGCGGTCCCGGCGCGCCGGCCAGCGCACCGCCCACCGCGGCAAGCTGCGCGAGCAGTCCACGCGGATCATTGCCGGCGGCACCGCGGAGCCGCTGTTCGACCTGCGTACGCGCGTCTTCGATCCGCTCGACGTCGGGCATCGCGACGCGTGCGGCCTGTTCGATGGCGGCGTCGAGACGACGCTGCTCGGCGTGCAGGCTGACCAGTTCGTAGGACAGCGTGCCGACATGAAGCACGAAGGCGGCGATCGCCAGCAAGGCCGCGACGCGCCAGCGCTGCCACTCGGCGCGCCAGCCGGTGCGGCGCGCGAACTCGCCCTGCAGCAGGGAGAGCGCCCCCGGGCGCACCGCGCCGGCGGCGAGCAACGGCAGCGCGCCGTCAGGCAGGACCTGCAGATCGAGGCTGCCCGTCACTTCGCGCAGGGCCTCGATCATTTCGCGCGAACGCTGCCAGTCCTGCTGCGACACGTAGAGCTGCACGTGGCGATCCTCGCCCTCCAGGCCGGCGAGCGCGAAGGCTTCCGTGAGCGGCTCCGCATCCAGGGCGACCGGCAGGCTGCCCGGCGCGCGCACCAGCAGCTGGCCGGAATCGATGACCACGACGGTCTTGCCGGGGTTGTCCGGGACGGACAGCGTGTCGGGCACCACGGATGCCGGCTCGATGCCTGCGGCGGCGAGCGCATCGAGCCAGCCGCGCAGCTCCTCACGGCGCACGGCGGCGACTTCCGTCGCGCCGGATTCGTCGGTTGCGCCGACCGCGAAGTGGAACTGCTCGATCTCCCCGGCCAGCGACTCCTCCATGGCATAGGGCACGACCTGCGCAATCTTGCTGCCCGCGCGCACCGGAAGTTCCGGCCGCGCCAGCGTCACGCTCGAGCCGGGCGCGATCACGGCGACCTGCCGCTCACGGGCGACCGGTGCAGCGTCCGCGAAGTCGCCGGTCGCAACGGGTCCGAGGCGGCCGCCGTCGGCGCCGACGATCACCCAGCTGATCGGTGTTGCGAGCCTGAGGACGAGGAACTGGTTCATGCGGGCTACTCGGTGCCGGTCGAGCGCAGCACGGTCCGGACGGCGTTTGGCCCGTTGCGCTCGATGAGACTGTACAGCGTGAGTTCGGAGGTGCCAATACGCACGGCCGTCACCGCGCGGAACCAGTCGCTGCGCTCCGACACGGATCCTTCGAGGGCGAGCCAGGCCGCGGCGTCGAGCGTCGCCTGCAGGTCGGCGCGCGTCGGGAAGCAGCCGTCGCGCCGGTTCGCGGCCAACAGCTCCGCGTCGCCGAAATCCGTGCCGCCCTCGACGAGCGCCGCGAGCACCGGCGCCTTGGCGGTGCAGAGGTTGATCGCGGTGCCGACCGGCAGCGCGGTGACGTAGGGGCGGATGCGCTCGAACTCCTCGCGCGTCATGCCCGGCAGGGACATCATCTCGGTGGTCGTGGCCACGATCCCGTTCGCGGCGCGATAGGGCGGATTCTGCGAGAGATACGTGCTGTCCTCCGCGCCTTCGGGGATGCCCGGCACCGTGTCCTCGTCGAGCCAGTCCGCCATGATCCGCGCCCAGCGCGGCTGCGCGCCGACCAGCAGCAGCAGCCGCTCGAAGCGGGCGATGCCCGCGTCGTCCGGGACGCGATTCTCGTCGATCAGGTTGTTGAGGTTGAAGCGGCCCTGCATGTCCTCGAGCGCGCCGCGCAGCTCGCCGCCGTCGACCGGCAGGCCCGGCAGCGGCTGCGCCCACGCCTCCGCCAGGTGATCGGTCTCGGAATCCTCGAGATCGTCGCTCAGCACTTCGGCGGCCCAGGCCTCCGCCCCCAGCGCCACGTGCCAGCCCTGGTTCAGCGCGACCAGTCCGGCCGTGCGCCGGAGATCGAGCGCCGCACGCGTGCCGATGTGCACGGCCAGGATCGTGGCGATGGCGACGAGCACGATCGCCGTGATGAGCGCGACGCCGCGTTGCCGCCTCATCCCGGCACCTCCACGATGCGCCGGATCTCGCCGAAGTCGGTGAGCACGAGCGTCAGCTCGATGGCGACCGGGCGCATGTAGAAACCGAGGTCCGCGGTGTTGTTGAACGGCGGCCAGTCGGCGATCCATTCCCGCCCGCTGGTCAGGTACCGGATCTCGACGCGCTCCACGCCCGCGAGCAGCTCGCGCCGTACCGGCGGCGTCGAGAGCGTCGCATCCATCACCGCCCAGTGCTCGCGCAGCAGCTTGCCGTCTTCGACGCGGTAGACGACGCGCTGTGCCGTACCGCGCGGCGTGCCCGCGCCGTTCGGCCAGCCGCCGCGCGACAGCTCGACCAGCGCCACCGAGTTCGGGTCGCGCAGCAGCGTCGCCCGCTGCCCGTCACCGATCGGTTCCCGGACCGGGCGACGCGTCAGGGTCCGGAAGTCGGTCACCATCAGCTGCACGCTGCGCTGGACCGCGCGCAGGCGCTCCAGGTGGCTTTCCGCGTTGGCGACGGCGACGCGCGCCTCGCTGACCCCGCGGTAGGCCATGAGTCCCATGACGGCGAGAATCACCATCGCCACCAGGATCTCGAGCAGGGTGAATCCCCGCGCGCGGCGCCGGCCGGTCATTCGGCGTCTCCGCCATCGTCGAACTCCTCGTCCCCGCCATCTCCGGGATCGACTTCCCCGTCCTCGTCTTCGTCGCCGGGCCCGCCGGGATTGCCGTACGCATGCCAATCCGCGCCGGCGGGCGGGGAGGCCGTGGCAGTCGCGCCGACGAAACCCGCGAGCGCCGCCAGGGAAGCGCCTTCCGGATCCTCGTCGCGACGCACCGTGACGTCGATGCGGCGCAGCCCCTGGACCTGCGTCTGGGAGACCTTCGTGACCCAGTGCCAGCGGCGCCCGGCGAACTCGATCTCGCCGGCCGTCTCGTCGACGGACGGCATCTCGCCGGAAATCCGGATCTCCGTGATCCGGTTGTCCGCGATCCAGGACGCGAACGTCCGGTCGCGCAGGTCGGTGACGTTGTGCGCGGTGTCGCCGATGGTCTTGAAGACGGCCAGCATGCCGATGGCGGTGATCGCGAGTGCGACGACCACCTCGACGAGCGTGAAGCCGCGCTGGTCAGCGCTGCTCATCGCCGCGCACGATCTCGATGCTGCCGTCGGCCGCGCCGACCAGGGTGACCCGTCCGCCGCCCTGGCGGACCACCGCCAGCCGATACGGTGTCATGTCGCCGCTGCCCCAGGCGACCAGCTGGGGCAGGCGCGCATCCTGCACCGGCTCGCGCCGCAGCAGGATGGCGCGGCCCTCGAGGTGCAGCTCGAAGGCGAGGTCGGGCGGCAGCTCCCGCGCGCGCAGCGCCGGGTCGCCTTCCACCGCGGCCCAGCGCTGCTCGAAGGCGTCGAAGCGCTGGAACTCGTAGCGCGCGGTTTCCAGCAGGAGCCCGTAGTCGCGGCCTTCGAGCTGGGCCTGTTCCTGGAGCAGGGCGATGGCGTCGGCGATCCGCGCGCTCTCGTCCTCGATCTCGCGGTCCTCGCCGAGCAGGCCGATCGACAGCGTCGCCAGGGCCGCCAGGATGCCGATGATGAGGACCACGACGAGGATCTCGATCAGCGTCATGCCGCGCATGGCGCAACGCGAACGGGCGAACGGCATCGCCGCGAGCCTTCAGTCGATCACTCGAGATTCCAGCTGCCGATGTCGGCGTCGGCGCCTTCGCCGCCCAGCTCGCCGTCGGCGCCGAACGAATAGAGGTCGTAGTCCCCGCCCTTGCTGCCCGGTTGCAGGTAGCGGTAGTCGTTGCCCCAGGGATCCTTGGGGACCGTCGTGGACTTGAGGTAACCGCCCGCGCGCCAGTTCCGCACGGAGGGGTCGTCCGGCTTCTGCACGAGCGCCACCAGGCCCTGGTCCGTCGTCGGATACCGGAAGTTGTCCATCTTGTAGAAATCGAGGGCGGTGCCGAGCGTGCGGATGTCCTGCTTGGCGGCCGTGATGCGCGCCTCGTCCACGCGGCCCAGGATCTGGGGCGCGATCAGCGCGCCGAGGATCGCGATGATCACCAGCACGACCATGATCTCGATCAGCGTGAAACCCGATTGGCGTCGTGAAATCAGCATCATGCGATTCTCCAGGCCGGGCCCGATGATAACAGGTCACCCGCGCCGGGCCGCCGCGACAGTCGCGCAGTGTGAAGCCGCGCTCAACCTATAATCCGGCTTCTCGTTCGCAGGGGAGTGCGCCTTGAAACTGGCAATGATGTTCCCGGGCCAGGGCTCGCAGTCCGTGGGCATGCTGGCGGCGCTCGCGGCGGCCGAGCCCGTCGTGCAGGAGACCTTCGCCGAGGCCTCGTCCGTACTGGGCTACGACCTGTGGGCGCTCTGCCAGCAGGGGCCGGAGGACCGGTTGTCGGAGACCGAGCGGACCCAGCCGGCGATGCTGGCTGCCGGGGTGGCCGCCTGGCGCGCGTGGACGCGGCACCGCGGGCCGGCGCCTGCGGTCCTGGCGGGCCACAGCCTCGGCGAATACAGCGCGCTCGTGGCCGCCGGGTCGATCGACTTCGCGGCGGCGATCGGGCTGGTCCGCTTTCGCGGCGAGGCGATGCAGCGTGCCGTGCCGGCGGGAACGGGCGCGATGGCGGCCATCCTCGGTCTCGAGGACGCGGCGATCGAGGCCGCCTGCGCGGAGGCCGGGCAGGGCTCCGTCGTGCAGCCGGTCAACTACAACGCGCCGGGCCAGCTGGTCATAGCCGGCGAAGCGGGCGCCGTGGCGCGAGCCATCGAGGCCTGCAAGGCGCGCGGCGCGAAGCGGGCGGTGCTGCTGCCGGTCTCGGTGCCGTCCCACAGCGCGCTCATGAAGCCGGCGGCGGAGGCGCTGCGTGAGCGCCTCGCCGCGATCGAGCTCCGGCCGCCCACACTGCGCGTGCACGCCTTCGACGCCGGCCTGTACACGGATGCCGCCTCCATCCGCGAAGGCCTGTACCGCCAGTTGTTCAATCCGGTCCGCTGGTCGGCTATCGTGGCCGCGATGGTCGGGGAGGGCGTGCGGATGCTGGTCGAGTGCGGTCCCGGCAAGGTCCTGCAGGGCCTGGCCCGGCGCGCGCCGGGCGGGCGCGAGCTCGTGCTCCATGCCGTCGATTCGCCGGAGTCGCTGCAGGCCGCGCGCACCGCCGCGGAAAGCGAGGACGCATGACGACGGGATCCTTGCAGGGAGAGGTCGCGCTGGTGACAGGCGCCTCGCGCGGCATCGGGCAGGCCATCGCCCTGGCGCTGGCCGCCCGGGGGGCGACGGTCGTCGGTACCGCAACGGGGCCGACCGGCGTCGCGGCCATCGATGCCGCGCTCGCGGCGGCGGGCGGCACCGGGCGCGGCCTGGCGCTGGACGTCGGGGACGGGGCCGCGTGCGAGGCGGCGGTCGCGGCGATCGAAGCGCGCGAAGGGGCGGTGACGATCCTCGTGAACAACGCGGGCATCACGCGCGACACGCTGCTGCTGCGGATGAAGCCTGAGGACTGGGACGCGGTGATCTCAACAAACCTGGGATCGGTCTTCCGGCTCAGCAAGGCGGTGCTGCGCGGCATGATGAAGGCGCGCAAGGGACGCATCATCAGCATCGCCTCGGTCGTGGGTCTGATCGGCAATCCTGGCCAGGCGAACTATTGCGCCGCCAAGGCCGGCATCGGCGGGTTCACCCGTTCGCTCGCCCGCGAGGTCGCCTCGCGGGGCATCACGGTCAACGTCGTGGCGCCCGGCTTCATCGACACCGACATGACGCGGGGACTCCCGGAGGCGCAGCGCAGCGCACTGGCGGCCCAGATTCCGCTGGGGCGCCTCGGGCTGCCTGCAGACATTGCCGAAGCCGTCTGTTTTCTCGCCGGCCCGGGCGCGGCCTGGATCACGGGCGAGACCTTGAACGTCAATGGCGGGATGCATATGGCCTGAAAAAGCCATGAGAAACAGCATGTAACAAAGGTTTCTGGTAGCCAGTGGGGGGTCCGTGGCATAGAATGGCGACCCCCAGCGGGCTCGTGCCGCCATGGGCATCACAAGGTGAGGGACATCAAACCGATGAGCACAGTAGAAGAACGGGTCAAGAAGATCGTCGCCGAGCAGCTCGGGGTGAAGGACGAGGAAGTCACCAGCGACGCGTCCTTCGTGGACGACCTGGGTGCCGACTCACTGGATACCGTCGAGCTCGTGATGGCGCTCGAAGAGGAATTCGAGACCGAGATTCCTGACGAGGATGCCGAGAAGATCACCACGGTGCAGCAGGCGATCGATTACATCGTCCAGCACCAGTCCAAGTCCTGATGCCATTCCGGCGCGAGTCCCGGCCCGGCGGCCGGGGCTCCGCGCGCGATGGCCGTCCCCCGGCCTGAGGTCTGCCCCTTGAGCAAGCGGCGCGTCGTCGTCACGGGTCTCGGCATGCTTTCGCCGCTCGGCAACACCGTCGCGGACAGCTGGTCCGCGGCGCTCGCGGGCAGGAGCGGCATCGGGCCGATCACGCGTTTCGACGTGACCGCCTTTCCGTGCACGATCGCGGGCAGCATTCCGGATTTCGACGTGTCGAAGTACATGCCTGCCAAGGAAGCGCGCCGCATGGACCTGTTCATGCAGTACGGCGTCGCGGCGGGCGTCCAGGCGATCGCGGATTCCGGGATCGAGGTGACCGACGCCAACCGCGCGCGCATCGGCCTGGTCATGGGCGCCGGCATCGGTGGCCTCGCGACGATCGAGGAGAACTACGGCAAGTACCTCGAGACGCGGACGCCGAAGAAGATCTCGCCCTTCTACATCCCGGCATCGATCGTGAACATGATCTCCGGGCACCTGTCGATCATGTACGGCATCACGGGGCCGAATCTCGCGGTGATCACGGCCTGCACGACCTCGACGCATGCGATCGGCATCGGCATGCGCACGATCCAGTACGGCGACGCGGACGTCGTCGTCGCCGGCGGCGCGGAAATGGCGCAGACGCCGACCGCCCTCGGCGGCTTTAGCCAGGCGCGCGCCCTGTCGACGCGCAACGACGAGCCCGGCAAGGCGAGCCGGCCCTGGGACCGCGGCCGGGACGGCTTCGTGATGGGAGACGGCGCGGGCGCGATGGTCCTCGAGGAATATGAGTCCGCCAGGAAGCGTGGTGCGCGAATCTACGCGGAACTGGTCGGATTCGGCATGAGCGGTGATGCCTTCCACATCACGGCGCCCCCCGACGACGGCGCCGGGGCGCGGCTGTCCATGGAGAACAGCCTGCGGGATGCCGGCATCAACGCGGACGAAGTCCAGCACGTGAACGCGCACGCGACCTCGACGCCCCTCGGCGACCTGGCGGAGACGATCGCCATCAAGAACGCGTTCGGACCGCATGCGGCCCGCCTGGCGGTCAGCGGCACGAAGTCGATGACCGGGCACCTGCTGGGCGCCGCGGGCGTGGTCGAGGGCATCTTCAGCGTGCTCGCCATCCGCGACCAGGTGGCGCCGCCGACCATCAACCTGGACGAGCCGGACGAGGGATGCGACCTCGACTACGTGCCCCACACGGCGCGGCCGATGAAGATCGACACGGTTGTCAGCAACTCCTTCGGCTTCGGCGGCACCAACGGGACGCTGGTTTTCCGCGCGTTGCGCTGACCCGGGCCCGGCCGGCATGACGCCGCGGAAACCCGTGCTGGTCGAACTCCCGGCCGTCGCCGATGCCTCGGAACGGCTGCTCGCCCTCCACGCCGGCCATCCGGATTTCTATCCCGCCTTTCTCGACAGCGCCGCGACCGGCGGCGCGCTCGGCCGCTACAGCCTGCTGCTGGCTGCGCCGGGGTCCCGGCTCGAGCTCGATCGCCAGGGGCGCCTGGCCGGACCGGGCGAGGGCGACCGCTTTTGCGCCCGCCTGAACGCCTGGTGGCGCGCGGAACGCGGGCCGCCGCCGCCGGTTCCCTGGCCATTCGCGGGGGGCTGGTTCCTTTACCTCGGCTACGAGCTGGCCGGCGAAATCGAACCGACCCTCGAACTTCCGGAATCGCCGCTGGAGCTCGTGGCCTGCGCCGTGCGGATGTCCGCGGCGATCCTGCTCGATCACCAGACCGGCGGCTGCGTCGCGATCGGCGAACCGGGTGCCGTGGCGGCCGTGCGGCGGCTGGCGGCCGATTTTGCGGACTGCCGGCCGCTGACCGACGAGGCAACCCACCCGATTGCAGCCGCCATCGTGGAGGATGATCCGGAACACTACCTGGAGGCCTGCCGCCGGGCGCTCGAGCACATCGCGGCGGGTGACGTGTACCAGGCGAACCTGGCCCGCAGCTGGCGCGTGTCGATGCCGGCCGGGGGGAGCGCGGCGGGCCTCTACCGCCGCCTGCGAAAAGCCAACCCGGGGGCCTTCGCGGGGCTGGCGCGCCTGCCGGGTTTCGACCTGCTGTCCAGCTCGCCGGAACGCCTGGTGCGCGTGCGCGGCAGGCAGGTGGATACCCGTCCGATCGCCGGCACGCGGCCCCGACTCGGTGGGGGCGACGCCGGGGCCATCGCCGAACTGACCGGGAGCGCGAAGGAACAGGCCGAGCACGTCATGCTGATAGACCTGGAGCGAAACGACCTGGGCCGTCTCTGCGAGCCCGGCACGGTCCGCGTCGACGAATTCATGGTCGTCGAGAGTTACGCGCACGTGCACCATATCGTCTCGAACGTGAGCGGGAGGCTGCGCGAGGACGTGGAACCGGGCGACGTCCTGCGTGCGCTGTTCCCGGGCGGCACGATCACGGGATGCCCGAAGGTGCGCTGCATGCAGTTGATCGCCGAGCTGGAGGCCAGGGGCCGCGGCGCCTACACGGGGGCGATGGGATACCTGGCGCTCGACGGCAGCCTCGACCTCAACATCCTGATCCGGACGATGACGATCCGGGCGGGGGAGATCGAGCTGCGCGCCGGAGCGGGGATCGTCGCGGATTCGCAGCCGGCACGCGAGCTGGAGGAGACGCGGGCCAAGGCGCGCGGCCTGCTGCGTGCCCTGGGAAGCGCCGCCTGATGCGTGTGCTCGTGGACGGGCGCGTGGCCGAGGGCATCGATCCGCTCGATCGCGGCTTGCACTACGGCGACGGGCTGTTCGAGACGATCGCCGTGCCGGACGGCCGGCCGCGACTGCTCGACTGGCACCTGGAACGCCTGGCGGAGGGGGCGCGGCGCCTGGGATTTCCGCCCCTCGACCTTGCGCTGCTGCGCGCCGAGATCGCCGCTGCCTGCACGGGACCGCGCTGCGTCGTGAAGCTCTTGCTGACCCGGGGCAGCGGGGAGCGCGGGTACCGGCCGCCGCGCCACGCATCGCCGCGCCGCATCCTCATGGCCTGGGACTGGCCGGAAGCTCCGGCGGCCGCTTCGACCGGGGCGCGCGTCGGCTGGTGCCGCACGCGCCTCGGCAGGAATCCGCGGCTCGCCGGGCTCAAGCACCTCAACCGCCTCGAGCAGGTGCTCGCACGGGCAGAATGGCAGGTGGGCGAGCTGGACGAAGGGCTGATGAGCGATGACCGCGACCGCGTGATCTGCGCGACGCAGGCCAACCTGCTGGCCCGCATCGACGGGCGATGGGCGACGCCGGCGCTCGACGAATGCGGCGTGGCGGGGGTCATGCGCCGCGCATTCTGCGCGTGGCTGGCCGGGCAGGGCGCGGAAGTCGCGGAGGTCGCGCTGTCGCGCGCCGACGTCGAGTCGGCCTCGGCCCTGGTGCTGACCAACGCGCTGCTCGGCGCCTGGCCGGTGCGCGCACTCGACGGCCGGCCGTTAGCCGTGGATCCCGCTGTCCGGGAGTTCAACGCGTGGCTCGCGCGCTCCTGAAGCGGCTGCTGCCGGGGCTCGCGGTCCTCGCACTCGCGGTGATCGCGGCCTGGCTCGGCTGGCACCGGTACGAGCGCCAATGGCTGCAGGCGCCGATCTCGTCGCTTGTCGAACCCGTCACCTTCGAGATTCCGCCGGGCGCATCGCTGGGCGCCGTCGCCCGTGACCTGGAGGCGGCGGGACTGCTCGACCGGCCGCGCACCTGGTTGCGTCACGGCGTGCGCGAGGGCCTTGCGACCCGCATCCAGGCCGGCGAATACCGGCTGCTGCCGGGCACGACGCCCGAGACGCTGCTCGCGCAGTTCGTGGCCGGCGACGTCATCCTGCACCTGCTCACGATTCCGGAAGGCTGGACCTTCCGGCAGGCGCTGGCGACCATCCAGGCTCATCCGCAGATTCAGGCCGAGCTCGCGGACCTGCCGGACGCGGAGGTGCTGGCGCGCCTCGGGATGCAGGCGAAGCACCCGGAAGGGCTCTTCTTCCCGGACACCTACCGGTTCCCGCGCGGCGCCAGCGACCGCGCGTTGCTGCTGCAGGCGCACGAACGCCTGGAACGCGAACTCGCCGACGCCTGGTCGAAGCGCGCGCCCGACCTGCCGCTCGCAAGCGACTACGAAGCACTCATCCTCGCGTCGCTGGTGGAGAAGGAGACCGCATCCGCCGACGAGCGGCCGCTGATCGCCGGTGTGTTCGTCAACCGGCTGCGACGCGGCATGCGTCTGCAGACCGACCCGTCGGTGATCTACGGGCTCGGCGCGGAATTCGACGGCAACCTGCGACGTCGCGACCTGGTCGAGGACACGCCTTACAACAGCTACACGCGCGCCGGGCTGCCCCCGACCCCGATCGCGCTGGTCGGTCGCGAAGCGCTCGACGCGGCGACGCGGCCGGCCACCACGCGTTTCCTGTACTTCGTGGCGACCGGCCTCGGCGACGGTCGCCACTACTTTGCCGAATCGCTCGAATCGCACAACGCGAACGTCGCGCGTCACCTGGCGAACCTGCGCGGCGCCCGGGGCGTTCGGGTACGCTGAAGCCGTGCGCGGCCGGTTCATTACGTTCGAGGGGGCGGAGGGCGTCGGCAAGACGACGCAGATCGCCCGCGCCGCCGCGCACCTTCGCCAGCGGGGCGTCGAGCCCGTGGTGACGCGGGAGCCGGGCGGGACGCCGCTCGCCGAGCAGCTGCGCAGGATCGTGCTGGAACCCGGGCACGGCAGCGTGGACGCGACCACTGAATTGCTGGTGATGTTCGCGGCCCGGGCGAACCACGTCGCGGAGGTGATCCGTCCGGCGCTGTCGGCCGGCCGCTGCGTGCTCTGCGACCGTTTCACGGACGCCACCGAGGCGTACCAGGGTGGAGGTCGCGGCGTCGACCCGGGCTGGATCCGTGCGCTCGCCGGCATTGCCCATCCCGGCATCGAACCGGACCTGACGGTCATTTTCGACGTTCCGGCCACGGTCGCGAACGCACGCCTGGCGGGGCGGGGCGCCGGGCAGGACCGGATCGAGGCGGAGGACGCCGGGTTCTTCGATCGCGTGCGTGCCGCGTACCTGGCGATCGCAGCCCGGGAACCGCAGCGCGTGCGGGTCGTCGATGCGACGCGTGCGGAGGGCGAGGTGGCGGCGAGCGTCGCCGCGTTGCTGGATGCGGTCCTCGAAGGGGATCCGCGTCGACCATGACGGAGGCCGCGCAGGATCCGGACGTCTCGGCCGCGCCGCCGATGGGCCCGTTGCTCGACCGGGCGCAGGTGCCCTGGCTCGCGCCGATCCGGGAGCGTCTCGGGGCCCTTCAGGACCAGGGCCGCCTGCCCCATGGCCTCCTGCTGGCAGGCAGCCCCGGCGCCGGGCAGCCTGAGATCGCGGCCTGGCTGGGTGCGCGCCTCCTGTGCCGGTCGCCGGCAGCAGGCGGCGCGTGCGGCAAGTGCGCGGACTGTCGCCTGTTACTGGCCGGCAGCCACCCCGATTTCCGGTGGGTCGGCGTGCTGCCCGACAAGAAGGAGATCAGCATCGACCAGGTCCGCGCGCTGTCGCAGTCGCTCGCGATGCGCAGCTATCGCGGAGGCGCGAAGGTGTCGATCCTGGCGCCTGCCGAGGCCATGAATACCAAGGCTTTCAATGCCCTCCTGAAGACCCTCGAGGAGCCGGCGCCGGAGACCTATCTCCTGCTGGCCGCAGGTCGCATCGACCGCATGCCGCGGACCGTGGCGAGCCGGTGCACGCGCGTCCGCCTGCCGCTTCCCGGGGAACGCGAGGCGCTCGACTGGCTGGCGGCGCGGTCGGCCAGTGAAGCCTGGCCGGCGCTGCTCGAACTCGCAGGCGGGGCCCCGTTCCTCGCCGCCGACCATGCGCAGGAAGGGCTGGGCGCCCTGGATGCCGAAATGAGGAGTGCCATCGCCGCCGCGATCGACGGCAGGCTCGACGTCGTCGCTTTTGCCGAAGCCTGCGCCCGGAATGCCCCGGCGGCCCGCATCGCCTGGCTGGAAAGCTGGCTGACGCGCAGCCTCAAGGCGGCCGCGGCCCGGAGTGATCCGGTTAACAATAATCGTTTACCATGGTTGCAGGCGCCCGCCGTCGACAGGAAGATACGGGCGGGTTATCGCCTGCTCGATCAGTTGCGCGATGCGCGCCGCCAGGTCGGCGGTTCACTCAACGCGCAGCTGCTATTCGAGGGGCTTGCGGTTTCGCTGGCGGGGCTGCTCGGCACGCCGGCGCGAAGATCCGGGGGGGCATCGGGTTGAAAATGCGCGCGCCATCCACCAAGCCCGGCCTGTTGACGCTGACGATCAAGGACAAGAGCGCGCTCTACCTCGCCTACATGCCGTTCGTGAAGAACGGGGGCCTCTTCATCCCGACCAACAGCAGCTACCGGCTGGGCGACGAGGTTTTCATGCTCCTCAACCTCATGGGCGAGGAGGAGAAGCTGCCGGTGGCCGGCCGCGTGATCTGGCTGACGCCCAAGGGTGCGCAGGGCAAGCGCACGGCGGGCATCGGGGTGCAGTTCAGCGAGCAGGACCGCGGCGCCACGCAGAAGAAGATCGAGTCCTATC
This sequence comes from uncultured Steroidobacteraceae bacterium, assembly GCA_964626745.1. Classification (GTDB taxonomy): domain Bacteria; phylum Pseudomonadota; class Gammaproteobacteria; order Steroidobacterales; family Steroidobacteraceae; genus SCUD01. The sequence continues at coordinate 44,091 of CAZVIF010000004.1, forward strand.
TTGCCGGCGCACTTGGCGGGGACAAGGCGACGCACACGATGTGAAATGAAGGGGTCAGACCCCTTCATATTCGTGAAGGTGCGATTCAGCTCGACCGCCGGTCACTGCGAATATGAAGGGGTCTGACCCCTTCATTTCCTCACTCCGGCCCGAGCTGGTTTCCGCTCATCCCGCCCTGCAGGCAGTACGCGTCGAAGCCCCGCTCGGAGAGCAGGAAGGCGGCGGCGGAACTGCGCCGGCCGGTGTCGCAGACCGCGATGTACGGCGTCTTGGGATCCAGCGTCTTCACCTTGAGGCGGATGAAGTACAGCGGGACGTTCAGGGCGTCGTCCAGGTGGAAGGTCTCGAACTCGGAAGGCAGTCGCACGTCGAGCCACTTCGCGCCGCGGCCGACCAGCTCGCGCGCGTGCGCGAGGTCCACCCAGTGCAGCAACGGCTCGTTGAGCAGTTCCTTGAAGTCTTCCTTGCCGAGGCGCACGAGCGCGCCGTCGGTCTGCATGGTGATGGTGGCGTTGCGCTTGGCGTCGGAAATCAGCGCCTCCTCGCCGAAGGACTCGCCCACGCCGAGCTCGGCCAGCTTGAGGCCGTCGCGGTTCATCGGCGTCTCCCGCGTCACGACCGCGGAGCCCTTGGTGATCACGTAGAAATAGTCGCCGTCGTCGCCCTGCTTGATGACCACCTCGCCGGCACGGCAGGCGACGTGCTGCATGCGCATGAACAGGGCCTGCAGGTTCGCGGGCGGTATGCGATGGAAGGCCTTCGTCTGCAGCAGCACGGTCATCCAGTCGTCCGCGTCGGCGCCGGTGCCGCCGGAGATCTCGCTGACCTCGTAGGAACCGGTCTGGTCCCAGGTGATCATGACGTCGAGCAGGTCCGAATCGATCGCCACGTAGGTGATGTCGGAGAGGGCGCGCGCCGTGAAACGCCGCGGCTGGCCGGGAGCGATGGCGATGCGCGCTTCCGGCGTGCCCGCGCGCAGCATCGAGACCGTGCGGTCCCCGACGCGCAGTTCGATCTCGCCGCCGACGAGGTAGATCGTGCGCTTGTCCGACTCGCCTTCCTTGAACAGGACGCGTCCGGCGTCGAGCTCCTGCAGGCGCGTCTTGCGGGCGAGCGCATGCAGGTTCTCGCGCTTCAGGCCGTCGAGCGGGCTGAAGCTGCGCAGCACTTCGAGTTCTACCGGCTTGTCCTCAGCCATCTCTGTGCGCGTCCGTCCAGGGCACCGGCCCCATCGCGCGCGCGAATCCTATCATAGCCCTAGCGGCGGTCCGCGATCGTCGCCCAGCCGGCATCGGGCCGGAAGCGCGGCCCGTGTCTCGCGGCGAGTTCCTCGAGCCGCGCGACGATGGCAGGGACTCCGCGCGCGCGCGCGTGGTGCAGCGGTCCGCCGCGAAACGGCGCGAAGCCGGTGCCGAAGATCATCCCCGCGTCGAGCAGGTCTCCGTCCTCGACCACGCGCTCGCGCAGGCAGGCGACGGCCTCGTTGAGGTACTGCAGCACGAGGCGATCCGTGAGGTCGTCCGGGACGCGTCCTTCGGCGGCGGGCTTCACGGGCTTGCCGTCCTGCCAGGCGTAGTAGCCGCGGCCCGACTTGCGGCCGACGTGACCGGCGGCGAGGAGTTCCGCGGTTCCGCGAGGCACCGGCAGGCCGAAGGCCTCGGCGAGGATCTTGCCGACGTGCGAGGACACGTCCAGGCCGACGGTGTCGGCAAGCTCGATCGGCCCCATCGGCATGCCGAACTCGACCGCGGCGCGGTCGATCAGCGCGAGCGGCACGCCTTCGTCCGCCGCCAGCATCGCCTCGGTCATGTAGGGCATCAGCACGCGGTTCACCACGAAGCCCGGCGAGCTGCGGCAGGGCAGGGGCAGCTTGTCGAGCCGGCGCGTGAAGGCCAGCGCGTCCTCCACCACCGCGTCGCGCGTCCCCGTCGAGCGGATGATCTCCACCAGCATCATCTTCGCCACCGGGTTGAAGAAGTGCAGCCCCACGAGCCGGCCGGGATCCGCGAGCCCGCGCGCGAGCTCCTCGAGGACGATGCTCGACGTGTTGGTCGCGAGGATCGCCTCCGGCTTCATGCGCGGCTCGAGCTTCGCGTAAAGCGCGCGCTTCGCGTCGGCGTTCTCGAAGATCGCCTCGATGACGATGTCCGCCCGGGGCACGCCGGCCGCCTCGACGTCCGGCACGAGGCGCGCCGCCATCTCCGCCGCCTTGGCGGGGTCACGGGCGCGCTTGGCGAAGAACTCGCGTGCCCGCGCGAGCGCGGGCTCGACGTACTTCATCTCGCGGTCCTGCAGCGTCACCGTGAGGCCGCGGGACGCGCACCAGGCGGCGATGTCGCCGCCCATGACGCCCGCGCCGACGACGTGCACGTGGCTGACCTTGCGAGCCGACTTGCCGCCGAGCGCCTTCATGCGGTTCTGCAGGAAGAACACGCGCACGAGGTTGCGCGACTGGTCGGACAGGAACAGCTTCGCGATGGAGCGGGCCTCGGCCTCGTAGGCCGCGCTGCCCGCGGCGCCATGGCGTTCGAAGAGATCGAGGATTGCGTAGGGCGCCGGGTAATGCTCCCGCCGCGCGCGCCTCGCGACCTGCTTTCGGGCCTGGGCCGCGACGAAGCCGCGCACGACCGGCCACGAGAGCGCGCGCTGGGCCAGCGGCGGGCGCCGCGGCGCAGGTGCTTCGCGCGCCATCTCCCGGGCGGCCGTGGCCAGCTCCTCGCGCGGCACGAGCCGGTCCACGAGCCCCGCCTTCAGGGCCTCGCTGCCGCGCAGTGACTTGCCGGTCAGCATCAGGTCGAGGGCCGCGGGTGCGCCGATGAGCTGCGGCGTGCGCACCGTGCCGCCGAAGCCCGGGTGGATGCCGAGCATGACCTCCGGCAGGCCCAGGTTGAGCTTTGCGTCGTCGGCGGCGACCCGGTAGTCGCAGGCGAGCGCCAGCTCGAGGCCGCCGCCGAGGGCGAACCCGTGGATCGCCGCGACCGTCGGCATCGGCAGGGACTGGATACGGTCGAAGACGCGCTGCCCCTTGCGCACCAGCTCGTAGGCCTGCGCCTCGTCGCCGAGACCGGTGAACTCCGTGATGTCGGCGCCGGCGACGAAACCGCCTTCCTTGGCGGAGCGGATCACGAGCGCCAGCGGCTGCGCGGATTCGACCTCGCCGAGGAGGACGTCGAGCTCCTGCATCGGCCCGCTGCCGAGCGTGTTGGTCCCGCTGCCGGCGAGGTCGAAGGTCAGCCAGGCGATCCGGTCGGCGTCGATCTCAAGACGCCAGTGTTTCGGGGGGCTCGACATCGTTTGCGACACCTGTCTGCGGACGATGCCCGATTATGCGCCCGTGCGCGGGTTCACGCGGAGGCGGCTGCCCGGGTCTTGCCGGCGCCGAGGACCTCGGGGTCGATCTCGAAATCGAACACCAGCGGCAGGTGGTCGGAGAGCGGAACCACGGGGATGTCGAACGCCTTCGGCACGATGCCGTTGCCGTAGAGGATGAAGTCGAGTTCCTTGCGCGGCCAGCGGCTCGGGTACGACGGCAGCCCGGCGACGTTGGCGCTGCGCAGCCCCGCGGCCTGCATGAACAGGTAGATCTCGTGCTCGCCCCAGAACGTGTTGAAGTCGCCCGCCACGATGACGGGTTTGGTCTGCCGGCGCACGAGCTGGTGCAGGTGGCGCAGCTGGTAGTGGCGATGGCGGAATTTCAGCGACAGGTGCACCAGGAAGACCGCGACGTTCTCCAGCTCCAGCTCGATGATCAGCTTCTTGATGCCGGTCTCGAAGTAGTGGAAGCGCTCTCCGTGCACGCGCGGCGCGGCGAGGAAGGCGTTCGCCTGCTTGCGGACGATCGGCATGAACTGGTTCAGCGAATCCTCGCCGTACTTGCACTGGTAGGTCGAGAAGTGGGAGAGATGGCTGGCGATGAACTCCGCCTGGTTGATCATGCCGCTGCGGATCGAACCGGTGTCGACCTCGATCAGGCCGACGACGTCGGGGTCGCGCTCGGCGATGAATTCGGTGATGCGTTCGAGGATCTGGCGGCTGCTGCGCAGGTAACCCGCGCCGGGCACCGGCAGGTGGAACGCCGGCCCCGTGCCGGTCGCGTAGCGGATGTTGTAGACGAGCAGTCGCATCAGCGGTGCCGATACCCCGGTTCCCGGCAAAGGCGTATTCTAGGCACGGCAGCGGCAGGGAGGACGGCGAACTTGACGCAGGAGAACGATCCGATCCGCATCTTCGTCACGCATCTCTACGCGCCCGACGAGTCCTACTTTCGCGTCTTCGAGTACCTCGAAAGCCAGCCGAACTTCTACTACAAGAACCTTGCGACGCCGGACCGGCCGCCGCGCAGCAAGGAGAAGGAAGCGATCCGCGAGGACCTGCGGCGCCAGATGACCGACGCGGAGGTCGTGATCGTGCTGTCCACGCTCTACCTGCGCGACCCCACTGCGATCGAGTACCAGTGCCTCTACGCGCAGTCCGCCGACAAGCCGCTGGTGGTGATGGAGCCGTTCGGCACGACCGAGCCGGTTCCGGCGAAGCTGCGCGAAATGGCGGACGAAGTGGTGCCCTGGAACGGCCGGGAAATGGGGGACGCGATCCGCCGCCAGGCGCGTCACGAGGACACGACGCGCTGGGACGTGATCGAATTCAAGCTCGATTGATGCTGATGAGCGTGGGGACCCGCGACGAGGCGGTGTCACCGCCGGCAGGGCGGGCCTGCGGCTGACCGTTGGGCCGCCCGCCCGCGACCACGCTGGTGCGATGCAGCGTGTCCAGCAGCGCCATGATTCGCGCCGCGCAGGCATCGGCTTCGCCGATCGACATCTTGCGTACCGTGGCGGTCACCGGACATTCACCCTGCTGCGGCCTGACGCGGGTCATCGACTGGCGCAGCGCCTCGAGGTCCTTGCGCAGTTCCCCGGGCATTTCCTGCGATGGCAGGTCAATCAGGTGGCGTGTATACGCATCGGTCAACCGCTGCTTGAGCGCAGCGGGCTTGGCCAGTTCCAGCGCGGCTTTGTGCAGACACTCCCAGGCGGCTTCGCTCACGGCGTTCCTCGGCTATTTGACAGTTGCTGTTAGTTCTATCGCTATGGAAAAGTCATCGGCCCCAGGTCAGGAACACCGGGTATCGATTCGAAGTTCCCCGTAACATCAAATCGATACGGGGTGAATATAGCGCGATTTCGAGGGGATGGAAGGGGGCGGGGCCGGATTCTTGCGCTATGTCAAGATTTTCCGTTCTATAGTTCCACGATTGTCGTCCTTCGGACTGGATCCATGGCCGAGACCCAAGCGCAGAGACAGGTACCGATCCTGGCCGCGTTGGCCCAGCCGACGCGGCTGCAGATCCTTGATCGGGTTGCCGAAGCGGGTCCGGAGGGGGTCGCTGCGGGAACCATCGCCAGGGCCCTGCGCTGCCCGGCGTCGACCCTTTCCTTTCACTTGAAGGAGTTGAGCCGGACCGGGGTGCTCGAGGCGAGGCCCGAGGGGCGCTTCATCCTCTATTCGCTGCGGCGGCCGGCGCTGAAAGCGCTGGCGCTCTACATTGCGGGGCTGGCGGGCACCCGGCCGTCGATTCGCGGGAAGCGGGGCGGGGCCGGCCGGGGCGGCCGCCGGGGACGTCCGGCGGATACCGGCCAGCTCACCATCTTCGGGGACTGAGACGCGGGTGAGCCGGCGTCAGTTGCGCACCAGGTGCGCCACGAAGTCGTCGACCGCCATCGCGTCGAGCCGTTCCGGGTCGGCGAACAGGGCCTCGATGCGCGCGCACTGCTTCTCCGGGAAGACCGACGTCAACGAGCTGCGGAACTTCGCGACCATCACCGGATAGCCCTCCGCGCGCCGGCGGCGATGGCCGATCGGCGTGTCCACGTGGACACGTTCGGTGGACGTTCCGTCCCTGAAGAAGACCTGGATCGCGTTGCCGATGTAGCGCTTGTCCGGCGCGTAGTAATCGGCCGTGAACTGCGGGTTCTCGCGCACTTCCATGCGCGTGCGCAGCGCGTCGATGCGCGGGTCGCGCGCGACCTCGTCTTCGTAGTCCGCGGCCGTCAGCCGCCCGTGGATCAGCGGAACGGCGACCATGTACTGGATGCAGTGGTCGCGGTCCGCCGGGTTGGCGAGCGGTCCGGTCTTGTCGATGATGCGCACGCCCGGTTCCTGGGTCTCGATCACGATGCGCTCGATGGCGTCCAGGCGGCTCCTGACCTCCGGGTGCAGCCTCATCGCGCACTCCACGGCCGTCTGCGCGTGGAACTCCGCCGGGTAGCTGATCTTGAACAGCACGTTTTCCATCACGTAGCTGCCGAAACCCTGCTTGAAGACGAACGGTTTGCCGCGGAACAGCACGTCGTAGAAACCCCACTTGGGCGCCGTCAGCGCCGAGGGGTAACCCATCTCGCCGCTGAGCGCGATGAGCGCATGCCGCACGCCGCGGCTGGTCGCGTCACCCGCGGCCCAGCTCTTGCGCGAGCCGGTGTTAGGCGCGTGTCGGTAGGTTCGCAAGGCCCCGCCGTCGATCCAGGCATTCGACACCGCATTCACGACCTGCTCCTCGCTGCCGCCCAGCATGGACGCCACCACGGCGGTGGTCGCCACGCGCACCAGGATCACGTGATCAAGGCCGACGCGGTTGTAGGCGTTCTCGAGCGCGGTCACGCCCTGGATCTCGTGCGCCTTGATCATGGCGGTCAGCAGGTCGCGCACCCGCGGCGGCGTGCGTCCTTCGGCGGCGGCCTTGCGCGCCTGCCAGTCGGCCACCGCGAGGATCCCGCCCAGGTTGTCCGAGGGATGACCCCATTCCGCAGCCAGCCAGGTGTCGTTGAAGTCCAGCCAGCGGACCATCGCTCCGATGTTGAATGCGGCTTGCACCGGGTCGAGCTCGAAGCTGGTGCCGGGGACGCGCGCACCCCCGGCCATGGTCGCGCCCGGCACGACCGGGCCCAGCATGCGCACGCAGGCCGGGAAGGACAGTGCCTGGAAGCCGCAGGCGAGCGTGTCCATCAGGCAGTAGCGCGCAGTCTCGTAGGCCACTTCGCTGGCGATCTTCGCGCCACGGGCATAGGACGCGATGTCGACGAGCACGCGATCGGGCGCGGGCCGCTCGGCCGAGCGGATGTCGTGTTGACTCATGTCGGGACCCTACCTCTCGTTCGCGGGCGGAACCTGCCGCGGTTCCGGCCCGATGTAGTTGGCGCTCGGGCGGATGATCTTGCCGTCGGCGCGTTGCTCGATGACGTGCGCGGCCCAGCCGGTGGTGCGCGAAATCACGAACAGCGGCGTGAACATCGCGGTCGGCACGCCCATGCAGTGGTACGCGACGGCGCTGAACCAGTCGAGGTTCGGGAACATGCGCTTCGCGTCCCACATGACGGATTCGACGCGCTCCGCGATGCGATAGAGGCGGAAGTCCCCGGACTCCGCCGAGAGCCGCTCGGCGACGCGCTTGATGACGACGTTGCGGGGATCCGCCACCGTGTAGACGGGGTGCCCGAAGCCGATGATGACTTCCCTCGCGGCGACGCGGCGGCGGATGTCCGCCTCGGCTTCGTCCGGCCCCGCATAGGGCTGCTGGATCTCGAGCGCGACCTCGTTCGCGCCGCCATGCTTCGGGCCGCGCAACGCCCCTATCGCGCCGGCGATCGCGGAATGCATGTCGGAGCCGGTGCCGGCGATGACCCGGGCCGTGAAGGTGGACGCGTTGAACTCGTGCTCGGCGTACAGGATCAGCGAGGTGTGCATCGCACGCACCCAGCTAGCTGGCGGCGGCTTGCCGTGCAGCAGGTGCAGGAAATGTCCGCCGGTCGAGTCGTCGTCCGTCTCGACCTCGATGCGCCGCCCGCCGGTCGCGAAATGGTGCCAGTAGCAGAGCATCGAGCCGGTGCAGGCAACCAGCCGGTCCGCCACCCGCCGCGCGCCCTCCGGCGAATGCGCCGGCTCCTCGGGCGACTCGCAGCCGAGCGCCGACACGCCGGTGCGCAAGACGTCCATGGGGTGCGCGGTGGCAGGAAGCTGCTCGAGCACGGCGCGCAGCCGCGGGCTGAGGTCCCGCAGGCCCTTCATGCGCCGCTTGTAGGCGGCGAGCTCGGCGGGAGTCGGCAGCTTTTCATGGATCAGGAGGTGGGCGATCTCCTCGAACTCGCAGCTCTCGGCGATGTCGAGGATGTCGTAGCCGCGGTAGTGCAGGTCATTGCCGGTTCGACCGACGGTGCAGATCGCGGTGTTGCCGGCGACGACGCCGGAGAGGGCGACGGATTTCTTGGGCTTGAATCCGGCCGCCGGTGCCGCGGGGTCGCTCATGCCTTGCGTTCCTTGCCGCGGCTGAACAGCTCGTCGAGCTTGCGCTCGTAGTCGTGGTAGCCGAGCACCGCGTACAGCTCCTCGCGGGTCTGCATGCGGTCCGTGACGCCGCGCTGCGTGCCGTCCTCCCGGATTGCCGCGTACACCTGCTCGGCGGCGCGGCTCATCGCCCGGAATGCCGACAGCGGATACAGGACGAGCTGCACGCCGGCGCCGCCCAGCTCGGCGGTGGTGAACAGGGGCGTGCGCCCGAACTCCGTGATGTTGGCGAGCACCGGTACCCGCAGCGCGCGCGTGAACTCGCGATACTCCTCGAGGGTGGTCAGCGCCTCGGCGAAGATCATGTCGGCGCCCGCCTCGAGGTAGGCCGAGGCGCGGTCGATCGCCGCTCGCTGGCCTTCCACTGCATGCGCGTCCGTGCGCGCCATCACGACGAAACCGTCGTCGGTACGGGCATCCACGGCGGCGCGGATGCGGTCGGCCATCTCGGAGCCCGCCACCAGTTCCTTGCCCGGGCGGTGGCCGCAGCGCTTGGCCTCGACCTGGTCCTCGAGGTGCATGCCGGCGGCGCCGGCCCGGATGAGCTCGCGCGTCGTGCGCGCGATGGAGAATGCGGCGCCGAAGCCGGTGTCGGCGTCGACGAGCAGGGGGAGGGCGGTTGCCCCGCAGATGCGGCGTGCGTCCTCACAGACGTCGTTGAGGCTCGTGATGCCGAGATCCGGCAGCCCGAAGGATGCGTTCGCCACCCCGGCGCCGGAGAGGTACAGCGCCCGGAAGCCGGCGCGCTCCGCAAGCAGCGCACTGTAGGCGTTGACGGTGCCCGCGACCTGCAGCGGTCGCTCGGCATCGACGGCGTCGCGCAGGCGGCGCCCCGGGGAGATCTGCGACATCCGGCTATGATACATGGGGCTGCAAAGCAGGTTCCTGGCCCATGGTGAAACTGCGGCGATGAAGCGGGTGCTGCGAATCCTCGCACGCGTCGCGGCGGGCCTGTTCATCCTCGCGCTCGCCGCCGTCGCGGCGATCTACGTTGCGAGCGAGGGTCTGATCCGCAGGTCGTACGACATCGCGCTCGCGCCCGTCGTCGTGCCGGCCGACGCGGCTTCGATCGCGGAGGGCCGGCGTCTCGCGACCATCCGCGGCTGCAATGACGGCTGCCACGGACAGGGGGTGTCCGGCGGGATGCTCTTCGACGGCCCGTGGTATTACGGCGACATGGTGGCGCCGGATCTCACCCGCGTCGCCGCGACGCACACCGACGCCGAGCTCGCGCGCGTGATCCGTCACGGCGTGCGCAAGAACGGCCGCAGCACATTCGGCATGCCGTCGCCGATGTTCTTCCACCTGACCGACGCGGACCTCGGCGTCATCATCGCCTTCCTGAGATCCTTGCCCGTGGGCAGCGGTCCAGACACCGATATCCGCTTCGGGCCGCTGGGGCGGCTTGAGCTGGTAATGAAGCCGCATTTCGCCTACGCGACGGAGATCGAGCGCGATGCCCCCTGGGCGACCGAGGCCGAATTGCAGGGTCCGCAGGGTCGCGGCCGCTACCTCGCCCTCACGGTGTGCACGGAATGCCACGGCATGAACCTGAAGGGTTCAGACGACGGCACGACGCCGGACCTGGTCGCGGTCGGCGCCTACGCACCGGAGCAGTTCGCGCGCTTCATGCGGGACGGCATCGCCGTCGGGGAGCGCGAGCTTCCGTTCATGTCGAGGGTTGCGCGGGAGCGGTTCTCGGTGTTCCGGGACGACGAGGTCCGGGCGCTGTACGATTTCCTCACCGCGCGCGCCCGCGACCCGCACAGCCACGAGTAAGCCATGCGCCATGCCGCCTCCTGCATCCTTGCCGCCACGCTCGCCGTGACCGCGCCGCTGGCCACTGCCGGCGAGTGCCGCACGCTCGAACCACTGGCCTGGCTGCTCGGCGAATGGGTCGCAGACGGTGCGAAGTCCACGTTCAGGGAATCCTGGCTCGCGCGCGGGCCGCAGACCTGGGAAGGCAGGGGCGTCGAGACCTCGAAAGCGGATCCCGCCAGGTCGAGCGCCGAGGAACTGCGCCTCGTCGAGATGGCGGGTGGCGTGTTCTACATCTCCAAGGTGACCCACAACGACCTGCCGGTCGCCTTCCGGCTGAGCGAATGCGCGGACGGCCGCTTCGTCTTCGTCAATTCGGCGCACGACTTCCCGAAGCGCCTCGACTACCTGCGGGACGGCGAGGATCGCCTGCAGGTCCGCGTCAGCGATGGCGCGGCCCAGGGATTCACGCTCGATTTCGCCCGCGCGCCGCTCGCCGCGGCTGACCGCGACGCGGTGCTCGCCGCCGAGGACGCCCGATTCGCGGCCATGGTGGCCGCCGACCCGGAGGCCATGCGCCGCTGGATTGCGGACGACCTTGTCTACGTGCATTCGACGGGCGTGACCGAAGGTCGCGAGCAGCTGATCGCGGCGATTACCAGCGGCACGCTCCGGTACTTCGCCATTGAACCCGCCGGGCGACGCGTGGTTGATCAGGGGGCCGACGCTGCATTCGTGCAGGGGGTTGCGCGCATCAAGGCCCGCTCAGGCGCGCAGGATCTCGATTTCCGGGCGCGCTACCTCGCGATCTACGGACTGAACGGGGGCGCCTGGCAGCTGCGGGCCTGGCAGTCGCTGCGCCTGCCGTGAATCCGCCGGCAGTATGATGCAACCGCTCGTATAGAGGAGGACGATCCGATGAGCAAGGGCATGGACCAGAAACGCGAAGGCAAGAAGAAGGCCCAGCACACGCTCGCCGAGAAGCGCGCGCTCAAGCGCGAGAAGAAACGCCAGAAAGGCTTGATGTAGTTGCTGGCCTACGCCTTCTGGCACGTGCCGCGCGCGGGCATCGCGGCGCGGGAGTACGAGTCCGCGCACCGCGTCTTTCACGAGGCGCTGCGCGCGGCCGGCATCCCGGGCCTGCTCGGCGTCCGGGTCTCCCGCATGGCGGCCGTTCCCTGGCTGGGCGGGCAGGCAGGCTACGAGGACTGGTACCTGCTCGACGGCTCCGTGAGCCTCGACGTGCTGAACGCTGCCGCCCTCAGCGAGGCGCGCCGCCAGCCGCACGACCGCATCGCCGCTCTCGCGGGCGAGGGCACGGCGGGGCTTTACGGGCTTCGCATGGGACAGACCGTCGAGCCGGCCGTGGCTTACTGGCTGTCGAAGCCGGCGGGCATGAACTACGCGGCGTTCGAGGCGTCCATCGCGCCGGTCGTCGCCGAAGGCTGCGCGCTCTGGGGCCGGCGCATGACGCTGGGGCCGACACAGGAGTTCTGCCTGCATGCGCCGGCCGCACGCGAGATTCCGCATCCCGCGCACGTCATCGCACTCCAACAAGTCTCCCACTGGCCTGGAAGCCCGTCATGAAAGCCTATGTCATTGCCAATATCGACGTCCGGGACCCGGTCCGCTATCAGGACTACGTCAAGCTGACGCCCGGCACGATCGCCCCGTTCGGCGGGCGGTTCATCGCGCGGGGAGGGCGGGCGGAGAAGCTCGAAGGCGACACCCCGACCAACCGGGTTGTCATCATCGAGTTCCCCAGTTATCAGAATGCCAAGGACTGGTATGACTCCGAGGGCTACCGCGTCGCGAGGGCGATCCGGCAGAGCGCGTCGGTGGGAACCCTGATCCTGATCGAGGGCGTTGAATCGTCGGGGGCGCAATGAACCGCACAGTACATGGAGCGCTGGGTCCATGCCTTTCGGGCCTGGTGTTGCTTGCGGCGCCGGTCTCTTCCCACGACGACACGCTCGGCGCGCGATTCGTGGATCCGGACGGCGCGAACGCTTCCGAGTGCCTCGAGCACCACGAGCCTTGCGCAAGTATCCAGTACGCGCTCTCACAGGCGCGGCCCGGCAACACCTTGAAGGTGTCGGCAGGCATTTACGACGTCACCGGCGTGGAGCCGGAGAGCTTCCTGTTCGGGACGATTCACGCGCAGGGCGGCTATGAGCCCGGCGGCCATTTCGAGCTGCGTGACCCCGAGGCCTATCCGACCATCCTGGTCGGCGTCGACCCGCGCTACCGGCAGCAGCTGATGCACCTCGGCTTCCAGTGGGCTGCCGACCTTGAGTCGGCGCGGCTTGGCATCGTGGACGACAGCCCGGCGTCGCCGCTGCAGGCGACGGCTTTCCAGGCGGAATCCTGCGTGCAAGGCCAGGCCGGCCAGTTTCCCTGCCGCAACGTCGACTTCCTGGCGCAAGTCCCGCTCAACGATTTCTCGACGCAACCGTTCGCGGCCTCGAACGTCTGGGGCTTCGTGGACCAGAATGACGGCCAGGAGTACGCGGTCGCCGGACTCGCCAATGGTACGGCGGTGCTCGATCTGTCGGATCCCGAGAACCCGCGCGAAGTCGTCACGATCCCGGGCCCGAACTCGTCCTGGCGCGAGGTCAAGATCTACCAGCACTTCGACGGCGTCGGCAATCGCTACCGGGCCTACGCGTATGTCACGACCGAGGCGAACGGCGCCGGGCTGCAGGTCATCGACCTCTCGGGCCTGCCTGCCACAGCAGCGCTGGCGACGACGCTGGTGGACACCGGCTCGCAACATACGGCCTACGTCTCGAACATCGACTATGCGACCAACCTCGCGCTGCCGGGTGCCGAGGCTTTCCTGTACGTCGCGGGCAGCGACCAGAACGCCGGCGCCTGGCGCGCCTACAGCCTCGCGAATCCGGCGGCGCCGCAGCTGGTCGCTACCGCGCCGCCGGGCACGCAGTACGTGCACGATGCGACCAGCCTCCTCATCAGCGATGCGCGGGCGGCGCAGTGCGCGCCCGGCCACGACCCCTGCGAGGTGTACGTCGACTTCAACGAGGACAGCGTGGATCTCTGGGACGTGACGGACAAGGGCGCGCCGGTGCTGCTCTCGTCCACCACGTATTCGGATGCGAGCTACACGCATTCCGGCTGGCCGACGGCCGACCAGCGGCACATCTTCGTCCACGACGAAACCGAGGAGATCTTCGGCGGGCTGCGCACGCAGATCTACACCATGAACGTGGACGACCTGCGCAACCCGTTCATCGTCGCGAGCTACCAGGGCCCGGACACGTCCACCGACCACAACGGTTACGTCAAGGGCGGTTTCCTGTACGTGTCGCACTATCGCCGCGGGCTCGTGGTCTTCGACGCGGCGGTTCCGCAGCAGCTGCGCGAGGTCGCGAGCTTCGATACCTTCCTTTCGCCGGCCGCCAACGCGGCGGGGACCGACGGGGCCTGGGGCGTGTACCCGTTCTTCCCGTCAGGCATCGTCGTGGTCAGCGACATCAACAACGGGATTTTCGTGTTGCGCGACCATGCCGCCAACCTGGCGCAGGCGACGGGTCGACTGGGGTTCTCGGTGGTCGCCGTCAGTGCGCCGGAGGACGGCACGAGCGCCGAAGTCACGGTGCGGCGCAGCGGAGGGACCCTGGGCGCGGTGACCGTCGACTACGCGACGAGCGGGCTGACGGCGACCGAAAACAACGATTACACATCGGCGGTCGGTACGCTGTCCTGGAATGACGGCGACATGGGGGACCGCGTCATCACGGTCCCGCTGACCGACGACAATGCGCCGGAGACCGACGAGACCTTCCAGGTCGAGCTCGCGAATGCGGGCGGCGGCGCGACGTTCGACGGGTCGGCGATCCTCACCGTGACGATCGAGGACGACGACAGCGCCGTTGCACCGCCACCCCCGGGCGGCCGGGGAGGCGGAGGCGGATCAGGGGACGCGCTGTGGCTGCTGGGCCTCTGCCTTCTGTCGGCGCTGGCGGATCAGCAGTCCCGCCGCCGTGCCCACGATCGCGCCGATCAGGTGCGCCTGCGGGACCACCGCGACGCGTAGCACCTCGTGCACGGGGAAGCTCGAATCCCAGGGCTGCTCCAGCAGGACCTTCAGCGTCCCGCCGAGGAGCGCCGCGATCGGCAGCCAGCGCGCGCGGCCGGTGCTCGCGCCGATCCACACGACGCATCCGGCGAAATACACGGCGTGCAGCACGCCGGAAAGGCCCCGGTACCACTGCAGCTCCGGCAGGGCCAGCCAGAAGACCAGTGACATCGCGACCGGGGCGATGCCCAGGATCGCGAAGAACGCCCGCGGCCCCAGCCGGTCCGCGAACAGCCGGTCGAGCAGGAGGAGGGCGACGGCGTTCAGCGCCGCGTGCAGGAAGGAGAGGTGAACGAAGTGGCCCGTGAACAGCCGCCAGGGCTCCCGCGCCGCCAGCGCGCGACGGTACTCGAGGAATTCCGCGGGCAGGAACGATTCCGCCGCCAGGACGGCAAGGACCACGGCGTACAGGCCGACGGTGGGTGACAGGCGCATGAGCGGCTCTTTGCGCTAGGCTGGCGGTCATTATGGAGCCAAAGCTGTTCGGGCAGATGGCGATCTCGCTCCTGCTGGGCCTGCTGATCGGCCTGCAGCGCGAGCGCGCCGACCGCACGATCGGCGGCATCCGCACCTATCCGCTGATCGCGGCTTTCGGGACACTCAGCGGCTGGCTCGCGGTCGACTACGGCGGGTGGATCGTGGCGGCGGGGCTCATCGCGCTCTCGGCCCTGCTCTTCATCAGCAACTTCCTGCTCGCGAGCACGGGCAAGCACGACTCGGGCCAGACGTCGGAGGTCGCGGCGCTGCTGCTGTACGGCATCGGCGCCTACCTGGTCGTCGGCGAACCGGCGGTCGCGGTCGCGCTCGGCGGCGCGATCGCGGTGCTCCTGCACCTCAAGGACCCGCTGCACGCCTTCGCGAACCGCATCGGCGAGCGCGACATCGCCGCCGTCATGCAGTTCGTGCTGATCACGCTCGTGATACTGCCCGTGCTGCCGGACCGGAACTTCGGTCCGTACGACACCCTGAATCCCTTCCACATCTGGCTGATGGTGGTGCTGATCGTCGGCATCGGACTCGTCGGCTACGTCGCCTACAAGATCCTCGGCGCGCGGGACGGCGCCGTGCTCGGCGGCGTGATCGGCGGCCTGGTGTCGAGCACCGCGACAACCGTGAGTTTCGCGCGACGCGCGGCATCGGCGCCGGCGGGCGCCGGGCTCGCGGCGCTCGTGATCATGATTGCCTCGGCGATCGTCTATGCGCGCCTGATCACCGAAGTGGCGGTCGTCGCACGCGGGCACGTCGCCACGATGCTGCCGCCGCTCTTCGCCATGCTGGCGGCGAGCGTGGTGATCTCCGCGGTGTTGTACTTCTGCACGCGGGATCACCATGCGCCGATGGCGGAGCAGGGGAACCCGGCCGACCTGCGCCTGGCGATGACCTTCGCGGCCGTGTACGGCGCCGTGTCCTTCATCGTCGCCGCAGTGAAGACCGAATTCGGCGTGGAGGCGCTGTACCCGATCGCCCTGATTGCCGGACTCACGGACGTGGACGCCATCACGCTCTCGTCCTCGCAGCTCGTTGCGCACGGCCGACTGGACCCCGCCGTGGCGTGGCGCGTGATCCTGGTGGCGTCGCTCTCAAACCTGGTGTTCAAGGCCGGGATGGTCGCGGTGATCGGCGGCCGCAGGCTGCTGACATTCATCCTTCCGGCCTTCGGAGCCGTGCTCGCCGTCGGCGCGGGTGTCCTGCTCGCGTGGCCCGCGGGCACGTCACCCTGATGTCCGACGCCGGAGCTCTGCGCGGGAGTTGCCTCTGCGGCCGGGTGCGGTTCGAGGTCACGGGCCCGTTCCCGAAGCTCTATCAATGCCATTGCTCGCTGTGCCGCAGGCAGGGCGGCTCAGTGTCGAACACGGGGCTCATCGTGGCTGCCGACAAGTTCCGCTGGCTCGCCGGCGAGGACGGCATCGGCCAGTGGCAGCGCTCGACCGGGTTCCGATCACATTTCTGTCAGCGTTGCGGATCCACGGTCCCGAATCCCTTGCGGGACACGGGCTACGTGTGGGTTCCCGCCGGCGCGCTCGACGACGCCGGCACGCTGGAGATCGGCGCGCAGCTCTTCCTGGGCTCAAAGGTGGCTTGGGACCTGCCGCGGAGCGACGGGCTGCAATACGAGACCGCGCCAGGCCTGACCGAACTCATCGCGATCCTGCACGGGCAAAGCCCGGGATCGCAGTGATCTAGTCGACTCGAACACCCGCGCCGCCTGTAGGGTTGCCCCGGACCTGAGTTCGCATAATGTATATTATGGTAAATACGAGGTAGGTCGCCCACGGCCGTTACCCGCTGCCGCGCGACGACCCAGGGACGCACCCCGCTTCGTCAATCGGCGAGATTCTCGGCGAGAAACGCTTCCAGGGACTTCAGAACCGTCAATCGCGATTGGCTGCTGGACAGCCAGTGGTCTTCGCCCGGGAGTTCCACGAGCGTATGCCGCTTGCCCTGCCGTGCGAGCTGCTGGGCAAAGTTCCTGGATTGGCTCGGCGGCACGATCGTGTCGTTCGCGGCGTGGATGAGGAGGATCGGCGCCCGTATCGATTCGATGGCCTGGCTGGGCGAGAACGCGATGAGGTCCTGGTCGCTTGGGTTCCCGATCAGGTCCCGGAAGCTGCGATAAGACTGGGAATCGTCGCCGCCGCGCTCGCGGATGAAGCCCGCGAGTTGCGGGATGTCGGCGATGCCGTTGACGCTGGCCGCGCAGGCGTAGAGGTCCGGCGTGAACGCGGCGCCCGCGAGCGCCGCGTAGCCGCCGTAGCTCGCACCCACGATGCACACGCGCTTCGGGTCGGCGATGCCCTCCTCCACCAGGCTGCGCACGCCGGCGGAAATGTCCTCCTGCATGCCGCGTCCCCACTGCTTGTGGCCGGCCCGATACAGATCCGCGCCGAATCCCCACGAGCCGCGGAACTGCGGCTGCAAGACGGCGTAGCCGCGCGTCGCGAGGAACTGCGCCCACCAGTCGAAGTCCGCGGTATCGCGCGCGTAAGGCCCGCCGTGCGGAAAGACCACGAGCGGCAACGCCTTCGGCTCGAGGCCGGGCGGCAAGGTCAGGTAGGCCGGGATCTCGATGCCGTCGGGCGCCTTGTAGCGCGTGGACCGGATCGAACCCAGCGGGACCTCGGCGAGCGTCGGGTAGGCCTCGCCGATGATGTCCGCCGAACCCCTGGCGAAATCGATCAGGTAGTAGACGGGCGGGCTGGTCGGCGACTCGACCTCGGCGATGATCCGTTTGTGGTCCGCGGAGCGGTCGAAGATGGCCGTCGACTTGCCGGGGAACGCCTTGGACACCGCATTCTGGATGGCGGCCATCTTCGGATCGACCCAGACGGCGTCAGGATCGGGGCCGCCGGTCCAGTAAGCGGCCGGAAGGCCGGTGAAGCGGTCGAACTGCAGGGAAGTGACGTCGAACTCGGGATGCTCGTACAGGAGCGAAAGCTCGCCGCCCGCGAGGGGGATGGTCCAGATCTTGAAGCGCTCGGTGCCGCGCGGGCTGCGCACGAGCAGCGACTGGCCGTCGGCTCCGAGCCCGACCACGTCGAACTCGTAATCGATCGGCTCGGAGAAGATCGATCGCCAGCTGTCGCCCTGCTTCGCGAGAATCGTGAATCGGCGGGATTCCGGGTCCCATTCCGTGCGGGCGACCGGCCGTCCTGCAGGATCCAGGATCCAGTCCTCCGTGTTCACGGTGCCGGATTCCAGCAGGCGACCCTTGCCCGTCGCGAGCTCGACTTCGAACAGCGACAGTTGCCAGCCGGAGTCCTTGCGCCCGCCCGCGATGCGCGAGTCCATCGAGGAGCGGTAAGCGGTCCCGGCGAACTGGTAGGTCGACATGATCACCGTGCCGGGCCTCGCGGGGTGCAGCCGTTCGATGCTCGCCGCCGTGACCAGTTCGCGCTCCGGATGCTCCATGAGCAGCGACCTGGCCTCTCCCGAGGGGTCCTCGACGTCGAGCGCGAGGTAGCGCTCGAACTCGTAGGTTTCCTCGCGCACCTTGGTCGCCGCGCTGGTCAGCGAACGGCTGACGCTGATGATCAGGATGCGGTCGTCGGCCCAGTCGAGGTCGCGTACGCGCGAGTTGCTCGGCTGCAGGCGCCTGAGGTCCTTCCCGGTCGCCACGTCGAACACCACGACGAGCGGCGTGCCGCCCGGGTCATTGACCCAGGCGACCCGCTGGCCGTTCGGCGACAGCCGGACCATCGACATCTCCGGCAGCGCCGCGAAAGCGCTGGCCGGCGGCGGCGCCGCGGCGGCACTCAGGCCCAGGCCAAGCAGTCCGGCCGCCAGGGCAGCAATCGCGATGGCTTTCATTCCCGCTCCCTCCACGGCCCACGTTAGCGCCGCGCGGACTCGCCGGCAGCACTGCGCATTCAAACTGCGACGATGTCGCCAGTCCTGCCACCCTGGCGAGACGGACGACCGATCACTCGCCGAGATACCCGTCCGGCCGGAGGCTGGTGGCGAGCATCACGCCGTTGATGTGGCGGTGCTCGCTCCAGGACGCGGACTCGCGATGTTCCGGTTCGCTCCAGAAAGCGTCGATGCGCGCGGCGAGCGGTGCAAATGCGAGTACGCCCGCGATTGCAGGACCGATCTTCGTATCGGCGTCGCCGGCATCGCGGAGCTTCTCCATGGCGTGCAGGCCGATGGCGAGGCCCAGTTCGCGGAACGCAAGGCGATACCTCGCGGGAGCGGCGAGCGAACCGCCTTCGGCAAGCGCCTCGAGACTGGCCCGGGCCGCGATCAGCAGTCGCTGGAGCAGCGGACGGGCCGGCGAACTGCCCCGACGAACGAGTGCGGAGAGCCGATACGTGTCGACGAGCAGCCCGCCGATGCCGAGGGCGTCGCCGGTCTCGAAGTTTCCGGAGCCGGCGAGGCGCTGCATCTCGGCAATCTCGCGGCCGAGATCCGCACCGGCCTGCTGGACTTCCAGGTAGCTCACGAGGCAGTCGAGGGCGTCGTGCTGGCCCATGGAGGGCACCAGCACGCGCTTCAGGTCGATGCTCATCTTCCAGACCAGGCGCTCGATGCCCGCCGAGCTGCGTGGCCGGCCAAAGGCGGCATGTGCGGCCCGCGCCAGCTCGGCGGCCCAGGCGTCGAAGGCGGCCTTTCCCGTGGCCTGCGCAACACGGTGCAGGGCGTGCATCCATTGCGTCAGGTAGTGCAGATACTGCCCGTCGCGGTCCCATTCGGCGTCGGGATCGAACGGCTCGTGCGCCGCACGCTCGGGATGCTTCTTGCCGATCCGCAGCCCGCCGCGCGTCGGGTGACGTTCACCCTCGCCTTCGTCGAGCCCGCTGATCCAGCCGCGCCGGGTATCGTCTTCGCGGTGCCGGCCGAGCACGCGATGGACCTGGTCCACCAGCCGCAATGCGAGCTCGAGGTACTCGGCCTTGCCGCTGGTGCGGTGGAGGCCGAGGAAATTGCAGACTGCGAAAGCATCCGTCCAGAGGTAGCGCTCGGGCCGCGCGGTCCCGGTGAGGCCGGTCGCGGCCGCGAAGTCGCCCATCAGCGTTGCCGCCAGGCGCGTGCGCTCGATGCCGGTCAGAGTCCGAATGGATAGGTCTCCGGGACGCCCGCCAGTTCCCGGCTGTCCAGCGGATGGATCGCCGAACTCTCGTCGAACCACACGTACTCGTCGAACTGCGACGGCAGGTGCGCGGCGAAGTAGTGGCTCGCCATCTCGGTTTCGGGCCGGTAGATCACGCCGATCGCGCGTTCGAGGCGCTGCTCGAGCAGAGCCTCGCGCAGCGCGCCGGGATTCCTCAGCCCGAGCAGGAAGCCCGCGACGCCGCTGTCGTGGCAGATTCGCTCGTAGCTGTGTTCGTGCGCGGGCCGGACCGTCTTGACCTGCATGGGCTCGTCCCAGTTGCTGGCGGCGGCAACCGTCCCGTGGTCGGTGCCGAAGCCGACCGCATAGACCGCATCACCGAAGCGCCGACGCGCGAGCTCGCCGATGTTGATCTCTCCGCGCGCGCCGAGCTCGGTGGCCGAGGCATCGCCGACGTGCGAATTGTGGGCCCACACGACCGCCCGCGAAGCCGTGCCGTGCGCTTCGAGAACGCGGTTGAGCGTGTCGAACATGTGCGTGTCGCGATGGTTCCAGGACGCCGGCCCGCCGTAGTACATGAGCCGGTAGTAGCGCTCGGCCTGCTCGACGATGCGGGCGTTCTGGACCGCGTCGAAGTACCGGTCGCCGTCCGCCTCGCTCAGCGTCAACCGCGCGGCCAGCAGGTCCTGGAGCATGCGGACCACGTCGTTCTCGCAGGACTGGTACTGCCGGGTCAGCGCCGCGTAGCCGTAGGTCGCGGGATCGGTCTCCCAGGGCGAAAGGCATCCATAGCGGCGCCTTGCGACGGCCGCGGTCTCGGGATCGACGTTGTCGAGGTAGTCGAGGACGGCACCGATCGAGGTGAACAGGCTGTACAGGTCGAGCCCGTAGAAGGCGGTGCGCCCCGCGGGCGGCAGGTCGCGGTTGTGGTCGCGCAGCCAGTCCACGAGCTCGCGCATCTCGCGATTGCGCCACATCCAGGTCGGGAAGCGCGCGAACGCGGTCCAGTCCGGCGCGGGGCGGTCGGCGTGGCGGACGAAGCGGTCGATCCGGGCGGCATCCGGCCAGTCGGCCTCGGCCGCGACGATGGTGAAGCCCTTGCGCAGGATCAGTTCGCGCGTGATCCGGGCGCGCATGCGGTAGAACTCGCTGGTGCCGTGCGTGCACTCGCCGAGCAGCACGACCCGCGCGTCCCCGATGCGCTCGAGCAGCGGCGCCAGGTCGGCCGTGCCGATGTCCGTGAACGGCTCGCAGGCGTCGGCGACCAGGGCCGGCAAGGGCTTCGCCGGCCGGGCGCGCTCGGGTCGGCGCGCACGCGCCGGGCGCTCCGCGCCCTCCTCCCAGCCCTCCGCGCCCACCAGCGGGACGAACGCGACGGCCATCAGCTCCTCTTCGTCGTAGTCGTGCGCCGCACGCCGGGTGATGCGGACCAGGCGCTGCGACCGGACGGACGGGCCGACGGGGATCACGAGTCGGCCGCCCACGACAAGCTGCTCGCGCAGCGACGCCGGCACTTCCGGTCCGCCGGCCGCGACCACGATCGCGTCATACGGGGCGTGTTCGGGCCAGCCCAGCGTCCCGTCGCCGTGCACGACGTGCACGTTGCGGTAACCGAGCCGCTCGAGGCGTTCGGCCGCGCCAGCGGCGAGGCCGGCGTACCGCTCGACGGTGTAGACCTCACCGGCCACTTCCGCGAGGACCGCGGCTGCATAGCCGGAACCGGTCCCAATCTCCAGCACCTTCTCGCCGCCCTGGAGGCCGAGCGCCTCGGTCATGTACGCGACGATGTAGGGCTGCGAAATGGTCTGGTCCGACTCGATCGGCAGCGGCGTGTCCTTGTACGCGAACTCGGCGAGGCCTTCGCGCAGGAACTTCTCGCGCGGCACGCGCCCCATCGCCGCCAGGACCCGGGCGTCGCGGATGCCGCGTGCCGCGATCTGGCGCTCCACCATGCGCCGGCGGTCCGCATCGGCCTGCAATTCGCGCTGTGCCATCGCGATCCCCTCGCGGCCGGCACCGGCCTAGCCGCCAAGATACTCCGAAGCGAGCCTTTCGAGGTGCATCCGGCTGTCGTACCGCAGGAACGGGGCCACCAGCATGAGCACCTGGTAGGCGCCGCGCGACATCGCCTTGCCGGCGTCGTCGCCGCGCGGATGCCGCGCCGAATCGAAGGAAAGCCAGTACAGCGACACGACGGCGATGTTGCCGGCAAGCGCGTCGATCTCGGCGCCGGTCGCGGTCATGACGCCCCGCTCCACCAGCCCGAGGCAGATGCCGCGCGAGGCGCCGACCGCGCGCTCGAAGACGGTCGCCAGCCGGTGGGCGGCGCGCCGGTCGCGCGCCATGATTCCGGACAGGTCACGGAACAGGAAGCGATAGCGCCACAGCGCCTCGAACAGGAGGTGCAGGAGCAGCCAGGCATCCTCCACGTCGTCCGCGCGCCAGCCCGCCGGGGGCAGCAACGCATCGAACTCGGCGACGAAGCGCTCGAGCAGCGCGGCGGACAGCTGGTCCTTGCGCCGGAAATGGTAGTGGAGGTTGCCGGCGCTGATGCCGAGCTCGGCCGCGATCAGGGACGTGGAGACCTGCGGCTCGCCGCGCTCGTTGTAGAGCGCAAGCGTGGTGTCGAGGATGCGCTGGCGCGTGCGCCGGCCGGGTTCGGACTTCTGGCGGTTGGGCATGCGGCTGGTGTACGACGGCCTGCGCCATCGTACACCAGCGGCGAGCGGCGGCTCAGGCGGCGCGGCGGGTCGTGCGGCGCGCCGGCTTGCGCGCGACGGCCTTCTTCGCCGTCGGGGCCTTGGCGGCCTTCACGCGGGCGGCGAACTTCTGGCCCTCGTCGATCGCGACGCCGAAGACCTTGCCGGCCTCGACGCGGGTCGTCTCGAACGCTTCGCGATGCGCGTTCCAGATCGTGCGGGCCGAGCGGCGGGCGGTCTTGGCAAGCTCGGTCTCGGCGACCGTGCCCAGGAACTGGTTGACGTTCTCGATCATGGCGGACTCCTCGGAAAAGTGGTGGTTGCTTGCCGCGGAGTATCCCCGGGAGCCGCTAGGGAGCGCACCCTAGGCTCAGAGCCCCGCGAACCAGCCGGCAATCGCCCGACGCTGCGCGGCATCGGGCACGCGTCCGGAAGCGGCCGCGACGTTCTCCGCCGCGTGGCGCGGGTTGCGCGTCGCCGCCAGCACGACCGTGACCGCGGGCTCGCCGAGCACCCACTTGAGGAAGAGCTGGGCGGCGCTGCGGCAGCCCAGCTCCGCCGCGACCGCAGGCAGCGGACGCCCGGCAGCGCGGTCGATCATCGAGCCCTTGGTGAAAGGCCGGTTGACCATCACGGCGACTCCCAGGTCGCGCGCGGCCGGCAAGAGGCGCGTGCCCGCGTCCGGTTCCGCAAGCGAATAGTTGACCTGCAGGAAGTCGGGCTTCTCGCGCCGGATGACACGCTCGAGCTCGCCGTGGGCGGAGGCCAGGTAATGGGTCACGCCGACGTAGCGCACGCTGCCGGCCTCCTGGGCGGCCCTGAGCGTGGCGAGCTGCGTGTCGAGGTCCTGCAGGTTGTGGACCTGGACCAGGTCGAGGACCTTCGAGCGCATCAGGCGATGGGAGTCCGCGAGCTGGCGTTCGCCGGCGGCTTTGCCGCTCGTCCAGATCTTGGTCGCGAGGAACGGCCGTCCGGCCGGCCGCAGCTCTGCGAGGATGTCGCCGATCCGCTCCTCGGCGCGTCCGTACATCGGCGAGCTGTCGATCACGCGTCCTCCGGCCTCCAGGAAGCTGCGCATCGCCCCGAGCGCGGCGTCGAACTCCGCGCCGGACTGCGGCACGTCGAGCACCTGCCAGGTCCCGAGCCCCAGCGCGGGCAGCTTCTCGCCGGACGCGGGTATCGCGCGGAGGATCGTCTCGGCGGCCGTCGCGAGACGCGGCGTCGCCGCCGCGGCGGCGATCAGGGCCATGGCCTGGCGCCGCGTGAGGCGCGTGCGGGTGCGGTCCGACTGCGGCATGTCTTTCTCCCGTCAGCTTGCCGGGGTTGGACCGGCCGGGGACGCGGAAGTGCCCGCCCGGCGCCGTTCGAAGGCACGGCCGAGGCCCAGCGAGACCGCGATCGCCGGCAGCATGAGGGTCGCGCAGATCCAGGCGTGGCCGACCAGGCCGACGCCGGCGGCGTGGAACAGCGCGAACAGCCAGACGCCGACGAGGTCGCTCGCCCGCTGCAGGACGGTGTCGATGAAGTTCTTCGCCTTGTACTTGGTCTCGGCGTCCACGACCGTGAACAGCACCTCGCGGCTCGGCTTCGCGATGCCGTACTCGCCGGCGCGCCGCAGCACCTGCCCCGCGGCCAGGACCAGCAGCACCGGCGCGGCGGCGAGCAGCAGGAAGGACCCGAGCGCGACCACGGGCATCGTGACGAGCGCGCCGCGCAGCTCGAAGCGGCGGATCAGCCAGCCGACGACCACGGCCTGGAACAGCCACGCGGTCAGGCTGACCGCGAACTCGAGGCGCCCCAGAAACTGGCCGCGGGATGCGAGGTCCGGATAGCTAGCCTCGACGAAGCGCAGCACCTCGTTGTACATGAACGCGGCCGCCGTCGAACCGATCAGGATGATCGTCGTGATGCCGATCAGGTAAGGCGAGCGCACGACCGGCATCAGGCCCGACAGCACGTGGCCGCCGATGCGGGCGTTCGGGTCGTCCGGGGGCAGCACGAAGCGCCCGTGGCGGGCTTCCGCCCAGCGGGCGAGCCCGCGGATGCACGGCAGCGTGCCGAGCAGGAACAGAATCGACAGCCCGACCACGGCGTCCACGCCGATGCGCGGCGTGAGGTACTGCATCAGCAGCGGGCCGACGATGGCGCCGGTGCCGCCGCCCGCGGCGATCGGGCCGAACAGCCGCTTCGCCTCCTCGTCCCGGAACACGTCGGCCATGAAGCTCCAGAACACGGAGACGACGAACATGTTGAAGGTCGAGACCCAGACGTAGAAGGACATCGCCAGCCACTGGGCATCCGGCACCAGCTTGAACAGCACGTAGAACACGAGCAGGTTGGCGGCGAAGAAGGCGTAGGTCAGCGGCAGCAGCAGCGCCTTGCGCACGCGGGCGACCAGCGCCGCGAAGCTCGGCGAGAGCGCGAGCGTCGCCGCGAAGGTGCCGACGTAGAGCCAGGGCAGGTTCTCGAGCCCCGCCTCGATCGCCATGGCATCGCGCAGCGGGCGCAGCAGGTAATACGCGCACATGAGCATGAAGAAGTAACCGAAGGCGAGCGCGACGGCGGCCTCCTCGCCCGCCTGCGCGCGCACCACCCTGCGGATCAGCGAGGCAGGCATCGGATCAGGCGCGTTGCGCCCAGCCTGCCAGGTGGGGTCGATCGCTCTCCCCGTCTTTCATGACGAACACGCGGCGATTCTCCCGCGGCCAGTGCTCGAGTTTCGCGACCGAGGGCATGAAGAGCGGGAACTTGAACTCGACCTGCACGTCCACCGGCGGCGTCAGCGCGGCCTCGCCCAGCGCGGCCAGCGCGCGCGCCATGGACCACATGCCGTGGGCCACGGCCCGGTCGAAGCCGAACAGCTTCGCGCCGCGGTCGGCGAGGTGGATCGGGTTGAGGTCGCCCGACATCCAGCCGTATCGCCGGCCCACCGCGCGCGGCACGTCGATGTCGACGGTGTCGGGCGCGGCGCCCGGACCCGGCTTCTCGTACCGGAGGGCCTGGCGTGCGCCGCGCGCGGCCTGCCGGGCGCCCGCAGGGCGGCGCGCGAGCAAGGTCGATTTCTCGAGCCAGGCGGTGCCGGCCTCGTCCCCGAGGGCCGTGAACAGGTCGAACTCATGGCCGCGGTCCGCATCGCGATAGCCCTCGATCCAGCTGTGCAACGCGTAGGCGCGGCCAGCCGGAAGCGGCCGCGACTGCCGGATCTCATTGGCCACGTGGATGAGGCCCATCAGGCGCACGACGAACTGCGGATGCGTCAGGATCGCGAACTGCAGCGGCATTGCGAGCACGTGCGGGTAGGTCACAGGCAGGCAACCGTCGTCGCCGAAGCCGCAGACCGCGCGGTAGCGCGCCAGGTGCCGCGGACGGGCACGCACCTGTTCCACGTTGCCTTCGAGCCTGGGGACGCCCCCGCCCTCGGGCACGAGCGCATGCCGCCGGCCGAACACGGCGCGCGGGAAGTACCGGAACGCGGAAGGCAGGTGCCTGAATCGGTAACGGACGTCGGCCGGCCCCATGGCGCTCCCCCGGCCGCTGGTTTACGGAACGACCCGGTTGATCGTGATGCTTGCCGGACGGGCCGAGGCGAAATCATAGCTGACCTCGCCGAACAGGTCGCCGCTCGCCGCGACGGGCTGGCCGCTCGCGGAGATTCGCGCGATCAGGGTCAACGGGCCGCTGCCGGCGAGCGACATGCCGGGCAACATCGCGTCGGCGTCGCTCAGCCGGATATTCACCGGCCAGCTGCCGGCGGCGCGCCGCTGCACGGCGAGCGGCGGCCCCCCCTCGCCGCGCCTTGCGATGACGAAGAGTGTCGCGCCGGGCGGCGCTCGCGCCGCGAGCGCCGGGTCGAGGGTGATCGTGAGTTCCACCCCGGCCGGCGCATCGGCGGCGCCTGCCGCGGGCGGCGGGCCGCCGTCGGCCGGACCGAGCGCCGCGAGCCGCTCGGCGAGCACCTGGCGCAGGTCCGGCGGCAGGTCGAACTCCTGCAATTCGACCCAGCGCTGCCGCGCCAGCGCGAGGTCTCCGCGGCGATAGGCGGTGATGCCGCCGTACCACAGCGCGCGCGGGTTGTCGGGAGCGAGCGCAAGGGCCTGCTCGAACAGCAGGGCCGCCTGACCGTCGATCTCGCGCTCGTCGATCAGCACCAGGGACTCGGCGTAACCGACGACCGCCTCCGCGTCACGGCCGCCGGTGCGGGTATTGGCTTCGCTGAAGGCATCGCGCGCCAGCGCGTAGTCGCCCAGCACCGTCGCCGAGCGGCCCAGCAGCTTCCAGGCCTCGACGTCATCCGGCTGCTCCGCCAGCTTCGCACGCAACTCGGCGACCGCCCGCTGCAGGTCTGGCGCCGTGAGCGTCGGCGAGGGCTGCGGCGGCGGCGCGTCCCAGTCCCAGTTGCTGGCCATGGCGTAGACGAGAACCGCGGCCACCGGCAGCCCGATGGCGACTGCGGCGGCGGCAAGACGCGCCGGCGGCCGCGAATCGCCGGCGCGGCGCGGGCCGGCGAGCGGCCAGGCAAGCAGCGCGATGGCCGCTGCGGCGAGCAGCGCGGCGATGACGGCGAATGCGGTCACGTCCGGTCCGGCTCCTCGTCGAGCGAGGCAGGATCGACGCGCGCCGCGCGGGCCCGGCGGCGGACGACGACGAGCACCACGGCGAGGCCACCCGCCAGGAACAGCGCCGGCGCCAGCCACAACGCCCAGGTGCGAGGGGCCACCGGCGGCTTGAGCAGCACGAAGTCGCCGTAGCGCTCGGTCATGAACGCGTAGATCTCCTCGTCGCTGCGGCCGGCGCGCATCAGCGATTCGACTTCACGGCGCAGGTCCGCGGCGAGCGGCGCGTTGGAGTCGGCGATGCTCTCGCTGCGGCAGACCAGGCAGCGCAGGTCGCGGATCAGCCGCTCGTAGCGTGACTGCTCGGCGGGATTGTCGAATCGCTGCCCTGAATCGACGGCGCCCGCGAGCGGCGAGAGCAGAAGCCAGGCGACGACGAGCGCGGTACGGATCACGGCGTGCCCGCCTTCGCGCCGAGCAGCGGCAGGAACTCCTGCTCCCAGACCGCCATCGTGATCGGGCCGATGTGCTTCTTCACCACGCGGCCGCCGTCGTCGATCAGGAAGGTCTCCGGCGCGCCGTACACGCCCCAGTCGATCGCCGTCCGGCCCTCCGGATCGAAGGCGACGGAGACGTAGGGATTGCCGAGCTCGGACAGCCAGCGCAGCGCGAGCGCACGGTCATCGCGCCAGTTGAGGCCCATGATCGGCACGCGCCCCTGGCGCGCGATCGCGAGGAGCGCGTCATGCTCCTGGCGACAGCCGACGCACCAGGTTGCCCAGACGTTCAGCAGCCACGGGCGGCCCGCGAAATCCGCCGAACCCACGGTCCAGCCCGGGTCACCGAGCGATTCCAGGGCGAACGCGGGCGCCGGCTTGCCGATCAGCGGCGACGGGATCTGGCCCGGGTCGCGCTGCAGGCCGATGACGAAGAACCCGACGAGCACGGCGAAGGCCAGCGCCGGCGCCAGGAAGCGCAGGGGCAACTTCATGACGTCGCCGCGGCTGCGGCTTCGGTTTCGCGCGCCCGCGCCGGCAGCCGGTAGCGTCGGTCGAGCGCGGCGAGCAGGCCGCCGAGCGCGACCAGTATCGCGCCCAGCCAGATGTAGCGGATGAGCGGCTTGTACTGGAGCCGTATGCTCCACCGGCCCGCGCCAAGGTCGTCACCCAGCGCCGCGAACAGGTCGCGGGCCGGCCCGACTTCGATGCCGGCCTCGGTCATCGGGTTGCCGCCGGAGTTGTAGCGACGCTTCTGCGGCCTCAGCGTCGTGACCGGCTCGCCGTCGCGCGATACCAGGATGTCCGCCTCGACGCCCGTGAAGTTCGGTCCGCGCACGTCCCGCAGCGCCGAGAAGCGGAAGTCGTAGCCGCCGATGCTCGCGGCCTCGCCGACCGCGAGCGCAAAGTCCTTCTCGATCTTGAAGGACTGCACGCCCGTGATCCCGAGCGTCGCGAGGCCGATTCCGAAGTGCGCCACCACCATGCCGATCACCGCGGCCGGCAATGACTGGCGTGCCCGCAGGCGCGCGACCGGGATGAGCAGGGAGGACAGCATCACCCAGAGCGCCAGCGCGAACCCGAGCGTCGTCATCGGCCGCAGGTCCGCGTAGAAGAAGGCGCCGATCAGCACGGCACCGCCCAGCGCGCAGCCGGCGGCGATCCAGAGCTTCGAGCGCATCGCCAGGAGGTGTCCCCGCTTCCACGCGGCGTGCATGCCGACGCCGAGCAGCAGGAGCAGCGGCAGCATCGGCACCAGGAACATCACGTTGAACCATGGCGCGCCGACCGTCACCTTGCCGAGTTCCAGCGCATCCATGAAAAGCGGGTACAGGGTGCCCAGCAGGATCAGGCTGAACGCGGCGACCAGCAGGGCGTTGTTGAGCAGCAGGAAGCTCTCGCGGGAGGTCGGCTCGAACGAGGCCGACGATGCGAGGCGCGGCGCCCGCCAGGCGTAGAGCAGCAGGGCGCCGCCGATGACGACGCCCAGGAACGCCAGGATGAAGGCCCCGCGCGCCGGGTCGGTCGCGAACGCATGCACGGAGATCAGGATGCCCGAGCGCACGAGGAACGTGCCGAGCAGCGACAGCGAGAAGGCGGCCACCGCGAGCAGCAGCGTCCAGCTCTTGAACAACCCACGCTTCTCGGTGACCGCCAGCGAGTGGATGAGCGCCGTGCCCGCCAGCCAGGGCATGAAGGACGCGTTCTCCACCGGGTCCCAGAACCACCAGCCGCCCCAGCCCAGCTCGTAGTAGGCCCACCAGCTGCCGAGCGCGATCCCGATCGTCAGGAACATCCAGGCCGCCAGCGTCCAGGGCCGCGTCCAGCGCGCCCAGGCGGCGTCCAGCCGCCCCTCGATCAGCGTCGCGCAAGCGAAGGCGAATGCGACCGACAGGCCCACGTAGCCGAGGTAGAGGATCGGCGGGTGGACGGCCAGCGCGAAGTCCTGCAGCAGCGGATTGAGGTCGAGTCCCTCGGGCGCCGCGGGCACCAGCCGCGTGAACGGATTGGAGGTCGCCAGCATGAACAGCTGGAAGCCGATGCTGATGATGCCGAGGATGCCGATGACCCGGCCGCGAAACGGCGCATCCAGCGAGCGGCTGGCCGCGGCGACGCCCAGCGTCCAGCCGGCCAGGCACAGCGACCACAGCAGCAGTGAGCCCTCGTGCGCGCCCCAGACGGCGGCGACGCGGTAGAACAGCGGCAGCTCCGAGTGCGAGTTGGTGGCGACGTACAGTACCGAGAAGTCGCGCTGGACGAAGGCCCAGGTGAGCGCGCCGAAGGACAGCGCGACGAAGACGAACTGCCCCACGACGGCCGAGCCGGCGGCAGCCAGCCAGGCGGCGTCGCGGCGCGCGGCCCCGCCGAGACCGAACACGGCCTGGGCGACCGACAGCAGGAACGCCAGGATCAGCGCGAAATGCCCGAGTTCCGGAATCACTCGGAGACCTGCATGGGCGTCGGCGCGTGCAGCGATTCCGCGACCTCAGGGGGCATGTAGTTCTCGTCGTGCTTGGCGAGCACTTCGTCCGCCACGAACTGGCCCGCTGCGTCGATGCGGCCGTGCGCGACCACGCCCTGCCCTTCCCTGAACAGGTCCGGCAGCAGCCCCTCGTAGCGCACCGGGATCGAGTTCCGGTAATCGGTGACGATGAAACGGACCTCCAGCGAGCCCGGCGTCCGCTGCACGCTGCCCGCGGTCACCATCCCGCCGATGCGGAATTTCCGGCCCTCCGGCGCGTCGCCCGCGAGGACCTGTGTCGGGTTGTAGAAATACAGGAGGTTGTCGCGGAACGCGAGCATCGCGAGCGCGGTCGCGATGCCGACGCCGGCCAGGATCGCGAGCACGGCCAGGAGCCGTTTGCGACGCGGCGTCACGAGCCGGCCTTCGCCGCGGCGCGGCGCCGGGCCAGCTGCCGTGCCGCCGCATGCGATCGGCGCGCGGCCAGCACGTTCCAGGCCAGCACGACTGCGGTCAGCGCAAAGCAGGGCCAGACGTACGCGGCATAGCCGCCCATGGCGAGAAACTCGTTCATTGGCGGATCTCCGTGTCGAGCCACGCGGCATCCCGCTCCCGTCGCAGGATCTCGGCCCGCAGGCGGATCAGCAGGACGGCCCCGTAGTAAAGGGTGAATCCGAGCAGCATCGCGAGCAAGGGCCAGAGCATGTCGCCCGCCATGGAGGGCTTGCCGATCTTGGTGAGCGTCGCCGGCTGGTGCAGCGTGTTCCACCAGTACACGGAGTAATGGATGATCGGCAGGTTGACGACGCCCACGATGGCGAGCACCGCGGCCGCCCGGTCGGCCCGGTCGCGGTCGTCGATCGATGCCCGCAGCGCCATGACGCCCGCGTACAGGAACAGGAGAATCAGTTCCGACGTGAGGCGCGCGTCCCACACCCACCAGGTGCCCCACATCGGCTTGCCCCAGACGGCGCCGGTGACGAGCGCGAGGAACGTGAAAGAGGCGCCGATCGGCGCCGAGGCCGCGGCCGCCGCATGGGCCAGCTTGATGCGCCAGATGAGGCCGATGGCCGCGGACACCGCCATGGCCGCATACACGAACATCGACAGCCAGGCGCTCGGCGCGTGCACATAGACGATGCGGAATCCGTCGCCCTGCTGGTAGTCGGCCGGCGCGAGGACGAGGCCGCCGTAGAGTCCGACGGCCATCAGGATTCCGGCGGGCCAGCCAAACCACGGGACGAGGCGGGCCGAGATCCGGTACGCGTGCGGCGGCGAGGCGAGCTTGTGAAACCAGGTCCAGTTCATCGCGTCACTCGGCGCTGATCCTCAGGGCGGCGGCCGCTGCGGGCGGCGCCAGGGTTACGGAAAGCACAAGCATCGCAGAAAGCAGCAGCAACGGCCCGTGGGCACTGTCGCCGTGAACCGCCAGGTCGATCGCGCGGGCGCCGAAGATCAGCGCCGGCATGGCGAGCGGCAGAACGAGCAGGCCGAGCAGCAGGCTGCCGCGCCGCAACCCCAGCGTGAGCGCCGAGCCGATCGCTCCAAGCGCGCTCAGGATGCCGGTGCCGAAGGCGAGCGACAGCATCACCGTGCCGTTCGCGGCCGCCGGCGCGCCGAGGCCCGCGGCGACCAGCGGGGACAGCAGCACGAGCGGCAGGCCGCAGACCGTCCAGTGCGCGCAGCCTTTCGCAAGGACCAGCATCGCGAGCGGCTGCCCGCAGAGCAGCATCTGCTCGAGCGTGCCGTCGGCATGGTCGGCGCGGAACAGGAGCTCGACGCCGAGCAGCGACGCCAGCAGCGCCGCGACCCACAGCGTGCCGCCTGCGATTTCGCGCAACTGGGCAAGCTCGGGTCCGAGCGCCAGCGGGAACAGCGTCGCGACGATCACGAAAAAGACCAGCGGCTGCGCCACCTGCCCCCAGTGCCGGAAGGCGAGCAGCAGGTCGCGACGGTACGCGAGGCTGGCAGCCCGGAACATCCCGGTGTCTGCCATCAGGCGAGCTCCAGCCGCCGCGGCACGTGACGGGGTATCGCAGGCGGCTGGTGCGCGGCGACGATCGCCGCGCCCCCCGCGTCGAGGTGTCTTGCGATCACCTCGGAAACGAGCGCCGACCCGGCGGCGTCGAGGTTCGTGTAGGGCTCGTCCAGCAGCCACAGCGGCGCCGCGGCGAGCAGGACGCGCGCGATCGCCAGCCTGCGCCGCTGCCCCGCCGACAGGAAGCCGGCGGGCTGGTCGCGCTGCGCAGCGAGGCCGACCTGGCCGAGCGCGTCGTCGGTTTCGGTCGGGCCCAGGGCGCGGCGCAGGCCGACCTCGAAGGCGAGGTTCTCGCGCGCCGTGAGTTCCGGCTTGAGCCCGTCGCTGTGCGCGAGGTAACTGAAGCTCGCATGCCAGGCGTCGCGATCCGCCAGGGTCGACCGCCCGCCCCACTCGACCCGTCCCCGCTCCGCGGTCAGCAGGCCCGCGAGCAGGCGCAGGAGCGTGGTCTTGCCCGAGCCGTTGGCGCCCAGCACGTGCAGGCACTCGCGGGCCCCCACCGCGAGCGAAACGCCCGCGAGCACTTGCCGCTCGCCCCGCCAGAATTCGATTTCACTGGCGGAAAGTCCTGAAAAATTATGCAGTTGCAATGCGATATTCACCGGCTTCGCAGGACCGGCGGACTATACCAGAGTCACCCCGCCCAAGCCCGAGCGTGGGTCACAGGCGGGACCTGAAGCGACCGGGGCGTCGATCACTCCCGGGCGGGATAGCGGGCAAACGCGGGCAACTCGTGCGCGCGCTCCATCCAGCCGATCCGCTCGGCGGCCTGCACCTGCATCGTCGGCGCCAGCTGGCCCGCATCATCGAGCGTCGCGATCTGCACGTCGGCGATGCCCGGCAGGTGGACCGCGTTGTAGTAGAAGAGTCCGGTGCCGCAGTCCGCGCAGAAATGGCGACGGCCGTGTTCCGAGGATCGGTAGACCTTCGGCGCGCCCTGGGTCACCGCCAATGCGCTCTCCGGAAACGCGCCCCAGCCGACCAGGGGCGCACCGGCGTGGCGGCGGCAGTCTTCGCAATGACAGAGCGAACTCCAGAGCGGCTCGCCTTTCAGCGCATAGCGGATCGCTCCGCAATGGCAACGACCCGTCAGCATAATTTCCTCCGGATTGCCTGAGTGCCCCGGGCTGGAATCGAACCAGCACGGCCTTGCGGCCAACGGATTTTAAGTCCGTAGCGTCTACCGTTCCGCCACCGGGGCGCCGCGTTCCGGGCCGATTATGGCTTCCCCACTTCCCCTAAAGACAGTACTCAGGCGGTGACAGCGGGATTACGTTTGGCGCCATCGTAAAGGCATGGCGCAGCGTGCCAGCGCGGCGCCCGATGAGGTGGACCGCCATGAAGATGCTCCCGACTTGTCCCGTTCCCGGTCTTGCGGCCGCGATCCGGGCCCTGCTCGCGGCCTCGCTCCTGACGACGCTGCCGGTCGCCGCCGAGGACACGCGGACCGAGCATGATCTGCTCGGTCCCAAGGAAGTCCCGGCCGACGCCTACTACGGTGTGCAGACGGCGCGGGCACTGGAGAACTTCCAGATTTCCGGTGTCCAGATCAATCACTACCCCGGCTTCGTCGAGGCCTGGGCGATCGTGAAGCTCGCGGCGGCGCGGGCCAATACCGACGTGGGGGCGATGAAGCCCGAAACCCTTGCGGCGATCCAAAAGGCCTACGACGAGCTGATGAAAGGCAACTACCACGACCAGTTCCAGGTGGACTGGTTCCAGGGTGGTGCCGGCACGTCGACCAACATGAACGCCAATGAGGTGATGGCGAACATCGCGCTCGAGAAGACCGGCCACAAGCTCGGCGAGTACAGCGTCGTCGAGCCTCACGACCACCTCAACATGTCGCAGTCGACCAACGACTCCTACCCGACCGCGATCAAGGTCGCGATCGTGCTGCGGAACGCCAAATTGATCGAGGAGCTGGAAAAGCTCGTGGCGTCCTTCCGGGCCAAGGGCAACGAGTTCATCGACATCGTGAAGATGGGCCGGACCGAACTGCAGGACGCCGTGCCCATGACGGTCGGGCAGGAGTTCCACGCGTTCGCCGCCGCGCTCGAGGGCGAAATCCAGCTCCTGCGTGATGCCGAGAAGTACCTGTACGCGCAGAACATGGGCGCGACGGCGATCGGTACCGGCATCAACGTGCCGAAGGGCTACAACGAGCGCGTCGCGGCGCACCTGGCCGCGCTCACCGGCAAGCCCTTCGTGCCCGCTTCCGACATGATCGCGGCGACCTGGGACCAGCAGGGATTCGTCGTCTACTCCGGCGCCCTGAAGAGCGTCGCGATCAAGCTGTCGAAGATCGCGAGCGACCTGATCCTGCTTGCCTCCGGCCCGCGTGCGGGCCTTGCCGAGATAAACCTGCCGGCGATGCAGCCGGGTTCCTCGATCATGCCTGGCAAGGTCAATCCGGTGATTCCGGAGCTCGTGAATCTCGTGTCGTTCCGCGTGATGGGCAATGACTATGGCGTCGCGCTCGCCGCGCACTCCGGGCAGCTCCAGCTGAACGCCTACGAGCCGCTCGCGGGCCTCAACATCCTCGAGTCCCAGCACCTGCTGTTCACGACTTCCCAGGCCCTGCGCACCAAGGCCATCGACGGCATCACCGTCAACGAAAAGGTGCTGGCGCATTACATGGAGACCACGGTCGGCATCGTGACCGCGCTCAACCCGGTGATCGGGTACGAGAAAGCGACCGAGCTCGCGAACGAGGCCTACAAGAGCGGCAAGGGGATCCTGGAGATCATCCGCGAGAAGAAGATCCTCACCGAGGACCAGATCGCGGACCTGCTCGACCCTGCGAAGCTCACGAATCTCGACAAGTCGATCTATCCGAAGTGACCACCACGAGGTTGCGGCCATGAAATTCCTGACCCGATTCCTGATTCCGGCCGTGTTTCTCGGCCTGACGCTGGGCTTCGCCAGCGTTTCCCGCGCCGAGGAGGCCAAGAAGGCCAACATCACGATCCTGGCCACCGGCGGGACGATCGCGGGAGCCGCCGCGAGCGGCACGCAGGCCGGCTACAGCTCGGGGGCGGTCGGCATCGACACGATGATCGCTGCCGTTCCGGGCATCGAGAAGCTCGCCAACATCAAGGGCGAGCAGATCTCGAACGTCGGCTCGCAGGACATGTCGTTCGACATCCTCCTGAAGGTGGCCAAGCGCTGCAACGAGTTGCTGGCCACGCCTGCCGTCGACGGCATCGTGATCACGCACGGCACGGACACGCTCGAGGAGTCCGCCTACTTCCTCAACCTGGTCGTCAAGAGCGACAAGCCGGTGGTGCTGGTAGGCTCCATGCGGCCCTCGACGGCCGTGAGCGCGGACGGTCCGCTGAACCTGTACAACGCGGTCGGCGTGGCGCGTGACCCGAATGCCCGCGGGCGCGGCGTACTGGTGCTGATGAACGACTGGATCCACGGCGCGCATTCGCTGACCAAGACAAGCACGACCGCGGTGCAGACGTTCATGTCGCCGCTGCGTGGTCTCGTCGGCGTCGCGAGCTACGGGAACAACGACTTTTACAACAACCCGCCGTGGAAGCACACGACGCAGAGCGAGTTCGACGTCTCGGGCGTCGCCGTGCTGCCCCGGGTCGACATCGTGTACGCCTACGCCGACATGCCGGCCGATGCCATCGAGTCCGCGGCCCGGAACGGCGCCAAGGGCATCGTCATCGCGGGCGTCGGCAACGGGAACATGAACAAGGCCTCGGTCGATGCAGCGGCGCGCGTCGCCCGGAACGGGGTCGTGATCGTGCGCAGTTCGCGCGTGGCCACGGGCAGCGTCGGGCGCAACGTGGAGCTGGACGACGACAAGCTGAACTTCATCGCCTCGGACGAGTTGAACCCGCAGAAGGCGCGCATCCTGCTCATGCTCGCGCTGCTGCGGCCGCGCGACGCCGAAGCACTGCAGCAGCTCTACTACACGTATTAGAGGCCTGATGACCCTTGGCACCCCGGCCGGCGCGCGTTGCCTTCCGGCAGCGCTCGCCGCCGGGCTCTTCCTGGCGGCGGGCCCGGTGGCGGCCGCCGAATCGGTGAACTCCGGCGAAGGCGATCCGGACGAGCCCGAGCGGCAGCTGGTGGCGTGGAACGAGTACGAGGGACCGTGGTTCACGGCGCGCCTCGGCGGCGGGTTCCTCTACGACACGGCCAACTACTCGCAGGACGAGGACAGCAAGTCGCAGATCGCGTTCGACGCCGACCAGTACGTGCGCGATTCGCGGCTGATCCTCAAGGGCCGCCTGGGATCAACATCGCACGTCCGGTACACCATCGGCTACATGTACGAAGCCGAAGGGCGCGAGTGGTTCTGGCGACAGACCGGCATCTACGTGGACCTGCCGGGGATCGGCGGAGACGTGTTCATCGGCCGCACCAAGGAAGGCACCTCGATGAACAAGATCATGGTCGGCTACAACGGCTGGACCAACGAGCGTGCGACAGCCAATGACGCCTTCCTGCCGATCCTGGCCGACGGCATCCAGCTGCGCGGGAGCTCGCCCGACCACGGCATCGCCTGGAACGTGGGCCTCTACGACGACGAGTTCTCCGACAGCGAGTCGTTCAACAAGAACGACAACCAGTTCGTCGCGCGCGGCGTGTGGCAACCGCTGCACGGCCGCGGCGACGACAGCCTCCTGCACCTCGGACTTGCCTACCGCTACGGCACCGACAATGACGGGACACTCCGGTACCGGTCACGGCCGGAGTCCTCGTCCGCGCCATTCGTGATCGACACGGGCGCCTTTCCGGCCAATCACTCCCAGCTGGTCGGGTTGGAGGCCTACTACCAGGCGGGCCCCCTGTTTCTTGGCGGCGAGTACTTCCTGAACCGGAACTCGGCGCCGCAGGCCGGCGACCCGTTCTTCCACGGCGGCGAGGTCGTCGTGACCTGGCTCACGGGTGGCGAACGCCGGCCCTACAACCCGAAAACAGGCGTGTTTGGCGGCATCGTGCCTGCGACCTCGGTCTTCGACGGCGGTCCGGGCACCTGGGAGTTCGTCGCGCGGTTTTCCTACTCCGACCTCGACGACGGCCCCATCGAGGGCGGGAAGTTCTGGCGCATCACGCCGATGGTCAACTGGCACATGTCGCCGAACGTCCGTCTCGAGTTCGTGTACGGCTACGGCGTGCTCGACCGGTTCGACACGCGGGGCGGGACGCACTTCTTCCAGACCCGTATACAGATGCAGTTGTGACGGTCGCCCGCAGGTGGGTGGAGGCTAGGGTCGGAATCGAACCGGCGTACACGGCTTTGCAGGCCGCTGCATGACCACTCTGCCACCTAGCCTTCGGGGGCATTAGACACGAAACCCCGGAAGGTCGTCCCGGGGTTTCAGTGGAATCTGGAGCGGGAAACGAGGCTCGAACTCGCGACCTCAACCTTGGCAAGGTTGCGCTCTACCAACTGAGCTATTCCCGCAGGCGCGCAATCGAACGCGACATTCTAGGAAAGCACCCGGAGGTGTCAAGTTCCGCGTTTTCCCCGCAGTTCCGGGCCTGCCGCGACCAGGTAGGCGATCATCGACCACAGGGTCAGCACCGCGGCGGCGATCGTCAGCGTGAGGCCGATCTGGTAGATCGGCAGCCCGAACAGGTCCTCGCGGAACAGCATCATCGACAGACCGACGATCTGCACGATGGTCTTGAACTTCGCGACCCCGGACACCTGCATCTTGTGGTGCGCGCCGATCTGCGCCATCCACTCGCGCAGCGCCGAGATCCCGATCTCGCGGCCGATGATCACGGCAGCCGTCAGCGTGACGTACCACGCGGGGTCCTTGCTGACGATGAGCACGAGCGCGGTGGCCACGATCAGCTTGTCGGCCACAGGATCGAGGAAGGCGCCGAGCGGCGACACCTGGCCGAGCTTGCGTGCCAGGTAGCCGTCGAAGGCGTCGGTGATCCCGACCACCGCGAACAGGAGCCCGCTCGCCATGTCGGACCAGTGGTACGGCAGGTAGAAGAGCACGACGATGACCGGGATCAGGCCGATGCGCAGCCCCGTCAGCAGGTTCGGAATCGTGTAGGGCCCGCTCATTCCGCTCCCGGGTGCAGGTGTTCGTAGATCCCCTGCGCCAGCGACGGCCCGATGCCGGGCGCCCGGGCGAGGTCCTCGATCCCGGCGCGCAGCACGCCCTGCAGGCCGCCGAAGTGCCGGAGCAGTGCGCGCCGGCGCGCCGGGCCGAGGCCCGCGACGGCTTCCAGCATCGAAGTCTGCCGAGATCGCGCGCGCTGCCTGCGGTGGCCGCTGACGGCGAACCGGTGGGCCTCGTCGCGCACGCGCTGTATCAGGTGCAAGGCCTTCGAATCCTGCGGGAGTATAGAGGCGCCCCTTCGGCCCGCCAAGAAAATGCGCTCCTGTCCGGCGCGGCGGTCGGCGCCCTTCGCGACGCCGGCGACGGCCGGTATCTCGATCGCGAGACTCGCGAGCACGCCGGTCGCTTCCGCGAGCTGCGATTCGCCGCCGTCGATCAGCAGCACGTCGGGCAGCGGCGCGCCTTCCTGCTTGCGGCGGCGGTAGCGACGCTCGATCGCCTGCCGCAGCGCGCCGTAGTCGTCGCCTCGGGCCACGCCCTCGATGCTGAATCGCCGGTACTCGGCCTTGACCGGGCCCTCGGGGCCGAACACGACGCAGGAGGCGCTGGTCGACTCGCCCTGGGTATGGCTCACGTCGAAGCACTCGATCCGTCCGATCGGCGATGCGAGCCCCAGGAAACGCCCGAGTTCCGCGAACTGCTCGGCAAGGCCGGCGGTGGTCGCGGCGCGCATGCGCAGCGCGTT
Organism: uncultured Steroidobacteraceae bacterium; assembly: GCA_964626745.1. Classification (GTDB taxonomy): domain Bacteria; phylum Pseudomonadota; class Gammaproteobacteria; order Steroidobacterales; family Steroidobacteraceae; genus SCUD01. Next base: position 82,870 of record CAZVIF010000004.1, read on the forward strand.
CGCCGCGTTCTGGCTCGCGAGCCGTACCCAGCGTTGCGTCAGGCCGCGCCGTGCGACGCCGATGCGGATCCGGCGGCCGGCGCGCTCCGAGAGGGAGGCCTCGAGCAGGTCGCCGTCCTCGATGGTGTGCGACAGGCTGATCCTCGGCGGCGGCTCGCGTTCGAGGTAGTGCCGCGCGACGAAGGCGCCGAGCACCTCGGGCGCCTCGCTGATCGGAGCGCGCGGGTGGAAGGTCGAGGTGCCGAGCACCTGGCCGCCGCGCACGAACATGAGCGCGACGCAGAACTCGCCGCCCGCCTCCGCCACCGCGATCACGTCGGTGTCCGCGCCGCCGCGCGCGCGGGAAACCACCTGGCGCGACTGGATGTCCGTGAGCGCCGCGAGCTGGTCGCGCAGCAGGGCCGCGCGCTCGAAGTCGAGCCGCTCGGCCGCCCGTTCCATGTCGGCGCCGAGCCGTGCCGTGACGTCCTGCGCCCGGCCTTCGAGCACCATGACGGCCGACTCGACGTCGCGGGCATAGGCCGCTGCGTCGATCAGGCCGGTGCAGGGGGCGGAGCAGCGCCCGATCTGGTACTCGAGGCAGGGGCGCGAGCGGTTGGCGAAGAAGCTGTCCTTGCAGCCGCGCAGGCGGAACAGCTTGTGCAGCTGGTTCAGCGCCTCGTGCACCGCGCTCGCGGAAGGGTACGGACCGAACAGGCGCCCGGGCAGCTTGCGCGAGCCGCGGTAGAACGACAGGCGCGGAAACTCGTGTGCCGACAGGTGCACGTAGGGGAAGCTCTTGTCGTCGCGCAGGGTGACGTTGAAGCGGGGCCGGTGGCTCTTGATCAGGTTGTGCTCGAGAAGGAGCGCCTCGACGTCCGAGTTCGTGACCGTGACCTCGATGCCCGCGACGGCGCGCACCAGCGCCTGCACCTTCGGCTGCACCTGGTCCGCCCGAAAGTAGCTGCCGACGCGCGAGCGCAGGCTCCGCGCCTTGCCGACGTAAATGACCTTTCCGCCCGCGTCGAGCATGCGGTATACGCCCGGCCGGTTCGGCAGGCGCCTGGCGAAGGCCCTCGCGTCGAAATCGCTCACGGGCGCATGGTGTGGCGCGCTTCAGGTCCCGATCAAGTGCCGGGCGCGCGCGAAGACGCGTTTGAACATGGCGGGCGTCAGGCGGCCGGTGTTCGTGTTCAGCCGGCTGCAGTGGTAGGAGTCGAGCAGGCGGATGCCGCCCGGCAGCCGGTGCTCCGCCCCGTGGGCGAAGCGGAACCTCGACAGGGGCAGGCGCGCCGCACGCAGCACCGCGCCGTGGGCGATCGCGCCGAGCGCGACGACGACCGCGCCGCCCGGCAGCCGGGAGAGCTCGCGCACGAGGTAGTCATTGCAGCGCCGGACCTCGTCCGGCCGGGGCTTGTTCCCGGGCGGCAGGCACTTCACCGCGTTGGTGATCCGGCAATCGAGGAGGCGCAGCCCGTCGTCGCGGCCGACCGATTCGGCCGCGCTCGCGAAGCCCTGGCCGTGCAGCGTGCGGTACAGGAGGATGCCGGCATGGTCGCCGGTGAACGGCCGCCCGGTCCGGTTGGCGCCGTGCAGCCCCGGCGCAAGCCCGACGACCAATAGCCGGTGGCGCACGGTGCCGAACGGCGCCACGGGCCGGCAGTGATATCCCGGCTGCGCCGCGCGGACCGCGTCGAGGTGGCGCGCGAGGCGCGGGCAGCGCCGGCACTGCAGATCGAAGCGGGCGCCGGCACGCCCTGCCCCGCTCACCGCGCCTTGAACTGCGCCTCCTCGGTGGACCCGCGCATCGCCGTGATCGACGAGTTGCCGCCGGTCACGGTCTGCGTCACGTCGTCGAAGTAACCGGCGCCGACCTCGCGCTGGTGCTTGGTCGCCGTGTAGCCGTTCGCCTCCGCCGCGAACTCGGCCTGCTGCAGGGCGACGTAGGCGGTCATCTGCGCCTCCCGGTAGCCGCGTGCGAGCTCGAACATGGAAAAGTTGAGCGCGTGGAAGCCCGCCAGCGTGATGAACTGGAACTTGTAGCCCATCGCGCCGAGTTCGCGCTGGAACTTCGCGATCGTCGCGTCGTCGAGCTTCTTCTTCCAGTTGAAAGACGGCGAACAGTTGTACGCCAGCAGCTTGCCGGGGTACTCGCGGTGGATGCCTTCCGCGAACTCCTTCGCCTCGTGCAGGTCCGGCGTGCCCGTCTCGCACCACACGAGGTCCGCATAGGGGGCGTAGGCAAGACCGCGCGCGATGGCCTGCGGAATGCCGGCCTTGACCGGGAAGAAGCCCTCCGCCGTGCGCTCCTTCGCGGCGATGAACGCGTGGTCGCGCTCATCCACGTCCGAGGTCAGCAGCGTCGCGGACTCCGCGTCGGTGCGCGCGACGAGCACCGTCGGCACGCCGCAGACGTCGGCCGCGAGCCGCGCCGCGACCAGCTTGCTGATCGCCTCCTGCGTCGGCACCAGTACCTTGCCGCCCATGTGCCCGCACTTCTTGGCGCTCGAGAGCTGGTCCTCGAAGTGGACGCCGGCGGCGCCCGCGTCGATCATCGCCTTCATGAGCTCGAAGGCGTTGAGCACGCCGCCGAAGCCCGCCTCCGCGTCCGCCACGATCGGTTGCAGCCAGTCGATCCTGTCATTGCCCTCGGCGTGGCAGATCTGGTCCGCGCGCAGGAGCGTGTTGTTGATCCTGCGCACGACCGCCGGCACGGAGTCGGCCGGGTACAGCGACTGGTCGGGGTACATCTCCCCGGCGTTGTTGGCGTCGCCCGCCACCTGCCACCCGGACAGGTAGATCGCCTTCAGCCCCGCGCGCACCTGCTGCATGGCCTGGTTGCCCGTCAGGGCGCCGAGCGCGTTCACGAACGGCAGCTCGTGCAGGTAGCGCCAGAGCTTCTCCGCGCCGAGGCGCGCGAGCGAGTGCTCGACGTGCACGCTGCCGCGCAGCCGCACGACGTCGGCGGCGCCGTAGCCGCGTGTGACGCCTTTCCAGCGCGGGCTGTCCTTCCAGTGGCTCTCGATCTGTGCGGCGGACTGCAGTGTCATGAATGCTCCAGGTTCAGTCGATGTCTTCGTAAGCGTTGAGGGTCAGGAACGGCTCGAACTCCCGCGCGGCCGTGAGCCGGTCGAGATGCTGCAGCGCGCGCTCGTAATTTCCGCTCCGGAAAGCTGCGTCGCCGGTCTCGCGCCGGATCTGCCCCAGCACGGACTGTGCCTCGTCCCGGACCCGGGCGAGCGTGACGGTGGTCCCATCCTCGAGCTGGGCGTTATGTCGCACCCACTGCCAGAGCTGCGCCCGCGAGATCTCCGCGGTCGCGGCGTCCTCCATCAGGTGGTGGATCGGCACGCAGCCGTTGCCGCCCAGCCAGGCCGCGAGATAGCGGATGCCCACGTCGATGTTGTTCACCAGCCCGGCGCGCGTGACCCGACCCTCCGGCAACTTCAGCAGGTCGGCGGCGGTCACGGAAACGTCCTCGCGCAGCCTGCCGAGATTGTTCGGACCGGGCATGAGGCGGTCGAAGATTTCGCGGGCGACGGGCACGAGCCCGGGGTGCGCCACCCAGGTGCCGTCGTGGCCGTCGCCCGCCTCGCGTTCCTTGTCGGCGCGCACGCGCGCGAGCGCCCGGTCGTTGGCGTCCGGGTCATTCTTGATCGGGATCTGCGCGGCCATGCCGCCCATCGCGAACGCGCCGCGCAGGTGGCAACGCTGGATCACGAGCTGGGAATAGGAACGCAGGAAGTGCGAGGTCATCGTCACGGAGCCGCGGTCCGGCAGCACGAACTCCGGGCGATGGCCGAGTTTCTTGATGAAGCTGAAGATGTAGTCCCAGCGCCCGCAGTTGAGGCCGACAATCCAGTCGCGCAGCTCCCAGAGGATCTCGTCGATCTCGAACGCGGCCGTGATCGTCTCGATCAGCACCGTGACCTTGACCGTTCCGCGCTGCAGGCCGAGCGCCTCCTCGGCGTGCGCGATGACGGCCGCCCACAGGCGGGCCTCGAAGCGGCTCTCGAGCTTCGGCAGGTAGAAATAAGGGCCGCTGCCGCGCCGCAGGAGCTCGGCCGCGTTGTGAAAGAGGAACAGGCCGAAATCCATGAACGCGCCGGCGATGGGCTCATCGCCGCTCAGCCAGTGCTTCTCGGGCAGGTGCCAGCCGCGCGGCCGCACGATGAGCACGGCGGTCTTCGGGTTGAGACGGTACTGCTTGCCCTCCGTAGAGGTGTGCTCGAGCGAACGTCGCACCGCCGCCATCAGGTTCACCTGGCCGTCGATGAGATTGGCCCAGGTGGGACACAGCGAATCCTCGAAGTCCGCCATGAACACGCTGGCGCCGGAATTGAGCGCGTTGATCACCATCTTGCGTTCGGGCGGGCCGGTGATCTCCACGCGCCGGTCGAGCAGGTCCTGCGGGATCGGCGCCACCCGCCAGTCCGCCGCCCGCAGCTCGCGCGTCTCGGCCGGGAAGTCCGGGAGCTCGCCGGCATCGAAGCGCCGCTGGCGGGCGATGCGCGCCGCGAGCAGCGCGTCGCGCTCGGCGGAGAACCGCTCGGCAAGGTCGTTGACGAAGGCGATCGCCCCGGGCGTCAGGATTTCGCGCGACGACGGCGGCGCCCCCGCCCCCTGCCGCGGGCCCGCCGTCATCGCTGCAGCCGCTGGCGGCCGATGAGCATGGCCAGTTCCAGCGCCTGCTCGTAGTTCAGCCGCGGGTCGACGGTCGTGTGATAGGCACGCGCAAGATCGGTATCGGTCAGGCCGCGGGCGCCGCCGGTGCACTCGGTGACGTCGTCGCCGGTCAGCTCGAAGTGCACGCCGCCCAGGATCGAGCCCGCCTCTTCGTGGATGCGGAAGGCGGCCTCGACCTCGGCAAGGATGTTCTCGAAGCGGCGGGTCTTGACGCCCTGGGGCGTCGTCTCGGTGTTGCCGTGCATCGGGTCGCAGACCCAGAGCACCTGGCGCCCGCTCTCCCGCACCGCGCGGATCATGGCGGGCAGCGCGGCCTCGATGCGCCGGGCTCCGAACCGGTGGATCAGCGTGAGGCGCCCGGGTTCGTCGTCGGGATTCAGGGTCTGGATCAGCGCGCGCAGCGCGTCGGCGTCCATGCCCTCGCCCAGCTTGACGGCCACCGGATTGGCGATGCCGCGGAAATACTCGACGTGCGCGCCGCCCGGGCGGGCCGTGCGCATGCCGATCCACGGCATGTGCGTCGAGAGGTTGTACCAGCGTTGCCGCCTCTTCAGGTAGCGGGTCTGCGCCTGCTCGTACAGGAGGTGCAGCCCTTCGTGGCTCGCATAGAAGCGTGCCTGGGTCGCCTCGTGCACCGGCGATCCCGAGATCGCGGCATAGAAGTCGAGCGAGTCGGAGATCGAATCGACGATCCGCCGGTAGGCGTCGCGCAGCTTGGCGTGCTGCATGAAGCCGAGGTCCCAGTACTCGGGATGGTGCATGTCGGCGAATCCGCCGTCGACCAGCGCGCGCACGAAATTGAGCGTGAGCGCGGCCCGCTCGTAGCCGCGCAGCAGCAGTTCGGGATCCGGCTCGCGGTCCGTCGCGGTGAAGGCAGCCCGGTTGACCAGGTCGCCGCGATAGGTCGGCAGCGTGACGCCGCCCTGCGTTTCGGTGTCCGCCGAACGCGGCTTGGCGAATTGCCCGGCGATCCGGCCGACGCGAATGACCGGTTTCTTGAGGCCGTGCAGCAGCACGACGCTCATCTGCAGCAGGATCTTGAGCTTGCGGGCGATCGTGTCGGAGTCGCAGTCGGCGAAGCCCTCGGCGCAGTCGCCGCCCTGGAGCAGGAAGCGCTCGCCGCGCTGCGCCGCCGCCAGTTCCTCCTTCAGCTGGTCCACTTCCCAGGAGACGACGATGGGCGGCAGGCGCGCCAGCTCGCCGAGCACGCGCGCGAGGTGTGCCGGGTCCTTGTAGACGGGCTGCTGCAGCGCGGGCAGCCGCTGCCAGCTGTCAGGCGTCCAGCCGCCGGTTTCGACCGCTACGTTCATCCTGCAGGCATCGTACACGGATTCATTGCACTGCAAAAATTCCGCCGTCCGGGGGTGGTTTACGCACCCCGGAATGGGCAGAATGCGCCACCCATTTTCAGGTGGATTTCCGATGCATCGCGTACTCGTTCTCGGCGCCGGGAAGATCGGCGCGCTGATCTCGGGACTGCTGGCCGATGCCGGTGGTTACGAGGTCGAACTGGCGGACGTCAATGCCGAAACGGCCAGGGCCGTCGCCCGCGCGCACGGTCGCAAGAACCTCGTCGCCCACGGGCTGGATGCCGCCGACCCGGCCGCCCTGGCCCGCCACGTGGCCGGGCACCCCGTCGATGCGGTCATTTCCTCGCTGCCCTATTACTGCAACCCCGGCGTCGCCGGGGTCGCGCGCGAGGCGGGCCTGCACTATTTCGACCTCACGGAAGACGTCGAGGTCACGCGCGCGGTGCGCGCGACCGCCGAGGGCGCCGACCGCGCGTTCGTGCCGCAGTGCGGTCTCACCCCGGGCTTCATCTCGATCGCCGCCAACGAGCTCATCAGCCATTTCGACGAGCTGCGCAGCATCCGGATGCGGGTCGGCGCCCTGCCGCAGCACCCGAACAACGTCCTCAAGTACTCGCTGACCTGGTCGACCGAAGGGCTCATCAACGAGTACGGCAATCCCTGCTTCGCCGTCGCCGACCGGCGCCTGGTCGAGGCGGCCCCGCTCGAGGGCCTCGAGGAGATCGAGATCGACGGCACGCTGTACGAGGCCTTCAACACCTCCGGCGGGCTCGGGTCGCTCGGCGAGACCTACGGCGACCGCTGTGAGCAGATGAACTACAAGACGATCCGCTACCCGGGTCATTGCCAGCAGATGCGCCTGCTCATGAACGACCTCAAGCTGAACCAGGACCGCGCGACGCTCAAGAAGATCCTCGAGAACGCCGTGCCGCAGACGCTGCAGGACGTCGTGATCGTCTACGTGGCGGTCAGCGGCCGCCAGGACGGGGAACTGCGCGAGGAGAATTACGTCAACAAGATCTACCCGCAGGAGATCCTCGGGCGGCTGTGGTCGGCCATCCAGGTGACCACGGCGGCCGGCATCACGGCGGTCGTGGACCTGGTGCTCGAGAAGCCGGAGCGGTACCGCGGGTTCGTGCGCCAGGAGCAGTTCCGCCTCCCGGAGGTGCTCGCGAACCGCTTCGGCGCGTGGTACAGCCACGGCGCGGACAAGTCGGTTTCCGGCCGTATCGTGGTCGAGGGCAAGGCAGGGCGGCAGCGCAGCCGCGCAGGAGGCATGCGATGAGCACGGAGAGAAAACCCATGCAGGACCAGCTCGCGGGCGAGACCGCGCGGATTCTCGCGGGCCTCGGCATTGCCGCCGTCAATCCGGGCGCGTTTTCCGGCACGGACTGGCATGCGCCGGCCGACGCCCCGCTCATCGACTCGGTCAACCCGGCGACCGGCGAGGTCATCGCCCGGGTCCGGGCCGCGGGCCCCGAAGACTACGAGCGTGTCATGAAGAGCGCCGCCGCCGCCTTTGCGGCCTGGCGCGAAGTTCCGGCGCCGCGTCGCGGCGAGGCGGTGCGCCTCGTGGGCGAGGCGCTGCGCGCGAAGAAGGACCTCCTCGGCAGCCTGGTCAGCCTCGAGATGGGCAAGATCAAGGCCGAGGGGGACGGCGAGGTGCAGGAAATGATCGACATCGCCGACTTCGCGGTCGGCCAGTCGCGCATGCTGTACGGCCTCTCGATGCATTCGGAACGGCCGCGCCACCGGATGTACGAGCAATGGCACCCGCTCGGCGTGGTCGGCATCATCTCGGCGTTCAACTTCCCGGTCGCCGTCTGGTCCTGGAACGCGTTCATCGCCGCCGTCTGCGGCGACATCAGCGTCTGGAAGCCGTCGCACCACACGCCCCTCTGCGCGATCGCGGTGCAGAAGATCTGCAACGAAGTGGTCGCGAAGCTCGGACTGCCGCCGATCTTCCAGCTCTTCATCCCGGCGGACAACGCGCTCGCGGGCCGGTTCGTCGAGGACCGGCGGGTCGCGCTGGTGAGCTTCACGGGCTCGACCGCCGTCGGCCGGCACGTCGGCGAGCGCGTCGCGGCGCGCCTCGGACGCAGCCTCCTCGAGCTCGGCGGCAACAACGCGATCATCGTCGACGAGCACGCGAACCTGGACCTGGTGATTCCCGCGGTGCTGTTCGGCGCGGTCGGCACGGCCGGCCAGCGTTGCACGACGACGCGCCGCCTGCTGGTGCACGCGAAGCACGTCGATGAAGTCGAGCGCCGCCTGGTCGCTGCGTACCGCCAGGTGCGCATCGGCAACCCGCTCGAACCGAAGACCCTCATGGGCCCGCTGGTGGGCGCTGCGGCGGTCCGCCAGTACGAAGCCGCCCTTGACGACGCCCGCAAGCAGGGCGGCGAGGTCCTCTGCGGCGGCCGCACGCTGCCGGGTCCGGGCTTTTTCGTCGAACCGACGATCGTCCGCGCCCGCCACGACATGGCCGTCGTGAAGCACGAGACCTTCGCGCCGATCCTGTACGTGATTCCCTACCGGACGCTCGACGAAGCGATCGCGATGCACAACGACACGGACTACGGCCTCTCGTCCGCGATCTTCACGGACCGCCTGCAGCACGCCGAGCGGTTTCTCTCCGCGGCGGGCAGCGACTGCGGCATCGCCAACGTCAACATCGGCACCTCGGGCGCCGAGATCGGCGGCGCGTTCGGCGGCGAGAAGGACACCGGCGGCGGCCGCGAATCCGGCTCGGACGCCTGGAAGGTCTACATGCGGCGCCAGACCAACACGATCAACTACTCGAGCGACCTGCCGCTCGCGCAGGGCATCAAGTTCGACGTCACCTGACGGCGGCGGCCCCGGCCGCGTCGCGGTAGAGGATGCGCGCGTAGCGTTCGGGCGTGATGAACGCCCAGGCCAGCTTCTCGTCGAAGTCGGCGTTGGGCTTCGCGGCCAGCACGTCCTCGACCGACTTGCCCGCCTTCACGAGCTCGCGCACGCGCCCGCTCGTGACCGCGAGCATCTCGCGGTAGGCCTCGAGTCCCGCCTTGTCCGTCACCTCGCCATGGCCGGGAATGATGCGCGTCCTGTCGTCGGCGAGCGCCAGCATGCGGTCGACGGCCGCGATCACCCCGTCCACGGTTCCGCCCGAATCGAGGTCGATGAACGGGTACATCCCGGCGAAGACCAGGTCGCCGGTGTGGATCACGTTGGCCTTGCGGAAATGGATGAAGACGTCGCCGTCCGTGTGGGCGGCCGGCACGTGCACCCCGCGGATCTCGTCGCCGTTCAGGTGGAACGACAGGCTGTCGTTGAAGCTGACGACCGGCAGCGCGGCGGCCGGCGAGGCCGGCGTCGCGCGCTCGAAGAACTTCGAGAACTGCTCGGTGCTCATGCGCAGGCGCACGTTGTCGTGCGCGACGACCAGCGTGCCCTGCTGGGCGAGGTTCTCGTTGCCGCCGGTGTGGTCGCCATGCCAGTGCGTGTTCAGCACGAAGCGCGGCGGGCCCGGCGTGAGCTTCGCGAGCGCCTCGGTGATCTTCGGCGTCATCACCGCGTACTGGTCGTCGATCAGGAAGATGCCGTCCGGCCCGGACGACACCCCGATGTTGCCGCCGCTGCCGTACAGCACGTGCACGCCCGGCGCCACCGGTTCGGTGCGGATGGCGACGTCCGCATCCTGCGCCGCCGCCGCACCCGACCATGCCGCCAGCATCACAACGAACAGTCGCTTGGACATCGCTATCCTCCCGGGCGTACCTGGCCCCGGGAACATTCTAGCCGCTGCCGGTCATCGCCCGGGCAGTCGCACGCAGATCCGCGCACCGCCCTGCCGGCTCTCGCCGATCTCGAGCGTGCCGCCGTAGGCGGACGCGATCTCGCGCGCGACGGCAAGGCCGATGCCCTGCCCGGCCACGCTTTCGTCGGCCCGCACGCCGCGCTCCAGCACATGCGCGCGCGCCGCCGGCGCAATGCCGTCGCCGTCGTCCTCCACCTCGAGGACCAGCCCGGGTCGCCGCCATCCGGCCGCCGTCCAGGGGGTCGCCCGCACGGCGACGGCCGCGCGGCAGTATTTGCAGGCGTTGTCCATCAGGTTGCCCGCAAGTTCGAGGAAGTCGCCGGCCTCGATCGGATAGGCCGTGCCCGGCGCCACGGCGACGTCGAGGGAGATGCGCTTGTCGGCGTAGACCTTGGCGAGCGCCGCACGCAGCTGCTCGAGCGGTTCGGCGACGGGCTGGTCGATGAGGGTCGCGCCGCTGGCGCCGAACACGGCGCGCTTCAGCTGGTGCTGCACGATGCCCTGCATGCGGTCGAGCTGCGGCGTGAGCTCGGCGGGCGCGACCTCCCCGCGTTCCACGAGGCTGCGCAGCGCCGCCAGCGGCGTCTTCAGGCTGTGCGCGAGGTTGCCCAGCGTCATCCGGTAACGCTCGAGTCGCTTGCGCTCGCCGCGCAGCAGCGCGTTGAGGTTGCCCGTGACGCCGGCGAGCTCGCGCGGCCAGCCGTCGCCCAGCAGATCGCGGCGGCCGGCCTCGATGTCGACGATCTCCCGTTCGAGCCGCCGCAGGGGCTCGAGCGCCAGCCCGAGCGCGATCGCGAGGCCGCCGAGCAGCAGCAGCGCGAGCAGCAGGAATCCCGTGGCCAGGCCCGTGCGCACGCGCAGCAGTTCCCGCTGCCACGGGACCAGGCTCTGCGCGGCGCGGAGCACGAAGTCGCGCGGCTGGCCGCCCTCGGTTTCCCACCGGATGCCCAGCGACAGACCGATCACCGGCGTCCCGTCGGCCAGCCGGGCACCCTCCAGCCGCCGTTCCCCCGGCAGCGGCCGCGCATCCAGGTTGAGCCCGCTGCCGATCGTCGAAGGCGATCGCCAGCTGCCGCGCGAACCCACGATCTCCGCATAGAGGCCCGATCCGGGCGTCGCAAGCCTCGGTTCGGCGAGGTTCTGTGGCGCAAGCACGCCGGCGGCATCGATCTCGGCCGTCGATACCAGCGCGATCACCTGTGCGTCGAGCACGTCCTCGATCGCCCGCAGGCCCAGGTTCCGGTACAGCGCGTCCAGCGCGATCGCCGCGGCGGCGGCGGCGACCAGCAGCAATGCGGCCAGCGTCAGCAGGAGCCGCGAGCGCAGCGATGGTGAACGGGTCGCCACGCTCAGCCGCGTGCGACCCGGTAGCCGCGCCCGCGCAGCGTCTCGATGGGATGATGGACGTTGTCCGGGTCGAGCTTGCGGCGCAGCCGGCCGATGAAGACTTCGATGGTGTTGCTGTCGCGCTCGAAGTCCTGTTCGTAGAGCTTTTCCGTGAGCTCGGACTTGGAGACGACCTGGCCGGCCCGCAGCATCAGGTACTCGAGCAGCCGGTACTCGAACGCCGTCAGCTCCACCGGCGAGCCCGCGACGCGCACTTCCTGCGCGCGCGTGTCCATGGAGACCGGCCCGCAGGTGATGATCGGCTGCGACCAGCCGCCGGACCTGCGAAGCAGCGCCTGCACGCGGGCGAGGACTTCTTCGAACCGGAACGGCTTCGTGACGTAGTCATCCGCCCCGGCATCGAGCCCCGCGACCTTCTCCTGCCAGCTGTCGCGGGCGGTCAGGATCAGGACCGGAAAATTGCGGCCCGATTTGCGCCAGGCGCGGATCGCGTCCAGCCCGGAACGTCCCGGCAGGCCGAGGTCCACGACGGCGACGTCAATCGGGTATTCGAGCCCCGCGAACTCCCCCTCGACGCCGTCCGCCGCCTGGTCGACCGCGAAGCCGGCGGCGCGGAACTGGCTCACCAGCGCGTCGCGCAGCGCGGGTTCGTCCTCGAGCACGAGCAGGCGCATGGTCTTTGGCTCCCTGCGGATCAGCGCTCACGGCCGGTTGCGGCGTCGACGCGGATCTCGAACACGCGGCCGTCGTCGCCGAGCAGCCTGATCCGGTACTCGATGCGGTCGCCGTGGCGTTTCTCCTCGGCGCGCACGGCGCGCGCCTTGTAACGCCGCTCCGCCCGGGCGACGGCCTCATCCAGCGAAATCGCGGCTTCGGCCTCCGCGCGCCCGTCGCTGTCTCCGCGCGGTCGGTTCGCCGCCGCGGCGTCCGCGGCCGGCAGGCCGGCGCCGGCGAGCGCCACCAGCAGGACAGCCAGGATCGGAAGCGTGCGGGAACCCGTCATGCGCGCATTCTAGTGGAACCGGCGGCCCGGGCCGCGTTGCGGCGGCCCGGGCCCCGTGCTTCAGCCGTCGGCCGGGGTCACGGCGACGCGCACGCGAAGGCGTTCGCCCGGATCGTAGGGCAAGCGGGTGACGTACTCCCGCCCCGCGTACTCGTAGGTGACTTCGTAACCGTCGACGCGTTCCTCGAAACGGTCCCGGTATCGGACGTCGCAGCGCTCGACGACCTGCGTGCCATCGCGGCCGAGCTGGCGCTGACGGTCCACGGAGACGTTGTGGCCGATCGCGCCGCCGATCAGGGCACCCGCGACCCGCGCGACGTCCTTGCCGCTCCCGCGGCCGATCTGGTTGCCGACCGCCACGCCGATCGCGCTGCCGACCAGCGTCCCGCCGACGTGGTTGTAGGAGAAGGGACCCTGCGACGCCGGGCGGGTTTCCTGCCAGCACTCGCGGACCGGCTCGCTGACCCGGACCTCGCGGCGCAGCGGCTCGACGCGGACGACGTCCGCGTAGTCCGCATCGTCGTAGCGGCCGGGCGACCCAACGTAGGGCCCGTCGTCGTGGTCGGCGAGCGCCGCAGCGGATGCCAGCACGAGGGCGATGGCCGACGCGTAAACCTGGTTGGAGCGTGACATGGTGCGCCTCCTTGGTTGGGCACGGTGCCAATCTAGGGAGGTCCGGATGAACGCGTCCTGAATGCCGCGACCCGCGCGCAAGGCCCGGAAATCAGGGGTTCTCGGCCTTTGCGGCAGCCCAGAGACGGTCCAGGAGGTCGGGCGGCGCGCCCGCGGCCGGCTGGCCCAGCCGCGCCAGCTCCCGTTCGACGTGCCGGAAGCGCCGCGCGAACCGGTCGTTAGCCCTGCGCAGCGCGGTTTCCGGGTCGATCTTCCAGTGCCGCGCGAGGTTCACGATCGAGAACAACAGGTCACCGAGCTCGGCTTCCCGTGCGCCCGGGTCGACTGCCCGCGCAGCGCGGTCGAGTTCCGCCAGCTCCTCGTCGACCTTGGCCCGGGGACCGGCGTCGTCGGGCCAGTCGAAGCCGGCATCGGCCGCCCGCGAGCCGAGCTTGCGGGCGCGCGTGAGGGCCGGCAGGCCGACCGGCACGTCGGCCAGGGCGCCCTCCTCGCCCCGCGTGCGCCGCTCCTCGTGCTTCATGCGCTCCCAGGCACGGGTCTGCTCGGCCGCGTCGGCGATGACAGCATCGCCGAAGACGTGCGGATGGCGGCGGACCAGCTTGTCGCAGATCGCATCGACGACGTCCTCGAAGGCAAACTCGCCGCGCTCGTCGGCGAGCCGCGCGAGAAACACGACCTGGAACAGGAGATCGCCCAGCTCGTCCTTCAGCGCCGGCAGCGTGTCGCGCTCGATCGCGTCGGCAACCTCGTAGGCCTCCTCGATCGTGTGCGGCGCGATCGAGCGGAAGTCCTGCTCCAGGTCCCAGGGACAGCCGCGCGCGGGGTCGCGCAGGCGCGCCATGATTTCGAGCAGCCGCTCAATCGCCAAGCGACACCGGTCCGCCGAGCATGTCGCGCAGCGTGAAGAGCATCCCGGCCGTCGCGCCCCAGATGTTGAACTGACCCCAGGGCAGGTCGAGGAACTCGATCTCCTCGCCGGCGAAGCTGCGCCGCCGCCGCGTGCGCGTCGCCGGGTCCAGCAGGTGCCGCAACGGCGCCTCGAAGGTGCCGGCCACTTCCGTGGGGTCGAGCACGAGGGAAAAGCCCGGGCGCACGATCGCCACGACGGGCGTCACCCGGTAGCCGCTGATCACCGCGTGGTCCGGCAGGCAGCCGATGACGTCCACGAACTCCGCCTGCAGGCCGATCTCCTCGCGGGTTTCGCGCAGTGCCGCCGCGACGGCATCGGTGTCGTGCGGCTCCAGCCGCCCGCCGGGGAAGGAAATCTGGCCGGCGTGGTGCTTGAGGTCGGCCGCCCGAAGCGTCAGCAGCACGGTGAGGTCCTCGCCGCGGTCCACGATCGGTACCAGCACGGCGGCCCGCGTCGTGGCGGCCGGCATCAGCGATTCGAGCCGCAACGGCGCGATCCCTGCGTAATGCGCGATGCGGGGTGCTTCGCCGGGGGGACAGGCGGACAGCCGCGCGCGCAGGACCGCGCGCAACTCGCGCGCGGGCAGCCGGTGCAGCTCGACCCCGACGGCGTGCTTCATGTACCGGGGATTTCGTTGCGGGCGAGACGCGCGGGATCGAGCAGGCGCGCGAGCTCGTCGCGCGGCAGCCCGGTTTCCTCGGCGGCGACGTCCACGATCGGCCGCGCCTCCGCGGCCGCGCGCTTCGCGATGCGCGCGGCCCGGTCATAGCCGATGCGGGGCGCGAGGGCCGTGAGCAGCATCGGGTTCCGGGCCAGCGACTCGGCGATCCGTTCCGAGTGCACGACCAGCCCGCCGATCACGCGCTCGGCGAGCGCGTTCGCCGAATCGGCGATGAGGGAGATGCTCTCGTCGAGCGCGTGCGCGATCAGCGGCAGCATCACGTTGAGCTGGAAGTTGCCGGAGGCGCCCGCCATGCCGACCGCGACGTCGTGGGCCATCACCTGGGTCGCGGCCATCGCGACGGCCTCCGGGATCACCGGGTTCACCTTGCCCGGCATGATGCTGGAACCCGGCTGCAGCGCCGGCAGGGAGACCTCGCCGAGGCCGGCGAGCGGGCCGGAATTCATCCAGCGCAGGTCGTTGGCGATCTTCAGCAGCACGACGGCCGCGCCGCGCAGGCAGGCCGAGAGCTGGACGGCCCCGTCCTGGGCGGCGAGGCTCGCGAAGCGGTCCGGCGCGCCGCTGAAGGCCAGGCCGGTCCGCGCCGCGAGCCGGCCGATCGCGCGCCCGGCGAACTCCGGGTGCGCGTTGACGCCGGTTCCGACGGCGGTCGCCCCGAGCGCGAGCCGGCACAGGCCGGCGAGCGCCGCGTCGATGCGCGCTGCGGCGTCCATCACCTGCGAGCGCCAGGCGCGCATCTCCTGGCCGAACGTGACCGGCAGCGCGTCCATCAGGTGCGTGCGACCCGCCTTGACCTGGCCGCCGACCTCGGACGCCTTGCCCTCGATTGCGGCCGCAAGGCGCGCCAGTGCGGGCAGGAGTCCGTCGCGCACGGCCAGCGCCGCGGAAACGTGGATGGCGGTGGGAATCACGTCGTTGCTGCTCTGGCCCCGGTTGACGTGATCGTTGGCGTGGACCGGCTGGCCGAGCCGCCGCGAAGCGAGGTGCGCCACGACCTCGTTCACGTTCATGTTCGTGCTCGTGCCGGAGCCGGTCTGCATGACGCCGAGCGGAAACTGCCCCGCATGGCGCCCGTCCGCCACTTCGAGTGCGGCGGCGGCGATGGCGGCCGCCATCGGCGCGGGCAGCTCGCCGAGCTCGCCGTTCGTCTCGGCCGCAGCCCACTTCACCAGGGCGATCGCGCGGATCATCCCGTCCGGCATGCGCGCCTGACCGATGCGGATGTTCTCGGCGGCACGCTGCGTCTGCGCGCCCCAAAGCGCGTCCGCAGCGACCCGGATCTCGCCGAAGCTGTCCTTTTCGATGCGGTCCTGGGCGCTCACGGGTAACATGCGCATTCTATCACCCGCGCTTCCGGCTCATGACCGACACTCGCCTGCACGCGCTCTCCCCGCTCGACGGACGCTACGCCGGCCAGTGCGCGGACCTCGCCGGGGTCTTCAGCGAGGCCGCGCTGATCGCCCGTCGCCTGCGCGTGGAGGCGGCGTGGTTCGGACTGCTCGCCGGGTCCGACCGGTTTCCGGCGCTCGCTCGCCTGCCGGCCGCCGTGACGGCGCGCCTCGAGGCCGTGGCGAGTGGCGTCGACGAGGCCGGCCTCGCGCGCGTCAAGGCCATCGAGCGCGAGACCAACCACGACGTCAAGGCAGTCGAGTACTACCTGCGTGGCGAGCTGGCCGCCGCCGGCGCGACCCCCGCACAGCTCGAGTTCGTGCACTTCGCGTGCACGTCGGAGGACATCAACAACCTCGCCTACGCGCTCATGCTCGCCGAGGCGCGCGAACGGATGCTGCTGCCGGCCATCGGCGCCGTGGCTGCCGCGCTCGCCGCGCTCGCCGCGCGCCATGCCGCTTTGCCGATGCTTTCGCGCACGCACGGACAGGCCGCGTCGCCGACCACGCTCGGCAAGGAGGCCGCCAACTTCGCGGTCCGCCTGCGCAGGGCCGCGGCCGGCCTGCAGCGCGTCGAGATCCTCGGCAAGTTCAACGGAGCGGTCGGCAACTTCAACGCGCACGTCGCCGCTTTTCCCGACGTGGACTGGCGTGCGCAGTCGCGCTCGCTGGTGACCGGGCTCGGCCTCGTGCCCAACGAGCACACCACCCAGATCGAGCCGCACGACTGGGTCGCCGAGTACTGCGATGCGCTCGCGCGCGCCAACACGGTGCTCATCGACATCTGTCGCGACGCCTGGGGCTATGTCTCACTGGGCTATTTCGCGCAGAAGGCGGTGGCCGGCGAAGTCGGCTCCTCGACCATGCCGCACAAGGTCAACCCGATCGCCTTCGAGAATGCCGAGGGCAATGCGGGCCTCTCGAACGCCCTGCTGCGCCATTTCGCCGAAAAGCTCCCCGTGTCTCGCTGGCAGCGGGACCTGACCGACTCGACGGTGATGCGCAACCTCGGCGTGGCGTTCGGTCACTCCCTGCTTGCCTGGCGGTCGGCGCTCGCCGGGCTCGGGCGGATCGAGCCCGACCCGGCGCGCATCGCCGCGGACCTGGATGCGCACTGGGCCGTCCTCGCGGAGGCGATCCAGACCGCGCTGCGCGCGCACGGCATCGAGGGCGCCTACGAGCAGCTCAAGGCGTTCACGCGCGGCCGCGACATCGGGGCGCCGGAACTGCGCGCGTTCGTGGCAACGCTCGGGCTGCCCGAGGAGGCGCGCCGGCGGCTGGAGGCCCTGACGCCCGCCGCATACACCGGGCTCGCCGAAGCGCTCGCCCGGGACGCCTGACGCCGTGCCGGCGGTCGGGCCACGCATCGAGTGCGTGCCCGCGACGTGGGCCGCGGACCGCGGCAGGCTCGAGCGCATCCGGCGTGAAGTCTTCGTCCGCGAGCAGGGAATTCCCGAGTCCGCGGAGTGGGACCCGGACGATGCGACGAGCGTCCACGTCCTCGCCACCCTGAACCGTGATCCAGTTGGCACCGGGCGGCTGAGCCCCGCCGGTAAGATCGGCCGCATCGCGGTATTGCCGGCGCAGCGCGGCCGGGGCATCGGCACGATGATCCTGCGCAGCCTTCTCCACGAGGCGCGCCGTCTCGGCATCCGCGAACCTTGCCTGCATGCCCAAGTGCAGGCCGTGCCCTTCTACGAGAGGCTCGGCTTCGAGCGGAAGGGGGAAGTGTTCGACGAGGCCGGCATTCCGCACGTGAGGATGTCGCTCGTCCTGGAGTGAGAGCGGTGCAGACGCAGCGGCAAAGCGTGACCGGAACGCGTTCGATCATCGCGACGCTCGACGAGGTGCGCAGCGCCACGCAGCAGGTCGCGTTCGCGGCCCGGCGGCTGCTCACCATGTACACGCAGGACCTGGAACCCGCAGTCTACGACCAGCCCCAGTTCCTGGAGACCGTCAAGAAGCTGGTGCTGGCGAAGAGCTACGCCAAGGTGCGCGTGCTGCTGGCCGATCCGTCGCGGGTGGTCTACGAGGGCAGCAAGTTCGTCCACCTCGCCCGCCGGATCACCAGCCACATCGAGATCCGGCGCGTGAAGTCGGAAACGCGCGACAACCAGTCCGCCTTCCTGATCGCCGACGACCGCGCCCTCGTCTACCGGCTGCAGGCCTCCCGCTGGGAGGGCATCCTCGAGATGAACGACCCGGTGGTGGCGCGACGCTACCTCAATTATTTCGACGAGATCTGGATCGCCAGCGAGCCGGAAGCCGAGACGCGCCAGCAGCACCTCTGACGGGGACTGTCCCCTTCAGCATCCACGACGCTAGCGCCAAGTAAGCCTTTCGCTGAAGGGGACTGTCCCCTCCGGGAAGCGGCCGCCCCTCCCCGTATAATCCCGCAATGCCCCTCAAGCTCGACCTCACCGTCGCGGCCATCGCCGAATCATCGGGTCGTTTCCTGTTCGTGCAGGAGCGTGCCGCGCGGCGCGTCGTGCTCAACCAGCCGGCCGGCCATCTCGAGCCCGGCGAGTCGCTGCTCGAGGCGGTCGTCCGGGAAACGCTCGAGGAGACCGGGCGCCGGTTCACGCCGCAATCCGTGACCGGCCTGTACCTCTGGCAGGCGCCGGGCGGTCGCACGTTCCTGCGCGTCGCGTTCGCGGGCGCGGTGGGCGAACGGCCGCCGGAATCGCGGCTTGACCGGGCGATCATCCGCACGCTCTGGCTCGACCGCGAGCAGCTGTCGGCCCGCGCCGCGGAGCATCGCAGCCCACTGGTCGCGCTCTGCGTCGACGACTACCTGCGCGGCGCCCGCTACCCGCTCGAGATGCTGAACCACGTGCCGATCGAAGGGCTCGCGCTGCGCGCGACCGCCAGCTGAACCATGGCGCGCGTAGTGGTTGCACTCTCCGGGGGCGTCGATTCCGCAGTGGCGGCATCGCTGCTGGTCGATGCCGGGCATCGCGTCGAGGCGCTGTTCATGTCCAACTGGTCCGAGGACGACGACGGCTACTGCACGGCGGCCGCCGACTTCCAGGACGCGAAGGCCGTCGCGGAGGAACTCGGCATCCCGCTGCACAAGGCAAGCTTCGCGCCCGAGTACCGCGCGCGCGTGTTCGAGCAGTTCCTCGCCGAGCTGGCGGCGGGCCGCACGCCGAACCCCGACGTGCTCTGCAACCGCGAGGTCAAGTTCGGCGTCGGCCTCGACCATGCGCGGCGCCTGGGCGCCGATCGCTTCGCGACCGGACATTACGCACGTATCGATCGCGGCCGCCTGCTGCGCGGCGTCGACGAGGGAAAGGACCAGAGCTACTTCCTGCATGCCCTCGATGCCGCGCAGCTCGCCTTCGCCGAGTTCCCGGTGGGTCACCTTCGCAAGCCCGAAGTCAGGCGCCTCGCCCGCGATCGCGGCCTGCCGGTCGCCGCCAAGCGCGACTCGACCGGCATCTGCTTCATCGGCGAGCGGCCGTTCGGCGAGTTCGTCGGCAGGTGGCTGCGCGGCCGGCCGGGGCCGATCGAGGACGAGCACGGCACGGTCGTCGGGCGGCATCGCGGGCTCGAGCGATACACGCTCGGCCAGCGCAGCGGCCTCGGGATCGGCGGCCGCAAGGGCGGCAGCGCCGCGCCCTGGTTCGCGGCCGCGAAGGACCTCGGGCGCAACGTGCTCGTCGTCGTCCAGGGCGCCGATCACCCCCGCCTGCACTGCAGGGGCGTGACGGCGACGATGGCGCACTGGATCCGCGGCGCTCCGCCGGCGACGCAGTTTGCCTGCACGGCCAAGGTCCGCTATCGCCAGCCGGACGTCGCCTGCGGCGTCGCGATCACCGCGGGCGGAGTCGAGGTGACGTTCGACGCGCCGCTCGCCGGCGCGGCGCCGGGCCAGTACGTCGTGTTCTACGAGGGCGAGGAGTGCCTGGGCGGGGCCGCTATAATGGACCTTCATCCCGTGGAGGTTTCATGCAGGACAGTTTCAAGGCCCGCCGCAAGCTCGAGGCCGGGGGCCGCAGCTACGACTACTACTCGCTAGATGCCATCGGCGAGCCCAATGTCGCGCGCCTGCCTTACTCGCTGAAGATCCTGCTGGAGAACCTGCTGCGGCACGAGGACGGCAGGACCGTCACCCGTGACGACATCCTGGCGCTCGCGGGCGCCGACCCCCGCAGGCTCCCGCCGCGGGAGATCGCCTTCACGCCGGCGCGCGTGATCATGCAGGACTTCACCGGGGTCCCGGCGGTCGTCGACCTCGCGGCGATGCGCGACGCGATGGCCAAGCTCGGCGGAGACCCGTCGCGGATCAACCCGCTCATCCCCGCGGAGCTCGTGATCGACCACTCCGTGATGGTGGACCACTACGGCACGGCCGATGCGCAGAACCTCAACGCCTTGCTCGAATTCCAGCGTAATCGCGAGCGTTACACGTTCCTGCGCTGGGGCCAGTCGGCGTTCGACAATTTCTCCGTCGTGCCGCCGGACACCGGCATCGTGCACCAGGTCAACCTCGAGTTCCTGGCACGCGTGGTCTTCGCGGACGACGGCGGTCTCGCCTATCCGGACACGGTCGTCGGTACCGACTCGCACACCACGATGATCAACGGCGTCGGCGTGCTCGGCTGGGGCGTCGGCGGCATCGAGGCGGAGGCCGCCATGCTCGGCCAGCCTTCGACGATGCTGATTCCCGAGGTCATCGGCGTGAAGCTGACGGGCCGGCTCCCGGAGGGCGCCACGGCGACCGACTTGGTCCTCACGGTGACCGAGATGCTGCGCAAGCGCGGCGTGGTCGAGAAGTTCGTCGAGTTCTTCGGCGACGGGCTCGCGCAGCTGCCCCTGGCCGACCGCGCGACGATCGCCAACATGGCGCCGGAGTACGGCGCCACCTGCGGCATCTTCCCGATCGACGACGTCACGCTCGAGTACCTGCGGCTCACCGGGCGCGCCGAGCCGCAGATCGCGCTGGTCCGCGAATATGCGCAGAAGCAGGGCTTGTGGCGCCGCGACGGGGCGCCGGACGCCGTCTACACCGACGTGCTGCAGCTCGACCTCGGCAGCGTGCAGCCCTCGCTCGCCGGACCCAAGCGGCCCCAGGACCGCGTCGCGCTCTCCGACATGCAGAAGGCGTATCGCGAGGCGTTCGCCCGCGACCAGGACAAGTGGAGATCGGCGGGACCCGCCGCGGTCCGGGACGGCGACCGGTCGTTCGAGCTGAGGGACGGGGCCGTGGTGATCGCGGCCATCACGTCGTGCACGAACACGTCCAACCCGGCCGTGATGATCGGCGCGGGCCTGCTCGCGCGGAACGCCCGGCAGCGCGGCCTTCGCGTCCAGCCCTGGGTCAAGACCTCGCTGGCGCCCGGATCGAAGGTCGTCACCGAATACCTGCGGCACGCCGAGCTGCTCGACGACCTGGAGGCGCTCGGCTTCAACGTGGTCGGCTACGGCTGCACGACCTGCATCGGCAACTCGGGCCCGCTCAACCCGCCGATCTCGAAGGCGATCGGTGATCACAGGCTGTCGGTCGCCTCGGTGCTGTCCGGCAACCGCAATTTCGAGGGGCGCGTGCACCAGGAAGTGCGCATGAATTTCCTCGCCTCCCCGCCGCTCGTCGTCGCCTATGCGATCGCGGGCACGGTGGACGTGGACCTGAGCCGTGAACCGATCGGCCAGGACGCCGCCGGCAAGGCCGTGCACCTGCGCGACATCTGGCCGACGGCCCATGAGGTGCAGCAGTTCATCGCGAAGAGCGTGAACTCGGCGATGTTCTCGAAAACCTACGCCGACGTCTTTCACGGCGACGATCGCTGGCGCGGCATCGACGTTCCGGCGTCGAAGACCTACGCCTGGGACGGGCGCAGCACCTACATCCAGGATCCGCCGTATTTCGACGGCATCGGCAAGCGGCCCCCGGGGCTGCCGGCCGTGCGCGGCGCGCGCTGCCTCGCGCTGTTCGGCGACTCGATCACCACCGACCACATCTCGCCCGCGGGCGCGATCAGGAAGGACTCCCCGGCGGGCCAGTACCTGCAGCAGCATGGCGTGGCGCCCGCGGACTTCAACAGCTACGGATCCCGGCGCGGCAACCACGAAGTGATGATGCGCGGCACCTTTGCCAACACGCGCATCAAGAACCTCATGGTGCCGGGTGTCGAGGGCGGCGTCACGGCCTGGCAGCCCGGCGGCGAGCGCATGCCGATCTACGACGCCGCCATGAAGTACCAGGCGGCCGGCGTGCCCCTGGTCGTCATCGCGGGCAAGGAATACGGCACGGGCTCGTCGCGCGACTGGGCGGCCAAGGGCACCAGCCTGCTCGGCGTCCGGGCCGTCGTCGCCGAGAGCTTCGAGCGCATCCACCGCGCGAACCTGGTCGGTATGGGTGTTTTCCCGTTGACCTTCAAGGACGGGCAGAACGCGGTCTCGCTCGGCCTCGACGGCACGGAGACCTACGACATCGACGGCCTCACGTCCGGCAGCCGCGAGGCCGCGGTGCGGGCGACCAGCCCATCCGGCAGGGAGACCCGCTTCGCGGTCAATGTCCGCGTGGACACGCCCAAGGAGTGGGAATACATGGAGAACGGCGGCATCCTCCACTACGTGCTGCGGCAGCTCGCGGCCTGAGCGGCGGCGCGGTGCGGATCGCGGTCTTCGACCTCGACGGCACGATCACCCGGCGCGACACGCTCTGGCCTTATCTCCGCGGCTGGGCGCGCCGCCATCCGCGTGCGGATTTCTGGCCGCGGGCGAGCTGCGCCGCCGCCGGCTTTGCGCGCGATCGTGACCGCGGCCGCCTCAAGTCACGCCTGATCCGCATCGCCATGGGCGGAGCGGCGAGGCGGGACGTGGCTGCCTGGACGGCCGGCTACGTCGCGTCGCTCGGCGACGCCGAACTGTGCCCGGGCGCCCTGGAGGCCATCGCGAGACATCGCGCGGCGGGCGACCGCCTGGTGCTGCTCTCGGCCAGCGTCGACCTTTACGTGCCGGACATCGGGCGACGGTTCGGCTTCGACGAGACGATCTGCACGACCGTCGCCTGGGACGGCGACCGGCTCGACGGCGCGCTCACGAGCGAGAACCGGCGCGGCGTCGAAAAGCGGCGCTGCGTCGAGTCCCTGCGCGGGTCCCATCCCGCGCTGCGCGCCGTCGCTTACGCCAACGCGGCGTCGGATTTCCCCCACTTCGAAGCGGTCGACGAAGCGGTCCTCGTCAACGCGGGACCGTCCCTGCGCCGGCAGGCCGAAGCACGGGGCTATCGAACCGCCGAGTGGCGTAACAAAACGCCGGCGGCCCCGGTCCACTCGGCATGAAGCGGCGCCCGCGCATCCTCCCCTCCGAGATCACGCCCGAGTCCGCCTGGCGTTCGCGCCGCGAGTTCCTCGCCGGCCTCGCCGGCGCGGGCTTCGCGGCCTTGAGTCCGGCCGGCCGGGCGCAGGAGGTGGCGACCGTCAGCCTGGTCGCGCCGCCGCTGCAGTACCGGCGCAACGCGCGCTACTCGACGTCCGAGAAGATGAATTCCCTTGCCGAGATCACCGGCTACAACAATTTCTACGAGTTCGGCACCGGCAAGGACGACCCGGCCCGGAACGCGCACCGGTTGCGAACCCGGCCCTGGTCGGTCGCCATCGAGGGTGAATGCGAGAAGCCGGGGCGACTCGACCTCGATGACCTGCTGAAGCCGCATCCCCTCGAGGAGCGCGTCTACCGCCTGCGCTGCGTGGAAGCCTGGTCCATGGTCATTCCCTGGCTGGGATTCCCGCTCGGCGACCTGCTCAGGCGGTTCCAGCCGACCTCGCGCGCAAAGTTCGTGGAGTTCACGACGCTCGTCGATCCTCGCCAGATGCCGGGCCAGCGCTCGAGCGTGCTCGACTGGCCGTACGTCGAGGGGCTGCGCATGGACGAGGCCATGCATCCGCTCACCCTGATGGTGATCGGCCTCTACGGCAAGCCGCTCCCGAACCAGAACGGTGCACCGCTCAGGCTGGTCGTGCCCTGGAAGTACGGTTTCAAGAGCGGCAAGTCGATCGTCCGCATCCGGTTCACGGCGCAGATGCCGAAGACCAGCTGGGCGCTCTCGGCGCCGCGCGAGTACGGTTTCTTCGCGAACGTGAATCCCGAGGTCGATCACCCGCGCTGGAGCCAGAAGTCGGAGCGCCGGATCGGCAGTTCGAACTTCCTCGCGCGCCAGCCGACCCTGAAGTTCAACGGCTATGCGGAAGAGGTCGCCGGGCTTTACCGCGGCATGGATCTCGCGCGCAATTTCTAGTGGACGCGGATTACGCGCTCCGGCGCCTCGTGAAGCCGGTCGTTTTCCTCCTGTGCCTGCTGCCGGCGGCGTGGCTCGCCGCCGGCATCGTCGCCCTGCAATCGGGCGACGCCGCCGCCCCGTCCGCGCAGTGGCTGGGGGCCAACCCCGTCGAAAAGGTCCAGGACACGCTCGGCATCTGGGGCCTGAGGCTGCTGCTGGCGACGCTCGCGGTGACCCCGCTGCGCACGCTCCTCGGCTGGCCGCGGCTGCTCCTGTTCCGGCGCATGCTGGGATTGTTCGCGTTCTTCTACATCGCCCTGCATTTCCTCTGGTATCTGCTGGTGGACCAGGCCTTCGACTGGCCCCAGCTCCTCGCCGACGTCGTGAAGCGCCCCTATGTCACCGCCGGATTCGCCGCGTTCCTGCTGCTCGTGCCGCTCGCGGTCACGTCCACGCGCGCAGCCATGCGTCGACTGGGCCGGCGCTGGCAGAGCCTGCATCGCCTCGTGTATCCGGCGGCGCTGCTCGGCTGCCTGCACTTCTGGTGGCAGGTCAAGGCCGACATCCGGGAACCGCTCGTCTATGCCGCGATCGCCGCGGCCTTGCTCGGCTGGCGGGCCGCGAGGGCGATGGCCGCCAGGATCAGGAGGCCGCCGGCCGCCGTGCGCGCGTCCAGCGCTTCGCCGATCAGCCACCAGCCGAGCAGCGCGGCGAGCACGGGCTCGCCGACCGAGACCACGGCGACGAACAGCGGGTCGAGGTGGCGCAGCGACCAGTTGTAACCGCTGTGCCCGATGAGCTGCGAGACCAGCGCCATCCCGGCCAGCGCCCACCAGGTCCCGGCCGCGAAGCCCGAGGCCTGCGTCCCGGAGGCGATCACGGCCGCCCACAGCACGGCCGCCGCCACGCCATAGGCGATGCCGAGGTAGCTGCGGAACGGAAGCTCCGACTGCGCCCGGCGTGACAGCAGGAAGTAGCCCGCCATCGCCACGCCGCCCGCGAGCGCGAGCAGGTCCCCCGTCAATGCCCCGTCGCCGCCCTGCCCCGTGCCGCTCACGACGGCGGCGCCGGCGACGGCCAGCGCGAGGGCCAGCAGGGTCGCGCGCGGCGGCGCGCCCTGTCCGGATGCGAGCTGAAGCAGCGCCACCCAGACAGGAGATGTACTGACGAACAGCACGCTGCGCGCGATCGTCGTGTATTCGAGCGAGGCGATCCAGGTCGCGAAATGCAGCGCCAGCATCGCGCCGGCACCGGCAGCGCAAGCCAGCGAATGGCGGGTCGCCGTCGCCGGCAGGCGCACGCTGAACGCAAGCGGCAGGACCACGACCAGTGCGAGCGTCACGCGCCAGGCGGCGATCGCGAGCGGCGGCGCATCGGCGAGCCGCGCGAAGATGGCGCCGTTCGAGACCGCGAGCAACGCGACGCCGAGCACGGCATACGGCGCGGCTCGCGCAGCGGCGCCATCACGGGGCGTCATCGAGTCCCTCAGCCGAGGGCCCAGGCCGGGACTTCGCGCCAGCCGCGCGTCAGTGCCGCGTCCAGCTCGCGCCAGCGGGGCTCGAAGCGTTCCACCAGCTTCCAGAAGCGCCGGGAGTGGTTCATGTGCCGCGTGTGCGCGAGCTCGTGGACCAGCAGGTAGTTCACCACCGGCGCAGGCTGGAACATCAGGCAGGCGTTCAGGCTGATGGTGCCGCTCGGCGAGCAACTGCCCCAGCGCGTGCGCTGCCGCCGGATCTGCAGCCGCACGAACTGCAGCCCGGTCGCGGCCGACAGCCTCGCGAGCCAGGGAGCGAACGAGGCGTGGGCTTCGCGCATCGTGAATCGCTGCAGCGCATGGTGCGCCAGCGCCGTGCGCTCGAGGGCGCCGGTGATCGTGAGGGTCTGCGCGCCTGCCACGAGCCGGGGAGCCGCGGCGCCCCTCGCGTAACGGATCTCGTAGGATCGCCCCGTCGCCGCGAAGTGCAGCCGGTCCGGCAGCTGCCGCGAGGCTGCCGCATCAGCCGGCCGGTACTGGTCGAGCGTCCGCTCGATCCAGCGGCGGTGGCGCGTGACGAACTGCTCGACCGCGTGCGGCCGGGTGCCGCGGGGAACGACGATCTCGACGAACCCGCCGGGCAGCACCCGAACCGCGAGCCGGCGCGCACGTGCGCTGGCGCGCACGTGCCAGGCGGCGTCCAGCGGCGCCGCGTCGTCGAGCAGGCCGAGCTGCGCCCCGCCCGGCGCGTTCACAGCGACGCCGCCAGTCGGGCGCCTTCCTCGATGGCCCGTCGGGCATCGAGCTCCGCCGCCAGTTTCGATCCGCCGACCAGCAGCGGCCGCAGGCCCCGCGCCTCGAGGCCGGCGACGAGCTCACGGCGTGGCTCCTGGCCGGCGCAGACGACGACATGGTCCACCTCGAGGATCCGGGTTTCCCCGCCCTGGGCGATCGCGAGGCCGGCGTCGTCGATGCCGCAGTAGTCGACGCCGGCCAGCATGCGCACGCCGCGGCGCTTGAGTGCGAGGCGATGCACCCACCCGGTGGTCTTCCCGAGGTCCCGCCCGGGCGGCGTGGGTTTACGCTGCAGGAGCCAGATCTGCCGCGGCGAATGCAGCGCGGCTTCTGCCACGAGACCGCCGCGCGCCGAGAGCTGCATGTCGATGCCCCACTCGTTCATGAAGACGGGGATGTCCACGCTGGCGGCCGCATGACCCGTATCGTGACTCAGGAACTCCGCGACGTCGAACCCGATGCCGCCGGCGCCGACGATCGCGACGCGCGCCCCGACCGGTCGGCCGTGCAGCAGCACGTCGACGTAGCTCAGGACTTTCGGATGGCCGAGCCCGGGAATGACCGGCACGCGCGGCAGGACGCCCGTGGCCAGCACGATCTCGTCGAAATGCCCGCCGGCCAGTCCGTCCGCCGTAGCGGCCTGCCCGAGCCGCAGTTCGACGCCCGTGAGTTCCAGTTCACGGCCGAAGTAGCGCAGCGTCTCGTGGAACTCTTCCTTGCCGGGCACGCGCTTGGCCATGTTGAACTGCCCGCCGATCCGGTCGGCCGCCTCGAACAGCGTGACGCGGTGCCCGCGGCGGGCGGCGACCGTCGCGCAGGACAGGCCAGCAGGCCCGGCGCCGACGACCGCGATGCGCCGGGCGCGCGCGGCGGGCCGGTAGACGAGTTCCGTCTCGCGGCCGGCCCGCGGGTTCACGAGGCAGGTCGCGACCTGGTTTGCGAAGACGAAATCGAGGCAGGCCTGGTTGCAGGCGATGCAGGTGTTGATCTCGTCCGCCCGCCCCGATGCGGCCTTGGCCACGAACTCGGGGTCCGCGAGCAGCGGGCGGGCCATGGACACGAGGTCCGCGTCCCCCGCCGCGAGCACGCGCTCGGCGACCGCCGGATCGTTGATGCGGTTGCTGGTCACCAGCGGGATCCTGACCGTGCCCCTGAGGCGCCGCGTGACCCAGGTGAAGGCTGCCCGCGGCACCATCGTCGCGATCGTGGGGATGCGGGCCTCGTGCCAGCCGATTCCCGTGTTGATCAGGGTCGCGCCCGCTGCCTCGACGGCCTGCGCCAGCGTCTCGACTTCCTCCCAGGTGCTGCCGCCCTCCACGAGGTCGAGCATCGACAGCCGGTAGATCAGGATGAAGTCCCGGCCGACGGCCGCACGCGTGCGCGCGACGATCTCGAGCGGCAGCCGCATCCGGTTCTCGTAGCTGCCGCCCCAGCGATCGGCGCGCCGGTTCGTGCGCGCCGCGAGGAACTGGTTGATGAAATACCCTTCCGAACCCATGATCTCGACGCCGTCGTAGCCGGCTTCGCGGGCGAGTGCCGCGCAGTTCACGAAGGCCGAGACCTGGCGCTCCACCCCGCGGGCGGAAAGCTCGCGCGGCGTGAACGGCGTGATGGGCGCCTTCAGGCGTGACGGCGCGACGGCCAGCGGGTGGTAGGCGTAGCGGCCCGTGTGCAGGATCTGCATGCAGATCCTGCCGCCCGCCTCGTGCACGGCCTGCGTCACCAGCCGGTGCCGGGCCACGTGGCGCCGGCCGCTCAGGGTACCGGCGAACGGCTTGGTCCAGCCGGCCGCGTTCGGGGCGATGCCGCCGGTGACGATCAACCCGACCCCGCCGCGGGCGCGTTCGGCGAAATAGGCGGCAAGCTTCGGGTAGTCGTCGGCGCGGTCCTCGAGCCCGGTGTGCATGGAGCCCATGAGCACGCGGTTCGGGAGCGTCGTGAAGCCGAGGTCGAGCGGCGCCAGCAGGTGCGGAAACGGATTCGGCGTCACGCGCGCAATCATATAGCATGCGCTCGCCATGACTCCCGTCCTCGAGGTGCGCGATCTCGTCAAGCAGTACCCCGGCGTGCGCGCCGTGGACGGCGTGTCATTCTCGATCCTCGAGGGCTGCTGTTTCGGGCTGCTCGGCCCGAACGGCGCGGGCAAGACGACCACGGTCGAGATGATGGAGGGCGTCACGACGCCGACGTCGGGCCAGGTGCTCTACCGCGGCGAACCGCTGGGCGCGCGCTTCCGGGAAGAGGCCGGCATCCAGTTCCAGAAGACCGCGCTGCAGGATTTCCTGACCGTGCGCGAGACGCTCGCGCTCTTCAGCCGGCTCTATCCGCGCCGCCGCGACGTGGAGGAGCTGGTCCGGACCTGCGCGCTGGAACAGGTTGCCGACCGCGACAACCGCAAGCTCTCAGGCGGCCAGATGCAGCGCCTGCTGCTGGCGATAGCCCTTGCGAACGACCCGCGGGTGCTGTTCCTGGACGAGCCGACCACCGGCCTCGACCCGCAGGCGCGCCGCAATTTCTGGGACCTCATCCGTTCGATCAAGGCGGAAGGCCGCACGGTCCTGCTGACCACGCATTACATGGAAGAGGCCTACTTTCTCTGCGACGTCATCGTCATCATGGATCGCGGCCGCATCATCGCCGAGGGGCCGCCTTCGCGGCTCCTGAAGGAGCACTTCGACGACGTGGTGCTCGAACTGCCGCGCGAGGACCTGCCGTCCGACCTGTCGCGCATCCCGCTTCCGGCGCTCGCCGCGAGCGACCGCGTGGAAATCTCGACCGGCGACGTCGAGGGCGCGTTGCGCGTGCTGCTCGAGCACGACGTGCCGCTGCAGCACCTGCGCATCCGTCCCCGCAACCTCGAGGACCTCTTCCTGGAGCTGACCGGCCGGGAGCTGCGCACGTGAACCTGCGACGGCTGGCCGCGGTCTGGCACGCGCGCAACCTGGAGTTC
Source organism: uncultured Steroidobacteraceae bacterium (assembly GCA_964626745.1). Taxonomy (GTDB): domain Bacteria; phylum Pseudomonadota; class Gammaproteobacteria; order Steroidobacterales; family Steroidobacteraceae; genus SCUD01. Next base: position 112,053 of record CAZVIF010000004.1, read on the forward strand.
CTGCGCGACCGCTCCACGCTGATCTTCAACTTCCTGTTCCCGCTCGCGCTGGTGGTCGCGTTCGCGCTCATCTTCGGCGGCCAGCCGCGGCCGGTGTTCAAGGTGGACGTGGTCGCGCCGCCGGGCGCCGCGCTGGACGCGACGCTGCACCCGTTCATCGGCACGCGCTACGTCGACTTCGTGCGAATCGAGCCGCAGGCGATCGAGTCCGCGATCCGCAAGGTCGAGCGGCACCAGGTGGACCTGCTGCTGGACCTGCGCGGCGGGCCGCGCTACTGGATCAACGAGGACTCGCCCAAGGGTTACCTGGTCGAGAAGCTGCTGCTCGAATCCGCGGCCGGCCGCGCCGAGCGCCAGCCCGTGAGCGGCGCCGCGGTCGGCTACGTGGACTGGCTGCTGCCGGGGATACTCGGCATGAACATGATGTTCAGCTGCCTGTTCGGCGTCGGCTACGTCGTCGTGCGTTACCGCAAGTCCGGGTTCCTGCGCCGGCTCTCGGCGACGCCCGTCACGGCCTTCGAGTTCGGCGCGGCCCAGGTGTTCTCGCGCCTGCTGCTGACGGTCGGCGTGACCTCCATGCTTTACGCCGCGCTCGCCCTGTTCGTGCCGTTCCGCAACGAGGGCAGCGTCCTGCTTCTCCTGCTGGTCGCGGTCGCGGGCGCGCTGGCGATGATCACCTTCGGCTTCATGATGGCTGCGCGCTTTGCAAGCGAGGAACTCGCGAGTGGCGCCATCAACCTGGCGTCCTGGCCGATGATGCTCCTGTCGGGCGTCTGGTTCTCGCTCGAGGGCGCGCCCGCCTGGCTGCAGGCGGCCGCCCGGGCGCTTCCGCTCACGCAGATGCTGGAGGCGGCGCGCGCCGTGATGCTGGACGGCGCCGGGCTCCGCGAGGTGCTGCCGAACCTCGGCTGGCTGGCCGCGATGGCCCTCGCCTTCCTCGGCATTGCAGCCGCCGGATTCCGGTGGCGGTCCGATTGAAAGTTCCCGGGAGGCGGCCCCGGGCGCGTCTGTGGCAAACTGCGCGGCCCCGGCAACGGCACCTGACCACTTGAACAAGTCCGAACTGCTCAAGGAACTGCGCATCGACCGCGACGCGCCCGACGAGGGGTCGCGCGGCCGCCGGCGCCTGTGGATCGGCGCCGGCGCCGCAGCATTGGCCGTCGCTGCGCTCGCGGCGTGGTTCCTGACCCGCGAGAAGCCGGTCGAAGTGCAGGTCGCGGTCGCACGGCCGATGCCGGCGATCGGCGCCGGCACGTCGGTGCTCGACGCCACGGGCTACGTCACCGCGCGCCGCCAGGCGACGGTCTCCGCCAAGATCACCGGAAAGGTGCGGGACGTCAGGATCGAGGAAGGACAGCAGGTCGAGTCCGGCGACGTCCTCGCGACGCTGGACGACTCCGAGGCCCTGGTGGAGGTCCAGCTGCGCCGGGCGCAGGTCGCCGAGGCACAGGCGCAACTCGCCGAGACCGAGGCCGCGAGCGGCAACGCCGACCGCGAGTACAAGCGCCAGCAGGACCTGGCAGAGCGCAAGCTGACCAGCGTGTCGGCGCTCGACGCCGCGCGCACGCAGTCCGAGGCGCTCCGCGCGCGCCTGTCCAGCCAGGCGAGCGGCATCCGCGTCGCCCAGGAGGCCCTCGCGGCCGCGAAAGTGCAGCTCGACAACACGATCGTGCGCGCGCCGTTCGCCGGCGTGGTCACGGTCAAGGCCGCCCAGCCGGGCGAGATGATCTCGCCGATCTCGGCGGGCGGCGGCTCGATCCGCACCGGCATCGGCACGATCGTCGACATGGACTCGCTCGAGATCCAGGTGGACGTCAGCGAGTCCTACATCAACCGCGTGCAGCCGGGGCAGCGCGTCGAGGCGGTGCTCAACGCCTATCCGGAGTGGCGCATCCCCGCCTCCGTGATCGCGATCGTGCCGACCGCGGATCGCTCGAAGGCAACCGTGAAGGTCCGCATCGCCCTCGGCGAGAAGGACGCGCGGATCGTCCCCGAGATGGGCGTGCGCGTCGCGTTCCTGGAATCGAAGGAAGCGCCGGCAGGGGCGCCCGCGCCACCGCGCGGCGCGCTGGTTCCGGTCGCGGCCATCCGGCAGGATGGCGACCGGGACGTGGTGTACGTGCTGCGGGACGGCCGCGCCGAGCGGCGGGCCGTCTCGCTCGGCGGCGCGCTCGGCGACAGCCGCCAGGTCGAGGCAGGCGTGGCGGCAGGCGACACGGTGATCCTGGACCCGCCGGCGGGTCTCCAGGACGGCGATTCGGTGAGGGCGAGGGAGTCCGGCGATGAATGAGGCGATGGTCCAGGTCCGCAACGTCCAGAAGTCCTACGTCCGCGGCAAGCAGAAGGTCGAGGTGCTGCACGGCCTGTCGCTCGACATCCCGAAAGGCGATTTCGTGGCGCTGATGGGGCCCTCGGGGTCCGGCAAGACCACGCTGCTCAACCTGATCGGCGGCCTGGACAGCCCGACTTCCGGCGAGATCCTGGTCGGCGGCGAGCGGATCGACCGGCTCTCCGGCGGCAAGCTCGCGGAGTGGCGGGCCCGAAACGTCGGTTTCGTGTTCCAGTTCTACAACCTGATGCCGGTCCTGACGGCGGAACGGAATGTCGAGCTGCCCCTGCTGCTGACGCGGCTGTCGGCGGCCCAGCGGCGCAAGTCGGTCGCGGTCGCGCTCGAGGTCGTCGGCCTCGCGGACCGTGCGCGGCACAAGCCGAAGGAACTCTCCGGCGGCCAGGAGCAGCGCGTCGCGATCGCGCGCGCGCTGGTGTCGGACCCGGCGCTCCTGATCTGCGACGAGCCGACCGGCGACCTGGACCGGAAGACCGCGGACGAAATCCTGGGCCTGCTGCAGGTGCTCAACCGCGAGCACGGCAAGACCATCGTCATGGTCACGCACGACCCGAAGGCGGCGGAGTTCGCGAACCGGGTCCTGCACCTCGAGAAAGGCCAGCTCCTCGAGCAGGCGACCGCGGCCGCCTGAGACCTGCCATGACGCGCACCGGCTTCGTCATCGCCAACCTCTGGCGCAGGAAGACCCGCACGGTCCTGACGCTGCTGTCCATCGTGACCGCCTTCCTGCTGTTCGGGCTGCTGCAGGCGGTCAACGTGCTGTTCTCGGCGGGGGCGGATTTCGTCGGCGCGACGCGGCTCGTCACGCAGGCGCGCGTGTCGTTCACGCAGTCGCTGCCGATGCGGCTCCTGCCGCAGATCGAATCGGTGCCGGGCGTCGAGCACGTGATGTGGCAGCAGTGGTTCGGCGCGGTCTACCAGGAGAACACCCAGCTCATCTTCCTGGCGACCGATCCTGTGCGCCTGCGGCTCGTCTACCCCGAGTACGTCATGCCGGACGCGCAGTGGAAGGCCTTCGAGTCGACCCGCACCGGCATGATCGTCGGCCGCAACCTGGCCAACCAGTACGGCTGGAAGATCGGGCAGAAGGTGCCGATTTCGTCCAACATCTTCCCGCAGCAGGACGGCAGCAAGAACTGGACCTTCGACCTGGTCGGCATCTACGACGGCAAGGACGAGGACTGGCAGCGCAACACCAACGTCGGGTGGATCAACTTCGCGTATTTCGACGAGGCCAACCAGTTCGGCCGCGGCCTCGCGGGCACCTATACGATCAAGCTCGCCGACGTCGGCCAGGCCGAGCAGGTCGCCCGCACGATCGACGCCATGTTCGAGAACTCGCCGGACGAGACCAAGACGCAGACCGAGAAGGACTTCAACATCGGCTTCATCAAGCAGATCGGCGACATCGGCCTGATCGTGCGCTGGATCCTGTTCGCAGTGTTCTTCACGCTGCTGCTCGTCGTCGGCAATACCATCGCGCAGAGCGTACGCGAGCGCATCCCCGAGCTCGCGATCCTGAAGACGCTCGGTTTCAAGGACGGCGAGGTGCTCCGTTTCGTTCTCGCCGAGGCGGCCTTGCTATGCGCGCTCGGCGGCCTGGCCGGCCTCGCCATCGCGACGCCCATCGGACTCGCGATCACGCGGGCGACCGGCGGCAACCTGCCGATCGCCGTGGACGGCCAGGTCTGGCTGGTGGGCGGCATCGCCATCGTGCTGCTCAGCCTCGCCGTCGGGCTCCTGCCGGCGCTGCGCGCCGGCCGGCTGACCATCGTCGACGCGCTGGCCGGACGCTGAGCGGGTAAGCCATGCTGAAGCAGATCCTCTCGATCACGCTGCTGGGCCTTCGCAGCATTCCCGAGCGCCTCGGCGCCTCGCTGGTCATTGTCGTGGGCCTGGCCGGCGTCGTGGCCGTGTTCACGGCGCTCCTGGCGATGGCTGCCGGCTTCAAGTCGACGCTCGAGTCGGCCGGCCGGCCGGACGTCGCGATCGTCATGCGCGGCGGATCGCAGGTCGAGCTCAACTCCGGGATCAGCCGCGACCAGGGCGCGATCATCAAGCAGGCGCCCGGCATCCTGAAGGGGCCCGACGGGCAGCCGCTGGCCTCCGCCGAAATGGTTGTGATCGCCGAACTGGTCAAGGCCGGCGAGAAGACCGGTTCCAACATCACGGTGCGCGGCGTCGAGCCGGCGGCGTTCGCGCTGCGCCCCCAGCTCCGGATCGTGGAAGGTCGCACGTTCGGGGCCGGGCTGCGCGAGCTCATCGTCGGCCAGGGGGTCGCGCGCCAGTACGAGAGCGCGCGCCTCGGCTCGACGGTGCGCATGCGCGGCTCCGACTGGACCGTGGTCGGCGTGTTCGAGTCGGGCGACGCCTACGAGAGCGAGTTCTGGGCCGACATCGACGTCGCGCAGTCGACCTTTAACCGTCAGGGCTACAGCTCGGTGCGTCTCGAGTTCGCCGGCCGCGCCGAACTGCAGTCGATCAAGGACGCCCTGTCCGCCGACCCCCGCGTCAACGTCGACGTCGAGACGGAGCAGCAGTACTTCAGCGGGCAGACCGAGCAGTTCCGCCGGACCATCGGCGCGCTCGCGGGCGTCGTCACGGCAATCATGGCGCTGGGCGCCATGTTCGCGGCGCTCAACACGATGTACGCCGCCGTCGGCGCGCGAGCCCGGGAGATCGCGACGCTGCGCGCCATCGGCTTCCGCGGCTTGCCCGTGGTCGTATCGATCATGCTCGAGTCGCTGATCCTGGCGCTGGCAGGCGGACTCCTGGGCGCCCTTGCCGCCTACGTGCTGTTCAACAACATGGCGGTCTCGACGCTCGGCTCCAACTTCACGCAGGTGGTGTTCCGCTTCGCCGTGACGCCCGCGCTGGTCGTGAACGGGCTGGTCATCGCGGTGGCGATCGGCATGGTCGGCGGATTCCTGCCGGCGCTTCGCGCCGCGCGCCAGCCGGTGACGACGGCCCTGCGCGCAGCCTGACGCGGCAGCCGTGGCGACGCTGGTCGACATCGGCGCAAACCTCGCGCACGAGAGTTTCGACGCGGACCGCGACGCCGTGCTAGCCCGCGCGCGCGGCGCGGGCGTGGCCGCCCTGGTCGTGACCGGCAGCACGCTCGACGACTCGGGCCGGGCGGTCGCCCTCGCCCGCCGCCATCCCCGCATGCTGCGGGCCACGGCCGGCGTGCATCCGCACCATGCGGCAGCCCTGCGGGACGGCGATGCGGGACGGCTTGCGGAGCTGCTGGGCGACCCGATGGTGGTGGCCGCCGGTGAATGCGGGCTCGACTACTTCCGCAACTTTTCGCCGCCTGCCGAACAGCGCCGCGCCTTCGAGTTGCAGCTCGGCATGGCCGGCGATGCGGGCAAGCCCCTGTTCCTGCACCAGCGCGACGCGCATGCCGATTTCCTCGCCATGCTGCGCGGCCACCCGCGAGCGGCCGCTCGCGCGGTCCTGCACTGCTTCACCGGCGGCCCTGCCGAACTCGAGGACTGCCTTGCGCTCGGGCTCTCGGTCGGCATCACCGGCTGGATCTGCGACGAGCGGCGCGGCGCGGCGCTGCGGGCGGCCGCGCCCCTCGTGCCGCGCGAACGGCTCATGATCGAGACCGACGCGCCCTACCTGCTGCCGCGCACGCTGGTGCCGAAACCGAAGCAGCGGCGCAATGAGCCGGCTTTCCTGCCGGCGGTGCTTGCAGAAACGGCGCGCTGCCGCGGCGATGATCCCGCCGGGCTCGCCGCGACCACGACCGCCAACGCCTGCCGCTTCTTTGGCTTTACACTGGGCGTCGCTGCGTGCAGCAAGGAAGGGATCGTGGAATTGCTTTAAGAAACTAGTGTAACTTATTGAGACACAGGTACATATGGACTTCACACGTGCGGCGCAGACGACGGCATCGGCGTTTCGCGAATCGATCGTGCCCCGGCTCTCCGACTACATCCGCATCCCCAACAAGTCCCCGCTCTTCGATGCCGGGTGGGAGGCGAATGGACACATGCAGCGTGCCGCCGAGCTCATGGCCGGCTGGTGCCGGGAACAGCCCATCGCCGGCCTCCAGGTCGAGATCCTGCACGAGCCCGGGCGCACGCCGGTCCTGTTCTGCGAGATCCCAGGCCGCGGCACCGACACCGTCCTGCTCTACGGCCACCTGGACAAGCAGCCGGAGTTCACCGGCTGGGCCGAGGGCCTCTCGCCCTGGGAGCCCGTCCTGCGTGACGGCAAGCTCTATGGCCGCGGCGGCGCCGACGACGGCTACGCCGTGTTCTCCTCGCTGACGGCGATCCGGCTGCTGCAGGAACAGCGCATTCCGCATGCACGCTGCGTCGTGCTGATCGAGGCCTGCGAGGAAAGCGGGAGCTACGACCTGCCGCATTACGTCGAGGTCCTTGCCGCGCGGATCGGCACGCCCAGCCTCGTCGTCTGCCTCGACGCCGAGTGCGGCAACTACGAGCAGCTCTGGTGCACGACATCGCTGCGCGGCAACCTGGTCGGGGACCTGGTGATCGAGGGCCTCACCGAAGGCGTGCATTCCGGGGCCGGCACCGGCATCGCCCCGTCCGTGTTCCGCATCGCGCGCACGCTCCTCGCGCGCGTCGAGAGCGACGTCACGGGCGACCTGCTCGTGGACGAGCTGACCGTGCCGATCCCGCCGGCGCGCATCGACCAGGCCCGCGCGGCGGCTGGCGTGCTCGGCGCGCAGATCGCGGGCAAGCTGCCGTTCGTACCCGGAGCGCGTGCGCTGTCGGATTCGCCCGTGGAGCTGGTGCTCAACAACACCTGGCGTCCCACGCTGGCCGTCACGGGTGCGGCGGGACTTCCGCTCATGGAGAACGCGGGCAACGTGCTGCTGCCGCGCCTCGAGCTCAAGCTGTCGTTCCGCCTGCCGCCCTCGGCGGATGCCGATGCGGCGGCCGCGGCCGTCAAGAAGCGCCTGGAAGCCGACCCGCCCTACGGCGTGCGCGTGCGCTTCGACGTCGGTTCGTCGCTGCCCGGCTGGGACGCGCCGCCGGTCGCGCCCTGGCTCGAAGCCGCGATGCGCGAGGCGTCGCGCGCGACGTTCGGACGGGACGCCATGTATCTCGGCACCGGCGGAAGCATTCCGTTCATCGGCATGCTGGGCGAGCGTTTCCCCGGCACGCAGTTCCTGGTGACCGGCGTGCTCGGCCCGCACTCGAACGCGCACGGCCCGAACGAGTTCCTGCACCTCGACTGCGCCGAGAAGCTCACCGTGTGCGTCGCCAAGGTGATCGCCGACCATCACGGCCGGCCGCCGGCTCAATAACCGGGTCGCGTCTCGCTAGCCCCGCGCGAGCGGGCTCGGCTCCGCCTGCGCCGCGAGCTGGTCCCAGGCGGGACGGTAGCGTTCCGCGGGGTGCGGGCTGCCGGGAACTGCCGCCGGATAATCCGCTTCCAGCAGGTCGAGGCGCATCACGCGCGGCGGGCGGCCCTTGGGGAACTTGGAACGGCTGGTGAAGACGATGCGCCCGTCCACGGGCACTTCGCCGGCCAGCAGCTTCACGGCGGCGATCCGGTCGTACAGCGCCTCCAGGGGATTCAGGAAGGTCGTGCGGCGGCTGCCGTCCATGACCGCCCATTCCTTCATGTGCTCCCCGCCGAACACGACGCCTTCCACGTCGCGATAGTCGACGACGAGCAGGCCGCGGCCGGTGAGCAGCAGGAAGTCGATGTGCAGCTGCCCGCCGCTGCCGTCGGGAATCAGCACGTCGCGCAGCACTGCCGCCGAAACGGCCTCGAAGGACCTCACGAGCTGGCGGCGGGCGCGATAGCGGTCCCAGCGCCGCCACCCGGCGACGCAGCCGACGGCCACGAGCCCCAGCAGCATCACCGCCACCGTGACCTGGAAGATGACGTCGTTCGGGTTCACGCCGCTCGCCCCGCATGCCAGCGTCGCAGCAGGCCCGCCCCGCCCGGCAGCCGCAGCAGCGCGAGCAGCAGGCGCGCCACGAGCCGTTCGCCGCGGCCGAGCGCGAAGGGCCGGTGCAGTTCGTCGAACAGGTCCGGGCGCTCCACGATCCGGAGGTCCGCGCTGGCGTCGGTCGGCATCGGCGAATCATAGACGGCGGAACGGGCGGTCACCACTGCGACGCGGATGCGGCATGATGCGCGCATGGGTTTTCCGGCAGCGCTCGCGGAATTGCTCGCCTGCCCGTCCTGTGGTACGCGACTGGCCGGAAACGGCTGCCTCGCCTGCCGGGTCGATTATCCCGCCGTCGGCGGCATCCCCTGGCTGATGCCGGAGCCGCGCTCCGCGCTGTCCGAGTGGCGCGGGCGGCTGCACCACTTGCTGACGCACTACGCAGCCGAATCGCAGCGCCAGCGCTCGGCGCTCGACGGACTGCCGGCGACAGGCCTTGCTCGCCGTCGCATCCGGCACGTCGCGGATGCGCTCGACGACCAGGCGGCGCGCATCCGCGCGCTCATGCAGCCGCTGGGCGCCGAGCGCCGCAACGAGGCGCATGCGGTGCACGTTGCGCTCGGGACGGAGTTGCCGCTGAACCAGGGGCTGTCCACCTATTACCCGAACCTGCATCGCGACTGGTGCTGGGGCGATGCCGAAAACCGGGCCAGCCTCGACGCCGTCCGTGCCGCCATCCCGCCCGATGCGGCCTGCGGCCGCCTGCTCGTCCTCGGCGCGGGTGCGGGGCGTCTCGCCTTCGACCTGCACCAGGCGCTGCGGCCGGTCCTCACGGTGGCGCTCGACTTCAATCCCTTGTTCGCGCTCGCCGCCGCACGCATCCTCGCCGGCGAGCCGCTCGAGCTGTACGAGTTTCCGATCGCGCCGCGAGGGATCGAGGAGCACGCGGTACTGCGTCGGCACAGGGCCCCGGCCGGCGCGGCGCCGGGACTCGAACTCGTGCTCGCCGACGCCTGCGCGCCGCCTTTCCTGCCGGGTCGCTTCGACGTCGTGCTGACGCCCTGGTTCATCGACGTCGCCGGGGAACCCGTGTCGCGGCTGCTTCCGCGGTTCAACGGCCTGCTGGCGCCAGGCGGCCTGTGGATCCACCACGGGTCGCTCGCTTTCGCGGATGCCGCGCCGGGAGAGTCGCCGAGCCTCGAGGAGCTCCTCGATATGCTGCCGGCCCACGGCTTCGATGCGGCGCATTCGGGCGAGGCGCAGCAGCCGTACCTGCAGTCGCCGGCGAGCCGCCATGCCCGCCTCGAGAGCGTGGTGACCTTATCCGCGCGCAAGACGCGCGACGTGCCGTCCCCGGCGCCCGGTCGCGCGCTGCCCGAATGGATCCTCCGTACCGACCTGCCGGTGCCTGCCCTGCCGCAGTTCCGCGCGCAGGCACTGTCGACGCGCGTCTACGCCTTCCTGCTGGCGATGATCGACGGCGAGCGCACGATCCGCGACATGGCCCGCCTCATGGAACAGCAGAAACTGATGCCCGCGGACGACGCGGTTCCGGCCATCCGGCGATTCCTCGCGCGGGCACACCGGGATCCGGACCGCCGTCCCGGCTTCTGACCCGGACTTGTCCGGCATCCGCCCCTGCCATTATCGTGAGGCGCGCTGAAGGAGGCTGGCTGCGATGTCGACCGGCAAACTGATTCGGGCCGCGTCATGGACGGCCGTCGCCGTGGCGGGCGCGGCGGCGTTCGGCGGCATCGCGCTGCATCGCGGCGAGAGCATCAACGCGCTCTGGTTCGTGGTCGCCGCCGTCTGCACGTACCTGATCGGCTACCGCTTCTACAGCGGCTGGATCGCCGCGCGCGTCTGCCGTCTGGACGCGACACGGGCCACGCCCGCCGAGCGGCTCGACAACGGCCGCGATTTCATGCCCACCCACCGGTCGATCGTCTTCGGCCATCACTTCGCCGCCATCGCCGGCGCGGGTCCGCTGATCGGCCCGACCCTGGCGGCGCAGTTCGGCTACCTGCCCGGGACGCTGTGGCTGCTGGTCGGCGCGGTGCTGGCCGGCTGCGTGCAGGACATGCTGGTGCTCTTCTGCTCGACCCGGCGGGACGGGCGCAGCCTTGCCCACCTCGCGCGCGACGAGCTCGGGCGGTTCGGCGCCGCCGCCGCCATGGTCGGCACGCTGTTCATCATGATCATCCTGATGGCGGTGCTCGCGCTCGTCGTCGTCAAGGCCATGGCCCACAGTCCCTGGTCCACGGCCACGGTCTTCGCCACCATCCCGATCGCGATCGTGGTCGGCATCTACCTGCGCGTGGTCCGGCCGGGCCGCGTGCTGGAGGCCACGATCATCGGCGTCGTGCTGCTGCTCGGTTCGGTCGCCGCCGGCGGCTGGGTCGACAGCCACCCGGAGATCCGCGCCTGGTTCGACCTGGACGCGAAGGCGCTCGCCTGGTTCGTGATTCTCTACGGGTTCGTCGCCGCCGTCCTGCCGGTGTGGCTGCTGCTGGCGCCGCGGGACTATCTCTCGACCTTCATCAAGCTCGGCGTCGTGTTCCTGCTCGCCATCGCGATCTGCATCCTGCAGCCCGACGTGCGGATGCCCGCACTGACCCGGTTCATCGACGGGACGGGACCCATATTCAGCGGCTCGCTGTTCCCGTTCCTGTTCATCACGCTCGCCTGCGGCGCCATCTCCGGCTTCCACGCGCTCGTGGCATCCGGCACGACGCCGAAGCTGATCGCGCGCGAGACCGACGTGCGCATGGTGGGCTACGGATCCATGGCGCTCGAATCGTTCGTCGCGATCATGGCGCTGATCGCGGCCTGCGTGCTCGATCCCGGCGTGTACTTCGCGATCAACACCGCGGCCGGCGTGGTCGGCAGCGACCCCGTGACGGCCACGGCGACCATCACCTCGTGGGGTTTCCCGGTGGATCCGGCGCAGATGGAGGCGCTGGCCGCCAGCATGGGCGAGGCGACGCTCTACGGCCGGACCGGAGGGGCCCCCTCGCTCGCCGTCGGCATGGCGCACATCTTCGGCTCCGCCTTCGGGGATGGCCTGTTCGCCATCTGGTACCACTTCGCGATCATGTTCGAGGCGGTCTTCATCCTGACCGTGCTCGACGCCGGAACGCGGGTCGGCCGCTTCATCATGCAGGACGCGCTCGGCAGCCTGTGTGCGCCGCTCGGCCGGACCTCGTGGTATCCGTCGGTCTGGATCGCGAGCCTCCTCGTGTGCGCAGGCTGGGGATACTTCCTGTATATCGGCGTCATCGACCCGAACGGCGGCATCAACATCCTCTGGCCGCTTTTCGGCATGGCGAACCAGATGCTGGCGGCGATCGCGCTCGCCGTGGTGACGTCGATCTTCGTGAAGTCCGGCCGCCTGCGCTACGCCTGGGTGCCGGGTGTCCCGCTCGCCTGGCTGGTGACCGTCACGACGACGGCCGCGCTCCAGAAAGTCTTCAGCGACGACCCCCGGATGGGTTTTTTCGCGGCTGCGCGCGACCTCGCCGACAAGCTGGCGGCCGGCATGCTGCCGCCGGACCGCGCCGCCGTCGCGCCCCAGCTGATCTTCAACCAGCAGCTGGACGGCTGGCTGACTGTGGCGCTCCTGTTCATCGTCTGGACCATCGTGATCGACACCGGGCGCGGCTGCTGGAACCACCTCTCCGGCCGCCGCCCGGCGCCGGACACGGAGTCGCCTTACGTGGCGACGCAGCTCACGTGAGCGCCTTCGCCGCCGGCTGGGCGCGCCTCCGGGACGGGTTGCGCGGCGTCCTGGGCGACGACGCCTACGAGCGCTACCTGCGCCATTGCCGCGCCCGCCACCCGGGCGCGACGCCGCTCGATCGCCGCGCGTTCTATGCGTCGGAACTGGAACGGCGCTGGAAGCAGGTCAACCGTTGCTGCTGAGCCCGGGCTGCGTCCGTCGCGCGCCCATGCGCTCGATCAGGAACTGCCCGCTCTCGATCGTCCCGGCCTCGGTCTCGGCCAGTACCTGCAGCCGGCAGGGTCCGCCCGCATGGAACGGCGTGACGGCGAGGATGCCCGTCATCGCGAGCCAGCGCGCCCAGGCCGGCGGCGGGTCCCCGGCGTTGAGCTTGTCGGGGTCCGCGACCAGTTCCGACAGCACCTCGTCCGCCCGAACCAGGCGCAGCGTCAACCGTTCGAAGGGCCGCTCGCGCGGCGTCCGCACGTGCACGAAGGCGCAGAGCTTCGGGAGGGTGATCGGGAACGACGGGACGTAGAGGTCCGTGCCGTAGCAGCCCATCAGCGAAAACTTGTTGCCGATCTCCTGCCGGACATCGTCGCAGAACTGGGCGATGACGATGCGGTTTGCAGTCATCCATGACCTCCGCTGCCGCGCCTCGAATGGTGGGCCGTGATGGGATCGAACCATCGACCAACTGGTTAAAAGCCAGATGCTCTACCACTGAGCTAACGGCCCGCTCGCGGCGGCGCATGATACGCGAATATGCGGCCGCCTTCACCGCGCGGCCGGTCCTGTCTACACTCGCCGGGTGAATCGACTCGAAAGACCCGCCGCCGCCTGGCGCGCCGCCGACGACGGCGACGACATCCGGTTCTGCTCGACCTGCGCATTCTCCGCGGCCTGCCTGGGGCAGGGCATGCACAAGGGCGACCTGCGCGACCTGCACGTGCTCGTGGAGCACGTCGGCCCCCTGGCCGCCGGCTCGCACCTGTTTCGCGAGGGGGACGCCTTCAACGCGATCGCGGCGGTGCGCGAGGGCACCGTCAAGACCTGGCGCGTCGACCGCGACGGGCGCGAACAGGTGCTGGGCTTCCACCTGCCGGGTGAGGTCATCGGCCTGTCGGCCATCGACGGCGAACGCTACCCCTGCAATGCGGACGCCCTGGAGTCCGTGCAGTTGTGCCGGCTTTCCTTCACCAAGATCGCCATGCTGGCGACCCGCCTGCCGGGTCTGCAGCGCGAACTGTTCCGGCTGTTGAGCCGGGACATCACCCATGCGGAACGCCTTGCGGCGGACCTGCCGGCCGATGCCCGGCTCGCGGGCTTCCTGCTCGATCTCTCGACCCGGCTGTCGGGGGCGGACAGGTCGATCGACCGGCTCCGCCTCGCGATGCCGCGTGCCGACATCGCCAACTACCTGCGTCTCGCGCCGGAGACCGTCAGCCGCCTGTTCCGGCGGTTCCGCGACGATGCCCTGGTCCGGGTCCGCGGCCGCGAGATCGAGATCGTCGATCGTGGCCGCCTGCAGAAGATCGCCGAGCCCGGGCAGGGCGACTGAGCGCGGCCGCGTGCTCGAGTACTACGCGGAGCTCCGCATCGCGCACGTCGCCGCCGCGGTCGCGAGCGGCAGCCTGTTCCTGTTGCGTGGGCTGCTGGTCCAGGTCGGGCGCCCGGCCCTGGCGCTGGCGCCGCTGCCGCGCTACCTCAGTTACGCGGTCGACACGGGATTGCTGGCGGCGGCCCTGGCGCTGGTGTCGATCCCGCCATCGGCGGTCTTCGCCGGCGGCTGGCTGGCGGCGAAGCTCGCGCTGCTGCCGCTCTACATCGCGCTTGGCTGGGGCGCCCTGCGCGCGGGTACGCGGGCGCGGCGACTCGCGTGCTTCGCGGGCGCGATCCTGGCATTCGCCGGCATGTACACGATCGCCCGCGCCCACAGCCCCCTCGGACCGCTGGCCCCGTTCCTCGCGGCCTGATCACGCCGCGGTGTAGGTCGTCGGGTCAGGCACGCCGGCCTTGCGGAAGCCCTCGCGCCGCAGGCGGCAGCTGTCGCAGCGCCCGCAGGCGCGGCCCTCCCCGTCGGCCTGGTAGCAGGACACCGTCAGGGCGTAGTCCACGCCGAGCGTCAGGCCGCGCCGGATGATCTCGTGCTTGCCGAGCTCGACGAGCGGCGCGTGGATGTGCATCCGTCGGCCCTCGACCGCCGCGCGGGTCGCCAGGTTGGCGAGCTGCTCGAAGGCGCGGATGAACTCGGGCCTGCAGTCCGGGTAACCGGAGTAATCCACTGCGTTGACGCCGATGTAGATGTGCTGCGCCTCGAGCACTTCGGCGAGGCCGAGCGCGCAGGCGAGGAACACCGTGTTCCTCGCGGGCACGTAGGTCACCGGGATGCCCGCTGTCCCCGCTTCCGGCACCGCGATCGACCGGTCGGTCAGCGCCGAATGTCCGAATCCGCCGATCGGCAGGGACAGCACGCGATGCCCGGCGACGCCGAGCGACCGGCACACGCGGCGCGCGGCGGCGAGCTCGGCCGCCTGCCGCTGGCCGTAGTCGAAGGACAGCGCGTGGCAGCGGTGTCCGCGCTCGCGCGCGATGGCGAGCGTCGTCGCCGAGTCGAGTCCGCCGGAGACGAGGACGACCGCGGCCGTGCCCGCGTACGCCTCCGCCTCCGCCTCAACGACCCGGGACGTCACCCCAGAGCACCTTGTGGAGCTGCACCTGGAAGCGGACGGGAAGCCGGTCCGCCAGGATCCAGTTGGCGAGCTGGCCCGGCGCCAGCTGCCCGTGGCTCGGCGAGAACAGCACCTGGCAGCGCGCGTCGAGCCGCTCGGTCCGCACCCGTTCGCGGCTCCACTCGTAGTCGGCGCGGTCGCAGACCACGAACTTGAGCTGGTCGTCGGACCGGAGCCCGTGCACCGCGAGCTCGAGGTTGCGATGCGACTCGCCGGAGCCCGGGGTCTTGACGTCGATCACGCGCGCGACGCGCGGGTCCACCGCGCTGGCATCGATCGCGCCGCTGGTCTCGAGCGACACGCGATGCCCCGCTTCGCAGAGCACGGTCAGCAGCGTCAGGCACTGCCGTTGCGCGAGCGGCTCGCCCCCGGTGACGCACACGTGCCGCGCCCGCGATTCCCGTGCCTCGTCGAGCAGGCGGGCGATCGTGCGCCATTCGCCGCCGTGGAACGCGTAGGCCGTGTCGCAATACCGGCAGCGCAGGGGGCAACCGGTGAGCCGGATGAAGAACGTGGGCCAGCCGACCGCGTCCGCCTCCCCCTGGAGCGACAGGAACGTCTCGGTGATGCGCAGGCGCGCCGCCGCCGGGACGGCCGTGGCTTCGGCGGACACGGCGGCGGCTCAGCCGCCCTCGGCCGGGAAGCGCTCGAGGCGTGCCTTTGCCTCGGCGGCGGCCTGGGTGTCCGGGTATTCGTCGATCACGCGGGTCAGCAGCGTGCGGGCCGCGCCGAGGCGCTTCATCTCCTGCTGGCTGTAGCCCGCCTTCAGCAGCGCGTCCGGCGCCTTGCGCGTGCCCGGATAGTCGCGCAGCAGACTCTCGAAGGCCGCAAGCGCGGCCGGATAGTCGCGCCGCACGTAATGCGCCTCGCCGAGCCAGTACAGCGCATTCGGCGCGAGTTCGTGTTCCGGATGGCGGGCGACGAATGCGGCCAGTGCCGTCGCGGCCTCGTCGTACTTCCCGTCCTTCAGCAGGTCGAAGGCGGCCTGGTACTCGGCCTCGGGTCCGCCCGCCGGCCGTCCGGCCTGGGCGGCCGTGAGCGCGGCCTCCGCGGCGCGCAGGCGCGTGTCCAGGTCGACATACTGGTCGCGTTGCTGGGCGCGCGATCGCTCGAGATCGTGCTGCAACTGGTCGAGCTGGCCGCGGAGGCTGCGCAGTTCGCTGCCCAGCACCTCGATCTGACGCGACATCTCGAGCAGCGCCTGGTTCGCCAGCTGGCGCTCGACGCCGTCCATGCGCGACTCGAGCATCTCGATGCGTTCGCCCCGCGACTGCGCGTGGCACGGCCCGGCGGCGAGCCCCGCGAGCGCGAACAAGGCGAGCGGTGCGGCGAAGCGCATCGTGGAATCAGCGGCCGTAGACCAGTTCGACGCGGCGGTTCTTCTCGTAGGCGGACTCGTCGCTGCCCGCCGCGGCAGGCCGCTCCTCGCCGTAGCTGACGGTCGTGAGCTGTGCATCGGTCGCGCCCTGCAGCATCAGCGCGCGGCGTACCGCCTGCGCCCGGCGCTCGGCGAGCGCGATGTTGTATTCGCGCGAGCCGCGCTCGTCGGTGTGGCCTTCGACGCGGATCTTGACCCCTTGCGCGCCCGCGAGGAACTTCGCGTGCGAATTGATGAGCGAGGCGTATTCCGGCCGGATGTCGGAGCGGTCGAATTCGAAATAAATGACGTTCGCGACGCCGGCGGGACCGGCCCCGGTCGCGCTGCCGGACGCGCCGGGCAGGTCACGTCCCTCCCCGACCTGGCCCTCCGCCGGGGTGCCGGTCGCAGCGCCCTGTTCGGTCGTCGCTCCCGGGCTGTCGGGCACGGTGGCCGCCTTCTTGCCGCAGCCGCCCAGCAGGAGGGCACCGATCAGGATCAGCAGGACTGGCAGCGCTCGCATCACTTGGACTCCTTGGTTCAACGGTTCCGGCGGTTGCCGCGTTCTTCTAGCACAGGGGCCGCGTATCCGTCACGCGCGTCAATCGAGGAACGGCGACCACGCGGGCTCCCGCAGTTCTCCGGAGCTCGCGGCGATCTTCTGCTGCACGCGGCCATCGCTCGAGACGATTGCGAGCGTGTCACGCCCGCCGACGCGGCTCGTGTAGAGGATGTCCGCGCCGTTCGGCGCGACCGACGGGGACTCGTCCAGCTGGCCGCCGGTGAGGACCTGGAGGCCGCCCTTCTGCGTGTCCACGGAGCCGATCCGGTAGGCGCCGCGGTCGAGCGTCACGACCGCGAGCGTGCGGCCATCGGGCGAAACGCGCGGCCGCGCGTTGTAGCTTCCCTCGAAGGTGACGCGCCGGGCGCGGGCCCCGGGCTCCAGGCCGACGCTGTACACCTGCGGCGCGCCGGCACGGTCCGACGTGAAGTAGATCGACCGGCCGTCGGGCGCCCAGGCCGGCTCGGTGTCGATTGCGGGATCCTCGGTGAGGCGCTGCAGCTGCTGCGTTGCCAGCGTCAGCACGTAGACGTCGACGTTGCCGTCCCGCCGCGACAGCGCGAGCGCAAGCCGCTCGCCGTCCGGCGAGAAGCAGGGCGCCCCGTTGATGCCGGACCGGGCCGAGACCTGCACCTGGGTGCCGGTGCTCAGGGTCTGGACGTAGATGGCCGCCAGTCCCGAGTGGAACGACACGTAGGCCAGCGATCGCCCGTCCGGCGACCAGGCCGGCGACATGATGGGGTCCGGGGACTCGAACACGACGTGCTCGTTGGCGCCGTCGGCATCCGAGACGATGAGCCGGAAGTTGCGCTTCGTCACGGGTCCGTCCACGGCCACGTAGGCGATGCGCGTCGCGAAGGCGCCGCGCACGCCGAGGATCTTCTCGTACACCGCGTCGGACACCCGGTGGCTCGCGCGCTTCAGCGCGCGCGCGTCGACCGGCACGGCCGTGCCGAGCAGCCGCTCCCCGCTCGCGACCGACACCAGCTCGTAGCGCAGCTCGTAGCGGCCACCCGCCGCCGGGGCGAGGCGGCCGACCAGGACGTAGTCCACCTTTAGCATCCGCCAGTCGGCGGTGTCCACGTCGACGGCAGTGTGCGGCTGCTCGATGAGCTGGCTGCGCGGCAGCGGCCGGAAGCGCCCGCTTCGCTCGAGATCCGCCTGCACCGTGGCCGCGACGTCCCAGGGCGCCGGGCCGGCGCCGTCCCAGGCCAGCGGCACGACCGCGATCGGCACCGATTCCGCCATGCCGCGCAGGATCTGGACCGTCAGCTGGGCGAGGGCCTCGCCGGCAGGCAAGGTGACGGCGAGCATGAGTATCAGGACGCGGCGAATCATCGGCTGCGGGCCTCCTTCGGCGTGAATACGAGCTCGACCTCGCGCTCGAACAGCGAGGGTTCCGGCGGCGGCGGCAGCGGCGAGGCATTGCGCACGGCCGTCTCGATCGACTGGCGGACCGCGGCGTTGCCGTTGCAGGTCCCGAACTTCATGCCGACCACCTCGCCGCCCGGTATCTGCCTGACCACGATGGTGCAACTCAGGCCCTGGGCGACGCCCGGCGGCTCGTACCAGCGCTGCTCGACGTGGGCCTGGATGGCGCGGACGTAGCTCGCCTTGAGGCTCTGGAAGCCGGCGCCGGCACGCGCTTCCTCCTCCGCGAGCCGCGTGCGCAGCTCCGCTTCCCGGGCGTCGCGCTCGCGCGCGTCCTGGGCCAGCCGCTTCTTCTCGGCCGCCGCTTTCGCCTCGGCGGCCTGCTCTGCCTTGCGTTTCGCGTCCGCAGCCGCCTTTTCTTTCGCCGCCACCTCGGCCTGCTGGCGCCGCTCGGCGGCAGCGCGCGCATCCGCCTCGGCGCGCCTCGCCTCCTCCGCCTGCCGCTCCTGCTGCTCCTGCTCGCGCCTCCGCTCCAGTTCCTGCGCGGCGCGCTGCTGCCGTTCCGCGGCGGCGCGTTCGTCCTCGCGGCGGCGCTGGCCGGCAGCCTGCAGCAGCGCGTCGTCGACGACCACCGCGTCGATCGGCAGGATCACCGCTTCCGGCTCGCGGCTGCGAAGATTCAGGCCGAAGACGAGCAGGCCTGCGAGCGCGGCGTGCAGCGCAATCGACCATCCGACGGGCGCGAGCGTGGCATTGCGGTTGCCGTTCATCGCCTGCGTTCGAGTTCTTCGAGGGCGCGCACTGCCTTCGGATCCGTCAGGAAGCCGATCTTCGTCGCGCCTGCCTGCTGCAGCAGCACCATGCCGCGCACGACGCTGCCGTAGGCTACGCGTTCATCGGCCTTCACGAGCACCGGGGTCGCCGGATCCCGCGCGAGCACCGCGCCGGCACGGCGCGCGACCTCGGCCTCGGTCACCGGACTATCCTCGTCACCGCCGATGTTGAGGAAATACCGGCCGTCGCGATCCACCGACAGGACCAGCGGCTCCCGGTCCTTGAGCAGTTCGGGGTCGAGCGGCTGCGCATCGGCATCGGGCAGCTCGACCTGCACGCCCTGGGTCAGGAGCGGCGCCGTGACCATGAAAATGATGAGCAGCACCAGCATCACGTCGATGTACGGGACGACGTTGATCTCGCCCATCAGCCTGCGACGCCGGACCTTGGCGGGCACGTCAGCCCCGGGACGCCGCGTGGCGCTGCAGCAGCGTCGAGAACTCGTCCATGAACGCGTCGTATCGCAGCTCGAGCCGGCTCATCTTGTCCGCGTAGCGGTTGTAGGCGACGACCGCCGGGATGGCCGCGAACAGCCCCGCGGCGGTCGCGATCAGCGCTTCTGCGATGCCCGGCGCCACCATCGCGAGCGTCGCCTGCTGCGCGTTGCCGAGGCCCTGGAAGGCGCCCATGATCCCCCAGACGGTGCCGAAGAGCCCGACGTAGGGACTCGTCGAGCCGACCGTGGCGAGCGTCGCCAGGCTCTCCTCGAGACGGTCGATCTCGCGCAACTGGGCGACGCGCATGGCGCGGCGCACGCCCTCGAGCAGCTCGGCGGCCGGCACCGATTGTCCGCGCAGCCGGGTGAACTCGCCGAATCCGGCCTCGAAAATGCTCTCCATGCCCACGGCCGGTTTGTTGCGCGTGCCGATCGCGCGGTAGAGCTTGCCGAGGTCCCCGCCGGACCAGAACGTGCCTTCGAACTTGACCGCCTCGCTTTCCGCCAGCGACAACAGGCGCTTCTTGCGGAAGATGATGCTCCAGGAGACGAGCGACGCGAGCAGCAGCATCGCGATGACGGCCTTGACGACCAGGCCGGCGTTCAGGACGAGCGACAGGACGGAATGCGGGTCGTTCAGGTTCAAGTCGGCTCCTTCAGGCTCGCAACGCCGTCAATGCCCCGGGCAGCGGCCTGGGCTTGAGGCTGTCCGCGTCCAGGCACGCGGCGCGCACCGTGGCGCTGACGAGCAGCTCCCCGGCGTTCCCGCCGCGCCGGATCTCCTGCCCCATCACGACGGACGCGCCGCGCATCGAATCGAGCGACACGGTGACGATGAGTTCGTCGTCGAACCGGGCCGGGCGATGGTAACGGACGTTCGCTTCGACCACGACGAACTGCAGGCGTTCATCGCGCATCATGCGCACCTGGTCGACGCCCAGCGCGCGCAGCCATTCCGTGCGCGCCCGCTCGAGGAACTTGAGGTAGCTCGCGTAGTACACGACGCCGCCGGCGTCCGTGTCCTCCCAGTAGACCCGCACCGGGAATTCGTGGTCCGCCATCGCCGCTGCTAGCCGCGGAACAGCGGCAGGCTGCCGCCGCCCGGCTCGCCCTGCGGCGCGTCGAGGCCGAAGTGCCGCCACGCCGCCGGCGTCGCGACGCGCCCGCGCGCGGAACGCACCAGGAATCCCTGCTGTATCAGGAAAGGCTCCACGACGTCCTCGAGCGTGCCGCGTTCCTCCCCGAGCGTCGCGGCCAGGCTGTCGATGCCGACCGGGCCGCCGGAGAACCTCTCGATGACCGCCAGCAGGAAGCGCCGGTCCAGCAGGTCGAAGCCCTCGAGGTCCACCTCCAGCAGGTCTAGGGCGCCCCGGGCGACGGCGGCGTCGATGCGGCCCGACGCCTTGACCTCGGCGAAGTCGCGCACCCGCCGCAACAGCCGGTTGGCGATCCGCGGCGTGCCGCGCGAGCGCTGGGCGAGCGCCGTCGCCCCTTCCTCGTCGATCGGGAGGCCCAGGATCGCGGCGGCGCGCAGCACGATCTGCCGGAGCTCGTCGCGCGCGTAGAAGTCGAGCCGCTGGACGATGCCGAAACGGTCGCGCAGCGGCGAGGTGAGCAGGCCCGCGCGCGTGGTGGCGCCTACCAGCGTGAACGGCGGCAGGTCGAGCTTGATCGACCTCGCGGCCGGACCCTCGCCGATCATGATGTCGAGCTGGAAGTCCTCCAGCGCGGGATAGAGGATCTCCTCGACGACCGGGCTCAGGCGGTGAATCTCGTCGACGAAGAGCACGTCGCGCGGCTGCAGGTTGGTGAGGATCGCGGCCAGGTCGCCGGGCCGCTCGAGGACGGGGCCCGACGTCTGCCGCAGGTTCACGCCGAGTTCGTGCGCCACGATGTGCGCCAGCGTGGTCTTGCCGAGGCCCGGCGGCCCGAAGATGAGCACGTGGTCCAGCGCCTCGCCGCGACGCCGCGCGGCCTCGATGAAGATGCCCATCTGCTGCTTGACGCCCGGCTGACCGATGTACTCGGCGAGCCGTCGCGGCCTGACGCTGCGCGCGAAATCCTCGTCCTCGCGCGTCGCCGCAGTGGCCGTGACCCGGTCCGCTTCTATCATTGGGAGCCTCTTGTCTCCGGAATCCTACCGGGCCGCCGCCTGCAATGCGCGCCGGATCAGTTCCTCGGTGCCGATGCCGTCCTCCGCGACGCCCTGCAGCAGGCGGTTGACCTCCACCGGCCGGTAGCCCAGCGCGACGAGGGCGGCATACGCCTCGGCCCGCGCCCCGGCTCCCGACGCAGCCGCTGCACCGGCAGCAGGGAGCTCCCCGAGCGCGCGGATGCGGTCGCGCATCTCGATCAGCAGACGCTCGGCGGTCTTGCGGCCGATGCCCGGGATGCGGGTCAGGGCGTCGGCGTCCTCGGCTTCGACGCAGCGCATGAAGGTTTCGACGTCGATGCCCGAGAGCAGCGCCAGGCCGATCTTCGGGCCGATGCCCGTCACGCGAAGCAGGTCCCGGAACAGGCGCCGCTCGTCCTCGGTCGCGAATCCGTACAGCAGGTGCGCGTCGTCGCGCACGACCAGGTGCGTGTGCAGCTCGACCTCGCTGCCGAGTTCCGGCAGCCGGTAGAACGTCGACATCGGCGCCTCGAGCTCGTAGCCGACGCCGTTGACGTCGACGATCAGCGCCGGCGGCGCCTTGCGGATCAGCCGGCCGCGCAGGCGGCCGATCATCCGCGCCTCCCGCTGCGCAGACGCCCCGCGCCGCCGCGGTGCTGGGCGTGGCAGACGGCGATGGCGAGCGCATCGGCCGCATCGGCAGTGAGCCGACCCTCCAGGGCGAGCAGTGACTTGACCATGTGCATGACCTGCGTCTTCTCCGCGCTGCCGGTCCCGGTCACCGTCAGCTTCACGGCCCGCGGCGCATACTCGAATACGCGCGCCCCGCCCTGGCAGGCGCCGCACAGCGCCGCGCCGCGCGCCTGGCCGAGCTTGAGCGCGCTGTCGGGATTGCGCGCCATGAAGACCCGCTCGATCGCGATCTCGCCGGGCGCGTAGGCGGCGACGAGTTCCGTCACGTGACGGTGGATCTCGAGCAGCCGCCCGGCCATTTCGCCCTGACCCACGCGGATGCAACCGCTCGCGACGTAGCGGACGCCCTGTCCGCCGGCATCCACGACGCCGTAACCCGTGATCCGCGATCCGGGATCGAGGCCGAGGATGCGCACCATGGGAGTTATGATAGCCATTCGCCATGAAGACGACGACCACGGGAGCGGCTGCCGGCGCGGCGACGCTCGATCCACTGCGCTCGGCGCTCGACGCGCGCGCGTCGCCGTCAGGCGCATGGGCGGCCGCCCGGCAGCGCGGCGACGAGACGGCCGCCATCCTCGCCGGCCTCGATGCCGAGCGGGAAATCGTCGCCGGCGCGCTGCTGCAGCCGCTGCTCGGCGGCGGGCTGCTGCCGCGCGCGGATGCCGTTGCGGCCGTCGGCGAGCCGGCCGTCCGCCTCGCGGAAGCGCTCGAGCGCCTCGGCGAGTTCCGGGCAGGAAGCCCGTGGACGCCGGGCCGAACGCTGTCCGCCAGCCAGGCGGACGCGCTCCGGCGCATGCTGCTCGCCGTCGTCACCGACCCGCGGCTCGTGCTGGTGCGTCTCGCGGAACAGCTGCGGCGCATGCGCCATGCCCGCGAGCTCGACGACCCGGCGCGCCTGCAGCTCGCCTGGGAGACGCGCGAGATCTACGCGCCGCTCGCCAGCCGTCTCGGCATCTGGCAGCTGAAATGGGAACTCGAGGATCTCTCGTTCCGCTGGCTCGAGCCGGCGGAGTACCGGCGCATCGCGGGGTGGCTCAACGAGTCCCGGATCGACCGGGAACGCTACATCCAGGCATTGATCGGCGAGATCTCCGCCGAACTCGCGCGCGCCGGGATCGCCGCGGAGGTGATCGGCAGGCCCAAGCACATCTTCAGCATCTGGCGGAAGATGCACCGCAAGCAGCTCGCCTTCGAGCAGGTGTTCGACGTGCGGGCCGTGCGCATCATCACCGGGTCGGTGGAGGACTGCTACGCGGCGCTCGGCGTCGTGCACGGCCGCTGGCATTACGTGCCGGGCGAGTTCGACGACTACATCGCGACGCCCAAGGACAACCTGTACCGCTCGCTGCACACGGCGGTGATCGGTCCCGAGGGGGTGCCCGTCGAGATCCAGATCCGCACCCGCGAGATGCACGAGCACGCCGAGCTCGGCGTGGCAGCCCACTGGCGCTACAAGGAAGGCGCGGCGCGCGACGCCGCCTTCGACCGGAAGATCGAGTGGTTGCGCGAACTGCTCGCGCCCGCCTCGGAATCCGAGAGCGACGCCGACTTCCTCGGACGGGTCCGTGCCGACCTGTTCGACGACCGCGTCTATGCGCTGACGCCGAAGGGCGAGGTCGTCGACCTGCCCGCCGGCGCCACGCCGCTCGATTTCGCCTACCACGTCCATACGGAGCTCGGCCATCGTTGCCGGGGCGCGCGCGTCAACGGGCGGATCGTGCCGCTCAACCACCGTCTCGCGAGCGGCGAGGTGGTCGAGATCATCGGCGGCAAGAAGCCGCAGCCAAGCCGGGACTGGCTGGTGGAGCGGGACGGCTTCCTCGCCTCGCCGCGCAGCCGCGCCAAGGTCCGCGCCTGGTTCAAGCGCCAGGACGCCGGCCAGAACCGCAGCGAGGGCCGCCAGATGTTCGAGCGCGAGCTCGCCCGGCTGGGCGGCGAGCAGGCGCTGGTTTCGGAGCTGATCGGGGAGTTCGGACTCACCGGCGCCGACGCGCTGTACCTGGCGATCGGGTCCGGGGAGCTCGGCCTGGCGCAGGTGGCGGGCGCGATCGAGCGCCGCCTGCGCGGCAAGTCCCCGGCGCTGCCCGCGGCGGACTTGCCCCCGGTCGGGGCCGTGCGCCACCCGTCGCAGGCCCCCGTGCAGGTCGAGGGCGTCGGCGACCTGCTGTCCACGTATGCGCGCTGCTGCAATCCGGTGCCGCCGGAGCCGGTCACCGGCTACGTCACGGTCGGCCGCGGCATCACCCTGCACCGCTCGGGCTGCCGAAACCTTCGACGGCTGGCGTCCCGCGCGCCCGAACGGCTGCTGCAGGTGGATTGGGGCCGGGCCGGCGGGCGCCGCTATCCCGTCGAGATCGTCGTGCGCGCGATGGACCGGCGCGGGCTGCTGCGGGACATCACGACGGTGGTGGCGGAGGAGCGGATCGACATCGAGCGGCTGGCCTCGCAGGGCGACCCGGCGCAGGGCAGCGCGGATCTCTCGCTGCGCGTCGCCGTCGCGAACCTCGACGACCTCACTCGCCTGCTGACCCGACTCGCCGCGATGCCGGGCGTCATCAGCGCCCGGCGCCGCGCGTGAATGAAGGGGTCTGACCCCTCCGGAGGCCGAGCCTCAGCGATTCGGTATGTCGATCGCCCGCTTGTCCGCCGCCAGCGCCGCCTCGTGCACGGCTTCCGAGAGCGTCGGGTGGGCGTGAATGGTGCGCTGCAGGTCCTCGCAGCTCGCGGAGTACTCCATCGCCAGCACCGCCTCGGCGATCAGCTCGCCGGCCATGGGACCGATGACGTGGATGCCGAGGATCTCGTCGTTCGCCGCATCCGCGACGATCTTGCAGAAACCCGCCCCCGCTTCCATGGCCCTGGCGCGGCCGCTGGCGGCGAACGGGAAGCTGCCGATCTTGACGCTGCGGCCGGCGGCCCTCGCCTGCTCCTCCGTCTGGCCGACCCAGGCGATCTCGGGTGCGGTGTAGATCACGGAGGGGATCACGCCGTAGTTCACGTGCGCATACAGCCCCGCGATGCGGTCGGCGACCGCGACGCCCTCTTCCTTGCCCTTGTGGGCTAGCATCGGGCCGCGAACGCAGTCGCCGACGGCCCAGACGTTTTCGGCGCCCGTGCGGCACTCCTCGTCCACCTCGATGAAGCCCCTGGCATCAACGGCGACGCCCGTGCCTTCGTCGAGCAGGTCCCTGGTGTAGGGCCTGCGGCCGATCGCGACGACCACGCGGTCGGCGATCAGCGTGTGCTCGCCCGACTTGTCGGCATAGCGCACCTCGACGCCCTCCTTGCCCGCCTTCGCGCCTGACACCTTGGCGCCGAGCCGGATGTCGAGCCCCAGCTTCTTGAAGTGCCGCTGCGCCTCCTTCGCGACCGCTCCGTCCGCCATCGGCAGGAACTGCTCCAGCGCCTCCAGCACGACGGTCTCGGCACCGAGCCGGCGCCAAACGCTGCCGAGCTCCAGGCCGATCACGCCGGCACCGATCACGCACAGGCGCCCGGGCACGGCGTCGAACTCCAGCGCGCCCCAGGAATCGACGATCGACTTGCCGTCGAAGTCCACGCCGCGCAGCGGCATGGGCTCGGAACCCGAGGCGAGCACGACGTGCCTCGCCTGCAGCAACCGCTTCGTGCCGTCCGCAGCCGTGAACTCGACCCGTCGCCCGGCCAGCAGCCGGCCGTGTCCGGTGAGCGGCGTCACGCCTGCGGACTTGAACAGCGCCAGGATGCCGCCGGTCATGCCCTTCACGATGGCGCCCTTGCGCTTTTGCATCTGCGCGACGTCGACGCCGACACCGGAAAGCCTGACGCCGTGCGCCGCGAATTCGTGCTGGGCCCGGTGGTACAGCTCCGACGACTCGAGCATCGCCTTGGACGGGATGCAGCCGGCATTCAGGCACGTGCCGCCGAAGGCGGTCGAACCGTCCCGGTTCTTCCAGCCGTCGATGCAGGCGACGGAGAGCCTGTTCTGCGCGGCGCGAATCGCGGCCGGATACCCGGCCGGGCCGCCGCCGATGACGATGACGTCGAAGCTGTCGGACATGACGGGATTACCTCAGACCTGCAGGAGCAGCCGCGACGGATCCTCGAGGGATTCCTTGACGGCGACCAGGAACTGCACGGCCTCGCGGCCGTCGATGATGCGATGATCGTACGTCAGCGCCAGGTACATCATCGGCCGGACCACGACCGCGCCGTCCGCCACGACCGGCCGCTCCTGGATCTTGTGCATGCCGAGGATCGCGCTTTGCGGCGCGTTGACGATGGGCGTGGACATCAGCGAGCCGAATACGCCGCCGTTGGTGATCGAGAAGGTGCCGCCTGTCAGCTCCTCGAGCGTGATCGAACCACTGCGCGCGCGCTCCGCGAATCCGGTGACCGACTTCTCGATCGCCGCGAAATCCATGCGGTCCGCGTCGCGCAGCACCGGGACGATCAGGCCGCGGTCGGTCGAAACCGCGACGCCGATGTCGTAGTAGTCGTGATAGACGATGTCGCTGCCCTCGACCGAGGCGTTCACGACGGGAAAGCGCCTGAGCGCCTCGATGCAGGCCTTGGCGAAAAAGGACATGAATCCGAGCCGCACCCCGTGGCGCTTCTCGAACGCCTCCTTGTAGCGCGCGCGCAGGGCCATGAGGGCCTGCATGTCGACCTCGTTGAACGTCGTCAGGAGGGCCGCGGTCGACTGCGCCTCGACCAGGCGCTCGGCGATGCGGGCGCGCAGCCGGGTCATCGGCACGCGGCGATCCGCACGCGCGGCGCCAGCGCCCGCCGGCGCAGCCGCAATCGACGGCGGCGGCGCATCGAGGTGCTGCACGACGTCACTCTTGCTGATGCGGCCGTCGCGGCCGCTGCCCGAGATGCTTTCCGGCGAAAGCTTGTTCTCCTCCACCAGCCGCCGCGCCGCGGGCGACAGCTTGCCGGCCGGCTCGTCCTGTTTCGGCGCCTTGGCCGGCTTCTTCGCTTCGGCGCGGGGCGGCGCCTTGTCCGGGACCGCGGCGGCACCCGGGCCTTCCTCGATGACCGCCAGCAGCTGGCCGCTCGTGACGCTCGCGCCGGCCTCCTTCTCGAGCGACTTGATGACGCCCGCGGCCGGCGCCGGCAGCTCGAGAACCACCTTGTCCGTCTCGAGGTCGGCCAGGTTCTCGTCGCGCGCGACCGCGTCGCCGGGCTTCTTGTGCCAGGCGACGAGGGTCGCGTCGGAGACGGACTCGGGCAACTGCGGGACGCGGACTTCCGTGCTCATGAAGGCTTCCTGTCGATAGCATCTGCGACGAGCGCTTCCTGCTCGCGCTGGTGGATGGCGAAGAGTCCCGTGGCGGGCGCCGCCGCGCTTTCACGGCCGGCGTAGCGCAGCGTGCGCCGGCCGTCGAGCGGCGCCTGCAGGCGATGCCGGATCTGGTACCAGGCGCCCTGGTTCTGCGGCTCCTCCTGGCACCACACGATGTCGGAGGCTTTCGGGTACCTGTCCAGCACCGCCTGGTATTCCTCCGCCGGGAAGGGATAAAGCTCCTCGATGCGCACCAGCGCGACCTGCGCGGCCGCGCCTGCGCGCCGCCGTTCCAGGAGATCGAAGTACACCTTGCCGCTGCAGAAGACGACCCGCCGCACCTTGCCGGCCTCGAGGGTGTCGACTTCGTCGATGACCCGCTGGAAGCGCCCCTGCGCGAGGTCGGCCATGATCGAGATCGACAGCTTGTGCCGCAGGAGGCTCTTCGGCGTCATGACGACCAGCGGCTTGCGCAGCGCCCGCAGCATCTGGCGTCGCAGCAGGTGGAACAGCTGCGCCGGTGTGGACGGCACGCAGACCTGGTGGTTCAGCTCGGCCGACAGCTGCAGGAAACGCTCGAGACGCGCCGAACTGTGCTCGGGTCCCTGCCCCTCGTAGCCGTGCGGCAGGAACAGCGTGATGCCGGAAACGCGGCCCCACTTGGCCTCGCCGGACGTGATGAACTGGTCGATCACCACCTGCGCGCCGTTCACGAAATCGCCGAACTGCCCTTCCCAGATCACGAGGGTCGTCGGATCGGTCGTCGAGTAGCCGTACTCGAAGCCGAGCACCGCCTCCTCCGACAGCGTCGAGTCGGTCACCCGGAAGCGCGCCTTGTCGCCGGCGACCCGCGCCAGCGGGATGTCGGTGGCGCCGCTGGCCTGGTCATGCAGCACGGCGTGACGGTGGAAGAACGTCCCGCGCTGCGAGTCCTGGCCCGTCAGGCGGATATCGTAGCCGTCCCTGAGCAGCGTCGCGTACGCCATCGTCTCGGCCGCGCCCCAGTCGAGCGGCAGCTCGTCGGCGTACATCCGCGCACGGTCGTCGACGAGCCGCGCCACGCGCGGGTGCAGCGTAAACCCGGCGGGCGGCTTGGTCAGGATCTTCGCCAGCGGCTCCAGCCGGTCACGGGCTACGGCGGTCACGACGTCCTCGGCGGGATCGGCCTCGAGGTGCCGGCTCCAGTTCACCGTGAACTTGTTGCCGGTGGTCCCTGCGAAGGCGCGCGCCTGCGGCCGGTTCTCCTCGAGGCCGCGGCGATACTCCTCCAGCAATGCCGCCGCCCGCCCTTCGGCGAGCAGGCCGTCCTGCTCGAGTCGCCGCCCGTAGAGCTGGCGGGCCGTCGGGTGCTTGCGGATCGCCTGGTACATGAGCGGTTGCGTGGCCGCCGGCTCGTCCGCCTCGTTGTGGCCGTGGCGCCGGTAGCAGACGAGGTCGATGACGACGTCCTTGCGGAACTTCATCCGATAGTCGAGCGCGAGCCGCGCCACGAACACGACGGCCTCCGGGTCATCCGCGTTCACGTGGAAGATCGGGGCCTCGATCATCTTGGCGACGTCGCTGCAGTACAGCGTGGAACGGGCGTCGGCGGGCACGCTGGTCGTGAACCCGACCTGGTTGTTGACCACCACGTGCAGCGTTCCGCCGGTCGTGAAGCCGCGCGCCTGCGAGAGTTGCAGCGTTTCCATGACCACGCCCTGGCCCGCGAACGCGGCGTCGCCGTGGATCAGCAGCGGCAGGATGCTGGCGCCCGTCTCGTCGCCGCGCTGCTCCTGGCGCGCCCGTACCGATCCCTCGACGACCGGGTCCACGATCTCGAGGTGCGACGGGTTGAAGGCGAGCACGACGTGCACGTTGCCGCCCGCCGTGCGCAGGTCCGCGGAAAACCCCTTGTGGTACTTGACGTCGCCGGAGCCCTTGGAGTCGTCGTGCTCGAGCTTGCCCTCGAACTCCGAAAACAG
The DNA here is from genome assembly GCA_964626745.1 of uncultured Steroidobacteraceae bacterium. Classification (GTDB taxonomy): domain Bacteria; phylum Pseudomonadota; class Gammaproteobacteria; order Steroidobacterales; family Steroidobacteraceae; genus SCUD01. The sequence goes on from CAZVIF010000004.1 coordinate 141,324, forward strand.
CATCGACGGCGCCTTGCCGAGAACGTTCACGAGCACGTTGAGCCGCCCGCGATGCGCCATGCCGATGACGATTTCCTCGATGCCGGCCGCGCCGCTGCGCTGGACCACGTCGTCCAGAAGGGGGATCAGCGCGTCGCCGCCCTCGAGCGAGAAGCGCTTCTGCCCCACGTAACGCGTGTGCAGGTAGCGCTCCAGTCCCTCCGCCGCGGTCAGCTGCCACAGGAAGTTCAGCCGCTCGTCGTTCGAGAAACGGTGGTGCAGCCGGCCGTCCTGGAAGCGGTCCTGCAGCCAGAGGCGCTCGTCGCTCGTGGAGACGTGCGCGAACTCGGCGCCGATGCGGCCCGTATAGATGTGCCGGAGCTGCTTGAGGATCTCCGACAGTTTCATCTGCCGTTCGACGCCGCTCGTCCGGCTCGCGGTGTGGAACACCGTGTCGAGGTCCGCCTGGGTCAGTCCGACGTAGGCCGGGTCCAGGACCCGCGGCATCGGGCGCTGCATCAAGCCGAGCGGGTCGATGTCGGCGATCAGGTGCCCGCGGTTCGCGTAGAACTGGATGAGCCGGGAGACGGCCGACTGCTTTTCCGCGTTCGCCGCGGCGCCGGGGACCGCTGGCGCCGTGCTCCCCGGAGCCGGCGGCAACGTGACCGGCTTGCGCTTCGCTGCGCCGCGCGCCGGCCCGCCGACCTGGCTGAAGAAAGCCTGCCACTCCGCGCTGACGCTTCCGGGGTCGGAGAGGTAACGCTCGTACTGGTCCTCGACGTAGGGCGCCTGCGCGCTCGCAAACGGACTGGACTCGTAAAGTTCGCGCAGGGAGCGGCTCATGGCCATGCCGATTATACCGGACCGCTCCGGTACGCCTTCGTGACTGGCGCCCCGGGCCGGAGTTGAACCGACGACCTGCCGCTTAGGAGGCGGCCGCTCTATCCACTGAGCTACCGGGGCGGGCGGCCGGGCATCTTACCCGAGGCCGGCGACGCCGGCCTCGGGCGCGGGCATCAGCACCGAAGTGCTCAGGCAGCCTGGGCTGGCGTCGCGGCCGGCTTGGGCTCCGCGAACGACTGGTCGACGGCGAGGGCCGCCTGCTCGACCTTCTGGGCCGTGGCGCTGACCAGTTCGTTGGCGGCTTTCTCGGCCTTCACGGTCGCCTTGCGCACGGTGCGTGCGGTTCCGCGGATGGCCGTACGCGCCTCCCGCTTGGCGATGCGCACCTTGCGCTTGGCCGTGCGGGCCGCCTTGCGGACGGTCCTGCGCGCCTTGCGCACCACCGCCCGGGCCTGGGCACGCGCGCTGACCTTGCGCGCCCGGACCTTGCGCCTTGCCACGCGCTTCGTGCGGGTGACCTTGCGCTTTACCGCGCGGGCCTTGCGCTTCGCCGGGCGCCGCGCGGACCTCGCTGACTTCTTTCTCGCTGCCATGGGTATCTCCAGGAAAAGACGGCGGAACCGGGTGCAGCGTTCGTGCTGCTCCCGACGTTCACGCTAGGCCTACGCAGGCACCCTGTCAACGCGACCAAAGGGAGAAAATTGGTGGAGCGGAAGGGGATCGAACCCTCGACCTTCGCATTGCGAACGCGACGCTCTCCCAGCTGAGCTACCGCCCCACGAACGAGGGCCGGGATTGTAATGAGGCCCCGCCGGAGCGGCAAGCAAACCGCCTCCGGGGAGCGCGGGGCCGGCCCCATCGTGTACCGTAGCAAGCGCAGGAGGCCAGGCCATGCTCCAGGCAGGTGACGAGGCGCCGGAATTCCGGCTGCCCGACCAGGACGGGAAGGTCCAGCGGCTCACCGCGCTGCTCGGCGGAGGGCCGCTGATTCTCTACTTCTACCCGGCGGACTTCACGCCCGGCTGCACGCAGGAAGCCTGCGACCTGCGCGACCTGCACACCCGGATCCTCGCATCCGGCCTGCGGGTCGTCGGCGTGAGCCCGCAGTCCCCGGACAGTCACCGGCGATTCCGCGAAAAGTACGGGCTGCCGTTCCTGCTGCTCTCGGACGAGGACAAGACCGCAATCAAGGCCTACGGCGTCGACGGCCCGCTCGGGATCGGCGTGCGCCGCGCGACCTTCCTGATCGACGAGCGGCGCCGGATCGCGGACGCGGTGCTGGCCGACCTCAGGATCGCGCGGCACCACGCATTCGTCGAGCGCGCGATCGCCGTCAGGGAAGATCGAGGCGGGTCACCGCGGCGCGGCTGAAACGCGGGATCGTCACCAGATAGACGATTCCGTACTCGGCCTCGGACATCGGCCCGACGTCGACGCCGGACAATGCCCGGACGAGCTCCGGCACCGTGTCCGAATGCCCGACGATCAGCGCGCGGCCGCCGCGATTCTCCGAGAGCGCGCGCTTCGCCGTGGCCGCGGTGTCTTCGGCCGGCACGACGATGACCGGGATGCCGAGCCGGTTGGCAAGCGGGCGCACCGTGTCCTGCGTACGGCGGAACTCACTGACGATCACGGCATCGAGGCCTTGCCCGCGGGGCGCACGCCCGAAGAACTGGGCGAGCTCCAGCGCCCTCGCCTCGCCGGCCGGCGCAAGCGCCGGATCCGGATCGGCAGGATCCATCGTCAGCTTCTCGGCATGACGCATGACGAAGATCGTGGTCGTGGACGCGGCGCTCACGAGCCAGAAGCCCAGCGCGATGACAAAGAGGCCGGCGAGCGCCGCGATCCAGACCGGCGCCAGCAAGGGCCGTCGACGCAGGCTGGCGTATTCTTTGCGCATGGCGCAGATGATAGCGCGGCCCTGGGTCGTACTGCTCGCGGCCGGCGCCTCGCGGCGCTTCGGCAGCCCGAAGCAGCTCGCGCGCATCGGCGGGCAGACCCTGCTGCGTAGGATGGCTCGCATTGCGCTCGCCGGCCGGCCGGCCGGCTGCGTGGTGGTGCTGGGCGCGCGCGCGGAGCGCCTGCGACGGGAACTCGCCGGGCTGGATGTCCGCGTCGTGGTCAATTCCCGCTGGCGCGCGGGCCTGTCGCGATCGCTGGCTGCCGGCGTGGCGGCGTTGCCCCCGGATGCGCGGGCCGCGCTCGTGTTGCTGGCAGACCAGGCGGCCATCGGTCCCGCCGATCTCGAGCTCCTGCGCGCGTGCTGGCGCCGCGCCCCGCGGCGCATCGTCGCGGCCTGCACCGAGGGCAAGTTCGGCCCGCCGGCGATCCTGCCGCGGGCGGTGTTCCCGGCTCTCAGGCGCCTGCGCGGCGATGCGGGGGCAAGGGACATGCTGCGCGACCCGCGTCGCGGCGTCGTCGGAATCGAACTGCCCGGTGCGGCGCTCGACATCGACCGCCCGTCCGACCTCGCCGGTCTTTGGCGGAGAGGGTGAGATTCGAACTCACGAGGGGCTTGCGCCCCTGCCGGTTTTCAAGACCGGTGCATTCAACCGCTCTGCCACCTCTCCTGCAGCTCCGTCGCCGGGCGAAGAATTCTAGTGCATCTGGTTGACATTGCGGGCGAATTGCCGGCCAACTGAACACGCATGAAGGACAATGTCATTGCCTGCGACCCCGCGCTGATCACCCGCGCTCTGGCCCTCGCAGCGCTCCTGATCCTCCTCCTGAGCGTCACCGGACAGCTTGCCGCGACCTACGTGGACGGCGCCTACGTGCGCGCCGTCGCCGCTTTCCTGCACGTGGACGAAGAGAAGAACCTGCCGACGGCCTTCGCCGTATTGCTGCTGCTGTTCGCGGCCTGCCTGCTCGCGGCGATCGCCGGGCTCGAGCATCGATCGGAAGGCCGGTGGGCCTGGCACTGGTCGCTGCTCGCGGCCGGCTTCGCGCTGATGGCGATCGACGAGGCCTGGTCGTTCCACGAGCGGCTGATCGCGCCGGGCCGCCGGTTGCTCGGCGGCGGCGAACTCGGCATCTTTTTCTATGCGTGGGTCCTCTTCGCCATCGGCCTGCTGGTGCTGCTCGCGCCTGTCTTCCTGCGTTTCGTCATTGCTCTGCCGCGAGCGACCCGCAATCGCGTCATCCTGGCCGGTGTTCTCTTCGTCGGCGGCGCGATCGCGACCGAACTGGTGGCCGGCGCTTTCAACGAAGCCCACGGTCTCCACGAGGACCGCTACGGTTACGGCTTGCGCCACCTGCAGTACAGCCTGCTCGCGACGCTGGAGGAGGGCCTCGAGTTCGCCGGTTCGATCGTCTTCATCCGCGCGCTGATGCTGCACATCGCCGGTGCCTGGGGCGAGATCCGGTTCCGGCTGGCCAGATCATCGCCTGCATGAACAGCTTCAGCAGATCGCGCAGCGGCATCACGGTCAGCAGCAGCGGCAGCATCGGCGCAATGGCCGCGACGGCGAAGGCCGCCGTGGTCTTCAGCGCGACGGGCAGCAGTCGCATCGCGTAGACACGCTCGAAGCTGCCGCCGATATCGGCGAGGCCCTGGACGTCTCCGGACGCATCGAGCGGCGCCTTGTCCCCGGCAGCGTCGATCCAGCGTCCGTGAAAATCCTGCGCGTAGCGCGAGGCGAAAGTCCCGTAGGCGAGCATCCCCGCCTCCTTGGCGATGCGCATTGGCCGCCAGAACATGGCGAGCGGCGCGATGCCGACGACGATGGCCATGCCGACGTACACGGCCAGCGGCCACCGGTAAGTCGTGAGCGCGGCGCCCTCGTAAAGGACGCGCGTGCCGACCGATGCCACCACCAGGCAGCTTACGGCGAACGTGAGGCCCGCAAAGGCGTTGTGGCCGAAGCTCACGAAACCGAGCCCCCCCCGGCGAGATCGGGGTGGGTCGCGGCGAGCCGCAGGTCGAGGCGCGACAGGCAGTGCAGGAACCAGCACCAGACGAGGTAGCGCCAGGCCCAGCGCAGCAGCAGGAACGGCGGCAGCACGGAACCGACCGCGTACCACCAGCCGCCGGCGCTCAGGCGCACGCCGGAAGGGCCGGCCTCCTCCGACCAGAACATCATGCCGTCTGATTCGAGCGCTTTCACGGCCGACCAGACGAAGTACACCGCGAGCGCCGCGATCACCGTTTCGGCGAGCGTCGAGTCGACCGCCCGGGAGGCGCGCTGGACCTGCGCGTCGAAGCGGGCCCGGTCGGACGGCGGCACGAGTTTCGCCTGCGAGAACTGCGCGGCAACCAACCGGGTTCGTCGCCCGATGCTCGCCTCGACCAGGATCAGCAGCGGCACGAAGACGAGGAAACGCACGTGCGTGGACAGGTCCTGGAAGAACCCGACGGTGACTCCGCCGTCCTCGACCGGCCTCAGCCAGGCCAGCAAGGCCAGCGGGAACCAGAACACCAGCGCCGGCAGGTACGCGCGCAGGAGCAGGCGCGGAGGCTCGGTGCCCCTCAGACCCAGGCGCGCGAGCGCCCGGTCGACCGGCCCGCCAGGGGCCAACGAGAACTCACCCGCAGCCGCGGCAACCTGCATGGCCCCTCTCCCTCGTGCTTCTGTTCGCGGAAACAAGGACTTGCATGTTCCGCTATAATACCGGTGCTGTTCAGAAATTGAGCCGGAGGGTCGAACATGGAGCGTAATCCCGTCATCGTCGCTGGCCGCGTCGAGACCCGCGAGTCGGCGCTCGCCACCAATAAGGTCCTGCGCAACACCTACCTCCTGCTGTCGGCGACGCTCGCCTTCAGCGCGCTCATGGCCGGCGTCGCCTACGCCTTCGGGCTGCCTTACCTCGGTCCGTGGATCACGTTGATCGGTTACTTCGCGCTCCTGTTCGCCGTGCACAAGACGGCGGACAGCGCCTGGGGCCTGCTGTCGGTGTTCGCGCTGACCGGTTTCATGGGCTTCACGCTCGGGCCCATCCTCAGCTACTACGTGAAGGCCATCCCCGACGGCCACACCGTCGTCATGACGGCCTTCGGCATCACGGCGGTCGCATTCACGGCCCTGTCGGCCTATGCGGTGAAGAGCGGGCGCCGGTTCTCGGCCATGGGCGGATTCCTGATGGTCGGCATCCTCACCGCCTTCGTGCTCGGCATCGTCGCGCTCGTCTTCTCGCTGCCGACGCTCGCGCTCGCCGTGTCCGGGCTCTTCGTGCTGCTGATGGCCGGACTGATCCTGTACCAGACCGGCGAGATCGTGCACGGCGGCGAGACGAACTACATCCACGCGACCGTCACGCTCTACGTGAGCATCTACAACATGTTCACGAGCCTGCTGCACCTGCTCGGCGTCGCCTCCGACGACTGATCAGGCGGGCTCCAGGCGCTCGGCGCCCCCCAGGTAAGGCCGCAGGGCCTCCGGCACGACGACGCTGCCGTCGGCCTGCTGGCCGTTCTCGAGCACGGCGACCAGCGCACGACCAACCGCCACGCCGGAGCCGTTCAGCGTGTGTACCGGCTCCGGCTTGCCGGTCTCGGGATTGCGCCAGCGCGCCTGCATGCGCCGGGCCTGGAAGGCTTCGCAGTTGCTGCAGGAGGAGATTTCACGGTAGGCCCGCTGCCCTGGCAGCCAGACTTCGAGGTCGTAGGTCTTCGCGCTGCCGAACCCGGTGTCGCCCGCGCATAGCGCAACCACGCGGTACGGCAGTTCGAGCCGCTCGAGCACCCGGCACGCATGCGCGGTCAGCGACTCCAGCGCGGCATAGGAATCCTGCGGGCGGACGACGTGCACGAGCTCGACCTTGTCGAACTGGTGCTGGCGGATGAGCCCCCGCGTGTCCTTGCCGTAGGAACCGGCTTCCGAGCGGAAGCAGGGCGTGTGCGCGACGAATCGCAGCGGCAGCTCGCCAGCCTCGAAGATTCGCTCGCCGGCCAGGTTGGTCAGCGGCACTTCCGCGGTCGGGATCAGGAACAGCTCGCTCTCGTCCGCGTTGCGCGCCAGCTTGAACAGGTCCTGCTCGAACTTCGGCAGCTGGCCGGTCCCGGTCAGCGCGCCGCGCGTCACCAGGTAGGGCACCCAGGCTTCGCGATAACCATGCTCGCGCACGTGCAGGTCGAGCATGAATTGCGCCAGCGCGCGGTGCAGGTTCGCGACGGCGCCGGTCAGTACCGCGAATCGCGCGCCGGACAGCCTGCTGGCGGCCGCGGGATCGAGGCCGCCCAGTCGCTCGGCGACGGCCACGTGGTCCGCGGCCTCGAAGGCGAACGTCGGCGGCTCGCCATGCCGGCGCAGCTCCACGTTGGCGGCCGCATCGCGGCCGGCGGGCACGCTTTCGTGGAGGAGGTTTGGCAGGCCCAGCAGGAGCGCCTCGAGCTCCGACTGCAGCGCACCCAGCTCGGCCTCCCCTTTCGCGAGCTTCGCGCCCAGCGATTCGACCTCGGCGAGCAGCGGTGCGACGTCCTGCCCCTTCGCTTTCGCCTGGCCGATCGCTTTCGAGCGCGTGTTGCGCTCGTTGCGCAGCGCATCCACCGCGACCTGGACCTCCTTGCGCCGCGCCTCGAGCGCGCTGAACTGCGCCAGGTCGAGCATGAACCCGCGACGGGCCAGGTTGGCAGCGACGCCCTGCGGGTCGCTGCGGAGCACACGGATGTCAAGCATGGTCGTCGTTCCGTTTCAGGTCCCGTCGCATGCGCTCGAGCGTCTCGCGCATCTTGAGTTCGAGGCCGCGCGGCACCGGGTCGTAGTAGACGCGCGGCTGCATGGTATCCGGGAAGTGCGTCTGCCCGGGGGCCAGTGCGCCCGGCTCGTCGTGCGCATACCGGTAGCCCTGTCCATGCCCCAGTTCCTTCATGAGCCGGGTCGGGGCGTTCCGCAGGTGCATCGGCACCTCGAGCGTGCCGCCCGACCGCGCATCCGCCATCGCCAGCCCGAATGCCGCGTAGGCCGCATTGCTCTTCGGGGCGAGCGCCAGGAACAGGCAGGCCTGCGCGAGCGCCAGCTCGCCCTCGGGGCTGCCGAGGCGGTCGTAGCTGTCCCAGGCCGCGAGTGTGAGCGTGAGCGCCCGCGGGTCGGCGTTGCCGACGTCCTCGCTCGCCATCCGCACGAGCCGCCTGGCGATGAAGCCGGGGTCACAGCCGCCGTCCAGCATGCGGCAGAGCCAGTACAGGGCCGCGTCCGGATCGCTGTCGCGCACCGACTTGTGCAAGGCGGAGATCTGGTCGTAGAAGAGGTCGCCGCGCTTGTCGAAGCGCCGATGACCGCCGGCGGTCGCCTCGCGGACGATCTCCTGCGTCAGGAGCCCGTCCGCCGCCGACGCCAGGTCCGCGGCCACCTCGAGCAGGTTGAGCGCCCGGCGCGCGTCGCCGTCGGCGGCATCGGCAAGCAACGCGAGCGCCCCGGACTCCGGCCGCACGCCGCTCGCGCCCAGGCCGCGCTCGACGTCGGCCAGCGCGCGTTCCAGGAGTCCCAGGAGCTCCGCGACCGTCAGCGGCTTGAGGACGTACACGCGCGCGCGCGACAGGAGCGCGGCGTTGAGCTCGAACGACGGGTTCTCGGTGGTCGCGCCGATGAACAGCAGCGTGCCGTCCTCCACGAACGGCAGGAAGGTGTCCTGCTGCGACTTGCTGAAGCGGTGCACTTCGTCCAGGAAGAGCACGGTGGCGG
>CAZVIF010000005.1:0-136888 GCA_964626745.1 uncultured Steroidobacteraceae bacterium
TCTCGACGTGATCGCCGACGTCGAACGGCAACTCGACGACGCGCCCGCTGGTCTGCGCCGCAACCGTGGACTGGTTGAGCGCCTCGACGGCGCCGTCGAAGGCCGTCTCGCGCGCGACCCGCGCGGGCTTGACGACGACGGTGGCGAGACCGGCAGCGGGGCCGCCGTCTTCGGCCGCAGGCCCCGGTTGCGGGGCACCAGAGCAAGCGGCCGTGAGCACGGCGACCAGCGCCACCGCGAGCCACGAGGGCGTCCGACGAATCCCGTCGCGCACCGGCATATCCGTCAGGCGCGGACGTCGCGCGGGCAGAACGCGGCGCCAGTCCTGACGCCGAACTTGCGCAGGATCATGGCCAGCGGGCAGAAGCCGGTGAAGGAGGCCTGGAACATGTTGGCGCCGACGAAAGCCGTGAACCACAGCCAGTTGACGCTGTGCAGCTGCGACAGGGCCAGCGACGCGAGCACGAAAAGCCCGGCGAGGCGGAAGACCCACTGGTCGACGGTTGCGGATCCACCCTGGGGCGAGGCGAGAGTCTGTGTCGTCATGATTGATCTCCGGTCTGGGTGAGTATGGATCGTACGGCAGTCTCGAGTCCCGTGAGCCCGGCCGCACGGCCGTAAGACAACGCTTCGTCGACAGCCCTTCCGTGCACGAAGAATTCCTTCAAGGCGAACAGGGCACCGACCCGGTTGCTGCTGCCGCAGTGAACGAGCACCGGTTTCTCGCAGGACTCCAGAAGATCGTGCAGGCTGCGCGATGCTTCCTCGGACAGGTCGCAGGCCGCGCCGACAGGCAGCGAGGCGAAGCGCAGTCCCAGCGACTCGGCCGTCGCCCTTTCGTCCCAGCCGCACTCGCCGGCCGGGCAGAGGCTGACGACCGTCTTGAGGCCCGCTGCGCGTGCCGCGCGCAGTTGCGCGGCGTCGGGTTGCCCGGAGGTCCAGACGCCCGCATCCAGCTTGCGCAGGGAAGGAATCCCCAGCTCCTGCATGGCTCATTTCTCCTTGTGTTACCGGCGCCGGGGCCGAACAGGGCTGCAGAAGTGGCCGTGCAGCACCTTGATGACGTCGAGCGCGGGGCCGGGCTGGACGCGGTAGTGGATGGTCTGCGACTCGCGCCGCGTCGCCACGAGGCCGTCGTCCCGCAGCACGGCCAGGTGCTGCGACAGCGCCGACTGCGAGAGCGGGATGCGCTCGTTCAGCGTCCCGACGGACATTTCGCCTTCGCCGAGCACGCAGAGGATCTGCAGCCGATGGGGGTTGGCCATCGCCCGCAGCAGGCTCGCGGCGGACTCGGCATGCGCGGCCATGTCGTCCGCCGGCGGCAACCGGGGAGCTCGGGCAGCAGTCGGCATATATGACCTCTTGCTAATTCAGCAAACTCTAATATAATTGTCGCCGTGTCCGGTTGCAAGCACCGAAGCGGTGCGGAGGCGCGAAATGTCACACGTCGTCGTGATGGGCGCGGGAATCGGCGGGATGCCGGCAGCCTACGAACTCAGGAAGCGCCTCGGCCGGTCGCACACGGTCACGCTGATCGGTACCTCGGAGCACTTCCAGTTCACGCCGTCGAATCCCTGGGTCGCCGTCGGCTGGCGCGAGCCAGGAGAAGTCACGGTGGCGATCAGGCCGAACGTCGAGAAGAAAGGCATCCGCTTCGTCGCGGACGCGGTGGCGAAGGTCGAGCCCGAGTCGAACCGGCTGGTTCTCGCCGGCGGAGAGGTCCTGGACTACGACTACCTGGTCATCACGACCGGGCCAAAGCTCGCCTTCGATGAAGTGCCCGGGCTCGGGCCCGATGGCCACACCCAGAGCGTCTGCACGACCCCGCACGCGGAGAGGGCCGGACGCGCGTACCAGGAGTTCCTTGCGAACCCAGGGCCGGTCGTCATCGGCGCGGTACAGGGCGCGAGCTGCTTCGGACCGGCCTACGAATTCGCGATGATCATGGATGCGGACCTGCGCCGGCGGAAACTGCGCGACCGCGTGCCGATGACGCTGGTGACGAGCGAGCCCTACATCGGCCACCTGGGCCTCGGCGGAGTCGGGGACTCGAAGGGCCTGCTCGAGTCCGAGCTGCGCCAGCGTCACATCAAGTGGATCACCAACGCGAAGCTGCTGGAAGCGAAAGCCGATTCGGTTCGCGTGGCGGAGCACGACGACAAGGGCGCGCAGGTCCGCGAGCAGGAACTGCCGAGCCGCTTCACCATGTTCATACCTGCCTTCAAGGGCGTCGAGGCCGTGGCGTCAGCCAAGGACCTCTGCATTCCGCGTGGCTTCGTGCTGATCGACGAATACCAGCGCAACCCGCGCTTCCGCAACGTCTACTCGGCGGGCGTGTGCGTCGCGATCCCGCCCGTCGAGGCGACGCCCGTGCCGACCGGCGCGCCCAAGACGGGATTCATGATCGAGTCGATGGTGAGCGCCATCGTGAACAACGTCGCCGACGCCATCGAGGGCAGGGAGCCGACGCACAAGGCGACGTGGAATGCCATCTGCCTCGCCGACATGGGCGACACGGGCATCGCGTTCGTCGCATTGCCGCAGATCCCGCCCCGCAACCTGACCTGGGCCAGGCAGGGGAAATGGGTTCACCTCGCCAAGGTCGCGTTCGAGAAGTACTTCCTGCGCAAGATGAAGACCGGAAACGTCGAGCCGGTCTATGAACGCTACGTCCTGAAGGCGCTCGGCATACTCCCGCTCAAGGAACGCTCGCCGTGACCTGCTCGCGCCGCATCGCCGCGAACGGTGCCGTCGTGCTGGCCCTGGTTGCGTGGGGCGCGCACGCCGAGTCCGTGCGAGTGGATCCGCGTCTTGAGCGATCGCAGGAGATCGCCACGCGATTCCAGACAGAGTTGTCGCGGAAACTCATATTCGCCATGGCGGCAGGCGGACTGGTGCGGGCCATCGAGATCTGCAGCCGGGAGGCGCCCGCAATCGCTTCGCACCTGTCGGCGGAAGCCGGCGCATCCGTCGCTCGCGTCGCGATTGCTGTCCGCAATGCCGACAATCTGGCGAACGCCGAGGAACGCCGGGTGATCGAGGAGTTTCAGCGGGAGATCCGATCGGGAAACCCCGAGCCAGTTCCGCGATTTGATGTCGCGGCGGATGGCTCGGCAATATTCATGAAGGCCATAGTCACTAAGCCCATGTGCCTCGCCTGCCACGGTTCGGCACTCACGCCGGAAGCGAAGTCTGCCGTTCTTCGGCGTTATCCCGCCGATCAGGCCACGGGCTTCGCTGTCGGCGACCTGCGCGGCGCGTTCGTCGTTCGCTGGCCGCCGGCGGTCCCGGCAGGCGTTCCGTGATCAGGGTCTGCCCGCATTGCGGCGTGAAGAACCGCGTTCCGGCGCGGCACCTGGCCGACACCGGTCGCTGCGGCGGCTGCAAGCAGGCGCTGGCGCCGTTGTCCGAGCCGCTCGAGGTCGATGCCGCCGAATTCGAAGAGATCACGCGCGAAGCCCGGGTCCCGGTGCTGGTCGACTTCTGGGCGCCCTGGTGCGGGCCCTGCCAGATGGCCGCGCCGCAAGTCGCCAGGGCTGCGGCCAATCTGGCGGGCGGGGCGATCGTGCTCAAGGTCAATACGGAAGACCATCCCGTGCTCGCCGCGACCTACAACATACGCAGCATTCCCAATTTCGCGCTGTTCCGTGACGGCGTGCTGAGTTGGCAGCAGCCGGGGCTCCTGAGTCATCGCGAGCTCGAACAGGTCGCACTGGGCCAGACATAGGAAACGCACGCTGATGCAAGACGTCCTTACCGTGCAGGAAGCCTGGTTGCTGTCGTGGCAGAAACAGGCTCGCCGCTACCCACTTGCAACCCTGGGCTTCGCGATAGCCGTCGCAGCGATCGCGGTGCTGACCGCCGCGGGCCTCGCAAGGATGATGGGTGATGCGGCGCCCGTGGGCGCGCGCTGGGCGTTGATCGGCGGCATGGCGGGTTTCACTGCCACGGCCCTCGGCGCGCTGCCGGGGCTGTTCCTGCGCGGGCTGTCGCAGCGCCTGGAGGACACCATGCTCGGGTTTGCCGCAGGCATGATGCTCGCGGCGAGTTCCTTCTCCCTGATCCTGCCCGCGCTAGACGCCGCAGAGGGTATTGGCGGCAGTGCCGCCGCGGCTGCGCTGATCGTTTCATCGGGCCTCGCGCTGGGCGTGATGCTGATGCTGGGCCTCGATCGTTTCACGCCACATGTGCACGACGGCGCAGGACCCTGCGGCACGGGCTACGAGCGCCTCGGCAAGGTCGCGCTGTTCGTGCTGGCGATCGCGCTGCACAACCTTCCCGAAGGCATGGCGATCGGCGTGAGCTTTGCGCAGGGCGACCCTGCGGTCGGCGTGCCGCTCACCACCGCCATCGCGCTGCAGGACGTGCCGGAAGGCCTGGCCGTCGTGATGGCGCTTCGCAGCGCAGGACTCGCGGTCGCCAGGGCGGTCGCCATCGGCATCGCCTCGGGCCTGATGGAACCCGTGGGCGCGGTTCTGGGCTTCAGCATGTCGAGCGGCCTCGCAGCGGCGTACCCGGTGGGCCTGGGCTTGGCTGCCGGCGCGATGATCTTCGTCGTCTCGCACGAGGTCATCCCTGAAACGCACCGCTACGGCCACCAGACGCGGGCGACCGTCGGCCTGATGACCGGCTTTGCTGTGATGATGGTGCTCGACACCACGCTGGGGTGAAGAGGTGTCCTGACGAATGCGAGCAGGTGCGCAGGCTGAATTTTCCGACCGTAGACAAGAAACCATGGGCGCCATACGCGCCTGCGTGGCGGCCGCCGGACTATTCGCCGTTTCCAGTGCGTCCGCCGGGGAACTTGCAGAGCTCCTGCGCGACAGTCTGGAACACCCGTCGGTCAACGCCGCGCGGCTCGCGGGCGACGCGAAGCAGCGCGAGCTGTCCGCCGAGACCGGCAGGTACTTCGGGAGCGGCGCGCTGTTTGCAGACGCTTCGACCTACGATGGCGAGCGGTTCATGGGCGTGCTTACGCCGGCCGCGTTCGCCGACCCGCCGTTTGCGCAGGACATCAATCGTTACGGCGCGGTCTTCAGCATACCGCTGGACCTCGCCGGCGCGATCCGCGCATCGCGCAGCGCCATCGAACACGACCTCGCCGCAGCCCGGCTGGCCGAGCGCCAGACGACGCTGCTCAAGCTGTCCGACACGACGGCTGCCTACGTGCAGTTGCAGGCATTGCTCCGGCAGCAGCGCGTGCTGGCCGTCCAGCGGGACCGGGTCACGCAGACGGTCGAGCGGGTCAAGCTCGAAGTCGAGACCGAGCAGTCCTCGGTCGCGGAGTTGCGGCTGGCACAGGCCGAGCTGAGCCGGCTGAGCTCGGACGAGATCCGGCTCTCCGGTGCGATCGAGTTCGCCCAGGCGGCGCTGCAGGAAAGCAGCGGCCGGCGGCTGGTGCCGGAGAACGATGCCATCGGCATCCCGGCATGGGATTCGCCCGACGCGGCGGACATGCTGCCGGCGGCGCTCGCTCGCGAGCGCGAGAACACCTCGGCGGCGCGCGCCAGCGCCGCCGAGCGGGCGCTCTGGCCGGCGCTTTCGCTCGTGACCGATTACACTCAATTCGAGGGTGGAGCCGATTCCACGGATGCTTGGGGAGTCATGGTCAGGTTGAACGTGCCGATCGACCCGTCCGGATGGCGCCGCGTTGCCGCCGCGAAAGCCGAAGCGAAGGCGGCAAGCCAGGGCGCGCTCGCGGCACAACGCGAATCGCAGCGCGCCTGGACCAGCATTGCGACCGCCTATCGGAGCGCGATGGCCGACGTCGCGGCGCTGCGCGACGAGGTCGGTGCGCGCGAGGAAGTCGTTCGCGTCCAGGCCGAGCTCGGGCGCGTCGGCCTCGCGTCCCTGGAAGAGTTCCTCCGCCAGCAACGGGACCTGCTCGACGCGGAATCGCGGCTCGGCGCGGCCGAGGCGCAGGCCGTCAACTCCTGGGCGGCCGCCCAGGTCCTGGGCGGGACACCGGCGGAGACATTCATCGCGCGAATCGACGGCGCAGGCGGCCTGCCGCCCGCTGTCACCGGGACTGCCGCGCGGTGACGGCGCACCGCGACGCGCTCATCGCGCTCGCGCGGGAGATCTGCACGCGCGCCCACGCACCCTATCCCGGCATTCACGGGTTCTGGTGCATTGTCGGCGGGAAGGTAGCATCAACGGGTTCGGCAGGAGCCTGTGATGACCAAGCCGATAGCTCGCGACCCGATCTACCGTCGCCGGCGCTTCGAGGCCGAGATCATCGAGTTATGCGTTCGCTGGTACATCACGTATCGGCTGAGCTATCGGGACCTCGTCGCCATGATGGCCGAGCGCGGATTGCCCATGTCTCACACCACGATCCTGCGGTGGGTGATCCGGTACGTGCCGGAGTTCGAAAAACGGTGGGGCCGACGGGCCCGAAAGGTGCATTTGTCCTGGCGGGTTGACGAGACGTACATCTCGGTGCGGGGGAAGTGGCATTACCTCTACCGCGCCGTCGACAAGCGGGGCAAGACCGTCGACTTTCTGCTCCGACCCGATCGAGGCATTGCGGCGGCTCAGGCCTTCTTCCGCAAGGCGTTGGCCACATCCCTGCCGCGGTGGCCGCGCAAAATCACGCTCGACGGGCACGCCCCGAGTCATCAGGCGCTGCGGCTCCTGCGCCGGGAAGATCCGAATTGGAAGTATGTGCTCGTCAGGAGTTGCCCCTACCTGAACAACATCGTTGAGCAGGATCATCGCGCGATCAAACGCCGCTGCGCTTCCATGCTGGGCTTCAAATCATTTGGCAATGCAGCGATAACGCTTGCTGGCATCGAGCTGGCGCATCGGATTCACAAGCGACAGTTCTCGTTCGGCCCGGGTTTTCAGTGGCGGAACCAGTCGCTCAAGCAGCTTTGGGACCGGGCTCTCGTCACAGCTTGACACTGAGATCGGAACTGCCGAATAGCCGGTTTTCTCGTGCCGCCAGTGCACCAGAACCGCCTGACGCGGGTCAGCTCCATTCATTGAACTGCGGGAGTTCGTCGGTAATCTCGTGCCACGGCGCTTTGGCGCTGACCCAGGCATGGTAGCCGGCGGGCAATGGCGGATCGCCTTCGACGGCACTCATGCTGAGGTAGAGCCGCGCTGGCTCCGTCTTCGGATCGACCAGAATCGGCGATCCACAATGCGCGCAGAACACACGATCGTTGCGCGGCGATGACGAATAGATCCGGACATCGGTTTCGCCCGCCAGGTAGCGAAAGCGCGATCGTTCCACCCCCGCGAAGGTCGCGTAGGCTGCGCCGTGCAGCCGGCGGCAGATCGAGCAGTGGCAATGGCCGAAGTCGAGAATGTCGCCGTCGACCTCGAAGCTGATGCGCTTGCAGGCGCAATGACCGTGTATCAAATCCGATTCACTCCCGTGGGTCAGGCCATTCGTTCCCGGATCCATGCCGTGATCATCGAGTTTGCCCTCCCGGCGAAACAAACCGGCTCCTTCGCGGGTCTTCTATGGTACCAACCGGTCATTGACCCGACGAGGCGATTCCATGAACCCACGACGTCCGACAGCCCGCTTCTTTCCTTTCCTCCTGGTGGCGCTGATCTTCGGCGTGGGCACGGGCCAGGCGGAGGAGTCATGGACTCCGCCTGGCCCGGCCATCGGCACGCAGTTCCAAACCTCGCTGGATCTCCGGGACCAGGCGGGCGTGAAACGCGACCTCGCCGCGCTGCAAGGCGCGAAAGGCACGGTCGTCGTTTTCGTGCGCTCGGCCGACTGGTGTCCGTTCTGCATGCGCCAGCTGGCCGACGTGAACAGCCGGCTGCCGGAGTTCGAGGCGCTCGGTCTCGCCGTGGTCTCAGTCAGCGTCGATGCCGTCGCCGAGATCGCGAAGTTCCATCGCGAGCAGAAGATCGGTTTTACGATGCTCGCCGACCCGGAAGGCGCCGTAGTGCAATCACTCGGCATCCGCGACCCTGCCTACGGGCCGGACAGTGAGGTCTTCGGCGTGCCGCAGCCGATCATCTTCGTCCTGGACCGCGCGCAGGTCGTGCGCGCGAAGTTCGCGGAACGAGGCTATCGCAGCCGTCCCGATCTCGACCGACTGCTCGACGAGTCAGGCCGTCTGAAGATCGACTGAAGGAAGCCAGAAGCTCGAGGTCTGGCGGGGGCGGTGACAGATCCGTGACAATCCGCGGCTACAACTCGCACTGATGGCCCGCCGGATCCTGATCGTCGAAGACGATGCCGACATCGCGCACCTGGTCGAGCTGAACCTGCGCGAGCCGGGCGTGACCATCCGCATCGCGTCGCGGGGCGACACCGGTCTGCGGGCCTGTGAACGGGAAGAATTCGACCTGATCGTGCTCGATCTGATGCTGCCGGGCATCGACGGACTCGAAGTGTGCCGCCGCATGCGCGCACGCGGGGATTTCACGCCGATCCTGATGCTCACCGCCAAGTCCACGGAATTCGACCGGGTTGTGGGGCTCGAAGTCGGCGCGGACGACTACCTGGCCAAGCCGTTCGGCATTGCGGAACTGGTGGCGCGCGTTCGCGCCCTGTTGCGCCGGGCGGGCGACTGGCAGGCTCGGTCCGGCGACCGGCTGCCGGCGCGGATCCGGCACCAGGACCTCGTGGTCGACCTTGTGCGTCGCAGTGTCCTGGTCGGGGACCGGCCGGTGGCGCTGACGGTGCGGGAGTTCGACCTGCTGGCGTACTTTGTCCGCAATCCGGGCCGAGTCTATACGCGCGCGCAGCTCCTCGATGCAGTCTGGGGGTACAACCACGACGGCTACGAGCACACGGTCAATTCCCACATCAACCGGCTGCGCGCCAAGATCGAAAGCGACGCCGAGCGACCGCGGTTCGTTCTGACGGTCTGGGGCGTCGGCTACAAGTTCGCCGAGTCGCGCGGAAGCTGAAGGCATGCTTGGTTCGTTGTACGGGCGGCTGGCACTGGCGCTGATCGTGCTGCTTGCGGTGACCGGCGCGCTGGTGGCGATGCTTCTCGGCAGTCTGGCGACGCGTTACCAGCAGGAAGTGTCGCAGACCATGAACCGTGACCTCGCGATGTACATAGCGAACGAGCGCGGGTTGTTCCGAGACGAAGACCTGGATGCGGACGCCGTCAAGGAGCTGTTTCACGACGTGATGGTGGTGAATCCGGCGGTCGAGGTGTATCTGCTCGACCGCGCCGGGCGAATCCTCGCCCACTCCGTGCCTCCCGATTCCTTGCAGCGCGGCTCCGTAGCGGTCGCCCCCATCGACGGATTCCTGGGCGGCGCGCAGTTTCCCCTGTACGGTGACGATCCGCGCGACCGATCCGGCAGCAAGGTGTTCTCGGTGTCGCCGGTCGGCGACGCGGGGAACCCGCGGGGCTACGTGTACGCGATTCTCGGCAGCGAGACCTACCAGGGCATCGCGTCGATGGTCGCCGGGAGCTACGTCGTGCGTACCGGTCTGCTGGTCCTCGGCGTGCTGTTGCTGATCGCGATCGCCGCGGGTCTGATGCTGTTCTTCGGTTTGACCAGGCGACTTGCGGAATTGACGCGCGCCGTGGCCCGGTTTCGCGATCACGGCGATCAACGGCCCATCGCCGCGCCGGCGACCGGAGACGACGAAGTCAGCCGCCTGCATCGCGCCTGCGCCGAGATGTCCGAGCGACTGGCGGCGCAGATGCACGCGCTCGAAGCGACCGACAGGCTGCGGCGGGAACTGGTGGCAAACGTTTCGCACGATCTGCGCACGCCGCTGTCGGCGATGCGGGGCTATCTCGAGACCCTGCAGATCAAGGACGCGGACCTGTCGGGCGCCGAGAAGCAACGGTACCTTGCGATCGCGGTGCAGCACACCGAACGGCTCGGCCGCCTCGTGGGCGAGCTGTTCGACCTGGCGCGCCTCGACGCCGGCGAAGTGCGGCTGACGCCGGAAATCTTCTCCCCCGCGGAACTGCTGCAGGATGTTGCGCGCACCTATGAGATGGCTGCACGCAAGCGCGCAGTGCGACTGCAGGTCGATCTGGCAGGCGACGCGCCGCTGGTGAGGGCGGACATCGCGCTCATCCAGCGCGTACTGGCAAATCTGCTCGACAATGCGCTGCAGCATACGCCGGTCGGCGGGACCGTACAGGTGTCGCTGGCGTCGACGCCAGGGGGCGTGCGGGTCGTCGTGGCAGATTCCGGCGCGGGCATCAGCGACGACGATCTGCCGTACATCTTCGACCGGTTCTACCGCGGCCGGAACGACCCGCGGGCGCAGACCGACGGGGCCGGTCTCGGACTGGCAATCGTGCGCCGGATCCTCGATCTACACCAGACGAAGATCGACGTCGAAAGCGCAGCCGGCGCCGGCGCGCGCTTCGCATTCGAGCTGCCCGCAGACCGCCCGGCCGCGTGAGGAATTCGTGATACTTTCGCCATGATTCCGCGATTCCTCGATGGCCATAGTGGTGCCGCTGCAACTGCGGCGACTACATCGACCAAGAGGGACTCTCATGAATCGCATTCTCCTGCATTCTCTGCTTACGGCAGCGGCGCTCGCGGCGCTGCCGGTCTTGCCCGCGGCTGCCGATGACGGGCAGTTCTTCGATGTCACTGTGACCAACCTGACGCGCGATCAGCGATTCACGCCGATCATGGTGGCGAGCCACCGGGCCGGTGTCAGGCTGTTCGAGCTGGGTGCCCCGGCCTCGCCGGAGCTCGCGACGCTCGCAGAGGAGGGCAACACCGCACCGCTCGAAGCGTCACTCATCGCAAACCCACGCGTTCTGGAGACCGCCAACTCCGGAGGGCTGCTCGACCCGGGCGACTCGGTAACCATCCGGGTGAGGACTCGTGGCAACTTCGACCGGATCAGCGTCGCCTCGATGCTGATTCCGACCAATGACGCGTTTTTCGCCCTGAACGGCGTCAAGGGCCCGGAACTGGGAAGATCGGCGACACACACATCCGTCGCCTACGACTCCGGCAGCGAACGCAACGACGAAACCTGCGCCAGCATTCCCGGCCCGAACTTCGTCGAGTGCGGCGGTCCCGGCGGCGGCGGAGCGCCGGCCGGCGGCGAAGAAGGATTCGTGCACGTGCATGCCGGCATTCACGGCATCGGCGATCTTGACGCCGCCCAGCGCGACTGGCGTAACCCGACGGCTTACATCGTGATCCGCCGCGTGACGCGCTGAGAGCAGGGCCGCAAGTTTGCATGCGCGCCCGCTCGCCGTGATGCTGCTCTCGTTCGCGGCGAGCGGTGCGCTCGCGCTCGACGTCGGTGACCGGTTGCCGACGATCGAGACGACCCGATGGCTGAACTCGGCTCCGCTCACCGCGGAGGCTCTCGCGGGCAAGGTGGTGCTGGTCGAATTCTGGACCTACGGCTGCTGGAACTGCCGGAACGTCGAGCCTTACGTCCAGGCCTGGCACCGGCGCTACCGGGAACAGGGGCTCGTCGTGATCGGCGTGCACACGCCGGAGTTCGAGCACGAGGCCCGCCTCGAAAACGTCGTCGCCTACCTGCGCAAGAGCGGTGTCTCCAACCCGGTCGCAATCGACAACGATTTTTCCAACTGGAAGCGTTTCGAGAACCGCTTCTGGCCGGCACTCTACCTGCGTGACCGCATGGGCAAGCTGCGATATGTGCACTTCGGCGAAGGGCGGTATCGCGAAACCGAAGCCGCAATCCGCGCGCTGCTCGGCGAGTGAGGACAGACCCTCAACGATGATTGCCCGCACCGTGTAGCAGGCTGCGATCTGGGGATGGCGCACAGTCAATAGAACGGGCGTGCGTCTTGTAGGACCGGATCGACTATTCGGCGCCATGACGCATCCATACGATCGGCCTTGACGTATGAAATGGCATACATCAGGGTAAGACTCCGTGAATCTGAACAAAGCCATGATTGGCTTGGCACTGGTCGGGGCGTGGGGTACGGCCGCCGCAAGTGGAGTGACGGCGGCAGGACTCGAGGAAGTCGTCGTCAACGCGGAGCGCATCCCGCTCACCGGCAGGCCACGAGCCGCAACCGGGCGTACCGTGTTGCGCGAGCAGCTCGAGCACCGGCCGCTGCTCCAAGATTGTTTTTGCCAGCCCGACCACTGTCGGCAACCGGATTCAAGCTCGAATCAATCCATCGCAACCGATCACCGTCGATTTCGCATTCGAGGATGCGGAGATTCTGGCTCCCGGCACTGGGCCCAATCAGACGGCAAGTATTGCCGGCAGATTAAAGTACAACAGTACCATTCTGGACACTGAGCAAGGTTCATACGCTTACTACCCACCGCCGCCGCAAGCAGCGATCTTGGTCGAGCGCTCGGGTCACACATCGCGCGATCAAACGTCGCTGCGCTTACATGCTGGGCTTCAAATCGTTTGGCAATGCAGCGATAACGCTCGCGGGAATCGAGTTGGCGCATCGGATTCACAAGCGACAGTTCTCGTTCGGTCCGGGACGTCAGTGGCGGAACCAGTCACTCAAGCAGCTTTGGGATCGGGCTCACATTTCAGCCTGATATTGGGATAAGAGCCGCCGAATCGCTGGATGTCATGTGCCGCCAGTGCACCAGAACCATCGACGGCTGGTGCGCAGCTGGAAGTTGAGCGATCGCATGTCTTCTCCTCGTCCTGTTGCCGGAGGACAACAGTGTCGCGTAGTTCGCGCCCGCGCGGCGAGACACCCGGCGCTCACTCCCGGACCAGACTCATCAACTCCGCGCCGGCGGCCAGGTCTTCAACCCGACCGAACTGCTGAAAGCGCCGTCGGCCCTGGCGGTCGATCAGCACCAGGGTCGGCGTGCCCTGCATCTGATAGGCGCGCATCGTCGCTGGGATGGGGTCGCCGGCAATGGCGCGATCCACTGCGATGGGGTGGGTGATGCGACACTCATGCAGGAACACGCGCAGCGCCTCCGGCGTCATCACTGAATGATGCTCGAACACGGTGTGCATTCCGATCACCGCTACGTCGCTGCTGTCGAACTGGCGATGAATGCGCTCGGCCTGCGGCAAGCCGTGATTGACGCAGCCGGGGCAGAGCATCTGGAAGGCATGCAGCACCACGACCCGGCCGCGCAGCACGGCCAGGTCGAGTGCCACCTTCGTATTCAGCCACTGACTGACTTGCCAGTCCGGCGCGAGGGCGGCGCCGGCGTCTTTGTTCATTCGCCGCTGCGTGGTGCGCTGAACACGTAGTCGGTGGCCTTCTGCGCCTGATGGCAGGCATGGCAGGCAGTGGCCGCATCAGCGCCGACGGCGCGCTTGCTCCTGTCGCCGCCTGCGAAGCCCTCGTAGCCCCAGCCACCAGTGGCCGCGTACTTGTTCGCGTCCTTGTGCATGACGCCGACGACTTTGCGCGGGCCTTCGGTCACTGAGTTGTCTCCGGATTGGGCCTCCAGCAGGTCGAACACGATCACCGAGCCGTCCGGGAACTTGCCGGACCGGTAGCCGGTCAGGGCCGCCGCATTGGCGTAGATGTGGTGAATTCCGCCGAAGGCGCTGAACAGCGGATGGCCTTCTTCGATCACCATGCTCTTGACGTGGTGCCAATCGCGGTATCCGTCAGGGTAGGGTACGGCCGTGTCGTCGGCCCGTGCCGGCAGGATCGCGACCGCGGTGATCAGGGCAATGAGCGCAGTTCTCATGTGGGTACCTCGTGATGAACCCGGTAACAAAGAATGTATCGAGTCGATACATAACGAGTCTAGGACGCGGGCTTTCGCGTTGTCAACGATGTATCGGCGCGATACATTGCGGCCATGGAGGCCACGTCATTGATCCTGGAACGGCTGGGCGCGCTGGTGCAGCAGTCGCTGCGGGAAGATGCGGCGCGCCACCGCCTGCTGCCCATCCACCTGCAGATCCTCAGCTACCTGGAGCGCGCCAACCGTTACAGCGACCTGCCGATCGCAGTGGCGGAGTACCTTGGTATCACGCGCGGCACGGTATCGCAGTCGCTTCAGTTGCTCGAGCGGCGAGGGCTCCTGGTCAAACAGGCGGACCCAGAGCACGGACGACGCGTACGTCTGGTTCTCACGCGCGTCGGCAAGGCGCTGGTGCGAGACTGCTGGAGCCGGCGGCTGCAGACGGCGATGGAAGGCCTGCCATCGGAGGCCCGGCCGCTGGACGACACGCTGCGTGCCCTGCTGGTCGCCTTGCAACGTCAGAATGGCCAGCGTGCCTTCGGCACCTGCAGGCGCTGCGTGCATTTTTCGAGCACGGCGCGCGGCGGTCGCTGTGGCCTCACCGGAGAGCCTCTAGCACGCGCACAGACGGAACGCATCTGCCGGGAATGGAAATCGCCGACCGCCGCAGGCGAATTCGCGGCACCCGCTTGAACGCCAGGGTCGGCGGCCACGCCTCGGTGCCCGGTTGTGCGAAAGGGTTCGAGGATCGAGTACCGGCGCAGTGTCGGGCAACTTTGAGCAACTCGCAGCATTTCCTGCCGCGATTTGTCTGGCTGTACTTATTCGGTACGAGAGTGCAGAGCATCGATAAATCTGTCGTGAAACAATCAGCTGCAAGAGGAAATTGACTCCTCGGTTCTGGTGCGTTGGCGGTAGGAAGGTAGCATCAACGGGTCCGGCAGGAGCCTGTGATGACCAAGCCGATTGCTCGTGACGCGATCTACCGCCGTCGGCGATTCGAGGCCGAAATCATCGAGTTATGCGTGCGCTGGTGCATCACGTATCGGCTATCGAGACCTCGTCGCCATGATGGCCGAGCGCGGATTGCCCATGTCTCACACCACGATCCTGCGGTGGGTGATCCGGTACGTGCCGGTGTTCGAGAAATGGTGGGGCCGACGGGCCCGAAAGGTGCATTTGTCCTGGCGGGTTGACGAGACCTACATCTCGGTGCGGGGAAAGTGGCACTACCACTACCGCGCCGTCGACAAGCGAGGCAAGACCGTCGACTCTCTGCTCCGGCCCGATCGAGGCATCGTGGCGGCACAGGCTTTCTTCCGCAAGGCACTGGCAACCAGCCTGCCTCGGTGGCCGCGCAAGATCACGCTCGACGGGCACATCCCAAGTCATCAGGCGCTTAGGCTCCTGCGCCGCGAGGATCCGAAGTGGAAGTATGTGCTCGTCAGGAAGTGTCCCTACTTCAACAACATCATTGGGCAGGATCATCGCGCCATCAAACGCCGCTGCGCTTCGATGCTGGGCTTCAAATCGTTCGGCAACGCAGCGATAACGCTTGCTGGCATCGAGCTGGCGCATCGGATTCACAAGCGACAGTTCTCGTTCGGTCCGGGACGTCAGTGGCGGAACCAGTCACTCAAGCAGCTTTGGGATCGGGCTCACATTTCAGCCTGATATTGGGATAAGAGCCGCCGAATCGCTGGATGTCATGTGCCGCCAGTGCACCAGATCCCAGGCATCGATTCGTTGGTCTGCTGGTGATCCGTCAGCCGCCAGCTCAGAAACTGTTCCTCGTCGGCGCCGTCCGGCAGGTTGTAGAGAACTGTCAGTCGAATCATGTCGGGCTACTCGACCAGGCCGTAGACTTCGGCCGCGCGTTCGCGGCTGACAAGCCCGTTTCGCACGTCGCTGCGGACCGCTTCGTGATCGCGCTCCGCGGGGATGCCGAGCCCGCCGCCGTTGCCGGTCACGATACGAATGACGTCGTCCTTCATGACCGTCAGCCCGGAGACGGATGAGAACCGTTCGCGCGCGCCGGAGCGGCGGATGACCTCGATGTAGTTCGGCGAGCCCGCCTGGGCGCCGAAGAGCGGCCAGGCCGGGAACCTGGAGCGCGTGTAGTACGCCGTCAGAAAGCTGTTGTCGGCGCGAATGCGGTAGTCGAGCCGGATGCCCCGGCCGCCGGTGTACTTGCCCTCGCCGCCGATATCGGTGTTGAGCTCCATCCGGTCGATGATGAGGCCGTTGCGCGCCTCGTTGATCTCGGCCGGGCAATTGTAGGTCTCGCCGTGAAAGCCGCAAAAGATGGCGTTGTTGCCGTCGCCGGTCGTGTTCGCGCCCCAGCCGCCGAGTTGCGGCTCGATGATCGTGTATTGGCGGCCGGTGTCGGGATGGGTGCCGCCGATGAAAGTGCCGCACACGGACGCGAAGTGCCCCGAGCCGAGCCGCTCCGGCATGTGCTGGGCGAGGCAGCGCCAGATCAGGTCGTAAACGCGCAGCTCGATCTCATAGTAGAAGCCGACCGCGGCGGGCGGCATCGCGTGGAACACCGAGCCTTCGCGCGTCAGCAACCGGATGGGCCGGAATGTCCCCTCGTTGCTCGGCGAGTCCGGGTCGGTCAGCGACTTGAAGATCATCTGCGCCGCGACCATGACCCCGTCGCGGCTGGTATTGATCGGGGAGGGGGACTGGTCCGGATTGTCGCGCAGGTCGACGATGAACTCGTCATCCGTGATCTCGATCCTGACGCTGAAGATCTGGCCGTCCTCCTGTTCCTCCGAGAGTTCGAAGCGGCCTTTCGGCAGGCGCGCGAGCTGCGCCCGCGAGAACTTCTCGCCGTAATCCATGAACTCGGCCATCGCGCGCTCGAGGGTATCGTCGCCGTACTTCCCGGCGAGCTCCACGATCCGCCGGGCGCCGATGCGCACCGACGCAATCGCGGCCCATACGTCGCCCTCGAGCACCTCGGGCATGCGCGAGTTGGTCAGCAGGATATCCATGACCGGAGCGATCGCCTGGCCCCTGGAGATGATCTTGATCGCCGGCAGGCGCAGGCCTTCCTGGAAGATCTCCCTAGCCTCGCCGGTGAGCGAGCCCGGCGCCATGCCGCCGACGTCGGAGTTGTGGGCGATGTTGGCGGTCCAGGCGACGATGCGACCGCCGGCGAAAACCGGCATCGCCACGACGATGTCATTCAGGTGGGTCACGCCGCCGAAGTAGGGATCGTTGGTCGCGAACACGTCGCCCGGTTCGATGTCGCCCGGCGCCGAAAACTTCCTGACCAGCGTCTGGGCCGCCTTGTCGAGCACGCCGACGAAGGCCGGGATGCCGGCGCCGGAGCAGACCAGGTTGCCCCGACCGTCGAGCACGCCGGTGCCCATGTCGAGCACCTCGTAGATTATCGAGCTCATGGCAGTCTTGCGCATCGCGGCAAACATCTCGTCCGCGGCCGCCTGCAGCGAGTTCTGGATGATTTCCTGGGTGATCGGATCGCACGCCGTCATGATGTTGCTCCTCGCGGCAGTTCGATGTGCACGTTGCCGAAACCGTCCATGGCGACCGTGCAACCGGGATGGACCACCATCGTCGTTCCCGATGCTTCGATCACCGCCGGCCCGCTGAAACTCATCCCGGGCTGAAGCAGGTCGCTGTCGTAAATCGTCGCTTCGTGCCGCCCTTCGAGCGCGTAGTCGACCCTGCGCGTACCCTTGACGGCAACCGCCGCGTCGGCCGTGCCGGCGGTCTGTTCCTGCAGTTCCAGCTTGCCGATCTGCGCCGAGGCGACCAGGTGAACGCCGACCAGTTCGATGGGCGTGTCCAGCCGGTAGGTGTACTCGCGTTCATAGGCCTCGTGGAAATCGCCCGCGATGCGGTCCAGCCCGGCCGCGGTCACGGTCCCGCTGATCAGCACCTCGGTCGTGTGTTCCTGGTTCTGGTAGCGAAACTTGGCATATCGGGTGAACGACACCGTATCCGCAGCGATGCCCTGGCTCATGAACTGGCGACGCGCCTCATCCTCGGTCGCCGTGAACAGGTTCTCGATCCCATCGACTGCATCGTGGTCGAGATCGGCCAGATGGGTCACGAAGTAATCGCGACGCAGATCGGACAACATCATGCCCCATGCCGAGAACACGGCGGCGCCGGCCGGGATCACGACTTTCCTACAGCCGAGCTCCAGCGCCAGTGCCACGGCGTGCATCGCGCCGCCGCCGCCGAAGGCGAGCAGGGTGAAGTCGCGCGGATCGTAACCGCGGTTCAACGATACCAGCTTGAGCGCGTTCACCATGTTGTTGTTGGCGATGCGCAAGATGCCGCGCGCCGTCTCGTCGACATCCAGGCCGAGCCGGTCTCCGACCCGCTGGATGGCGTCCCTGGCTGCCGCCATGTCGGCCGCAAGCTCGCCGCCGCAGAAGTACACCGGGTTGATGCGGCCGAGCCACAGGTTCGCGTCGGTGGTTGTGGGCTGCGTGCCGCCCCTGCCGTAGGCCGCCGGCCCCGGTTGTGCGCCGGCCGACTGCGGTCCCACATGCAGCTTGCCGAAGTCGTCGACCCAGGCGATCGATCCGCCCCCGTTGCCGATCTCGACCAGGTCGACGACGGGCACCATGATCGGGTAGCCGGCCGACTTCCGGTCACGCCCGATCCAGTAGTCGGTCATGATGCGGACCTTGCCGTTCTCGATCAGCGAACATTTCGCGGTCGTGCCGCCGATGTCGATCGCGATGACGTTCGGCTCGCCGATCAGCTTGCCGACCTCGGCGGCGCCCCAGACTCCGGACGCTGGTCCCGACTCGACCATGGTGATCGGGATCCGCGCCACGGCCTCGAGCGAGTCGACGCCGCAGTTCGACTGCATGATGTACGGGCTGCCCGTGAATCCCTCGCTGCGCAGGCGCTCGTCGAGCCGCCGCAGGTAACGCTCTGCTGCCGGCTGCACGTAGGCCGATAGCACGGCGGTATTGCAGCGCTCGTACTCGCGCCACTCACGGGTGATCTTGTGCGAGGCGACGACGGAGACTTCCGGCCACAGCTTGCAGACGGCATCGAGCGTCAGCTGCTCGTGCTCGGGGTTCGCGTAAGCATGCAGGTAGCAGATGGCGATCGCCTCGACGCCCTCGGCGCGGAAGTCTTCGAGGATCGCGGCGAGCGGCGCGAGGTCGAGCGGAGTGCGCTCGTTGCCGCGGTAGTCCATGCGGCCGGCGAGCTCGCGGCGCAGGTAACGCGGCACGAAAGGATCGGGTTTCCGGTAGTGCAGGTTGAAGAAGTCCGGCCGGTTGCCGCGCGCGATCTCCAGCGTGTCGCGAAATCCGGCGGTGGTGATGAGCCCGACGCGCGCGCCCTTGCGTTCGGTCAGTGCGTTGATGACGACGGTCGTGCCATGCGCGAGGAAGTCGATCGACTTCGGCGCGATGCGGGCCTTCTCGATCACGTTCAGCACGCCGCGCTCGAACTCGGGCGGCGTCGTGTCGGACTTGGCGGAGATGATCCGCGACTTGCCGGTTTGCGTGTCCAGCTCGACGCTGACCAGATCCGTGAATGTGCCGCCGACGTCGGTTGCGACCCGCGTGACCGTCCGGCCCATGATCCCGCCCGTTATGCCGACCGCAGCCGCGCGGTCGCCGCCTGGTCGACATTGAGCGCATCGTCGAATGCGACGCCGTAAACGGCACGCGCATGCCCGGTCGTGACGTAACCGTCGATGACGTCGTCGCGCACCGCCGCCGGGTCGCGCCGCCTGGCCTCGCCGTAACCGCCGCCGCCGCCGGTCCGCGAGCGGATGACCGTGCCCTTCGGCATCTTGACGCCATTCACCTTCAGCAGCTCGAGCCGGTCCTGCCCCGGCCGTTCGACGATCACGAGCGGCTTGCTGCCGGTGTCGCCGCCGAACAATCCCCACGCCGCGGTCACCGAGCGCTCGAACCACAGGAACAGCTCCGAGTCGCTCTCGACGAGATACTCGCGAAAGGTGCCGTTGCCTCCGCGCCATGCTCCGGCGCCGCCCGAGTCGGGCTGGATGCCGTAGCGTGTCAGACGCAGTGGGTACTTCGCCTCGAACACCTCGACCGGGATGTCCTTGAAGCTGCCATTGACGTTGTTGATCAGCGAGCTCTGGCCGTCCCGACCTTGCGATGCTCCCCAGCCACCGGTCGTGGGCTCGACCATCAGGAAGAACGCACTGTCCTTGCGCGGATCGCGGCCTGCGATCATGACCACCATGGAATCGCCGTAATGCGCGCCCGCGGCCCGCTCCGGCATGACCGCCGCCAGCGCCTTGATGACGAGGTCGATCAGCAGTCCCAGCGACGAGAAGTACCAGCCGCAGGCGGCCGGTTCCCGCGCCGAGAAGATCGTGCCGTCCGGCGCCTTGACCGTGAGCGGCCGGAACGAGCCGCCGTTCGGAGACACGTCCGAGCAGATCAGCAGCTTGTATGCGACGCGCGCGGCAGCGATGGTCTGCGTGATGCCGCAATTCACCGGCCCGCTGGCCTGCGGCGCCGAGCCGGCAAGGTCGACCGTCATCGAATCGCCGCCGATGGTCAGCGTCAGGCGCACCGGCAGCGGCCCGTTGCCGAGACCGTCGTTGTCGAGAAAGCCGTCCGCCATGTAGACACCATCCGGCAACTCACGCACCGCGCTGCGCTCACGTGCCTCCGTCTGGCGGAAAATCTCGTCGCGCGCAGCCCAGATGGTGGCTTCGCCGAAGCGGTCGAACAGCGTCTGCAGACGCTTTTCTCCGGTGCGGCCGGCGGCGACCTGCGCATTCATGTCGCCGACCGTCGCGTCGCCGAAGCGGCTGTTGCGCCGCAGCAGGTCGATCACGTCCTCGCGCGGCTTGCCGCCCTCGTACAGGCGAGTGGGGCCCCAGCGCATGCCTTCCTGGTAGATTTCGTGCGAGTCGACCGGAGTTCCCGGATCCTTCGCGCCGACATCGAGCCAGTGCGCGCGCGACGCGGCGAATCCGACCCGCCGCCCGCGCCAGAAAATCGGCGAGATGATCGTCGAGTCGTTCAGGTGCGTGCCGGTCATGTAGGAATCGTTCATGTAGAAGACGTCGCCTTCCCTGAAGTAGTCCCAGCCATGCCGTTCGGCGATCAACTTCACGCAGATTTCCAGGTTGCCCAGGAACAGCGGCAGGCCCAGCGACTGGCCCAGAACCTCGCCCTCGGGATCGATGAGCGCCACCGAGCAGTCCTTGCCCTCGTAGATGACCGGCGTGAAAGCGCTGCGAATCAGCGTCGCGTTCATGTCTTTCGCGATCGATATGAACGCGTTGCGGATGATTTCGGTCGTGACCGGATCGATGCCCGCCATTAGTGCTGCTTCCTGGTCAATATGATGCTGCCCAGTCCGTCGAGCGAAACCGTCCAGCCCGGCGGGACCACGGTCGTCGCGCTCTGTTCCTCGATCACCAGCGGGCCCCGGGTGGCGTAATCCGGCGGCAGACGGTCGCGCGCCACGATCGGCGTGGCGTGCGACTGGCCGGCAAACACGATTCGCCGCTCACCGAGACCGGCGGAGACGGCACTCGCGGCGGTCAGCCGGTTGTCGAACTTGGTCAGTGCGCCGAACGCCGCGACCCGCAGGTTGACGAACTCGATCGCTGCGCCTGGACTGGAATGCCCGTACCTCCGGTCATGCGCGGAATGAAACCCGCCGGCGATGGCGGCGGTGTCGCGGCCGGTGAGGGGGACGTTGATGGTGTACTCCTGGCCCAGGTAGCGCATGTCCGCGGAGCGCTGAAACGAGATTCTCTGGGCGTCGATGCCCTCGGCGAGCAGCGCCGCGCGGCCCTGGGCCTCGAGATCGGCCAGCACGGCCTCGAGATCGTCGGCAGCGACCTTGTCCGCAGCGCGGAAGAAGCTCCGGGTGAAGTCATGGCGCAGGTCGGTCTGCAGCATTCCCCAGGCCGAGAAGGTGCCGGGGAAGCGCGGCACCAGCACTTCACGCATGTCCAGCTCCTCCGCCAGGAATGCGGCCGCCATCGGCCCGGCGCCGCCGAATGCGACCAGGGTGAAATCGCGCGGGTCGACACCCTGGCTGACGGTCACGGTACGCATCGCATCGGCCATCGCCGCGTTGGAGATGGCGAGCACGCCTTCGGCGAAGGCCAGCGGATCGAGACCGGCTGCCGCCGCCAGCGACTCGATCGCGCGCGCCGCCGCGGCGCCGTCGAGCGACATGTCGCCTCCGAGCAGCGATTTCTCGCCGAGGCGGCCGAGAAACAGGTTGGCATCGGTCACGGTCGGCTGGGTACCGCCGCGCCCGTAGCAGGCGGGTCCGGGCACCGCGCCAGCGCTGTGGGGGCCGACGCGCATCGCGCCGTTCTCCATCCAGGCTATCGAGCCGCCGCCGGTGCCTATCGTCTCGATGTCGACGATCGACATCAACAGCGGCAGTCCTTCGAGTTCGGTCTCCAGCGTCGTGTTCGCCTTGCCATCCATGACCAGGCTGACGTCGAACGACGTGCCGCCCATGTCGACGCAGAGCAGGTTCTTTCGGCCGCTGCTTGCGGCGAGCGCGGTGCCGGCCATGGTGCCGCCGACCGGACCCGACAGCAGGGTGAATACCGGGTTTTGCCGCGCTTTCTCCGCAGTCGACACGCCGCCGTTCGACTGCATGATGTGAACGGTCGCTCCCATCCCGAGCGAACGCATCTCGCTCTGCAAGCTCGTCAGGTACCTCTGTACGACCGGTGCGACGTAGGCGTTCATGACCGTCGACGAAGCGCGCTCGTACTCACGCCACTCGCGGGCGATCTCGTGCGACAGCGAGATCGACACCCCGGGCAACGCCCCGGACAGGATCTCCCGGGCCGCGATTTCGTGGCGCGGGTGCGCATAGGCGTGCACGAAGCAGACGGCGACGGCCTTGATGCCCTGGTCGCGGATCTTGCGGATGATCGGCTCGAAATCGCCGGCATGGAGCGGCTCGAATTCCTCGCCGTTCCAGGCCAGCCGGCCGCGCACCTCATGGACGTCCCGCCGCGGCACCAGTTGCTTCGGCTTCCGGTACCGCAGCTCGTACAGCGAGTGGCGGTTGCCGCGGGCGATCGTGTAGGCGTCTCCGAGGCCCGCCGTCGTGACCAGCAGCACGCGCTCGCCGCGCCGCTCCAGGAACGCGTTCAGGCCGACAGTCGTGCCGTGAACGAAGAAACTGAGCTCAGACAGGTCCGGCACCAGCATGCGGATGCCATTGACGACCCCGATTGCCGGGTTCTCCGGCGTCGTCGGCACCTTGCCGACGAACACCGGGCCGTCCGACGGCTGGACGACGATGTCGGTGAACGTGCCGCCGATGTCGGCGGAGACGCGATACTGTGTCACGCCGGGCGATTCACTCCGTCACTCGAAGTTGTGCCGGTACTTGACGCCCCAGATGCGCCCGGGCGCCCGAGCCGAGAAACCGCCAGCTACCCATTCGGAATTGTAGCGCTTGTCCGCCAAGTTCTGGCCGGAGGCGATGACCTCCCAGCGACCGCTCGAGCCGCGCAAACCAACCCGCGCGTTCAGCAGGTTAAGCGGATCGCGCGACGTCGAGTTGTTAGGGTCCCAGTACTGCGCTCCGCGTCGCTCGTAGTCGCCGCGCAGGAAGAAGTCCAGGGCGTCGGTCATCGGCGTCTCGAACTGGAATCCCAGGTTGACCGTGTCCTCGGCGATGTAAGGTGCATCGTTGCCCACGGTGGTCGGGTCGACCGCGTACGCGTCGATTTCCGAGTCGGTGAACCCGTAGGCCGCGAACAGGTCCAGCGAATCGGTCGCGCGATAAACGACGTCGATTTCGCCGCCGTACAGCGAGACTTCGTCGATGTTGGTCAGGATCTGTGCGCTGATTGCGCCGATGAACGAGAAGAAGTGCTGGCCTTCCACGTCGGTCGAGAATACCGCTGCGTTGAGCTGCAGGCGGTCGTCGAGATAGCGTCCCTTGTAGCCCAGTTCGAACGACTCCGACTCCTCCTGGTCCGCGATGTCCGACACTCCGTTGATGCCGGCGGCGGCCGCCACCTCGGCGATGCCGTTCTGGTTGAACTGGCCGCTGCGGAAACCCTCGCCCCAGGTCAGGTACAGGTTGTGGTTGTCGTTGGGCTGGTAGCGCAGAGTCACCTTCGGCTGCAGCTTGTCGAAGGTCGCCTCGTTGCGTGCGCCGGGCTCCCCTGCCGGGAACTGCAGGGGCGAGACGTTCTGGATGCGTTCCTCCTCGTCGTAGCGCAGCGCGACCGTGAGGTCCCAGAAGTCGTTCAGTGAATAGTCGACGCTGCCGAAGACAGCCCACGAAGTGTTGTCGTTGTCGTCGGCCAGGAACGACGTGGTCGGGTTGCGCGGGTCGGTAGTCGGCTGGCGCTCCAGCCGGATGATGCCCTGGCCGGTATCGACGCCGGTCGACAGCGACACGAAGCGCTCCCAGTCGAGGTAGTAGGCGCCGATTTCCCAGCGCAGGCGCTGGTCGACCGGCGATGACAGCCGCAGTTCCTGCGACATTGCCTGCAGGTCGAAGAACCCGGTCTGCGTGCCGTCGAAGCCGAACAGTTCCGGCGCGCTGCGCGCGTTGGTGTACGGGAACTGGTCCGAGTCGCCCCATTCCTCGATGTCGGTGAACGACGTCACGCTGACCAGAGTGCCGGCCGCCAGGTCGAAATCGAGCTTCATGGACAAATCGAGCATGTCGCGCTCGCCGAAATCGACGTTGTTGTCACGCACTGGCAGCACGTTGTTGGCATCGACCGGGCCGGTGTCGGTGCCGAAGCCGATGGCCGTAATGCCGTCGGGCGCGATGTCGACGCCCTGGAACTGGAAGCCGATGCCGCGCCCCTTGTGGGCGGAAACGGCAGCGCGGAAATCGGCCGAGAATGTGTCGCTCGGCTCGTAGATCAGCCGGCCGCGGACGGTCAGATCCTCGAAGCGGTCGGCTTTCTCGTTCCGGGTGATGTTGTCGAGGTAGCCTTCGCGATCGACATAGTTCGCGGACAACTGGCCGTACAGGCGATCCGGTACAAGCGCGCCGCCGACGGATCCCTGGACGGCGTATTCATCGCCGTTGCCGGCGCCGAGCTGCACGTAGGCGTAGCTGTCGTCGGTCGGGCGGCGCGTATTGACGATGATCGCGCCGCCGGTCGCGTTGCGCCCGTAGATGGCGCCCTGCGGGCCCTTGACGATCTCGATGCTGTCGAGGTCGAACAGCTCGCGCCGGAACTGGATTGCGCTGAACTGCAGCACGCCATCGACGACGACCGCGACCGGCGCCTCGCCGTTGCGTACCTGCGTCAGGCCCCGAATGCTGAGGAAGCTGGTGCCGATGCCCTGCGACGTCGCTAGGGTGACGTTGGGCGTCAGCTGGATCACGTCCTCGACGCGCTGGATGCCGGCGTCGTCGATCATCTGGGCATTGAATGCCGTCACCGCGAGCGGCGATTCGAGCGCGGACTCGTTGCGGCGCCGCGCGGTCACCACGACCTCGTCGAGAACGTTGGCGCCGGTCTCGCTCCTGTCCTGCGCCATGGCAGGCAGGGAGAGCGCCGCTGCCACCGCGGCCATCGTCGGTTTCCTGACTGTATTGATAACGCGCATTGGATCGACCCCTGTGGTGTTGCTGACGCGTGTTCGCAGCGCCCGGTTCAGCTACGGAAGCTTACTCATGGCGTTCATCATATTTAAATATTCTACCAAATCAAATTGTTTTGACATCTGGGGGTGGGCGACTAGAATTGCCGTAACTCCAGTCTCACGGGAACAGGCGGGACATGCCCAGCCCGGCCAGATCCGCGACGCCCCTCGAACGCTCGCTCAGCAGCCTGCTGAAGGCCCGCCGTCGCGAGCTCGGCCTGACGCTGCAGGAGCTGGCCGCGCGTTCGGAGCTGTCGGCGGCCTTCCTGTCGCAGGCCGAGCGCGGCAAGGCGACCCCGTCGATCGTTTCGCTGATCAACATCGCACGGGCCCTGGAAACGGACATCCATTACTTCATCACGCCGCCGTCGCCGACCAGTCTCGTGCGGCGCGCCGACGACCCGCAGTACATCGACATCGATTCCCCGGTCGTCTACACCCGCCTCGATTCGGCGATCCGCAACCAGCGCATGAGCGCGCTGATCATGGAAATTCCCCCGGGTACGCGACTGCCGTCCGTGCACCGCGACGAAGGCGAGGACTTCTTCTTCGTGCTCGAGGGGGAAGTCGAGCAGCGCATCGGCGATGAAGTATTCACGCTGAGAAAGGGCGACAGCGCGCACCACAACACGCAGATCGACCACGATGTCCTCAACAAGAGCAGGAAGGTCGCGCGACTGATCTGGGTCGGCACGCCGGTGCTGTTCCCGCCCAGCCAGCCGGTCGACGGCAGCCCGGATTGACGCGCCTCGATAGGGCCGCTCGTGGCGATGTCCGCACTTGAGGTCACGACCGCGCTCGGCTCATTCACCATCGCGTTGCACGAACGGCAGGCGCCCGCCACCTGCGGCTACTTTCGCGGTCTGGCCGAACGCGGCGCGCTCGACGCGGGCGAGGTTTTCCGGATCACGACCGCCGCCGCCGACGCCGCGCATGCGATTGAGATCATCCAGTTCGGCACCGGCAAAGGCCTGGACGAGCACCGCACGCGGATTTCGCATGAATCGACCATCAGGACCGGCCTTGCGCACCGGCGCTGGACGGCGTCAGCGGCACGCATGGATCCAGGCGAGCTCTACGCCAGCGTGTTCATCTGCATGCGGGACGAGCCGTCACTTGATTCGGGCGGTGGCCGCCATGCCGACGGCCTGGGATTTGCCGCGTTCGGGGAAGTGGTGGCGGGCCACGACGTGCTCAAAACGATCTTCGCGCATGCCCGGCCCGGCGAGCTGCTGTCCGAACCGATCCGCGTCGAGCGGGTGAAGTACATCGAGCAGAACGAGGAAGCATGCCGATGACGGCTGCCAGCACGAATACCGACACCGCGCCGGCCGCGCGTCGGGTGGGCGACTGGTTCCTCGACATGCCGCTCACCCTCAACCATTGGCTGGCGGGACTTACACTGTTCATGGCATTCGTCATCGAATCGTGGGAGATGATGATCATCATCTTTTCTTCGGGCGCGATCGGCGCCGACTTCGGTCTCTCGACCCGGCAAGTCGGTTCGCTGATCGGCGCGATGTTCATCGGCATGATCCCGGGCGCATTGCTCTGGGGAAAACTGCTGGGCCCGATGGGCCGCAAGCAGTGCCTGATGTGGAGCATGGGCCTGTACGGCCTGTTCCCGCTCCTGAGCGCCTTCGCTCCGAGCTATGAGTCGCTGTGGGTGATCCGCTTCCTGTGCGGCATCGTATTGTCGGGCGCGCTGGTCGTCACATTTCCGTTCTTCGAGGAGCTGGTGCCTGTCCGGGTTCGTGGCAAGGCGACCGTTTACCTGTCGGCTGGCTGGCCGCTCGGCGTGCTCGTCGCCGTCGGCGTCACTGTCCTCTTCATGGACCTTGGCTGGCGCTACGTCATCGGCTTCAGCTCAGTGGTCTCTTTCTGGGCGCTCGTGATCTGGAAACTTGTGCCAGAGTCACCTTACTGGCTTGCGGAGAAAGGCCGTACTGCCGAAGCCGATGCGGCGATAGACATGCTGGCAAACGGCCGGCTCCGTGCCCGTACCATGTCCGGTCAGGGCGCAGGCCGGGGCGACATCGCCTTCCTGGACATCTTCCGCGGACCCGCGCTGCGAACGACGCTGGTGCAGAGCGTCATCAATTTCTGCTTCTCCTGGGGCTACTGGGGGCTTGCGTCGTGGATGCCGGCGCTGCTCGCACAGCGCGGCCTGTCGGCGCCGCAGGGACTCGGCTTCATCGCGCTGTCAGCGCTGTTCATGTTTCCCGGCTACATGTCGGCGAGCTACCTGACCGGCCGCTTCGGCCGCAAGCGGGTCATGCTGGTCTACGTTTTCGTTTCTGCCCTGGCTGGCTTCGCGTTTGCGATGTCCGACACGATGATCGAGCTGTACGCGTGGAACTTCACGCTGTCCTTCTTCAGCCTCGGTGCCTGGGGTGTCTGGAACACCTGGCTCGGGGAAATCTACGACACTCGCAATCGCGGTGCCGGCGCGGCCTGGGGCGTTTCTGCGCAACGGGTTGCAAACGCGATCGCTCCCATTGCCATTGGCAGCATCCTCACGACCTCGAGTTTCCTGCATACCGTCTCATTCATTACGATGTTCCTGGCCGTGACCTTCCTCGCGTCGCTGTATCTGCCTGAGACCGAGGGCAAGGCGCTCGCCTGATCTGGAGAGCTGTCCATGCCCCCGACGCATTTCTCCGACGCCTTGAGCTTTGACGGCCATTCGCCGGAGCTGCTCGCGGAGGTTCTGGTGCGTTGGCGGCGGGAAAGTAGCATCAAAGGGCCCATATGAAGTCTGTGATGCCGCCAGTGCACCAGAACCAGCGCAGCAGCGAACCAGCCGTCAGCGCCTCGCGCGTTGAACTCAGCGAGCCCCGCGGATTGCCGGGTCGAGGGCTAGGCGCAGCTCGGCCGCCCAGAATGGCGCCAGCTGTCCGGCGGCTTGGGGGTGGCTGTCTACGCCCGCAACGCGTTCCTTGAGGGCGGCTGTCACCTTGAGACGGGACAGATCGAAGACCGTCGCGCCACTGCGATCCACGACGAACAGGCCGGGCGTACCGCGCACGCCATAGCGGCTCGCCACCGCATCGCCATTGAGCAGCAGGGTCCAGTCGTAGCCCAGGTCCGCGAGAAATGCCGCGGGGTCGCCATCGTCCGCGATGCTGATCGCGTAGAGTTGAACGTCGTCGCCGTGCTCGTACAGCACGCTCTGCAGGTGCGGCATCAGCGCCTTGCAATAAGGACACCAGGTGGCCCAGAAGAGCAGGACGGTAACCGGCGCCTGTGATTTTCCCGGAAATTCGACCATGGCGCCGGTCGGCGTCTTGAGACTGAACGGTTCCGCGGCCTGGGAGACGCCTGCGAATGCAATCAGGAAGACGGCGACCATACGGGCGAGAATCGTGGCGCTGCGGGCAGCGGGCGTTGCATTCATCCGATGTTCTCCTGGTTGCCTATTCCGTAGTAGTCCCGTTCCCAGCGACGCTGGTTGCGGCTGGCGTGACGCACCAGCGGGCTCAGCCGGGCCGCGAGCAGCACGAGTCGATTCAGCCAGCTGACCGGCCAGCGGCAGGGCCTGACGAAGTCGATGAACAGGATGACGCGGACTTCGCCGGTGTCGTTGTGGACTTCGTGCTCGAGGGAATCGTCGAACACCAGTATTTCGCCGGGAGCCCAGTGACGCCGATCGCCGGCGACGCGAATCCAGCAGCGCTCCGGCGGATCCGGGACGATCAGACCCAGGTGCAGGCGCAGCACGCCGTTGTAGGGACCGCGGTGCGGCGGCAGTCGCTTGCCGGGCTCGAGGATCGAGAAGAACGCGGTCTTGAGACCGGGGATCCGTCGTAGGGCTTCCGCAGTCGCCGGACAGCGCTCGAGATTGCGCCGCGACTTGAGCCCGTATCCGGCCAGCATGAACGTCTTCCAGTCGCGATCCTGGGTGATGTAGCCGACCTCCTGCGAAATCTCCTGGAACGCAGGCAGTCGCTCGCGATCGGTCATTACGGCCTCTGCTTCGTCCAGCACCTCGTGCCACGAGCCGCGAAACGCCGTCATCCAGGGAAAGCGGCCGGGATCGAAGAAAGGCGTGCAGCCCACTTTGGAACTCCTGCAGATCCAGCGCTCGGCGTGCCCGAGCAGGAAGAACGCGAGCCGCCCTGATAGGCTTTCCGGCCGATTGAACGGACGTGCGGGTGCCTTCACGGCGTCCCTGTCCCGTGCATCGGCTGCATTGCGGCCACCCGCGTCCTGCCACCATCCGAGGACGTGCGGGCCGGCGGCGGCAGCAGATCCGCGGGCCGGGAACCGGCAAACCACGCGAGGTAGTCGTCCGCACCCTCGCCAAGGAAGGTCGTCACGGAGGCGCGCCCGAGCGTCGGCACGTCGACCGACAGCAGCAGTCCCGGCGTGTCGCAGAAATTTGTGTCGACGCTGACGCCGTGAAACCGCGCGCCGAGCTTGTGGTAGTGCCGAAGCAGGACCGGTACGTCCTGGCCGCCCGCGTCGAGCCCGCGAAACAGCGCCGCCAGGAACGCCAGATCCGGACGACCGTGGCGATCGAGATGGTCGCGCCACTCCGGGTGGAGGGTGCTGACCAGTGGCTTGCGCGGCGTAACGTCCGCATGCGGCTCGATGAGCGCGTCGCACAGCATTTGCACCGCGCGGCGATCGTAGCGATTGGACAGTGACACGGTGCCATACAGACGCCGATAACGCGGATTGGCGACGAGGTAGCGGCCGATGCCCTGCCACAGCAGGTACAGGGCATGGAAGCTTCGTTGGTGCTCGGGAACGACGAACGAACGCCCGAGCTCCAGCGACGCGCCGCCGTCCCCGCGCTCGTAGAAGCCGTCGCCGAATTCGAAGGCCTGCGACAGGTACATGCCGGCGGCGCCGTGCTCGCGCCGCAGCTCGTCGGCGTGACCGAGTCTATAGGCGCCGACGATGGCTCGCTCGCGGATATCCCACACGAAAAGCTGGACGTAGGTCCCGTCGTACTCGTCGCCGTCGCGCTCGGCCCCGCTGCCTTCAGCCAGCGTGCGGAACACGCGCTCGCGTTCGCGCGTGATCTGCAGCATCACCGCGGGAATCTGGGCCGCGCGCGCGTGGAACACGGCGTAGTGCCTGAACTCGAGCAGGCACTGTGTCCGGGGCAGGGCCTCGATCTCGCGCGCCATCGCGGCGGGATCGCTCGCCGGCGCGAGCGGAGTGCCCGGTATTGCGGCATCTGCGGTCCGCCCGTCGACCGGGGACTCGAGCAGGTAAGTCATGAGCCGCGCGCAGGCCGTCACGCGCTCGGCATCGAGTTGCCGAAAGGCATCGGGCAGGAGCGGGCGCCCGACGGAGTACGGCACGCTGCGTCCTTGCAGTCGCAGCAATTCGCGCGGCAGCAGGATCATGCGGACGACGCCGACGAGTTCGCCGACGCGCTGGAACAGGCGGCTGTTGCCGCCGTGAAAGAATACCGGCAGCAATGTCGCTTCGTGGCGCAGAGCCAGCCGGCCGACGATGCGGCTCCAGGGTCCGTCCGCCAGCCCGTGGCCGTCGGGCCTCCGGTGCGATACCCGGCCGGCCGGGAACAGCACGAGCACGCCGCCGGCGGCGAGGTGCGCGTCGCATTCACGGATGGAGCGCAGGTTGCGCGGCGTGATCTCGAGCGGATTGGTGCCGATGATGAGGGGCGCGAGTTCCGGGAAGACCTTCAGGCCCTCGTTTGCGAGAAATCGCAGGTCCTGGCGCACCTGGAGCACCGCGTGTGCGATCAGCAGGGCTTCGATCGCGCCGTACGGATGATTGCAGACAATCAGCACGGGGCCGGTGCGCGGCAGTTTGCGCACCAACTCTCCGGGACCGCCGCCGCCGTTGACGTCCAAAATTTCGAGCGCACGCGTGACGAAGTCGAGGGGGTTGAGACCCGACACCCTTCCGCTGCGGTAAAGAGCGTCGATTCCCTGGATGCCGAGCAGACGGTCGGCGAGCGGAGCGAGCGCCTTGACGGCGAATTGGCGCCATCCCTTCCGGCCGACCAAGCGCGCCACGCTGATGCGAGGTCCCCGTGTCATGGCGCGCAGGCTGCCTGCGCGGGCGCCGCCGGGCGGGGCGTAGCGGCGCGGAGTTCGCGGGCCGCGAACTTGATGTCCGCCAGGATCGCGCGCAAGTCCGCTTCGGTCAGGGCCGGATTGACGCAGACGAGCCGCAGCGCGCGCTCGCCGCGGAAGTCGCCGTGCCCGATCTTGAGCGTTCCGGCGCGATCCAGCCGCTCGCAGAGGTCCTCCGCAGTGCAGCCGGTCACCCGAAAACAAACGTTGACCGACTTCGGCCACTCGCAGAGGTCGAGCTCGTCATCCGCCTCGATCAACTGCGCAGCCCGGGTGGCCAGGAGCAGCTGGCGATCCACGCGCGCGGCCCAGCCTTCGTCGCCGAGGTGCAGCCAGGCGGCCCAGAGCTTGAATGCGTCCACTCGCCGGCCGCACTGCAGGGAGCGGTGGCCCGGATTGAAGGCATCGTCGTCCGCCTGGAACAGGTAGTCGGCCCGCTCGTCGAAACAGCGCGCGAGGCCGCCGCGCCGCGACACGAGTAGCGCGGCAGACTGGAGGGGCACGCCCATCATCTTGTGGGGGTTCCAGCTGACGGAATCGGCCTGCTCGACGCCGTGCAGCAGGTGCCGGTGCGTGGGGCTGAGGGCGAGGGTGGCCCCGAGAGCGCCATCGACGTGCAGCCAGGCGTCGGCCGACCGGGCGACCGCGGCGATGTGCGCGATGTCGTCGAAAGCGCCGCGCACGGTCGTCCCGGCCGTCGCGACGATCATCGCCGGTTGCAAGCCCTGCTGCCGGTCCTGCTCGATGCGGCTTGCGAGCGCGCCGACGTCCATGCGCCCGTCGCGATCCGCCGGGATCGTGCGCATCGCCCGCCGGCCGATTCCCGCGATGCCCGCGTTCCTGGCGATCGAATAGTGGGCCTCGCTCGACGCGTAGATGGCGAGGCGACCCGTCACGCCGCGCTCGCGCGCCTCCGGCGCCGCCCGGTCGCGGGCGAGGAGTAGCGCGACCAGGTTTGCGATCGAGCCGCCGGGCACGAAGAGCCCTTCGCCATCGGCGAAGCCGACGTGCTTGCACATGTGTGCGAGCACCGCATTCTCGACCAGCACCTGGGCGCCGGCGGCCTTGAAGGTGTACATGGACGCGTTGCGCCATAACACGAGTGACTCCGCGGCGACTGCGACGGGTTCGCGCCCGCCGAACAGCTGGTTGACGAAGCGATGGCTCGCGGACGAGGGGGTCAGCCGCAGGACTTCTTCCATGCGGGCGAAGACGTCGTCGAGCGCCAGGCCGCAAGCCGGCGGCGAGAACGGCATCCGCGCGGTCAGGAAGTCCGGGTCGCGATCGTCACCGGACGGGAGCCGGTCCTCGTCCCCGAGAAGGCGCCGCTGCAGCGACGCGGTGAATGCCAGTGTCTCGCCCTGAGCCAGCGGCCAGGGAACGTCAGCGTCCAGGGCAGCGGCCTGCCGCAGCGCGCGGACGGACGACGGGGTCGCCAGGGGAAAATCTGCCATGCACTCATGGACCGCCGAGCGCGGACAAATATTACGCCGCCGGTGTCGATCCGAGCACGTCGCCGTCTGTGGTGACTCCGAGCCCGAGAACGGTTCGGTTCGCATAGGCGAAGTACGCCGCCACCTGATTGATCTCGAGAATTTCGCCGTCGTCCAGTCCGGCGTCGCGCAGCGCTGTCACATCGGTCTCTTTCATCGCGACCGGCGCCAGGGTCAGCCGGCGTGCGTAGCGAAGCATCGCGAGTTCACGGCTCCCAAATGCGCTCTCCGGCCGATCCGAGACGAGCGCGGCGTGCATGGCCTGCCAGCGATCCTCATCCTGCAGCAGGCGCCGCAGGCCCTGGCTGTGGTGATCCACGCAGTACCGGCAGCCGTTGAGCGCGCTCACGTAGACGCCGAGCGCCTCCAGGGTCCAGGCTGGCAGGCGGTTGGCCGGGTTGTGCAGCACGTTCCGGTACAGGTGCAGGTGCCCGTCGAGCGTGTGCGGCCGCAGGCTGTGCGCCGCCAGGATGTTGTCGACACGGTCGCCGGGGCCCTTACTGCGCTCGTAGAGTTTGCGCAGCCTGCCGGCGGCCTCGCCGAAGGCAATCGTGCGGATCCAGGCCATGGACTCAGGCTGCGATCAGCGCGAGCACCCGCAGCGGGCTGCCCGATCCGTTGACGATCTTGAGCGGCGGGGCGATCACGATCGCGCCCGTCGGCGGCAACTGGTCGAGGTTCATCAGGCTCGCCAGCCCGAAGCGGTTGGCGCCGTGCATCAGCGTGTGGCACGGGAACATCGGGTCAAATGTGAATGCCTGGCCCGCATCGGTGCCGACCGTCTCCACGCCGACGCCGAGTATGTCGCGCTCGTCGGCGAGCAGCCTCACGCATTGCGGGTGCAGGCCCGGCGTGTGCGCGCCGTCCTCGCGGATGTTGAGAAACCGGTCGGCACCCTTGCGCCCGGACCAGTCGGTCCTGATCAGGACCCAGGAACGGGCCGGGATCGGTCCGTGCTGCCGCTCCCATGCGCCGACGTCGTCGGGTGTCAGAAGGTAGTCCGGGTTGTCGCGCACGCGCGCAGCGACGTCGATCACGCAGGCCGGGCCGATGAATCGGTCGACGGCGATGTTGTGGGTCGCGTTGTCTGGATGATCCTTGCCGGTGACCCAGTGGATCGGGGCGTCGAAATGCGTGCCGGTGTGCTCGCCGCAGGAGATGTTGTTCCAGTACCAGGCCGGCCCGCGCTCGTCGTAGCGCGAGATCTCCTCCAGTGCGAATGGCCTGGAGGGGCTGAACTGCGGCGGCAGTTTGATGACCGGCGTCGCCGGCTCCAGCGGGACGGTCAGGTCCACGACGCGGATCGACCCGGCGGCGATGCCCGCGGCTATGGCTTGCAGAGCTTCTATCGGATTGGTCATTGCCTCAGCTCCCTCCGGTGAAATCCGCGAGCACGTCGCCGAATCGGCGTATCTCGGCGACGGTATTGTAGTGAACGAGCGAAACGCGGACCGCGCCGCTGGCGACTGGCAGGGAAAGCCGGCGCATGAGCCGCGGACAGTACAGATGGCCGTCGCGGATGCCGATGCCTGCGCGGGCCATGGCAGCGGTGACCGCCGCCGGTGACCGCCCCCGGACGTTGAACGCGAAGGTCGGGACCCGCTCCGCCAGACGTGCCGGGTCGGCGATTCCGAACACCGTGGCGCCGCAGGCATCGAGCACGCGCAGCAGCTCGAGCGAGAGTCCCTGCTCGTAGTCAAGAATCGCCTGCATGCCGGCGGCCACCTCGGCGCGCAGCGCCACGCCGGCGGCGCAGTCGCCGGTTCCGCCGCAGCCGCGACCGATGTCCGCCAGGTAGCCGACGGCGGCTTCCATGCCCGCGATGTTCTCGAATGGCAGGGTACCTGCCTCGATCTTGCCGGGCGGTTCGTCCGCGATGAAGTCCTCGCGAAACGTGGGCAGGCGCCGGAGCAGCTCGCGGCGTCCCCACAGGAATCCCATGTGCGGGCCGAATGCCTTGTAGCCGGAACAGACCAGGTAGTCGCAGTCGAAGGCCTGCACGTCGATGCGGCCGTGCGGAGCGAAGTGCACGCAGTCGAGGAAGACTTCGGCGCCGGCCGCGTGCGCCCTATCCGCGACCGTACGCACGTCGATGACGGTGCCGAGCGCGTTCGAGGCGACCGTAAAAGCCAGCAGCCGCGTACGTTCCGTCAGCAGGGGCTCGAGGTCGTCGACATGGAGGCTGCCGTCGTCGCGCAGGCGCCACCAGCGGATCTTCGCGCCGAGCGGGGCGAGCGCCAGCCAGGTGGCGATGTTCGACTCGTGGTCCAGCTCGGTGACGACGATTTCGTCACGCTCGCCCAGCGTCTGTCCGATCGCCAGGCTGACGAGACGGATGAAGGACGTGGCGTTCATGCCGAATGCGATCTCGTCCGGATCGCGCGCATTGACCAGCGCCGCGACACTGCTGCGGGCGCGGGCGATCATCGCGTCGACGGCGAGGCTCTGCGCGTAGCGGCCGCCGCGCTGCACGTTGCGCTCGACGAGGTGGGACCGGACCGCTTCCAGCACCGCCTGCGGTACCTGGGCGCCCGCGGCATTGTCGAAGTACTGGAATCCACCCTTGCGCTGCAGCGCCGGGAACACCGAGCGGAGTGCCGCCACCGGGAACGGGCTTGCTGCGGCGGCCGTCGCGGTCACGGGGCGCCTGCGGCGGCACGCGGCGGCGCCGCGGACGCGAGTTCCCGGTCGAGGGCGTGCCCTTCCTCGTCCGCGAGGGCCGCCTCCCGCCAGCGGCGCAGCCGCTGCGCCGCATCCGGCAGCATGGCGACGGGCTGCAGGGCCGTCATGACCTGCTCAAAGCGCTTGCAGCCGCGCGCGTGCGTCTCGCCATAGCCCCTGACGAGTTGCTGGCAGGCGGCGATCTCCACGGCGAGTTCGTAGTCCCGGGTCATCACGGCCCGGATGTCGGCGAGCCAGACGTCGATGCGTGCCATCTCACGCTCGAATCGCAGCGTACTCCGCCGCCAGCGGGCGAGTCCGGCGACGGTGCGGAGCAGCAGGAAGCCGGTCAACGTCGACGTGCAGACCTGCCGGTCGCCGGTCAGGCGACGC
Source organism: uncultured Steroidobacteraceae bacterium (assembly GCA_964626745.1). Taxonomy (GTDB): domain Bacteria; phylum Pseudomonadota; class Gammaproteobacteria; order Steroidobacterales; family Steroidobacteraceae; genus SCUD01. Next base: position 35,803 of record CAZVIF010000005.1, read on the forward strand.
AGCGCCCGCTGCAGGAGCAGTGATCCCTCGACCCGGCGTCCGAGCCGTGCCGGCAGCGTCGCGCAGATCTCCTCGGCCCGCGGCTTCAGGAACTCGGTGACCTTGACGATCTCGGCCGGCCGGCTGCGCACGTCGCCGAGAATGCGACGCACGCGCTCGCCGCGCGTCTTGAGGTCCGCGACGCGGATTGTGTCCTCGAAGCTCATCCACAGGGCGAGTCCGCGCGCCACGGCGTCGCCCAGCCGGTACTGCCGCGACGCGCAGTCGCCCGCGCAGAACGGCGCTAGCCGGTCCAGGTACTGCGCCGCGTACTCGATGTCCTGGTAGTCGATCAGCTTGCGCAGGCCGGCGATCAGAACCGCCCCGAGCGCCGCCGGAAACTCGCCATGGACCCGATCGACCAGCGCCTGCACGCCCGGGTGCCGGGCGCGGCGCGGCAGATCTGCAGCAGGTGCAGCCGGCGCAGCGGCAGGCCACGGCCCGGCAGCGGCCCGGGCAGCGGACAGGCCTGCGTCGAATGCCGCGAGATTTGCATCGGCCGCGATGCCCGCGTGCCGGATCGCGGCCCGGTAGGAGTCCGGCGCATACGGCAGCGCCTGCGACCCTGCAATGGCACCCAGCATCACGGCGCTGACGACGGCGCCGGTCTGCTGCGCGAGCGCCGCCATGTCGAAGGCGACCAGGCGCCTGGAGCTCTCGCGCGCGGCCGCGAGCAGCACCGACGGGTCGGCCCGGCCGTCCGCCAGCGCCGACTTTTCGCTGATGGCATACGCGCGGTGGGTCGAGGCGATCAGCGTGGTCCGTTCAGGCGTGACCAGGCCGCGCAGGATCATGCGGCCGGCCTCGACGAGCTCGGAAGCCACGACGACGTCGACGTCGCCGGGCTGCGGCATCAGCGCGAACACGGGCTCGCGCCCGTGCGCGTCGACTCCGCTGCGGGGGTAGAACTCGAGGTAGTAGATGGTGGCGCCGGTGCGCTGGGCGACGCCCGGAACTGACGTGGACTGGGCGATGTAGCCCTCCCGGCGCGCGGTCTCGATCAGCCAGTCCGCGACCACGCCGCCGCCCTGGCCGCCAAGCGCAGCGAGCGTCAGCCGGACGGGGCGGTCGGTGGCGCTCATTCGATCGCGTACGCGAGTCGCCGGCGCGTAGCGCGGCGCTGCGACCAGCCGATGACCGCACCGCGCAGCCGGTGGACGAAGCGATCCCGCCGATCCGGATTGATGATCACGTCGGCCCGATAGAAGGACGGGCACAGTGTGGCGGCATGCGCGACTTCGCCGCAGACGCCGCAGCCGACGCAGCTGTCGTCGACATGCGCGATGACGTCACGCCGCAGGCCGTCGTCGCGCTCCTTGACCGTCAGCGAAGGGCAGCCCGACAGGCGTATGCAGGAGCGATCGCCGGTGCACAGGTCCTCGTCGATGCCGAAGCGCTGGCGCACGACGCGTCCGCCCGTCTGGGCACGCCGTTTCAGCAGCGGGGCGATGCGCCGCTGGCGGCTGAGCTGGCACTCGCCTTCGGCGACGATGACCTTGGGACCGGCGAACCGCGTGGTCAGCGCGTCACGCAGGGTCGCCAGGCAGCCGCGGATGTCGTAGGTGCTCACCTTTCGGACCCACTCGACGCCGACCCCGCGGACCGCGGCCTCGATCGAGTGGCTGCCGTGACGGCTGCGGAGCGTGCCCCTCGACGAGTGGATGCTCTGTCCGCCAGTCGCCGCCGAGTAGCCGTTGTCGACGATTACCGTGACGCCGTCGTGCCGGTTGAACACGGCGTTTGCGATGCCGCTGGTCAGGCCGTTGTGCCAGAAGCCACCGTCGCCCATCAGCGCGACCGGACGGCGCGCGTGCCCGACGTTGAAAGCGGAGGCGCTGGCCGTGCCGAGCCCGTAACCCATGATGCTGCCTCCGAGATCGAACGGCGGCAGCGTCGAGAAGGAGTGGCAGCCGATGTCGGCGCTGATGTTGAGCGGCCCGAGTTCCCGCTGCAGCAGCTTGATCGCGGAGAACAGCGGTCGTTCCGGACAGCCGACGCACAGACCGGATGGCCGCGCCGGCACCGCTTTCTTCAGCGCCGCCAGAGGCAGGAGCGGGATCTCGTGCGGCGCGGCCGCCGGGCGCGGCGGTGTCGAGGCCGCGGGCGCCGCCTCCGGGAGCCATTCGCGCAGGAATCGCGCGATGCCGTCGCTGACGACGGCACCGGTGTACTCGCCCGCCATGGGCAGGGGGCCCTTGCCGACGATGGCGGTCCCGACCCCGGCCTGGCGCAGGAACTGGTTCACGGTCTGTTCGATGAACTCGGGCTGGCCCTCCTCGATCACCAGCAGGGCCCGCTTGCCGGCCGCGAATCGCGCGAACTCCGCCGGTATCAGCGGATAGGTCGCGTTCAGCACGTACAGCGGGATCTCGCTCCGCCCGAAGGCATCCGCGAGACCGAGGTTCTCGAGCGCCCGCAGCACGGTGTTGTACAGGCCGCCCTGCAGCACGAAACCGACGTCACCACGCGAGCCTTCGAAGAACTCGTTGATCCCGTTGTGCTTAATGAACTCGACCGCGGCCGGCCAGCGCTGCCGGATCTTGTGCTGTTCCTGCAGATACGTGGACGGCGGCAGGATGATCCGGTCGTAGCTGCGCTGCGGCCGGTCGAGCGCGTCCCGGGTCGTGAAGGCGGGACGCAGGTTGTCGCTCGCGGTGAAGCGACCGTAGACGTGACAGGCGCGGATCCGCAGCATCAGCATGACCGGCGTGTTGCTGGCCTCCGATAGCGCGAAGCCGTCCTTCACGAGCTTGACGATCGAAGGCAGGTACGGGCGCGGGTCCAGCAGCCACATCTGTGACTTCATCGCGAAGCCGTGGGTGCGCTCCTGCATGATGCTGGCGCCCTCGCCGTAGTCCTCGCCGACGATGATCATCGCGCCGCCGGTGACGCCCGCCGATGCAAGGTTGCCGAGCGCGTCGGAAGCGACGTTGGTGCCCACGGTGGACTTCCAGGTTACGGCCCCGCGCAGCGGATAGTTGATCGAGGCGCTCAGCATGGCCGCAGCCGTCGCTTCGCTGCCGCTGGCCTCGAAATGCACTCCCAGCTCGCCGAGAATCTCCTCGGCGTCGGCCAGTACGTCCATCAGGTGCGAAATCGGCGCGCCCTGATAGCCGCCGACATACGAAACCCCCGACTCGAGCAGCGCCTTGGTCACCGCGAGGATGCCCTCGCCGGCGAATTCCTGGCCCGCGCTGAGCCGCAGCAGCTGCACCTCCCTCGCGAATGATCGCTCAGCCATCGGGTCGCGTCCGGTGCGCCGTCACGGGGCGCGCACGACCGCCGCGGCGCGCTTGCGCGCGCGTCCGATGAAATAGGCGGCGGAGATCAGGAGCAGCCAAGGTACGCCGACGATCCACGAAATGTTCCAGAATTCCGTATCGAGTCCCATGGTAACCAGAATCCCCAGCAGCAGGGCAATGCCCGCGAGCTGCATCCAGGGAAAAAACGGCATGCGCACCGGCAGCCGGGCCGCGCCGTGGCGGCGCCTGAAGCTGATGTGGCTCAGCAGGATGAAGATCCACACCGTCATGCCGCCGAACAGGGCGACTCCGAACAGGTAATTGTAGGCCAGGGGCGTCAACTTCGACACGCCGGCGGCGACCAGGATGCCCGCCCCGGACACCAGTATCGCGGCGACCGGCGTGCGATTCCTGCCGAGCCGGCCGAGAAAGGTGGGGGCATGGTCGCTGCGCGACAGGGAAAACAGCATGCGCGAACAGAGGTAGACATTGGTATTCATGCTGGAAAGCGCGGCGCTGATCACCACGAAATTCATGATGCCCGCGGCATAGGGAATGCCCGCGTGCGCGAACACGCGGACGAACGGGCTCTGCTCCACGATCTTGGCGCCGGTCTCGGTCCACGGCACGAACGTGACGACGATGGCGAGCGCGATGACGTAGAACAGGAACAGGCGCAGCAGCATGGTGCGCAGCGCCGCGGGAATCGCCCGCTGCGGATCCTTGACCTCGCCCGAAGTGACAGCGATCACCTCGATGCCGTTGAACGAGAACAGGCCGACGATGACCGCCATCCACATGCCGCTCACTCCATGCGGCATGAATCCCCCCGGGAGGCCGGTGAGATTGTGGAAGCCGGTCCCGGGCACGCCGATGCCGAGGATTCCGACCGCGCCGAGGATGATGAACAGCACGATCGCCGACACCTTGATCATCGCGAACCAGTACTCGAACGTGCCGAAGTCGCCCACCGAGCGGGCGTTGACGTACAGCAGGATGAAAGCGAAGCCGATCGACCAGATCCACACCGGCACGTGCGGAAACCAGAACGTCATGTAGAGGCCGGCTGCGACCGCCTCGCCGCCGATGGCGATCACCTGGACGAGCCAGTACGTGTAGCGCACCACGAATCCGGCCCAGGGGTTGATGTAGGTTTCCGCGTAGACGCCGAAGGAACCGGCAGCCGGATGCACGACCGCCATCTCCGAAAGGCTGAAGACCATCACGAGCGCGATGAAACCGGCGATCGCGTAACTCAGGATCACGGACGGGCCGGCGTAGCTGATCGCGATGCCGCTGCCCAGGAAGAGGCCGGTGCCGATCGCGCCGCCGAGTCCGATCATGATGATCTGCGCCCGGCTGAGACTCTGGCTCAATCCGTGCTCGCGCTCGACGATGGACTTGGCAAGGAATGCAGATTCGTTCATGGCTAGGAGTCCGGCCTGGCGCGGAAGTGCGGGATCACCTCGCGCCCGAGCAGGCTGATGGCAGTTTCGGGATCGGGTCCGAGCGGCCCGCCGAAATTGATCTCGTCGATGCCGGCGGCATTCAGAGCCTCGATTCGGGCGATGACGTCCGCCGGCGTGCCGGTGATGCCGAGCTCGAGCATCCGGTCGGTGACCAGCGCCCTGGCACCCGGGATATCGCGCCGTTCAACATGGGCCCTGATGGCGTCGAAATCGCAGCGACGCAGACCGGCGGTCGCCAGCGCATCCTCCTCGAGAAACGGGCCGAACGTCACTATCATGTCGCGCATGCGGTCGGCCGCGGCCTGACGATCGGCGGACAGCGAGAGCCAGGCGCAGCCGGAAATGACGAATCGGCTGCGATCGCGGCCGGCGCGGGTCACGCCGCGTTCGACTGTCTGCACCTGCAAACGGGCCGCCGAAGGCGGCGTGATCATGGGTTGGCTGCCGTCGCCGATCTCTCCCGACAGTTCCTGGAACTCGCGGCCGAACGCGCTGATGTAGATCGGAATGTCGGGCCGCGCGGGCTGGAAGCGCAGGTAACACTGGTCATTCCAGCGGAACGCGGGTCCCGGGGAGCTGGCCGCCTCGCCGCGCAGCAGGCGTCGAATGACGTCCACGGCTTCACGCATACGCTTCAGGTGGTCGGTCGTGTCGATGCCGGTCCACTGCACCATGTCCGCCGTGTGCATGCCGAGCCCGAGGATGCATCTGCCGCCGGACAGCTCATCGAGCGTGGCCGCATAAGTGGCAATCTCCGCGGGATGGTTCGTGTGCACGTTGATGCCGACACTGCCCAGCCGGACCCGGTGAGTCAGCATGGCCACCGCGCTGGTCAGTGCCCAGGTGTTGCGCATGAATAGATCGTGCGGGAACCAGATCGAGTCCACGCCGGCGGACTCGGCGGCCACCGCGAGCCGCAACAACTCCCGGGACGGACCGAGAAATTCGATCAGTCGGATGCCGAACTTCAAGACCGTGTTCCGTCGCTGCCGCCGGGACGAGTCGCCCGCGTGCGGAATGATGACCTGTCGCTGCGCGCGGTTCCACGGCTGGCAGGCCCGCCGGCTGTGCGATTTCCGCAACGTTTAGTCCCTTCGCCCTATTTTTGCCCTTGTCTCCCCCGGGCGCCAAAAGCAGCATCTTCGCGTTCTGCCGCGTTTTATCAGCGGCTTGGTGACGTTTTTCTCCGGAGGATTTCCAGATGCGCATGCGTGGATCGGCCCTCGGCTTCGCAGCGATTCTTCTCGCCCTTGCGGCTCCGGCGCCACTGCTGGCAGCCGAACTCGAAGCCGTCATCGTCACGGCAACGAAGCGTGGCAACATCGACGTGCAGTCGATTCCGTCGGCCGTCTACGCCATCGGCGGCGATCAACTCGACAGTCGCGCGATCGTGGACTTCGAAGGCTTCGCCGGCGCGGTGCCCGGCCTGCAGTTCCAGGATCTCGGCCCGGGCGACAAGGAATACATCATCCGCGGCATAAACGGCAATGGTCCCGCCGTGGTCGGAACCTACTTCGATGAGTACGTCATCACGGCGAGCGACCAGCAGGACGGCGGCGGCAAGAACGCCCCGATAAAGCTGGTCGACCTGGAGCGGGTCGAAGTGCTCAACGGGCCGCAGGGCACGTTGTACGGCGCCAATTCGATGGCGGGCAACATCAAGTTCATACCGAACAAGCCCGGAACGGATGCATTCGCCGCGGCATTCGATTCGGATCTCGGCGACACCGACGAGGGGGGCTTCAACTACACCGTCAGCGGCATGCTCAACGTTCCGCTGGTGCGCGACCGTCTGGCCCTGCGCCTGGTCGGCTGGCGAACCGACGCGGACGGCTGGATCGACCAGCCGCGCCTGCAGACCGGGCCGGCTGCCTTCGACGGCGACGCCAGCGACATCAACGACGAGGAGACCAACGGCGGACGCCTGATGCTGCGCTGGACCCCGAGCGACCGGGTGACCGTCGACGCGCTGTACCTGAACCAGGAGATGGACATCGGCGGGTCGTCGCGCTTCACGGCAAGGGGCGTGCCGGCATGGCCGGACCAGCCCCCCGAGATCGCGAACCTGCCCGCCAACTCCGGTTTCGCGCCGCTGCCGGGCCTGCCGTCCATCACGCCGGACCGCGACTTCGTCAACACGGACATCACGCGCAATTCGCGCGGCGACGACGTCGAGCTGCTCGGGGCGACCGCGCAGTTCGGGTTCGATGCCGGCGTGTTCACGCTGTCCGCCAGCAGCGTCGATCATGACATCGACTTCATCTTCGACAGCACGCCGATCCTGCTCTTCTTCGGCGTTCCGGCGCCCGGCATCACCCAGCAGCCTCAGTCGTACGAGACGGACATGGTCGAAGCCCGCTTCTCGTCGAGCTTCGGGGGCCCGGTCAATTTCGTCGCGGGCGCCTACTACCAGAAGGACGACAACGATTTCGAGGTGCGGGTGCCGACGACCGACGGCGCCGGCGGCCTGCCGCCGTGGGATCCGCTGAATGCCAACGACTTCTTCGCGGGCGGCACGACGTTCTTCAGCCGCGATCGCCACGACGAGATCGAGCAGAATGCCCTGTTCGGCGAGGTGACCTTCGGCATCGCGGAACGCTGGGAGCTGCTGGTCGGTGCGCGCTACTTCGATGTCGAGCAGACCTCCATCCAGTCCACGATCCATGCGTTCGGCGGCGCCCAGAGCCCGGTGGCGGGCGAGGTGATCGGGCAGAACATCAACGGCAACGACATCGGCCGGATCAGGACCAGCGACGATACGACCCGGCCCAAGGTGAGCCTGTCGTTCGAGGCGAGCGACGACGTACTGCTGTACGGCCTGTACTCGGAGGGTTTCCGGGTCGGGGGCGTCAACAACTCCAACCAGCCGTTCGCGCCAGGCATCCCGGCTACATTCGATTCCGACGAGCTGAGCAACCTCGAGTTCGGCATCAAGTCACGCGTTCTGGACGATCGCGTGCAGCTGAATGCGGCCCTGTTCCTGATCGACTGGGACGACATCCAGGTCGAGCCGAGGGATCCTGCCGGCAACATACCGTTCACGACTAACGGCGGCGCAGCGGAGGTCAACGGCCTGGAATGGGCGCTGACCTGGCTGCCGAACGACGACCTGACGCTGAACCTGACGGGTACCTGGCTGTTCGATCACGGATTGACGGAAGATCAGCCGGTTCTGCCCGGCGCCTCGCCGTTCGTGATCGTGGGACAGGACGGAGACGACATACCGAACGTGCCCGACCTGCAGCTGTTTGGCTCCATCCGCTACGAGGCGGAGCTGGCCGGCAGGCCGCTGGCGCTGACGGCCGACGTCACATACCGTGGCAGCACCGATACCGAGTTCCGAACCACGAGCCCGTTCAACATCGAGCTCGACTCGTACACGATCGTCGACCTGTTCGCGGAATGGGAAGTGACGGACAGCTTCAGCTTCGGTATCTATGCGCGCAACGTGACCGATGAGCTGGCGGTCTTCGACGGCATCGGCACGTTCCAGGATCCCCAGGCGATCGTGGCGGCGCGGCCGCGGACGATCGGCGCGCTGTTCCGCTTCAGGTACTGAGCTGCGCGGGTTCGCGGGCTATCAGCTCAGCGTTGCGGTCGAGCACCTCGAACAGGCGATCGAGGTCGGTGGTGTCGTTGTAGAAGTGGCTGGATACGCGCAGGTTGCCGTCGCGGTGTGACAGGATGATTCCGTCGCCGTCGAGACGGCGGACCATGGCCGCCGCGTCGGTGGAGCGGATCGCCATGGTGGCGCCGTGGCGCTCCGGGTCCGGCGGGCTGGCGAGCATCCAGCCGCGTTCGACGGTCCGTCGCGCGATCTCCGCGGTCAGCATGCGGATCCGCGCATCCGCGGCCTCCAGCCCCACGTCCAGCAGGTAACGCAGGCCGGCCGCGACCGCGTACAGCCCGCAGACGTTCGGCGTGCCGCTCTCGAACCGGCGCGCCGTCGGCGAGGGTCGATGGTGGTAGATGTCCATCAGGCCGATGTTCTCCTGCGCAAACCAGCCGGTGACCGACGGCTGGAGGCCTGGCTCGCCGCCGCCGCGCACGTACATGAAGCCGATGCCTGCCGTGCCGATCAGGTACTTCAGGCAGCCGCCGACCAGAAAATCTACGTCGAGCTCCTTTACGTCGATGGGGAAGGAGCCGATGGCCTGATATGCGTCGACAAGCACCCGGGCGCCGCGCTCGTGACACAGCCGGATGACCGGCTCGAGGTCCAGCCGGGCGCCGTTGCGGAAGCAGACGACGGGAATAGATACCAGCAACGTCCGGTCGTCGACCAGCCGGTCGAACTCCGAGAGCGGGATGGCGGTGCCCCGGCCATCCGCCAGCGCGCGCGTCACTCGCGCGCCGCGCCGCGCCTGGGCGAGCCAGATCTGCGACGTGGTGGGAAAGTCGAAGGCGGTGACCACCACGCCGTCGCGACCCCCGTCGAATTCCAGAGCCGAGGCCAGGCTGTTCACCGATTCGCTGACCGAGGTCGAAACGGACATTTCGTCCGGTCCGCAGCCGACCAGTCGTGCCAGCAGGCCGCGGGACTGCTCGAGCTTCTCGACCCAGTGGTCCCAGTCCGAACCGACGGTCATGCGGGTCTGGATGTAGTCCTCGATAGCCGACCTGACGGCCAGGCACATCGCGCCGTACGAGCCGCTGTTGAGATAGGTGCGGCTCGCGAACACGGGGAAGTCGGCGCGCGCGATGTCGACCGGGATCACGGTGACCGTCCGCTCAATAGTTCACCGCCGGGCTCCCGGCGGGATAGAAGGCGCCCATCAGGCGCATGCCGGATTCCGTGGTGCACTCCAGGGAGTGAAGCTGCTTGCGGGGCAGGAAGATGATGTCGCCGGGCGCCACCGCAGCGCGCGCCGACTCGGTCCACATGCAGCCCTCGCCCTCGAGGATCACGATGACCTCTTCGTACAGATGATGGTGTCCGGCCGCGCGTGAACGCGGAATTTCGCCGATGAACTGGGTGACTTCCCGGCTGCCGGTCTCCGCTCCGTGCAGCACCTGGTAGAAGCGGTCCGCCATCGGCTCGCGTCGCGACGGGTCGACGCACTGGACGCGATCTTGCGGCGTGGCCGCGAAGTCGTCCGGCATCGCGTCCAGGCATTGGACCTGCTCGCAACCGGGGCACACAGTCAGCAGGATCCGCAGCGGCCGGTCGAGCGGGTTCTGAATCCGGAATGCCTCGCCGTCGCGCACGAACACGCCGCTCTCGCGGCCGACCGCGAAATCGCGGCCTGATATGGTGACGGTCACGGCGCCGTCCGGCAGGAAGAGCACCGCAACGCTGCCCGGGAACATGAACGTGCCGGTCGTTCCAGGTGGCGCACTCAGGCACCACTGCGACAGGAACCCGGCGCCTCTGGACGCGCCGATGACCGGGCCGAGCCTAGCGCCGCCTATGGCCGGCAGCTTCGTGTCATCGACCGTGGCCACGAAGCAGCCGCCGTCCAGCTTCGACACCGCGACGCGGTCCGGGCTGCGGGGCGTGATCGGGATCGCAACTGTCGCCGCGATCTCGTCGGCGCCCGCCAGTTCGTAGGTGTCGGCAAGCGCGTTGTGGCTGCCGTCGCAGAATGGCGCCCGGCCGGTGCGCTTGCAGCCGCACAACAGCGTCTCCCGGTCGGCGTCCGCGATGAATGCTACCGGCTCGAATCCGGTTCCGGCATGTGAACCGTCGCAGAATGGCTGTCGCCGGCTGCGGCCGCAGGCGCACCATGCGTACCGCCGGCCGGCCTTCAGTTCCACCAGGAGTGGCTTGCGGCTCGCTACTACGGCTTCACTCATGCATCAGGTCACATACCAGGGATCGTGGCCTTGGAATTCTGGGAAAATCCTGCGTCCATGTACATGCGCGAATTAGGGTGGTTGCCCTATGATCGAACATTCTACCGTGCCGACGCCATGACCTCGCGCGAGACCCAGACTCGAGTCATCGATACCGCCCTGCGACTCTTCAACGAGTTCGGGACGGCCGCCGTCTCGACGAACCGGATCGCGGAGGCCTGCGGCATCAGCAAGGGCAATCTGCACTACCACTTCAAAACCAAGAACGAGATCATCGAGACGATCTTCCGCGACATCGTGGACGAGATGAACGCCGGCTGGTATCAGGATCATACGCAGCCGACTATCCGCCACATGGCCGAGATGTTCGCCCGGCAAGTGCTGCTGATCTACGACTACCGGTTCTTCTATCGCGAGATGCCGTCGTTGCTGCGCGACAGTGTCTCACTGATGCAGCGCTACCGGGACAATCGCCAGCGCCGCATGACGGCGCTCGAACAGTTCTTCGTGGTGCTGGAACGCTCCGGCGCCCTCAGTTTTCAGGGCGACAATCGACTCATCGAGTCCATCGTCCACAGCACCTGGATTCTTTCCGACAACTGGCTCAACTCGCAGGAGTTTCTGGGCAGGCCGCTCGACCACGAGTCGGTTCTGGCCGGATACCTGCTCATCCTCGATATTCTCAAGCCGTATTTCGTCGGTGACCAGGCGCACATCGTGGAAGAATCGCGCGCAGCCATCCAGCGCATCATCAACGCCCGGTTGAGCGCCTGACCGCCCACGCCTTCGGACGCTCGGGACTCAGTCCCGCAGGAACTCCAGCAGCGCCGTGACGCACTCGTCGTCCCGGATCAGGTTTTCGTGGCCGACACCCACCGCCAGGTGGAGCTGCGCACCTGGCCAATGCGCGAGGATTCGCGGCACGTCGTCGTCGTCGAGATAGCGATCGCGGGGGTCATGGATCAGCAGCAGCTCGCTGCCGCGTGACGGGCAAAAGGCACGGGCCGTGATGTCGTCCCAATCCGATCTGAACTGCCGCGAAAGGGTCTCCCGGAAGCGCGCGACGACCTCCGCCGGCATGTGGATCTTCTTGCCGACGACTTTCACGGGTGGGTAGGGGTAGCTCGGCGTGGCGATGCAGACGAACTTGCGCGCCTCGAGTCCGTGCAGGTAGCGTGCCGCCATCATGCCGAGGCCGCCGGCGGAATGCCCGACGTAGCCGTGTACTTGATCCGGTCCGAGCGAGTCCCGAAGCGCCGCGAGATCCTCGGCGAACCGGTCGAAGCCGATCCGCCTGCCGGGCGAGAGACCGTGCCCCGAGATGTCGGGCGCGACGACCCGGAAGCCTGCATCGACCGCGGTATGAACCGGCGCCACTGAACCGAGGCGCCGCCCCAGCCGTGCACGAGCACGACCAGCGGCCCCGCCTCTCCCCAGCACCAGGCATGCAGGCCCGCGCCATAGATCATGTGCCTTCCGGATCCACGGACGTGCATTTCCTCGCGCTTCACCTTGTACCTGTACGGATGGAAGGCGACCCGGCCGATGAGCCGGGCAGCCATCGATGCGGGCAGGGCCGGCAGCACGCGATTGAGCAGGCCGATCAATCAAAGGTCCAGGCTGACCGGGCCGGACGGCAGGGCGCAGCAGAGCAGGATTTCCCCCTCGGCGGCGGCCGCGGTCGGCTCCAGTTCGTACTCGATCTCGCCGGACAGCTTGCGCGTGGCGCAGGCGCCGCACATGCCGGACCGGCAACTGGATGGCGGATCGAGCCCGAGATCCTCGGCGAATTCGAGCAGGCTGAGCGCGCGCGGGTCGAATGGCGCCGTCACGTCGGAGCGCACGAACGTGATCGTCGGCAGGACGGGCTTCATCTCATCCCCTGCGCCCGGTTGCGGACTGACGCGCAACCTCGGCTTCGAGCTCCGCAATTCGCGCTTCGAGCGGTTCCGTCATCGCGCGCACTTCTTCGGTGGTGTAGCGCGGCGTGATGTGTTGTGGGCAGTTCCAGTCGAAACCCTCGATCGCGATGATCAGGCCGCGCTCGACGCGCGCCCGATAGTCCGGCATCTCGAGTCTCGATAGTGTCGATTCTTCTTCGAGCCCGACGATTCGGGCCCTTCCGTACAACTTGAGGCGGGTCTTGCCCGGATAATCCATGAAGAACAGGGAAACCCGCTGATCCGTCAACAGGTTCCCGACGCTCACGTACTGGCGGTTGCCGCGAAAGTCCGCGAATCCGATGGTGCCCTCGTCGAGGACGCGCACAAATCCGGTCGGCCCTCCCCGATGCTGGACATACGGCCAGCCTGTCTCGCTGACGGTCGCCATGTAGAAGGAATTGCGCGCCAATATGAATGCGGCTTCGACTTCGCCCAGCCGGTGGTTCACGTCCTCCGGCGTGCCCTCCATGCGCTCGTAGGAGGAACGGCTGCCCAGCTCCGCCTGTACCTTCCTGACCGTCGGCGTGAACGCGATCGCGGCGAAGTGATGTGGCATGGCTGGCCTGCGCGCGTTACAGGTCGAGGTCCGAAAGTCCCGGATGATCCGCCGGGCGGGGTCCCTGTGGCCAGCGGAACTTCCGGTCGCTTTCGCGTATCGGCTCGTCGTTGATGCTCGCGAAGCGCAGCCGCATCAGCCCGAGGTCGTCGAACTCCCAGTTTTCGTTGCCGTGGCTGCGGTACCAGTTGCCGGCGTCGTCGCGCCATTCGTAGGCGAAGCGGACGGCAATCCGGTTGCCAACGAACGCCCAGAGCTCCTTGACCAGGCGATACTCGAGTTCCCGTGCCCACTTGCGCTGCAGGAATGCGACGATCTCGGCGCGGCCGGCCGGAAACTCCGCGCGGTTCCGCCAGCGGCTGTCTTCCGTGTAAGCGAGCGCCACCCGCTCCGGGTCGCGTGTGTTCCAGCCGTCCTCTGCCATGCGCACCTTCTGGATCGCGGTCTCGCGCGTGAAAGGCGGCAATGGCGGGCGTTCACCGGGCCGAGTCGTCGTGTTCATCCGTAACTCCCTTGATGGTCAGGCAGCCTCGTTCAACGCGACCCGGGGGAAATCGATCTCCACCTGGGTCGACTTGCCGAGCAGGTTGGTGAAGATGTTCATCGCGACGTGGGTGATGATCTCGACGATCTCCGCGTCGGAGTAGCCGGCGGCTTGCACGGCTTCGAACTCGGCCTTGCTCACCTGGCCGGCGTGCTCGACGAGCGCGCGGGCGAAGACCAGCGCCGCCTCGGCTTTCGCGTCCGACGACCGGCCCTGGCGGTTGGCGAGCATCTCCGGGCCGTCGAGGCCTGCCTTGCGGCCGATCGCGGTGTGGGCGGATACGCAGTACTGGCAGCCGTTCTGTTCGGCGACGGCCAGCGCGATACGCTCCCGCGTCCTGGGTTCGAGCGACCCCGCCCCGGAGATCACGTGCATGCCCAGGAAGGCGTTCAGCGCGGCCGGGGAGTTCGCGAGAACCCGGATGAAATTCGGGACCATTCCGAGGCCGCTCTGGACCGTGTCCAGAAGCTGCTTCACTTCGCCGGTGGCGGTCCGGGGATCGACGACGTTGACTCGAGCCATGACATTCACTCCTTGGGTCTGTGTGGTTTGGGGCACGATGGCCCCGCTGCCGCGTAATCTGACTCAAACCGTCGATTGAAAGAACGACCGGGGCATGGAACTCTGTATTGCGCAGAATGGAATAAATGATGGATCGACTCCACGAACTCGAGGTATTCATCGCGGTGGCGGATGCAGGCAGCTTCGCCAGGGCGGGGGCGCGGCTGCGTCTTTCGGCTCCGGCTGTGACGCGCGCCGTGTCCGCGCTCGAGGCCCGGCTGGGAGCGCGCGTGTTCAACCGCACCACGCGAAGCGTGGCGATCACCGACGTCGGTCAGCGCTTCCTGGAGAGTGCGCGGCGGGTCATCGCGGATCTCGCCGAAGCCGAGAAGGAGGCGGTCGGCGAAGCCGCAGTGCCCCGGGGCCGCATCACCATCACGGCCTCGGCGACGTTCGGCCGGTCCGTGCTCGTGCCGGTCGTCGGCAGCTTTCTTTCCCGGTATCCGGGCATCACGGCCTCCGTGCTGCTGCTCGATCGCGTCGTGAACCTCGTCGAGGAAGGGATCGACCTCGCCGTTCGCATCGGGGACCTGCCGGATTCGACCCTCGTCGCCAGGCGCATCGGCGCGGTCCACAGGCTGCTGGTCGCAAGCCCCGGTTACCTGGCGAAGCACGGAACGCCCGCGTCGCCGTCGGCGTTGCGGGATCACGCCGTGATCGCCTTTACCGGCCTGATGCCCAACCGCGAGTGGCGCTTTGCGAGCGGAACCCGGCAGTCAAGCGTGAGCCTGCAGCCGATAATGGAGATTAACGACGCGGCCGCGGCCATCGGTGCGGCGGACGCGGGCCATGGCATCACGGTGGCGCTGTCGTACATGGTGGGCGACCAGATCCGGGACGGGACGCTGGTGTCCGTGCTCGACGGTTTCGTGCCGCCTGCGCTGCCGGTGCATCTCGTGTACCCGCATGCGCGCCTGGTCGCGCCGAGGGTTCGTGCGTTCATCGACCATGCGGCTCCAAGGCTGAAGGCGGCACTCGAGCAGCGGCGCAAGTCTTGACCGATTTCTCGCGCGAGGTCCGCTAAGTCCGCATCGCCACGCCGTTCTTCGTGATCGGCGGGCGGCAGGATCTGCCCGAATTCCAGGAAGAGCACCTGCGCAGGACGTTCCGTGCCTGCTATCCCGCCGTGGAGTTCGCCTTCATCGCGGAGGCGGGTCACTACCCGATGCAGGTGACGCCGGTGCTCCTGGCGAGCCTCATCGAGCGGTTGCTCGACGCCCAGCGTAGCGATCGATGACCGCCAGAGCGTGAAACATGAATGCGCGTCCGGCGGTCCTTGTATCCGTCATTCAACGTCAGATGCATTGAGAGTTCCATCGTGAACGCCAGTCAACTCCTGGGTGCCGCATGGCTGATCTTCCTCGCGATTCCGGAAGCCGCGATGGCAGGTTTCGAGTCGCCGGAATCCGGTCCGATCCCCGTGGCCAACCTCACGCCATTCGTGCAGACGCGACTCGAGCCGGGCGTACCCCGGCCCGTGCGCGGCCGGATCGGCGAGTGGTCGCTCGACATGACGCTGTCGTACGGCAACACCTTCATCATGAGCGACAACGTGCGCGACCATCTCGAGCAGCGGGGCGAGAGGCGCGCACTCGATGCCGACGATGTCGCTGCGCTCGATGCCACCGGCGAGGACTACTATTTCCTGGACGCCAACGTGGCACGCGCGTCGCTGGAGGCGACTGTGCGGGCATCGCGACGCTTCACCGGCTTCATCCGGGTTCCGGTGATCCATCGCGGCGGTGGACGCGTCGATTCGCTGATCGAGGGCTTCCACGACGCGTTCGGGTTCGACACCGCTGGTCGCGACCTCGTGGCGCGGGACCGGCTCCAGGGCGTCGCGCGCCTGGGCGGCGACCAGGTGACGCAGCTAGAGCCGCGAACGGGCACCTACCTCGGCGACCCGGTCCTGGGCCTGCGCCACGATTCCGGCCACTGGCTGGGCTGGGACTGGCTATGGACCGCCGCGGTCAAGCCGTCGCTGCGACCGGCACGGATTGTCGTCGCCAGCGGGGCGAGCGATGCCAGCCTGCAGCTGGCCGCACATCGTCCGTTGGCGGGCGGCAGGCTGTGGCTGGCGGTCGACAACGTCTGGGCGGGTGGCTCCAACCTCTTTCCCGCGGCGCATCGCAGCCGGATTCCGGGCATCCAGGCGATTTACGAGCGCAGTCTCGGCAGCGGGACGGAATTGCTGCTGCAGGCGATCGTGACTGCCAGCACGATCGACGCCGACAGCGAGCTGGTCTCGTCGCTCGCCCGGCACGAGTATCAGTTCACGGTGGGCTTGCGTCGTGAGCTGCGCCAAACGATCGTCGCGATGGCGATGACCGAGAACATTGCCAACTTCGATAACTCGTCCGACATCGGCCTGCACATTTCCGTGACCAGGCGCATGTCGGCACCTTGAGGGTCAGGCGACTGGTTGCCCCGCATCGGCATCATCCAGGGTGGCGATCAAGGGACATCGAACCCTGCCCGTGCTGCGGCAGCATTCGTCGACCAATGTGACCAATGCCTTTTCGACCCGACGCAGTTGCGCGATCCCAGCCCGGACAGTCTCGAGCTTCCGGGAGCCGATCTCCGCGGCCTCGTGACATTGACTGCCATCGTTCAGTGCCAGGAGTTCGGCAATTTCCGCGAGACTGAAGCCCAGAAGCTGGGCCTTCCGGATGAACTGCAGTCTGCGTGCATGGGCCGTCGTGTAGCGCCGGATTCCGCCCGGAGGCCGCTTTGGCTGGTCTACCAGGCCGATGCGCTGATAATAGCGAACAGTCTCCACGTGGACGCCCGCCGCCCCGGCCAATTCTCCAATCGTGTAGTGCCGTGTGGACATGTTGACTCCGTAGCAGACTACGGACCTAAGCTTGCATCGACCGGTTGCTCTTCAGAAGGGTACTTCGCAATGGCGCAGACCAGGGTTCCGGATCGCTCTGCCGCGCGAGGGGCTCTCGCGGTCGGTGGGCTGACTGCCATTCTTGCTTCGACATGCTGCCTCGGACCTCTGGTGCTGGTCACGCTCGGTTTCAGCGGCGCCTGGATCGGCAACCTGACGGCACTCGAGCCCTACCGCCCGATCTTCGTTGGTGTGGCGCTGCTGGCCCTGTACTTTGCCTGGCGGCGCATCTTCCGTCGGGCAGAGGACTGCGCTCCAGGAGAGATCTGTTCGATCCCGCAGGTGCGCACCGCTTACAAGCTCATCTTCTGGGTCGTGGCAGCGTTGGTACTTGTTGCGCTGTTGTTTCCTTTCGTTGTCCGCCGGCTCTACTGATCGAGGGATTGCCATGTACAGGCTGATGGCCATATTCGCACTGTCTGCTCTCATGGCCTTGCCCGCCGAGGCAGAATTGCAAACCGTCAGGTTGTCAGTGCCTGGCATGACCTGTCCCGCGTGCCCCATTACGGTCAAGAAAGCCTTGTCACGCGTACCGGGCGTCAATGCGGTCACGGTGAACTTCGAGAAACGACAGGCCACGGTCGAGTTCGACGACATTCGAACGAACGTGGTCGCGCTCGTCCGTGCCACAGGAGACGCCGGCTATCCCTCGACCGCGCTCAAGACCGAATGAATGCCGGTATGGAACTGCAAAGCACGCTGACGTGCCCCCAATGCGGATACGAGTCGGTCGAAACGATGCCGGTCGACGCCTGCCAGTATTACTACGAATGCCCAGGGTGCGGCGAGCTTCTGCAGCCACGACGCGGCGATTGCTGTGTATTCTGCTCATACGGATCGACGCCCTGTCCGCCGAAACAGCAGGAACGCCCCTGTTGCAAATGATGAGGTGGCCGGGCCGCATCAGCGAATCCGGGTTTCCGGCCTGAACGCCAGCCAGGCGAAGGCGAAATGGACGCCGCCGTCGACCTGCTGGAGGCGCGTTCCCGCCAACGGGCCGCTCACGGCCCGGCCGAACTGGTCCCACTCGCTGCCGGTCTGCACGTCCACCAGTCGTCCGTCCTGCCAGCCGAACTCGAGGATTCGGTCTGCGGCCTTGCGGCCGAATGCGGCAGCGGCAGGAATCTGACGGGAATCGGCGATCCTGCGGCGATCGAGCGGCGAGCGCATCCGTTCCGTCGCCACGACGACGATGGGCTGGTCGCCGATGACATCGTTCAGCACGGGCCTGTCGTCCAGCTTGCCCAGCACGTAAACCACCGTGTCGCCGCCCACGTGCACGCCCAGCACGCGCTCCATGGGCCGCAGGCGCGGGTCGGTCCGGTCGCGAAACGCGAACGGGCTCGAGTGGACCGAATCGTAGCCGGCGTAAGGATTGCGGCCGTACGGTCGCCCGCCGCCCGCGGGTCGCGCGAGCACCTCGGCCGCCGGGTAGGCTTCGGCCAGCGAGCCAAAGGGGACGATCTGCGAGTCAACCTGCCGCAGGCCCGTGCCGGCGTAGGCGCCGACGATTCCCTGGCCCGTGAACTGCTGCCACCAGCTCTCGGTCTGCCGGTCGTACATGACCAGGTCGCTGAACCGCAGCATCCCGGTCGTGCCGAAATCCAGCACGCGCCCGTCGACCGTGCGCTCGAACACGAGCGAGGCGTTGCACAGCGGACAGAACGTCACGGCGATCGGCAGGCCGTCGAGCTCGTCGTTCACGATCTCGTGCCAGATGAGGATCTGTATCGGGTAGGCACGCGTCGCTGCCCCGATCGTCACGGCAATGACGGGCTGGTCCGGTTCGAGCCAGCGCTGCGCGTCGGCGATCGACTCGAAGATCGGGTCATCGATGGCGGGAATGCCGTCCTTCGGAACGCCGCCGGAATCCACTTCGCCCAGCTCGATCGTGAGGCGCGAGAAGTCCGTGGCGGGCCAGGCACGCTCGAATTGGCGCGGCGTGGCGGCGCCCGCCGCCAGCACGGAGAACGCCAGCGCGGCTCCGAGCCAGGCGGCTCCGCCAAATAAGCGGCGGGGACTCACTTCGCGCGGCGCTTCAGCAGTTCGTCGAGCGACAGCCGGCCGGGACCGTAGGAGACGATTGCGAGGGCCATCGCCGCCCACGGCAGGTGAAAGTTTGCCCACGCGTGCGGCACGGTAAGCTGGATGACGACGGTCATCGCCAGGATGCCGAGCGCCGCGAAGCGGGTGGCGAGACCGAGAACCAGCAGGATCGGGAGCAGGATTTCACCGACGCCGGACAGGAATGCGAACGCGGTCGGCGACGGGTAGGCTATTTCCCGGCCGAACAGGTGCAGTCGGAACTCGTACTCGAACAGCATGACGGCGCTCTCCGAAAGGGTTCCAAAGCCGTCCCATTTCGTGAGGCCGGAACGCCAGAAGGGGACGGCGAGCGCGATGCGCAGGACCAGCTGCGTGACCGACGCGGGAACCCGTCCGAGGCCTTCGCTGACGTACTGGAAGCGGTCCCTGAGGCGGGCCGGCAGGGAAGTCGATTCGATCATGTGGGCACCTTCTGTGCATCGGTGAGTTCGGGAGACGTGTCAATCGCGGTCACCGCGCCGAGTTCGACGAGTCCCAGCAGGTGCTGGCCGACGTCGAAGTCGGGACATCGCCGGCGGGCGACGTCTCCGGCATCGCACACCGTGGCGCCGGAGGCGAGTTCCGAGACGAAATCGAGCGCGCTGGCCGGCAGCAGGTGGACGAGGACTTCGGCCCGCGGCCGCAAGACCAGCATGTCCTCGGCCTCCCAGGCCGCGGGTGCCGACACTTCCCCGACAGACTGATGGGCGGACCAGAGTGTCGCTACGGGATGGTTCGAGCGCATCCAGCGCAGCGACGGATGAAGCCGCAGCTTCGAGACCTCCAGTTGCGCGGAATGGTGGCGGGCAAGCGCTTCGACCGTGAGCGGCGTGGCCTCGGGAGCGTGGAACGACTGGCTCCAGGCGCGCTCGAGGCGGGCGATGTCCGCGAGATAGGGCAGCGGGCGGGCTGGTGCGAACCCCGCGATGAAGCGGGGCAGTTCGTCGCCGTAATGCATCAGCAGCGGCGACCGCGGCGGGTGCACGGCGACGAAGACACGCGCCATGGCGCGGAAGAACTCCTCTCCCACCAGGCGGGTGGTGACCGGGAATCGCGCCTGCAGCGCATTCACGAGGCTGTGCACGACGTTGTTGCGGTACACCGCAAAGCGCTTTTCGTCGGGCATGCCGTCCGGGCCGGTCACGCCGGGTGGCGCGGGACGCGCGGGGTCGAGCAGGGCCGCGCCGAATGCCTCCTGCACCTCAGCGAGTGACGGCGGCATCGGTCGCTCCCGGCGTGTGCAAGTGCGTGGCATGCCACTGGACCAGATCGGCGCGTCCGGCCTCGGCGTGCAGCGTATTCCAGTCCGGGACGTCGTTGTCCCACTCGACCAGGGTGGGGACCGGCCCGATGCGCCCGACTGCGAACGCGTAGAGATCCCAGACCGCCTGCCGGACGCTCGAGCCGTGGTCGTCGATCAGCAGGCGCCGGCCTGCGGAGTCTTCACTTTCGGCGAGGCCGGCGAGATGGATCTCGGCGACCGCCGCCGCGGGAAACGCGCCGAGGTAGGCGTACGGATCGAACTCGTGATTGACGGCGGACACGTAGACGTTGTTCACGTCGAGCAGCAGGCCGCAGCCGGTGCGGGCGGCGACCGCCGCCAGGAATTCCGTTTCCGGAATCGTGCTGTGCGAGAAGCTGACGTAAGTCGCCGGGTTCTCGAGCAGCATGCGCCGGCCGAGGGCTGCCTGCACCTGGTCGACGTGATCGCAGACGCGGGCAAGCGTCTCGTCGGTGTACGGGACCGGCAGCAGGTCGTTGAGAAAACTCGGGCCGTGACTGGACCATGCAAGGTGTTCGGAAAACAGCAGTGGCTCGAAGCGCTCGCAAAGCGTGCGAAGCCGGCGCAGGTGGTCGCGATCGAGATCGCGGTCCGCGCCGATTGACAGCGCGACACCGTGCAGCGCGAGCGGATAGCGGGCCCGCACCGCCTCCAGGTAGCGGTGGGGCGGGCCGCCGGCACCCATGTAGTTTTCCGCGTGCACCTCTAAGAAGCCGATCTCCGGCTCGGAATCCAGGATCGCGCGATAGTGTTCAGGTTTGAGCCCGACGCCGGCACGCTGGGGAGGATACGAACTCATTGCTCGTGTCGGCGCCGGGCCCAAAACGTGGAAATCAGGTCTTCAGAGGCTGCAGCGAGCCCGAGCGCCCGTCCGGGAGCTTGATCGTCGTGCAGGTGCCCTTGGGAACGTACTTCCAGGCGTCACCCTGGTAGTCAACGGTGGACGAGCCGGCGCAGCTCGTACCCGGGCCGGCGGCGCAGTCGTTCTGCCCGGCGAGCGCAACGCCGTAGCACTTCTCCTTCGCCTTCGCCCCGTCATCAGCCTGGGCAGCGAAGCTGGCGGTGGTCAGCACGCCCGCGGCGACGACCGTCGCGAGGGCCGAGCTGATTGAAAACTTGTAATCCGTTGCAGGCATGTCGAACTCCTTGATTCAGCCTTCTGGCAATTTGTTCACCGGGCCCGGACCAATGAGTCTGGGCTCGTGTATTAGACCGGGTCAGGCCCGGAAATCTTTCACGGATAGTCCGGCTCGTGTGCGAATAATTCGCTGGGCCGCCGGGTCTCATGTCCGAGGAGCCAGCCTGCATGACAGCAAACAGCATCCCGCAGCAGCGGATTCCGGAGGGAGCGGAGCTTTCCGACCTCTTTCGCGCCTATCCGGTCGGCGTCCGCGAGCTCTTGCGCTTTCACGACAGCGTGCTGCGGCAACCGGCTCCGCTGACCGTGGCCGAGCGCGAGCTGATTGCCGCGGTCGTTTCCGGGGTCAATGCCTGCGAGTACTGCTACGGGGCGCACCGCATCATTGCCGAGACTTTTGGCGTCGAAGAAGACGTCATCCGCTCGGCGCTCGAGAATCCGGGAATGGAAGCGGTGCCACCGCGGCTGCGTCCGATCCTGCGGTTCGTGACGAAACTGACGCGCGCGCCATCCTCGATTCGCGCGGCGGATCGCGAAGCCGTTTTCGCGGCGGGATGGAGCGAAGAGGCGCTCCATTTCGCGGTGCTGACCTGCGCGCTGTTCAACGCCATGAACCGCATCGTCGACGGCATGGGCATCCGGACGAGCGTCGAGATCCAGGAGCGCCAGCGGGCACGTCACGAGCGCAAACCCGAAGACCCCGTGAACCCGGACGCCTACCAGGACTACGGTCGCAGGCTCGGCCTGTTCGGACCGGACAGCGAGTCGGAGGACGCGCGCGGCGCGTGACAGGACATGCTCAGTTGCGAGAAGTTTCAGTTTCTTGTCGGCGCAGATCCGGAGCACCTGCCGTGTGCCGTGAGGTTGCACCGGCTGCTCTGCCTCGGCTGCGCGCGCTATCTCCGCGAGATGCGACGCCTCAACCGACAGATCCGGCGCGCGCTCGAGTTGGCCGAGCCGGGACCGTCGGTCGGCGGGCCTCCCGCGGAGGGCTCCCCGATCTGCCCTCGGCGCGGTCATCGGCATTGACGGCGGAACCGCCGGCCGGCGGCGCAACCTCCTGGAGCCGGACGCGAAGCAGCCGTCGCGCGCGGAACAATCGCGTCAGGACGGTTTGACGCGGGACGCCGAGGTGGCTTGCGATTTCCGCCGTCGACCATCCCTCCACCACCTGGAGGACGAGCGGCACGCGGTACATGTCCTCGAGATCGAGGACAGCGGCGCGGATCTCGCGCGCCTCGATTGGGTCGAAGTCCGTGACGGTGGGCTGCTGCTCCGGGAGCAGGCTGTCGATGTCGATCGTGGGCAGATGCTTGCGGTCAAATTGGCGCGCATGCTCGCGCCGGCAGATGCTGAGCAGCCAGCCGGTGAGTGCGTGCGGATCCCGCAGCTGGCCGCGTGAGCGCCAGGCGCGCAGCAGTGTTGCCTGGGCGAGGCACTCCGCCCTCGCGCGTTCCCGGCTGAGCCGGAGAGCGAGTCGCATCAGCGCCGGCCGCGATGACTCGAGCCCGGCAGCGAAATCCGCTTCCGCTCCGGTCGGCGCGCTCATGCAGCCGCCGGGCGCCGCCAGGCCTCGGAGGCGAACTCCGGGTTCGTGGGCGTCTTGATCATGTGATTGGCGTAGTTCGACAGCGTCTTTAGGCTGACGCCGACCACGACGTCCAGCACCTGGGCGCGGGTGAATCCGGCGGCCAGAAACTCGTCAACGGCCGCGTCCGGGACCCATCCGCGCTCGGCGACGACGCGCCGGGTGAAACGGGCGAGCGACTGCAGGCGTGGGTCCGGCAAGGAGGTGCCCGCGCGCAACTCATCGACCACGGGTGACGGGACCTTGACCAGGTTGCGGGCGATGAACGAGTGCGCGGCGACGCAGAACTCGCAGCCATTCGCGACGCTGACGGCGAGCAGGACGACCTGTTGCTCGACCGCCGACAGCGACGAGGCTGCGAAGGACTTCGCGGTATCGAGATACACGCGGAGGGCGGTCGGGGATTCGGCGAGGCCGGCATACAGGGCGGGCAGGAATCCCAGCTCCCGGATCACGCCGTCCAGAATGGGCCCTGCGGCAGCCGGGGCCGAGCGGGAGTCGTGGAAACTGAACTGCGCCATGCTGACACCTCCGTGAGGGGAACATGGTCGCGGAGGGCGCCGGGCCGGGCCATGGTCCGGCGTCCGGATCTTCTGTCCAATCGTCCGACGGGCTCGCGGTCAGGTTACCCGGCGTTTCTCACATGGCGGGTGGCGCTTCACTTCGCTGAAATGACACCCAGTTGCGCCGGCTGCCGGCGAGTCCTTTCCGGGGTTCTCATGACGCATGCTCCCGCGGCACTCGATCAGGGCGGATTCGACTCGGCGCTGGCACAACACGCGATTCCGCTGGTCGTGGACTTCTGGGCGCCCTGGTGCGGGCCCTGCCGCGCCACGATGCCTCTATTCGCGCAGCTCGCCGAAGAACTCGGGGAGCGTGCTGCATTCGCAACAGTCAACGTCGACGACAATCCTGCGTTGGCCGGTCGCTACGACGTGCGCTCGATCCCGACGATCCTGGTGTTCTCCAGTGGACAGGTCGTCGCGAGGGCGGTGGGCGCCCACACTGCCGCGCAGTTGCGGCAGATCGTGGGCGCCCACTGCCGTTGATCAGCCCGCGGGCTTGATGGCGTCAAGGTCGTACCAGGGCGTCGGGTTGATCGGGCAGCGGTAGCGCACGCCGTCCGTGGTGACTTCGACGATGGCCGACTGCGTCTCGCCCGGCTGCAGCGGGAACATCGCGAGCGTCTCGCGTGACCCGAGGTTCTGTACCTGGAAGCCGGCCGGCTTGCCGGCCTTGTTCGTGACCACGAACTCGTAGGTGCCCGGCTGCAAACCGCTGAGGGTTTCCTTCGCCGAAAAATAGCCGTTGTACTGGTCCAGGTGAATCGTGCGCACGGGCGCATCGGCCGCGAAGGCCAGCCCGGTGAATCCGAAGGCAGCGAGCAGCAGGGTGGCGGCCCGCAGGGAGAATCGTCTCATGACATTCAGCTCCTCGAAAGTGTCGTTGAGCCGGCATTGCCGGCGCGGAAGCAGGTTGCCGCCGCGCTGCGTACACTATGCGCATGAAGCCCGTCAGCCTATGTGGCCAAATCCGCAATTGATGCTCGATCGTCCGGAATCGCGGGAGTACGCTCGTGGATGAGAGCGAACTGCTGAATCGCGTGCTGGCGTCGACGTCGATCACGAGCGACGTCTTCTTCGCGGGTGCGCCCTGCGGTGAATGGCGGATGTCTAACGCCGACTCGGCGGGATTCGGGGCGACATTTCACCTGGTGCTCGAGGGCGAAGCGTGGATGCACCTGCAAGGCGACGCGACGGGACCGCGTCGGCTCGCGCGTGGCGATTTCGCGTTCCTGCCCCGCAATGCGCTGCACGTCCTGACCTTTACCGACCAGGCACCCGAGGCGCTCGACACGCACATCGAGTCGGTCGCCGCTGCCGCGGACAGCGCCGGCCGGACCGTAGTCGTTTGCGGCAAACTGCTGCTCGACGCGGATGCACAGCGCTTCCTGCTGGCTCCGCTGCCGGAGATCGTGGTACTGCCGACGGCCGACCGGGACGCGCCGTCGATCGCCTCGGCGATCGTGACCACGATGTGGCACGAAGTGCGTGGACCCGCGCCCGCGCTCTCGGTGACGCTGAACAAGCTGGCGGACGTGCTCGTGGTCGAGGTCATGCGCCACGCCGTGCGCCGGAACATGGTCGCTTCCGGCGTATTCGCGGGGCTCGCGGATGCGCAGCTTCGGCGCGCGCTGGTCGAGATCCTCCGGCAGGCCGAGCACCCCTGGACGGTGGACGGGCTCGCGGGAATGGCGGCCATGTCCCGCTCGACGTTTGCCACGCGCTTCCAGGAAGTGGTCGGCACCAGCCCGCTGCAATTCATCCGTGAGTGGCGCATGCGGCGGGCGCAGATGCTGCTGCGCGAGGGTCGCAGCGTGGCCGCTGTCTCGGCGCTGGTCGGTTACGACTCGGAAGTCGCGTTCGCCAAGGCGTTCAAGCGCGTCATCGGCGTCGGGCCCGGCGCCATCCGGAAACACTGAACTGGCTGTAAATCAGTGATTCAATGCCGATGGGCGCCCTGTTCGCCGGGCGCCCTGCATCCCTCAATTGCGTCCAGCCATGACGCCACCGTCCACGCTCCAGACGGCACCCGTCACCCAGGCGGCACGGTCCGACAACAGGAAGTCGATCACCGCCGCGACGTCATCCGGCTGGCCCACGCGGCCGGGACCAGATAGCGGATCGGTTCCGCCTGTGTGCGCACGACGTGGGCGAACGCATCCACTGCAGCGCGATCGCACAGAGCGATGGCGCGACTGTTGACGTCGCCCAGAGGCGACAGCGCTTCCACCGCCCGACCCAGCTTGGCCTCGTCGCGGGTCACCAGCGTGACGTCCAAGCCACGTTGCAGCAAGGCGCGCGCGGTCGCCTTGCCCATGCCCGTGGAAACGCCGACGATCAGTGCCGACTTGACGATCATTCGAATGCTCCCGATCGGTGGCCGGCGCGGGCGACGGAAGCCCCTACTGCGGCGAGGGACGCAGGATCCAGGCGCACCAGGTCGTCGTAGCCCCCGACCGGAAGACTGTCGACAAAGATCTGGGGCACGGTGCGTCGCCCTGATCGAGCAATCATTTCAGCCGCTTTCTCTGGCTGCCGCACGATGTCTATTTCCTGGAAGTGCAGGCCCAGGCGCTTCAGGTGTGCCTTCGCCAGTCCGCAGTAGCCGCAGGCCGGCGTGGTGTAGATCTCGATGGTCATGGCGCATCTCCAGATTGAGTCCGCAGCGCCCGGTTTGGCACTGGTTGGTTCAAATGGTAGGCGCCGACGAGCGCGTGAAACATATCCGGTCAGCCGTAGTTCATGACCATTCGTCCCGTAGCAGTGCCGCCGTCGGCACTGACGCGGACGGTCAGGACGCGACCAGCCGCGCCGCGGCGAATGCCGCCGCCGCAGCGAGCGGCAGGGTACCGACCCAGGAAAGCAGGATGCCGCGGGTCGTCCGCCAGTCGATCGAATGACCCCCCACGCCGATTCCGACGATCGAGCCCACGGAGACGTGCGTGGTCGAGACGGGAAGTCCGAACTTGCTGGCGAGCAGGACCAGACCGGCCGTCACCAGGTTGGCCGACAGGCCGCGGGTGTGGTCGAGTGGCGTGATTCGAAGGCTCATGGTGCGCGCGACCCGGCGTGCAAATATGAGCCCGCCCAGGACCATCGCAACGGTGATGACGACACTCGCGCCGCGTACGCCGATGGCCTGTGCGGTCACCAGGAGCGCCGCGAGCTTTGGCGTGTCGTTGACGCCGCGTGCGAAGCAGATGCTGGCAGCCGATGCAATGTGAGCTGCATCCATCGAGCGGGGCAGATGCAGCCGCGCCACTGGCCCGGGGAGGCGATCGCATTCCGCGTCGCTCGCGATGACGATGCGCGGCGGCGCAGGCCTGGCCATGAGCGCAGTGCCAATGACCGGAGCGCCGAGACTCTCGGCGGATGTCATGCAGGCGCAATCGCCCCGGCCGCCGCGCCGCTGCGCGACTGCTCCGGCCATTGCCGCGAGCGTTGCCGCCACGAGAGGGCTCAGCAGCAGCGGCAGCAGGAAGCTGCCCGCGAGGCTACCGAAGTGAACGATGCCACCGTCCTGCGCGATGCCGGCACCGACCAGGCCGCCGATGAGCGCATGGGTCGTCGAGATCGGCAGGCCGAGTCGCGTCGCCAGCAGGACCGCGGTCGCGGCGCCCGCCCCGACGCCCAGCGCGAAGTCGGCGTCGCCTGCCACGGCGTCCGGCACGATGCCTCTGCCGGTGAACTGGAGCACCAGGGCATGACCGATGGCAAGCGATGCGAGGCTGCCGGCTGCAGTCGAGATCGATGCGAGCCCGAGTGCGCGTCCGTAGGTCAGCGTCTGCGAGCCCCACACGGTGGCGAAGCCCTTGAAGTTGTCGTTCGCGCCGTTGGCGAAGGCGAGGCAGGCGGCGACGGCGATCAGCAGCATCTCCATCAATGCCTGGACCGATTTGCTTGCAAAGATATTTCATCTGGTCGCTGGCCAGTATGATTCGAGACGTATCAGCCTCGTGGAGGGGCTCAGAACATGATCCGTGGCTGCAGCGAGTGCCGGCGCGTATGACGTGCGGCGACGCCAGTTGCCGCAGCGTCGTCGCACATCGTCGGTCGGCGAGCGCATGACACGCGGCCAGGCATGACCGAGATTTCTCAGCACCTCGAACTCGCGATTCGCCTCGGCGCATTTGCGGGCGTGTTCCTGCTCATCGCATTGTGGGAAATCCTGGCTCCAAGGAGACCCCGGACGAACGGCCGACTTAAGCGCTGGCCTGCCAACCTCGCGATCGTCGCGCTTGATGTGCTGCTGGTCCGTCTCGTCTTTCCCGCAGCGGCCGTCGGCGCGGCGATCCTGGCCGGGTCACGCGGTTGGGGGCTCATGCCGGCATTGCAGGTGCCGGCAGTGATCGCCGTGCCAGTCTCGGTGCTCGCGCTCGATCTGGTGATCTACACCCAGCACGTGCTGTTTCATGCGGTGCCGGCC
The DNA here is from genome assembly GCA_964626745.1 of uncultured Steroidobacteraceae bacterium. GTDB lineage: Bacteria > Pseudomonadota > Gammaproteobacteria > Steroidobacterales > Steroidobacteraceae > SCUD01. Next base: position 63,928 of record CAZVIF010000005.1, read on the forward strand.
CTGTGGCGGCTGCATCGCATGCATCACGCCGATCTCGACATCGACGTCACTACCGGCTTGCGCTTTCATCCCGCCGAGATCCTGCTGTCCATGCTCATCAAGATGGGTGCGATCATCGCGCTCGGTGCGCCGGTCATGGCAGTCGTGATCTTCGAGGTGCTGCTGAACGCGACCGCCATGTTCAATCACGGCAACGTGCGACTGCCGCGTAGGCTCGACTCGGTACTGCGCTGGCTGCTGGTTACGCCGGACATGCACCGCGTGCATCACTCGATCATTCGGCGCGAAACCAACAGCAATTTCGGGTTCAACCTGCCCTGGTGGGATCGGATTTTCGGCACCTACCGCCCGCAGCCGCAAGCGGGCCACCTCGGCATGACCATCGGCATCCCGGAGTTCCGCGATCCGCGTGAGCTCCGGTTCATTCGTCTGCTTACGCAGCCGTTTCGCAGCGGCTGATAGCATGTCGTGTCGCCTGGTCACCAAACCCTGAACGGCAGTTACTCATGACTGAGTCAGCAGTATCCGTACGACGCCAGGCAGCAGCCGCAGCACGGCATGTTCATCCGAATCGCTTCGTCACTCTGGCGCTGATGGCCCTCGTCGGCTGCTCGACGGAAGAGTCCGCACGCGCCACCACGACGGAATCAGCTCGACTCGATTGCTCGAGACAGGCGTTGGCCTTGCAGGTGCTCGGCTCCGGTGGGCCGATGATCGACGACGAGCGTGCCAGCTCGGGCTATGTGATCTGGGTGCAGGGTGAATCCAGGCTGCTGATCGACGCGGGGGGCGGCATATTCCAGCGCTTCTCGCAATCCTCGGCGCGACTCGAATCACTGGATGCGATTGCGCTCAGCCATCTGCATGTCGACCATAGCGCGGACCTGATCGCGTTGCTCAAGGGCGGCTACTTCATCGGGCGGACTCGCGCTCTGCCCGTCATCGGCCCGAGCGGAAGTGACCTTTTTCCGTCGACTGATGCCTATCTCCGCGCGCTGCTCGACTCGACGACCGGCGCGTATCGTTACCTGAGCGGCTACATCGAGGGTGGCCGCGGCTGGTTTCAGCTCGTGCCCAGGGTCGTCGATGCGTCGAGCGCGACACCCGATCTCGTGTTCGACCGGAATGGACTGCAGTTGCAGGCCGTTGGAGTCGGACACGGCCACGTTCCAGCACTCGGCTTCGTTGTCACGGTTTCGGGAAGGAAGATAGCCTTCACCGGCGACCAGGATGGCCAAAGCGAAGCTTTCGTCGCGCTGGCGCGCGATGCGGACGTGCTCGTGGCGCATCATGCGATCCCGGAGACGGACGACACTGCGCTTCGGGCGCTGCACATGACCCCCTCCGCGATCGGCGATCTGGCGGCAGGCATCGTACCCAGTCGACTCGTGCTGTCCCATCACATGCAACGCGCACTCGAGCGTCGTGCGCAAGGGGAGCAGGCGATCAGGCGCCGTTACCAGGGGCCGCTTGACTATGCCAACGACCTGGATTGCTTCGTGGTGGAATGAATTCGGGTGACGGACGGTCGCGGGCTACTCCCACGGCAGGTTCGGCGTCAGCAGCACGTTCAGCAGGTTGTCCTGGAAGCTTGCGTTTCCGGTCAGCCGGTGGTGCTGCTCGCACAGGAAGAAGTGATAGGCCACCGGCAGGAAGCTCTCCTCGTGCTGCGGCGCCGTCGGGTCGATCGTCTCCCGTGCCAGCAGTGAGGGCTTGGTCACGCGGCCGTCCCCGGGCTCCAGCATCGCAGCTTCGATGATTTCTCGAGCTACGGGCCCGCGCACGGCCCGGGGCGTTAGGCGAGTCTGGGGCCTGCCCGCCTCCTGCTCGATCAGGATGCGCGCCGGGGTCAGGGTGCAATCTCCGCCGAACAGGACGTAGCGGATCCGTGTTTCCGGCTCGGGCGTGGACAACATCCAGGCGAAGCGACGCGCACGTTCCAGTCGGTACGCGAAATAGCGACGCAGCGCGGCCAGGTACTCCTCGTCGCCGCCGTGCTCAGCAAGCACCCGTGCGACCACCGCAGGGTCGTGGACGTTCCAGGCGTAGCGCCGCCAGGTGGCCGGGTCGAACAATTCGTCCGGCAGCGCCTGGCCGGTGGCATCGATCAGCCAGTGCGACAGCGGATGCGGAAACAGCTGGTAGCCGCTCGGCGCCGTCGCGAGGACCTCCGGCCGGATGCGCCCGAGCCCGACCGGTTCGCCCGCGAGATAGCCGTGCAGGGTGGATACCGCGCCGAAATTCGGCGTTCCGAGCAGGATCAGCTTGCGCACCCGCTGCGTGCCATAGAGCGAGATCAGCGCGGGCATGCCGTCGAGCACGTCGCGCGTTCCGTAGCGCAGGTAGTAGCGCGCGATCAGGCCTCCCATGCTGTGCGCGACGACGTCGACACGCAGGTCGGGGTTGCCATGGTCCGCGCGGATCGCGTCGATCAGCGCTTCAAGTCCACGGGCCTGTTCGACGTTGTCCTGCCTCCAATCGTAGGCGAACACGTACAGGCGCCGTTCACCCTTTCTCGCCGGCGTTCCCGGCGTCGCGCGTACGTAGCCGCCGAAGTTCACCAGTGTTCTGATGATCGGGCCGTAGAAGTCCTGCCCGAGGACCGTGTCGGCGACGTCGAACGCCTCGAGTTGATCGCGTCGGACCTCGAGCGTCACCGGATCGAAGTCGAGCGCGAGATCTCCATAGTCGCTGAACAGCACGCGGCGCCAGTTGCCGGGCCACGCTTCCACCCCGCTTTGGCGATCGCGCAGCTTTGATCCGAAAAGCCCCGGAATCAGAATGACAGGCGTTTCGTCCGGAGACGCCACGGCGGCGCCGTACAACCGCTCAAAGTCGGGTCGCTGCGGCACGCCACAGGCCACGCTTGCGCCGGCCAGCAGTGCCAGGAGGATGATTCGGGCGGATCGTCCGGCGAAGTGAAGCTTCTGCATCTGTATGTGGCCGCCGCTGGGCGCCGACCCACGCGAGTCAGGCGGCGACGGTAACCCGCAGCATAAACATCAACAGCAACTCGCGGCAGCCGGAACCTCGCCGGACCGGGCGAACGGCGCATCACCGGCGCAACCTGCAAACAGGCCGTAATGCTGGCTGAAATCGCCAATGAACTCGAAGTGGGGGTTGAAACGGGTCTCAGCCAGCATCCGCCAGGTATTGCCGCAGACCGGAAAAACGCGCCCGCTCTCAATTGCGTGGTGTCGGTCGAGGTCAAAGCGATATGCATGCCCGGGCACGCTGCCGCGGTAGCGAACGGCCTGGCCGTAGTCCTCGCAGGCGGTCTCCAGGCCATCGAGGCGGAACAGGCGCCAGGTAGCGGAGGCGAAGCGGATCTCGCCGGCCTGGGCACGCAGATCGGCATCGCCGATGTCCAGGCGTCGTTCGCTGACCTGGCGAGGGTCCGTGAATCCGGCGCGTCGTGCGATCCCCAGGAAATCATTCCAGTAGAGCGCGCCGCCGAGGCATTCGCCGTAGAAGACGGGGTCGCGACGCAGGGCATCCGGCACGCGACGATCGGCGTAGACGTCGGAGAAGTAGAATTCGCCGCCGGGCTTCAGCAGCGAGTGTGCGCCCCGGAGGACCGCGTCCTTGTCCGGGCAGAGATTGACCACGCAGTTGGAGACGATGACGTCGAAGCTGCCCGGTTCCAGTCCCAGCGTGCCGAGCTGCTCGATGTCGCCCTCGAGGAACATGACATTGTCGAAGCCGAACAACTGCCGATGGTAATCCTGATGGCGCCCTGCGACGTCGAGCTGCTCCGGCGTCATGTCGATGCCGATCACCTCGCCGTGAGCGCCAACAAGCTGGGCGAGCGCATACACGTCACGCCCGGCGCCGCAGCCGAGGTCGAGCACGCGACAACCCTCCAGCAGGGGCGGGCAGACCAGCCCGCAGCCGTAGTACCGCTCCCGGACTTCCGGGTGTATGCGCTCGATGTGCGGCCGCAGCCACCCGGGCATGCTGTCCGCATCGCAACATGCCGAGGTCCTGAGGTCCCGGGAAGACTGCAGGACGCGGCCGTAGTAATCCTTGACCAGGTCATTCATCGCGAATCGCTCCATGCAATATTCTTGAGTTCCTTCCGCACACCTTCCAGCCAGCCCGCGGGAAGCTGGACGAGGTCGCGTGGCTCGTCCACGTCGTGCAGCGTGCGCGCCACGTGCAGCGGCCAGTTCAGGTGCGCGAAGCGGCGCATCGTGGCGGCCGCGACTTCGGGCGTGCTCCACGGGATGCCGCGAAACAGCAGTTCGTCGTAGCGACTGATGCCGAGCAGCGCGTAGCCGCCGTCTGCCGTGCACTGGATGACCGCACCTGTTTCGATCAGCGCGGCTGCCGCAACGCGCAGCAGCGTGGCCGACAATGCGGGGCAATCGGTGCCGATCAGCATCACGCGGCCTTCGCGCGCAATACCGCGTTCCGCCGCACGGGCAAGCCGCACTCCGAGATTGCCCTCACCTTGTGCCGACAACTCGACCTGCTCCGGCAGCGGAATGCCCTGCCACTCCGGGGTATCCGGATCCGGCGACATGCACAGCTCCACCGGACCGAGGCGCGCCCCGCGCGCGGCGGCAAGCGTCGTCTCGAGCATGCGCCGTGCAAGCACGGCCGCGCCGAGCGCGCCCAGTGCAGGAATCAGGCGCGTCTTGGCAGCGCCCGGCACGGGCGCCTTCGCGAAGACGATGATGCGAATGTCCTTCACCGGTAATCCCGTGCCAGCTGCTCCGCAGGCCGGCCGCGCCAGTACTGCCAGCGCAGGCGCCACATCAGCAGGATTGTCCTGAGAACGCCGTGAGTCTCCCAGCGGCGCGAAGACGTGACGACCCGCTCGCGCAGGCAGGCCGGGCGAGAGAGTCGCAGCAGCCGCTTCGACAGCTCGATGTCCTCCATCAGCGGCTGGTCGGGGAATCCGCCGGCCGCGGCGAACGCCTGCGCCGAGACGAACATCGCCTGGTCCCCGGTGGCGATGCCGCTTAGGCGAGAGCGCAGGTTGATCAGGCGCGCCACGAGACGCAGCAGGGGACCGGCATTCCGCAGCGCGACGTCGAACCGGCCCCAGACTCCTGCACCGCCAGCCAGCGCGCCGCAAACCGAGGCGACGGCCGTCTCCGGCAGCGCGGTATCCGCATGGAGGAACAGGAGAATGTCGCCGCGCGCGATCTCGGCGCCGGCATTCATCTGGTGCGCGCGGCCGCGACGCGCCCGAATCACCCGGACGCCGGGCCGTTCCGCGAGCTCCGCGGATCCGTCCGCGCTGCCGCCGTCGACGACGATCACTTCGACTCCACGCGCCACCAGCAGCATGAGGCGCTGCATCGCCTCCGGCAGCAGGCTCGCCTCGTCGAGGACCGGGACGATGATCGAAAGCGCCATGGCTCAGCCTCGCCGCCAGGCGTGGTAGCGCCCGGCGAGCCCGAGCGCCCAGTCCGGAGCGTGCGCCCGTTTCCAGGCGCCGGCCGCGTAGCGATTGGCTTCGGCCATCGTCGGGTAGCTGTGCACGGTACCGAGGATCCGGTTCAGCCCGAGCCCGTGCTTCATCGCAAGCGCGAACTCGGCGAGCAGCTCGCCTGCAGCGGCGCCGGCGATGGTGACGCCGAGTATCCGGTCGCGTCTGCGTGCGGTCAGTACCTTGACGAATCCCGCGGTGTGTCGGTCGACGATCGCGCGATCGAGTTCGCTCATTTCGAAGCGGGTCACCTCGTGTTCGATACCGCGCTCGACGGCCTCCAGCTCGTTGAGACCGACACGGGCGATCTCGGGATCCGTGAAGGTGGTCCACGGCAGGACCCGGTAGTCGGCCCGGAAGCGGCGGATGCCGCCGAACAGGGCGTTGACCGTCGCGTACCAGGCCTGGTGGGCGGCGGCGTGGGTGAATTGGTAAGGGCCGGTAACGTCTCCGGCGGCCAGGATGTTCGGCAGGCGCGTCTGCATGAATTCGTCGGTGAGCAAGGTCCGACCGACCGGTATGCCGAGATCCTCGAGTCCGTAGCCCTCGAGCCGTGACGTACGGCCTACTGCGCACAGGAACTGGTCATAGGCGATCGACTCCTCGCCGTCGTCGCCGGCGACGACCAGCAGGCGCAGGTCGGCGGTGCGCTCGCAGCGCAACGCCCGGGTCCCGGTCATCACCGTGACGCCGTCGCGCTCGAGGGCACGCCGCACGAGCGCCGAAACCTCCGGGTCTTCGCGGGGCAGCAATCGGGGTCCCATCTCGACCTGGGTAACCTTCGACCCGAGCTGCGCGAAGCACTGCGCGAGTTCGCAGCCGATCGGGCCGCCGCCCAGCACCAGCAGCCGACGTGGCGCTTCCTCGAGCTCCGCGAAACGCTCCCAGAGGGTATCGCTCGTGACGTAACCGGATTGCTCGATGCCGGGCAGCGGAGGAACCGTCGGCCGGGCACCGGCCGCGATCACGACGCTGCGCGTGGTCAGGCGCCGGAGTTCGCCGTCCGGCGCCGCGACCTGTACCGTCCACGGATCGACCAGCGTCGCATGACCCTGCAGGACTTCGACCCCGAGATTCGTGTAGCGCTCGATGCTGTCGTGCGGTGCGATGGCCGCGATCTTCTCGTGGACCTGGCGCATCAGGGCGCGGAACTCGAACTTCGGCTCGGCGGGCAAAAGGCCGTACTGGTCAGCGTGGCGCATATGCTGCGCGACTCGCGCGCTGCGGATCAGCGCCTTGCTGGGTACGCAGCCGGTATTGAGGCAATCGCCGCCCATCCGACCCAATTCCACGAGCGTCACACGCGCGCGTACGGCCGCGGCGATGTAGGCGCTGACCAGTCCGGCTGCGCCCGCGCCGATGACGACCAGATTCCGGTCATAGCGCTTCGGGCGGCGCCAGCCGCGGTAGGCCTTGCGGGCCGCGAGGTGCTGGCCCGCAAGTCGGGCGATCCACGGAAACGTCGCCAGCAGCGCGAACGAGAGCAGCACGGGCGCCGTGACGACGTCCGCGGCCGATTCGATGGTCGCGAGGCGCGTGCCTGCGTTCACGTAGGCAAAAGTCCCGGCCAGCATGCCGAGCTGGCTGGCCCACCAGAAGGTACGCAGGGGTATTCGCGAGAGCCCCATCAGCAGGTTGACGAGAAAGAACGGGAAGGCGGGTACCAGCCGCAGCGTGAACAGATAGAGTGCGCCATCGCGCTCGATGCCTTCGTTGACGGTTTTCAGCCGGTCGCCGAATTGGCGCTGGACCGCATCCCGGAACAGGTGGCGGGAGACGAGGAAGGAGAGCGTCGCACCGATGGTCGAGGCGATCGAGACGATCACGACGCCCGCCAGGACCCCGAAGATCGCACCTGCCGCAAGGGTCATGACGGTGGCGCCCGGCACCGATAGCGCGGCGATCAGCACGTAGAGCGCGAAATAGCCGAGGGCAAAGGCCCACGGAGAGTCGCGATAGGCGTCCTGGAGCGTGTCGCGACCGGCACGAAGCGCCTCCAGCGTCAGGTGATCGTGCAAGCCCAGAAGGAAGAATGCGGCGACGCCAGTCGCAATCGCCGCGACGATCAGGATCCGCAATACGCGCCGTCGGGACTTCGGCGGTTCAGTCATTCAGCGCGCCGCCGCAGCTGCTGCCCTGGCCCGCGGTGCAGCCGTAGCAGTGATCGGCGGTCGCAATCGGGCGGCTCTCCGGATCGATCGTGAGCAGGTCGCGAAGATGAAGTCGCTGCGATCCGGGCAGGGGGAGCCCGAGCTGCTGGTTGAAGTCGCAATCGTAGAGGCGACCGCGCCAGTCCACGCTGACCAGCGTGCGGCACATGACGCCTTCGAGGTTTCCCGCTGCATAGTTCTCGCGCAGCAGCCGCATGTAGTCGTGGAAGCTGCCCTTTGACACCAGCGTGCTGCCAAATCGCTTGATCGGCATGTTGGTCAGCGTATATAGCTCATTGAAGACGATCCCGAATCGTTCCTCGAGCTCGCGCTTGTAGGTCGCCTGCAGCGGGCCCTGGGCGGGCGGAAGCGTCGGGCCGAGCGGGTTGTACACCAGGTTCAGCGTCAACCCGCTGCCCGGCCGCGCATAACCCAGGCCATTCAGGAGCTGGAGCGCGGCGATGCTCTTGTCGAACACGCCGTCGCCGCGCTGCCTGTCGACATTGTCGGCCGAGTAGCACGGCATGGACGCGACGATCTCGACGCGCTCTGCGGCCAGGAAGGAGGCGAGATGCTCCTGTCCCGGCTCGAAAAGGATGGTGAGATTGCAGCGATCGATGACGCGCACGTTCATCGCGCGTGCCGCGCCGACGACATCATGGAATCCGGGGTGAAGCTCGGGGGCGCCACCCGTCAGGTCGAGCGTCTCGATTCCACGCACCGCCAGAACTTCCGGTATCAGCGCCAGCGTCTCCGCGTCCATCATCTCCTTGCGGGTCGGACCCGCATTCACGTGGCAATGCAGGCAGGCCTGGTTGCAGCGATATCCCAGGTTGACCTGCAGGGTTTCGAGTCTGCGCCGGTGGATGCGCGGAAAATCCGTTGTGCGCAGCAGGGGGAGTGTGGCATGCATAGATTACAGTGTAGCTCCTGAGGCAATGGACCGAGTCCGGCGGGAAAATATTTCGGGGACAGGCGGCGCGGGTTTCAGTGTATGTTCTGCGCATGTCGCGTGCAGTCATCGGCGTCGTGGGAGGCAGCGGTCTCTACCAGATGACCGGCCTGCAGGACGTGAGCGAAAACGTCATCGACACGCCGTACGGGCGTCCGTCGGATGTGATCGTCACCGGGCGGCTGGATGGTGCCGAGGTCGCATTCCTGGCGCGGCATGGGCGCGCTCACACCCTGCTGCCCGGCGAGGTGCCGTATCGTGCCAATCTCTGGGCGCTGAAATCGCTCGGTGCGAGTTACCTGGTATCAGTCTCCGCCGTCGGTTCGCTGCGCGAGGAGATCCGCCCGCTGGACGTGGTCCTACCTGACCAGTTCATAGACCTGACGAAAAGGCGCGGTCAAACGTTCTTTGGCGACGGCGCCGTGGCGCACGTTTCGCTTGCCGACCCGGTATGCCCGGCGCTCGCCGGCGTGTTGCGGCGCGCCTGCGATGCCGCGGGCCTGCCGGACGGCGTGCACCTGCATGATGGCGGAACCTACGTCTGCATCGAGGGACCGGGTTTCTCCACCCGAGCGGAGTCGCAACGTTATCGCGCCATGGGTGCAAGCGTCATCGGCATGACTGCGATGCCGGAGGCGAGGCTCGCCCGCGAGGCCCAGATGGCGTATGCACTGCTCGCATTCGCGACCGATTACGACTGCTGGCACCCGCGCGAAGCCGCGGTGACTGCGGACTCCGCCATCGCCAACCTCAGGAAGAACGTCAGCCTGGCAGAGCGCATCCTGAAATCGGCGATTCCATTGATTGCCGCCGAGCTGCCGCCATCGGCTGCACACCACGCACTCGCGAGCGCGCTCGTCACCCCGCCGGAGGCCATGTCGCCGGCGACGCGCGCCCGCCTGTCGCCGCTGCTCAAGCCCGGGCTGTAATACAACGGCCGCTGGGCGGGTCTCAGGCTTGGATGCTTGCCGCGTTCCTCCATCGCGCGCTGCGCTGGCGCGATTCCCGTAACCAAGGAGCAATCTGATGTCATCCAGACCCGTCATTGCCGTCATCGGCGCCACCGGGGCCCAGGGCGGCGGTCTTGCACAGGCGATACTCGACGATTCCACGAAGAAATACGCGCTGCGGGCGCTGACGCGCAAGACTGACGGCGCTGCGGCGCGGGCCCTTGCCGCGCGAGGCGCCGAAGTCGTCGCAGCGGACCTCGACGACGAGGCTTCGCTCGCGCGCGCGTTCGCGGGCGCGCACGGCGTTTTTGCGGTCACGAACTTCTGGGAGCACTTTTCGCCGGAACGCGAGGTTTCCCAGGCCGGAAACATCGCTCGCGCGGCGAAAAGCACCGGCGTTGCGCACGTCATCTGGTCGACGCTGGAGGATATCCGCGAGTTCGTGCCATTGTCCGATCCACGCATGCCGGTGTTGCTGGAGAAGTACCGGGTGCCGCACTACGACGGCAAGGGGGAGGCCGACAAGCTGTTCGCCGGATTGCCAGTGACGTATCTGCGTACCTTCTTCTATTGGGACAACCTGATCCACTTCGGCATGGGTCCGCGCCGGGGTGCCGATGGCAAGCTGTTCTTCCTGCTGCCGATGGGCAACAAGAAACTGCCGGGCATTGCCGTGTCCGACATCGGGCCCTGCGCGCTCGCGCTGTTTGGGCGCGGCGAATCGGTCATCGGCAAGACCATCGGCATCGCCGGCGAGCACCTGACTGGAGCCCAGATGGCCGCGGAGCTATCGCGCGCCCTGGGCGGGCCCGTGGCGCATTACGACATGCCGGTCGCCGACTACGCCAAGCTCGGTTTCCCGGGCGCCGCGGACCTCGCCAACATGTTTCAGTTCAAACAGGAGTTCGAGGCGCAATACGGTGCCTCGCGCCCGGTCGATGCGACGCGACAGCTGTATCCGGAGCTGCAGTCGTTTCGGCAGTGGCTCGAACGGAACGCGCAGCGAATTCCCGTGGCCGCTGCAACTTAGCCATGGCAGCCGACGGCGAACAGTGCTGACTTAACGGTCCTGGCTGGCGACATTCAGACAGGGCTTTATTCAAAATGGAGGACCGGCATGTCTCCCACTACTCGTCTGCAAGCGGCGCTGCTGGCGCTGCGCCTCACCGTCTTCCTTGTCATGCTCGTATGGACGCTCGACAAGTTCCTGGCGCCAGTTCATGCCGCGAGTGTTTTCGAGCACTTCTATTTCATCGGCGGACTGGGGCCCGCGATGCTATACGCGCTCGGCGCGATAGAACTTGTGATCATCGTCGGGTTCCTGCTCGGAATCGCCAAGACATTCACCTTCGGCGCGGTGCTCGTCTTTCACGCGATCTCGACGCTGGCGTCGTTTCCCAAGTATCTTGATCCCGCCGAAGGTCGGCTGTTCTATGCCGCCTGGCCGATGTTGGCCGCATGCTTTGCTTTGTTCCTGCTGCGTGACCAGGACACGCTTTACGCCTGGCGGAGCCGAAGCGGCGTCCGTTGACGTCAATGATCGTCGAGCGGGAGGGGATCGGAAGCTCGACGACATAAGTCGGTCAACGTGGCTCGTCGTCTCGTAAAGGCTGCATCGGCATGCGGTCGATCCCGAGTTCACTCGGATCGCGAAATTGCTCGGTGCTGGCGGTCGTTCCAAGGTGTTCTGCCTCCGGCTGGGTGACACGTGCCGAACAGCCGGTCCGGCGGCGCAGAAGGACGATCACTTGCCGCCGCTTCGGCGCGAAAACGTCCCATTGGTCCATCAACCCGAGTACGCCCGTAAAGGCGACGAGACGCACGACTGGCTCCTGGAAGAGCAGGTTCGCGGTCACGGCCGGTAGGCACTATCCAGGGGCCTTTGGGAAAGCCGCATTCTTGTCAGACAAAGTCGCGCCGCACGGTAGGAGTGCGCGAGTTTCGGACTCGTGCGCCTGTCGCGGGAGAATAATCGTCGGCCTGAGACGGTCCGCTTCATTGAGCTTTGGTGAAAGTGTTCGCAGAATCGGGGTAGAACCCCCGCTCGGGCGGCTCAGGCAGACCACGGCCGGAGCCACGACGACCGACTTCCTGTACGAAGGGGACCGGCTGATCGGGGAGTACAACGGCGCGACGGTCCTCCGGCGCTACGCCCACGGACCCGGCATCGACGAGCCAATCGTCTGGTACGAAGGCTCCGGCCTGACCACCAAGCGCTGGCTGCACCCGGACGAGCGCGGCTCGATCGTCGCCTGGACCGATGGCTCGGCTGTCGCCACGGTCTATCGCTACGGGGCGTTCGGAGAGCCGGCGGGCAATGATTTCTCTGGCTCGCGGTTCCGCTACACCGGACAGATCGCGCTGCCCGAAGTGAAGCTCTACCATTACAAGGCGCGGGTCTACGACCCCACACTCGGCCGGTTCCTGCAGACCGATCCGGTCGGCTACCAGGACGACTTCAATCTGTACGCCTACGTGTACAACGATCCGCTCAACAAAGCGGATCCAACTGGAGAATGGGTTTGGATTGCGGTTGGTGCTGCAATTAGCGGCGGTGTACAAGCCTACTCTGAGTATCGCCGTGGGACGCTAAGTAGCTGGAAAGGGGTGGGCCGAGTGGCGGCAGCGGCTGCTTCGGGTGCGACAGGCGGAGGTGCAGCGGGGGTGATCGGTCGAAAAATCGCTGCGGCTGGTGCCGCTGCAATCGCACAACGTGCTGCGGCGAACGCTGTTGTTGGTGCGGCAACCGGCGCCGCCCAGACGGAAGCCAATGCGCGTATTGGAAGCGGCGGAGAACAGGGCGCAACGGGCGGACAGCTCGTTAGTGGAGCGGCGCAAGGTGCCGCGTTCGCTGCCGGCGGATCTGTATTAGGTGACGTTGCAGCAGCCGCGGGGTTCAAAGCCGCGGGCGGGGCTGCTGGCGAAGCAAGAGCCGCTGCCGCAGAGTCTGAGCGCTTGGTGCAAGGGCAAGGTATACCAGGAGGTGATGTTCCCGGTTCAGGCGACTACAGTTTCGGACCAGATCCTACGCCTCCAAGCCAAGTAGGTGAGGTTCTTGGGCAGAGTGCGGGAGCAATTTTCAGCGGCGCACAACCTCCCGCGGTACCGACATGCCCGAAGAGCGTCGAAGGAACATGCAAATGACACGGCGGACACGCATGATCCTATTTGCGCTTGTTGCACCTGCGTTCGGAACGATGGCATTTGCGGCAATTACTCTGATCCCACTTTCGCTCATGGGGATCACGTATCCGCCGAATCGAATTTGGGCGGGATTGATCTTTTTCTTCGCTTGTTGGCAGATCATAGCGATCTATTGGCTATGGCAAAAATGGAATGGATCGGGCTAGAGCGAATTTAGTTCAGTTCAGGGCCATTTCCGGCTCTCGATAGCAGTGACAAGACGATTTCGAATACCTTTCAAACGACGAACTTCGCGCGACGCCTTAGTCCGCATGATGGCTCGCTAGTGGCAAATCTAGTGGCAAATCTGGGGGTTTAGGGGGACTGTCGGGGATTTCGGCTATAAGTAAATCAGTAACTTACTGATTCCTCCGCCGTATCCTTGGATTCGAGTCCCGTCCGCTCCGCCAATTTTGCAGGCACGAGGGCCGTCAGCGATGACGGCCCTTCGTCCATTCGGCCCCATGTCTTCCAGCCGCCGCTTCGCGGGGCGACTCTCGCTCGCGCGCTCCGCCGGAACTTAGTCGCTTGCTCGCGAGGTCGCCTCGCTCGCGGCGGCTGGCGACGCGGCAGCCGATTTGGCGACGGCCGGGGTCGCCGCCGGGTCGTGCTTGGCGAACCAGGCGAGGATGTAGGCGACGCGGGCGGCGAGCTGGCTCGGGCGCACGTCGAGGGAATGCGAGGCGCCCGGGACGCGCACGAGCAGCGTGTCGACGCCGCGGATGCGCAGGGCCTGGTAGTACTGCTCCGACTCCGAGATCGGCGTGCGGTAGTCGAGTTCGCCGGTGACGACCATGGTCGGCGTCTTCACGTTGCCGACGCGCGAGAGCGGGGAGCGCTGCCAGTAGGCTTCGTAGTCCTCCCAGGGGGGCGCCGGGAACCAGTACTTGTAGAAGACGTTCGGCAGGTCCGCCGTGAGCGCGAAGCTCGCCCAGTTGATCACGGGCTTCTGCACCGCGGCGGCGCGGAAGCGGTCGGTCGTTCCGACGATCCAGGCGGTCAGGACGCCGCCGCCGCTGCCGCCGGTCACGAACAGGCGATCCGGATCCACGCCGCCGCGCGCGATCGCCGCGTCCACCGCCGCCATGAGGTCGTCGAAATCGCGGCCCGGGTAGGCGTGATGGATCGCGTTGCCGAAGTCCTCGCCGTAACTCGTGCTCCCGCGCGGGTTCGAAAACAGCACGTTGTAGCCGGCGGCTGCGTAGAGCTGCAGTTCCGCGGCGAACCGCGGCCCGTAGTTGGTGTGGGGGCCGCCGTGGATCTCGAGGATCAGCGGGTACTTCTTCGCCGGGTCGAATCCGGGCGGGCGGATCAGCCAGCTCTGCACGCGACGGCCGTCCACCGGCGTCGTGCTCCAGATCTCCTCGACCTGTCCGAGTTCGCGCAGCGCGAGGAGGTCGTCGTTGAGCGAGGTCAGGCGCCGCGACTTGCCGCCGTCATGTACCGCCACTGCCGCGACGTCGTAGCTCGAGTTGGCGCTGTAGGCGATCGTGCCGTCCCGGGCGACCGAGAACGAGCCGCCGCCGTAGGGCCGTGACCAGCCTTCGCCGCCGAGGTCGTCAACGATGCTGGTGATTCGGCCGGCCAGGTCCGCCTCCGCGATGCGCGTCATGCCCTGGTCGTCGTACTGGAAATAGATGCGGCGGCTGTCGCGGCTCCAGGTCGGGTTCTCGACGTCGCGGTCGAGGTCGGCGGCGAGCTCGCGCACCTCGCCATTGTCGCGGCGCAGCAGGTACAGGCGCGTGCGCTGGTGGCCCTGGTAGCGGTCGTCGTAGCCGACGTAGGCCACGTACTTGCCGTCCGGCGAGGCGGCGGGTTGCGCGTCCGGGCCGAAGCGGCTGGTGATCGCCCGGAGGCTGCCGGTCGCGACGTCAACGGCGTGAATCTCGCTGTCGTTCGGTTCCAGGTCCGCGTTGTCGTGCCGATTCGCCGACAGGAGGATTTCGCTGCCATCCGCCGACCAGGCGAGGTCGCCGTGGTCGAAAGCGCCGTCGGTGAGCTGGCGCGGCGTGCCGCCCTCGGCCGGGACGACGAACACCTGCGCGAAGGCATCCGGCAGGTAGCCCTCGCCGTCGGCGCGGTAGACCATGCGGTCGATGGCCTTGAGCGGCTCGGCCCATTTCGCGTCCTCGGGTTTCTCGGGCAGCTTCACGGCCAGCGGTTCGCGCTTTGCCGGCACGCGCATGACGAAGGCGAGCTGTCGCCCGTCGGGCGACCAGGCGAGGCTGGACGGTGCCTGCAGCAGGTTCGTCACCCGTGCGGTCACGCCGTCCCGGAACCAGTGCAGGTGGATCTGCGCGCCGTCGCCGTCCGCGGCGACGAACGCGAGGCGCGTGCCGTCCGGCGACCAGCGCGGGCTGCCCTGGCTGCCCGCGGTGCCCGCCAGCGGCCGGTGGTTGCTACCGTCCCGGTCGATGAGCCAGATCGCCCCGCGCCGCGTGTCGGTCTTGATGTCGAACGAGCGCCGCACGTACGCGATGCGCGCGCCGTCCGGCGAGATCTCGGGGTCGCTCGCCCACTCCAGCGAGAACACGTCCAGCGGCGAGAACACGGGCTTCTTGGCCGCGGCGAGCGCGGCGGGCGCGGCGGCGAGCGCGGCGATGATCAGGACGGCGGCGCGGATCGGCATCCCAGGCTCCTGGCTTCGGGTCGGAAGGCGGCCATGCTACCCTAGCGCCCCGTTTTTTTGGGGTCCCAGGCGCACCCATGCTCCAGACCATCCATGACAAGCTGAAAGGCATTTTCGCGGTCGCGATCCTGGTCGCGCTCGGCATCGTTTTCGTGTTCTGGGGCGTCAACTTCAGCACGGATTCGGGGGGCCTCACGCGCGCCCGCGGCGTCGAGGTGAATGGCCGCGAGATCCCGGTCGCCGAAGTGCAGCGCGACTACCAGGACGAGATGTCCCGGATGCAGGCGATGCTGGGTGATGCCGGCGTCTCCGATGAGCTTCGCAAGACCATCCAGAAGCGCGTGCTCGACCGGGCGGTGCAGGCGGAGCTGCTTCGCCAGCGCACCGGCAAGCTCGGCTTTCAGGCGACCGACACCGAAGTGCTCGAGGCCATCAGCAACATCCCCGCCTTCCAGGTGGAGGGCCGCTTCTCGCCGGATGCCTATCACGCGGCATTGCGTTCGGTCGGGCTCACGCCGGAGCGCTTCGAGGCGGAACAGCGCCAGTTCGTCCTCGCGAAACAGCTCGACCGGGGCCTCTACGCCTCGGCCTTCGTGCTGCCCGCCGAACTCGCGCGGTCGGTCGCGCTGCGTGACGAGGTCCGCACCGTCGGCTGGGTCGCCGTGCCCGCGTCCCGTTTCGAGGCCGAAGTCCGGCTCGACGACGCCGCCATCGCGAAGTACCACGCGGCCAATGAATCGCGTTACATGACCGAGGAGCAGGCGACCGTCGAGTTCGTCGAGCTCGACATCGATGACTTCGCCGCCCGGGCGGACATCTCCGAACCGGCCCTGCGCGAGCACTACGAAGAGGTGAAGTCGCGCTACACGACGCCGGGCCGCCGCCGCGCGCGCCACATCCTGGTCGCCGGCGACGACGCGGCCGCCGAGGCCAGGGCGAAGCAGGCCTACGAGCGCGCCGTAGCGGGTGAGGATTTCGCCGCGCTCGCCCGCGAGCTGTCCGACGACACGGCATCCAAGGAGACGGGCGGCGACCTCGGCGAGGCCGAGCGCGCCGACTTCGTCGGTCCCTTTGCGGATGCGGTCTGGGCGATGCAGCCGGGCGAGATCCGCGGGCCGGTCAAGACCGAGTTTGGCTGGCACGTGATCAGGCTGGAATCCGCGACGCCCGAGGTGGTGCGCAGCTTCGAGGAGGTGCGGGCAGAACTCGAGCCTGAATTCCGGCGCTCCCAGGTCGAAAAGGCATTCGGCGACGCGCAGGAAGAGCTCGATACGCTCGCATTCGAGGCCGCAGGCGACCTGGAATCGGTTGCGGCCGGGGTCGGCAGGCCCGTGCAGCGCATCGAACGCTTTACGCGGGCCGGCGGCGGGGAGCTCGGCGCGACGCCGGAGGTGATCGAGGCCATTTTCTCGCCCGAGGTCATCGCCGGGCGTGAGCTGCGCGTCGTCGAGATCGCGCCTGGCAAGGTCGTCGCGCTGGGCGTGAAGGCGCACGAGCCGGCTCGCGTGCGACCGCTCGACGAAGTGCGCGATCAGGTCGTGGAGGCCGCGCGTCTGGAGGCTGCCGCAGCGCTGGCCGCCGCACGCGCCTCCGAGGCCGTCGAGGCGCTGGCCGGTGGTGCGACCTGGCAGGCGACCGTGGCGCCCTGGCGCGCCGAGGGCGGCACGGAGACGCCCAGGGTGGTGCGCCGGGACGATCCAAGCGTGCCGGGTGAAGTGCTCGAAGCGGCATTTCGCGCGCCGGCACCCGCGGGCGGGGGGCAGTTCGGTACCGCGACCCTGGCGAACGGCGATGCTGCGCTCTGGACGGTGACGGCCGCGCAGCCGGGCAAGCTCGATGCGCTCGAAGTCGACGCGCGTCGGGCGGCCCATGACCAGGCGCGCGACCGGCAGGCCATGTCCGATGCGACGGTGTACGTCACGGCCATGCGCGCCGGGGCCGAGGTCGACGTCAACCCGCAGCTGTTCGAGTAGAACGCGCCAGTCTCGCGAGCGGGGGCGCGGGGTTCCCTCACTCGCTCAGAAGATCGGACATTCGCTCGTTCGGGACCCCGCAAGCCCCCGCTCGCGAGATTCGCGCGCTCGCCTGGAGCCGCGGCGGCGTGGACGGAGGCCGGGCGGGTCCCCGAGCGAGTGACTAAAGTTCCGGCGGAACGAGCGAGGGTCCCCGCCCGGCCTCCGTCCGCAGTGCTGCGGCGCCTACTCCGGGAAGCTCATCCCCACGTGCGAGTACCCCGCGTCGACGTAGAGCGTCTCGCTGGTGATGCCCGCGGCAAGGTCGGAACAGAGGAAGGCGGCGGCGTTGCCGACGTCCTCGATCGTCACGTTGCGCTTGAGCGGCGACACCTGCTCGACGTGGTGCAGCATCTTGCGGAAGCCCGGGATGCCCGCCGCGGCGAGCGTCTTGATCGGGCCCGCCGAGATCGCGTTGACGCGGATGTTCTTCGGGCCGAGGTCGGCGGCCAGGAAGCGCACGTTGGCCTCGAGGCTCGCCTTGGCGAGGCCCATGACGTTGTAGGCCGGGATGGACCGCACGGCGCCGAGGTAGGAGAGGGTGAGGATCGCCCCGGCGCGTCCCGCCATGAGCGGCAGGGCGGCGCGCGCGAGGGCGGTGAGGCTGTAGCTCGAGACGTCGTGCGCGGTCGCAAAGTTGGCGCGCGTGGTCGCCTCGACGAAACCGCCGGTCAGCGCCTCGCGCGGCGCGAAGGCCACCGAGTGGACCAGGATGTCGAGCGAGGACCACTCCGCGCGGATGCGCGCGAACGCGGACTCGATTTCGGCGTCGACGCCGACGTCCATCGGCATGACGAGGCGGGAGCCGACCTGGCCGGCGAGCTCGATCACGCGGTCCTTGATGCGGTCGTTCTGGTAGCTGAAGGCGAGTTGCGCGCCCTCGCGGTGCATGGCCTGGGAGATGCCCCAGGCGATGGAACGATCGGTCGCGAGCCCCACGATGAGGGCCTTCTTGCCAGCCAGGAACCCCATGCCTTCCCTCCGACGTGCTCTAGCCGCCGATGCCCGAGCCCCCGCCCACGTGGATCGTCAGGGACTGCCCGGCGCGCAAGGCGGTGCTGCCGCCCATGTTATTCCATGACTGCAGCTCGCGGACGGTCACCGCGTAGCGGCGCGCGATCCCGGAGAGCGTGTCGCCGCGCCTGACCTTGTACTTCACCTTGCCGTCCGCCGCGGCGACGCGCGCCGTGTCGGCGGCCGCGCTGCCGCCGCTGCCGGCGCTGCCCGCGACCTGCAGGCGCTGCCCCGGCTGGAGCACGGACTTGGTGGAAATCTGGTTCATGCGGGCGAGCTGCGAAACCGTCATTCCGTACTTGCGCGAAATGCTCCACAGGGATTCGCCGCTCCGGACACGGTGGACCCGCCGCTCGAGGTCGGCGCCGAGCCCGGCGCGCAGCTGCGAGACGTCGCCCGCGGGCACCCACAGGGCGTCGCCTGGCTGCAGTCCGGACTGCGGACCCTCGTTCATGCGATCCACGACGGACTCCGGCACCTTGTACCGACCGGCGATGGACGCGAGCGACTCCCCCGGGGCCACGGTGTGCACGGCCAGGCCGGCCCGGGCATTGGCATCGAGCGCCGCCAGCCTGACCGTGAAATTGTCCGCCACCACCTCGGGAACCAGCACGCGGTGCGGGCCGTCCGGGTCCGTCATCCAGCGGTTCCAGGCCGGGTTCAGCGCATGCAGTTCCTCGGGATCGACGCCCGCGAGTTCCGCCATCAGGCGCAGGTCCACCGGGCCGCCGGTCGGCACGACGCGGAAATAGGGAGCGTCGGGGATCGGCGGCAGGTAGAAGCCGTAGCGGTCCGGATCGCGGACCATCTTCGCGAGCGCCACCAGCTTGGGCACGTACGCGCGCGTTTCGGCAGGCAGCGAGAGCGAGAAGAAATCGGTCGGCCGGCCGAGCGCCTTGTTGCGGTTGATGGCCCGCTGCACGTTGCCCTGGCCGTAGTTGTAAGCCGCGATCGCCAGGAACCAGTCGCCGTCGAAACGCTCGTTCAGCGCCGTGAGGTACTCGAGGGCCGCGCGCGTGGACTCGAGCACGTCGCGGCGCTCGTCCTGCCAGTAGTTCCGGCTGAGGCCGTAGCGTTCGCCGGTCGGCGCGATGAACTGCCAGAGCCCGGACGCGTGCGCGCGCGAGTAGGCGAACGGGTTGAACGCGCTCTCGACGACCGGCAGCAGCGCGAGGTCGCCCGGCAGTCCGCGGAACTCGACCTCGTTGGCGACGTGGTGCAGGTAGCGCTGGGCGCGACCGAATACGCGCGCCAGGTAATCGGGATTGCGCTGCAGCCACTCGATCTCGCGGTCGACGCGAGGGTGGCTCACCTGCGGGAGCGAGAGCTTGCTGCGGATACGGACGATGACGTCGCCATAGGCAACGGCCGGCGCGAGCGGCGCGACTTCCGGCGCGAGCGCCTCGAGCTCCTCGGGCGTCGTTGCGGCCGAATCCTGGGACGCGGGTTCCACGGCTTCGGCCGGGACGTCCACCACCTGCTCGACCGGCAGTGCGGCTCCGGTGGCGACGGGCTGCGAGGCGCAGCCGGCAACCGCGACAGCGGCGGCGGCCAGCAGGAACGGCGTCAGGATCCGGCATCGGGCGTCAACCATCAGAACGTATCCTTCCAGCTGCGAACTTCCGTGAACACCGCGACCGGCGTCGACAGCATCCTGCCGGCCCGGCCTTCGGCCGCTGATTTGACATCTTCATGGCGGGTGCGCAGAAAAGGATTGACGCGCTTCTCAAGCCCGAGGGTTGACGGCAACGTAGGCAGCCCCTCTGCCCGGATTGCCGCAGCCCGTTTGACATAGTCCATTATGGCCGAGTTGGCGGGTTCCACGGCGAGGGCGAATCGCAGGTTGGCCTCCGTGTATTCGTGCCCGCAATAGACATGGGTTTCCTCGGGCAATTCCGCCAGGCGGTCCAGCGAGGCGAGCATCTGCCCGGGTGTGCCTTCGAAAAGTCGCCCGCATCCGGCGCTGAACAGCGTATCCCCGCAGAAGAGGGCCCCGTGCCCGGCAAAGGCGATGTGCCCGGCGGTGTGGCCGGGCACGTCCAGGACCTGGAACTCGAGCCGCAGCGCGGGCAGGCAAACGACCGCGCCGTTGCCGACACGCTCGCAGTCGACGGGCATCCGTTCGCGCCCGGGACCGACCACGCGCGCGCCGGTCGCCGCGACGAGTGCGGCGATCCCCCCGACGTGATCGGCATGATGATGGGTGGCGAGGATCGCCTCGAGGCGCAGTCCTTCCGCCGAAAGTGTCTCCAGCACCGGGCGGGCGTCACCCGGATCCACGACGGCCACCGAGCGCGGCGCGTCGGCGCCGCGGATCATCCAGATGTAGTTGTCGCGGAAGGCCGGGATCGGCCGAACGTCGAGCATGCAGAAAGTGTAACGGCGCAAGAAGGGCACGCTTACCTTTTTGCAGCAAGGAAGGGGGAGGGGATTGGAAATGTATGACAAGTAGCTTGTCATTCGTCGTTGGCGATTTCTGCCGGCTCATTGCCCAGAAGAATGACAAGCTACTTGTCATACATTTCCAATCCCCTCCCCCTTCCTTGCTGCAAAAAGGTTGGCGTCCCCTTTTTACGCGAAGGTATGCTTTCGCCATGACGCGACAAGCCGCCGATCTCGACGCCTGGCTGGCCGGGCCGCTCGGCGGCATGGTCATCGCCCAGGAGCGCGACATCGTCGCGGAAGCGCTCGAGTGCGCATTTGGCCTGCATTGCCTGCAGGTCGGCCGCTGGGGCGACGGCGACCTGTTCCTGTCGCACGCGCGGACGCGCCGCGCGGCCCTGGTGGCGGACCGGCCGTCGCCGGGCGCGGGGCTGGTCTCGGAACCCGCAGCCCTGGCCCTGCAATCGGACAGCGTCGACGTGATGCTGCTGCCCCATACGCTCGAGTTCACGCCGGAGCCGCACGAGGTGCTGCGCGAGGCGGCCCGCGTGCTCGCCGGCGAGGGCGAGCTCGTGGTGCTCGGCTTCGAGCCGCTCGGCGCGTGGTCGTTGCGCCACGCCTTCACGCGTGGTGGGTGCCCGCCCGGCTTGCTGCGGATGATTCCGGCGGCGCGTCTGGCGGACTGGCTGAAGCTGGTCGGATTCGAGGTCGGTCCGCCGGGGCGCTACCTGTACGCGCTGCCCGCCGCGAGTCTCGCCGCGACGCGCGCGCGCGGCGTGCTGGAACGCGCCGGCCGCCGTGCCTGGCCGCGCCTGTCCGGCGCGTACCTGCTGCGCGCGCGCAAGCGCGTGCACTCGATGACCCCCGTGCGCCTGCGCAAGCGCCTGCGCACCGCCGTGATCGGCGGCCTCGCCGAGCCCGCGGCGCGGCGAGTCTCTTGAACCGCGTCGAGATCTACACGGACGGCGCCTGCCGCGGCAATCCGGGCGCCGGCGGATGGGGCGCGGTGCTGCGCTACCGCGGACGCGAACGCGAACTGTTCGGCGGCGAGCGCGACACCACCAACAACCGCATGGAGCTGACCGCGGCGATCCGGGCGCTCGAGGCGCTGCAGCGGCGGTGCCGGGTCGCGGTGTACACCGACTCGCAGTACGTGCGCGACGGGATCACCACCTGGCTTGCCGACTGGAAGCGTCGCGGCTGGCGCACCGCGGATCGCAAGCCGGTCAAGAATCAGGATCTCTGGCAGCGGCTGGACGAACTCGCGGCGGCCCACGACGTCGAGTGGCACTGGGTTCGCGGCCATTCCGGACATCCGGAGAACGAGCGCGCCGACGCACTCGCGAACCGGGGCATCGACGGGCTCGGGAATAAAGGGGACGCACCCCTTTAGCGCGAGGCAGCGTCTGAATTGGGCGCTGCCTGCGGGTAAAGGGGTGCGTCCCCTTTATTCCCAGCTGCTATCCTTCCGCACCGTGCGCCAGATCGTCCTCGACACCGAAACCACCGGGCTCGAGCCTGCAGAAGGCCACCGCGTCATCGAGATCGGCTGCGTGGAGCTGCTGCATCGCAGGCCGACCGGCCGCCACTGGCATCGCTACCTGAAACCCGGGCGGGACGTGGACCCGGGCGCGCTCGCGGTGCACGGCATCACGAACGAATTCCTCGCGACGCAGCCGGTCTTCGCGGAAGTCGCCGCCGAGTTCCTCGCCTTCGTGGAAGGCGCCGAACTCGTGATCCACAACGCGGCGTTCGACGTCGGCTTCCTCGACGCGGAGCTCGCGGCCGCCGGCATCGACTGCACCATCGCCGGGCGTTGCCGCGTGCTCGACACGCTCGCGCTCGCGCGCCGGATGCATCCGGGCCAGCGCAACAGCCTCGACGCGCTGTGCAAGCGCTACAACGTCGACAACTCAGGCCGTGACCTGCACGGCGCCCTGAAGGACGCCCGCATCCTCGCCGACGTGTACCTGGCGATGAGCGGCGGCCAGGCGGCGCTGGGCCTCGACTCGGGAACCGCAACCGGCGCCGCGACGCCCGCGGCGCCCGTCAACCGCGGAGGCGTGCACATCCCGGTCGTGCAGGCGAGCGCGGCCGAGCTCGCCGCGCACGAGCAGGCGCTGGAGGCGATCGAGCGCGCCTCGGGCGGCCGCGCGCTTTTCCGCGCCGGGGCTGCGCGTGGCGCGTAAACGGCCGAGCGGACCCTCGCTCCGCGACTGCCGGATCGGCGTGGTGGGCCTCGGCTACGTCGGGCTTCCGCTCGCGGTCGAGTTCGGCAGGCATTTCGACACCACGGGTTTCGACGTCAACCCGCAGCGCATCGCCGAGCTGCACCGCGGCCGGGACCGGACGCTGGAAGTCGAGCCCAGGGAGCTGCGCGCCGCCAAGCGCCTGCGATTCACGGCGGAACTCCGGGATCTTCGCCGGTGCAACGTGTTCGTGGTCACGGTGCCGACGCCGATCGACGAGTACAAGCGCCCGGACCTGACGCCGCTCGAGCGCGCGAGCGAGTCGGTCGGCAAGGTCCTGAAGCGCGGCGACGTCGTCATCTACGAGTCGACCGTCTACCCGGGGTGCACGGAGGAGTTCTGCGTGCCGATCCTCGAGCGCGTGTCAGGCCTCGCGTTCAACCGCGACTTCTTCGCCGGCTACAGCCCCGAGCGCATCAACCCGGGCGACAAGACCCACAGGCTCCCGACCATCCGCAAGGTGACCTCCGGCTCGACGCCCGAGGTGGCGGCATTCGTCGACCGGCTCTACGCGAGGATCGTCACGGCCGGCACGCATGCCGCGTCCTCCATACGCGTCGCGGAGGCGGCCAAGGTCATCGAGAACACGCAGCGCGACGTCAACATCGCGCTCGTCAACGAGCTGGCGATGATCTTCAACCGCCTGGGCATCGACACGCAGGAAGTTCTCGACGCGGCCGGCAGCAAGTGGAACTTCCTGCCGTTCCGTCCCGGCCTGGTCGGCGGGCACTGCATCGGCGTCGACCCGTATTACCTGACGCACAAGGCGCAGCAGATCGGCTATCACCCTGAGATGATCCTCGCCGGCCGGCGCATCAACGACGGCATGGCCCTTTATGTCGCGGGCGAGGTCATCCGGCTGATGGCCGCCAAGCGCATCCACGTGAAGTCGTCGCGCATCCTGGTGATGGGTCTGGCGTTCAAGGAGAACACGCCCGACCTGCGCAATTCCAAGGTCGCGGACCTGGTATTCGAGCTGAAGGAGAAAGGCGCGCGTGTCGACGTCTGGGATCCCTGGGTCAGCGCCCGCGACGCCGAGGAAGAGTACGGCATCAAACTCGTGAAGCGCCCTGCACGCGGCCGATACGACGCCATCGTCCTGGCGGTGGGCCACCGCGAGTTCCTGACGCTCAAGCCGGCGGATATCCGGCGGCTGGCGAAGCGCCGCCACGTCATCTACGACGTCAAGTACCTGCTCGATCGCGGGCAGTCCGACGGACGCCTTTGATGCGGGTGCTCGTCACCGGCGCGGCGGGATTCATCGGTTACCACGTGAGCGAGCGCCTGCTCGCGCGCGGGGACGAGGTCATCGGCCTCGACAACCTGAACCCGTACTACGACCCGACCCTCAAGGAGGCGCGGCTCGCCCGGCTCACGCCGCGGCGCGGCTTCCGCTTCGAGCGCATTGACCTCGCCGACCGCCCTGCGATGGAAGCGCTGTTCGGGAATTCGCGGATCGAGCGCGTCGTGCACCTCGCGGCTCAGGCCGGCGTGCGCTATTCAGTCGAGAATCCGCACGCCTACGCCGACAGCAACCTGACCGGCACGCTGCACGTGCTGGAGGGTTGCCGCCACCATGGCGTCGAGCATCTGGTGTTCGCCTCGACCAGTTCGGTCTACGGCGCCAACACGAAGATGCCGTTCTCGGTGCACGACAACGTCGACCATCCGCTGTCCTTCTACGCGGCGACCAAGAAGGCCAACGAGCTGATGGCGCACACGTACGCGGCGCTCTACGGCCTGCCGGTGACGGGACTGCGATTCTTCACGGTGTACGGGCCCTGGGGGCGGCCGGACATGGCACTGTTCCTGTTCACGCGCAACATCCTCGCGGGCCGGCCGATCGACGTCTTCAACTACGGCAAGCACCGCCGCGACTTCACCTACGTGGACGACATCGCGGGCGGGGTCATCGCCGCGCTCGATCATGTCGCGAAGCCGAATCCGGACTGGAACGGGGATCGGCCGGATCCGGCGACCAGCCGCGCGCCGTATCGCCTGTACAACATCGGCAACAACCGCCCGGTCGAGCTGATGCGTTACATCGAGGTGCTGGAGCAGTGCCTCGGGCGCAAAGCCGAGAAGAACCTGTTGCCGCTGCAGGTCGGCGACGTGCCGGACACCTGGGCGGACGCCGAGGACCTGGTGCGCGACGTGGGCTACCGGCCGTCGACGTCGGTCGAGGAGGGGGTCGCGAAGTTCGTGGCCTGGTATCTCGAGTACTACCGGGACGGCGGTCCCGCAACGCCGCGGGTCACCAACCTTGGCTGACGCGATCGCGGACCACGCGCGACGGCTGGCCGCGGCACCGGTGCGGGCGCTCTTCGCTTCCGATCCCGATCGCTTCGCGGGATTCTCGCGCGAGGCCTGCGGGATCCTCTTCGACTTCAGCCGCCAGCGCCTGGATGCGGCCGCATTCGCCGCGCTCGTCCGGCTGGCGGAGGCACGGGACCTGCGCGGCCAGGTCGAGGCGCTCCTCTCGGGCGCGATCGTCAACGCCACGGAAGGCCGGGCGGCGCTGCACACGCTGCTGCGGGTTCCGGCCGGCCGGGCGCCTGCCGTGCTCGCCGGGCTGCACGCGGAAGTCATGGCCGTACGCGCGCAATGTGCGGCTTTCGTCCGCGAGGTACACGAGGGCCGGCGCACCGGCACCGGGGGCGCGCGATTCACGGACGTCGTCAACATCGGCATCGGCGGCAGCGACCTCGGGCCGGCGATGGCGACTGCCGCGCTCGCGCCGTACGGCGCCGGGCTGCTGCGCACGCATTTCGTGTCGAACGTCGACGGTACGCAGTTCGCCGACCTGGCCCCTGAGCTCGATCCCGCGCGCACGCTGGTGATCGTCTGCTCGAAGACCTTCACGACCCAGGAGACGCTCGCCAACGCCCGCCGCGTGCGCGGCTGGCTCGCCGGACGGCTGGGCGAGGGCGCCGTGCCGCGGCACTTCGCGGCCGTCTCCACGAACCACGAGGCGATGAATGCCTTCGGCGTGGGGGCCGACGCGCGCTTCGCGATGTGGGACTGGGTCGGCGGCCGCTATTCGCTCTGGTCGGCGGTCGGACTCGCGCTCGAGCTGGCGATCGGCTCGGCGAACTTCGAGGCGCTGCTCGCCGGCGCACACGCGATGGACGAGCACTTCCGCAGTGCGCCGGCGGCGGACAACCTGCCGGCGCTCGCCGGCCTCATCGCGCACTGGAACCGCAACGGGCTCGGCTGCGAAAGCCATGCCGTGCTGCCGTACACGCAGCGGCTCGCACGCCTGCCCGCGTACCTGCAGCAGCTCGAGATGGAGAGCCTCGGCAAGCGCGTGACCCGGGAGGGCAAGCCCGTCGCGGGGACCACGGGCGCCGTCATCTGGGGTGAACCGGGTTCGAATGCCCAGCATTCCTTCTACCAGCTGCTGCACCAGGGCACCGCGGCGGTCAGCGCCGATTTCCTGCTCCCGCTCTCCGCCGCCGCCGATGCCGAGGCGGACGAACTCGCCATCGCGAACTGTCTCGCGCAGGTCCAGGCGCTGATGGCCGGGCATGAGTCTGCGGAGCCGCATCGCGTGCACCCGGGCAGCCGCCCGCTGTCGCTGCTCGCGTTCCCGAGGCTGGACCCGCGCACGCTGGGTGCGATCGTCGCCTTCTATGAACACAAGGTCTTCGTCGAATCGGTGCTCTGGGACGTCAATCCCTTCGACCAATGGGGGGTCGAACTCGGCAAGAAGATCTGCGAGAGCCTGTTGCCCCTGGGCCGGGCAGACCCGCCGGCCGAGCTCGCCGAATTGCTGTCCTGGATCGGGCGAAATCGCCGCACCTGAGAGATTATTGTAAAGTACGTCAAGTACTTGCCGACCGATCCTCGATCCTGAATGAAAACGACGGCGATGTTCCTGGCCGGAGCGGGCCTTCTTGCAGGCCTGCCAGCCGGTGCGGACCCCTGGATCGCGCCGGGCGACGCCAGGCTGCGTCACGACATCCAGTTGCTCGCGGACGCGGGCATCGTGCGCGCGCCCGTCACCGCGTGGCCGATGTCCTGGGGCGAGGTGGCGCGCGATGCTTCCGGCGCGCGGCTCGACGCGGATGCGCCGGAGTGGATGCGGCAGGCGCTGGCGCGCGTGCAGGCCGGCGCGCGGCGCGCGCAGCGCACCGGGTCGGTCGAATGGAATGCACGCCTCGCCGCGTCTGAATCCCCGATGGCGCTGCGGCGGTTCGGCGAAACGCCGCGCGAATCGGGAGAGGTGTCGGCAGGCGCGCAGTTCACCGGCCGGCGATTCGCGTACCGGCTCCAGGCAACCGCGGCCGTCGACCCCGCCGATGACAAGGAGTTCCGGGCCGACGGCAGCTACGTCGCCGCCGTGCTTGGGAACTGGATCGTGCATGCGGGCTATGTCGACCGCTGGTGGGGACCGGGCTGGGAGGGCAGCCTCATTCTGGGCAGCAACGCGCGACCGCTGCCTTCGATCACGATCGAGCGCAACTATTCGGATCCATCCGGGCACCCGGCGCTGGCCTGGATCGGACGCTGGCGATTCGCCACGACGATGGGCCAGTTCGAAGGCAGCCGCAATGACGCGCCGGACGCCAGGTTTTTCGGCGCCCGGTTCACCTGGAAACCGCTGCAGCAGCTCGAGGTCGGCATCTCGCGCAGCGCCCAGTGGTGCGGCGAGGGCCGGCCCTGCGGCGCCGGCACCTTCTGGGACCTGCTCACCGGCAACGACAACGACCAGCCCCTCGAGGACCAGCCGGGCAATCAGATGGGGGGATTCGACGTCCGCTGGTCGATCCCGCGGCTGCCTGTCGCGCTCTACGCGCAGGCCATCGGCGAAGACGAGGCGGGGTTCTTTCCGAGCAAGTACCTCGGTCTAGGCGGCGCGGAAGCCTGGGGCGGATTCGGCGACTGGTCGTGGCGGGCGCACGTCGAGTACGCCGACACGGCCTGCGATTTCGCCAAGAGCGAGGAAACCTTCGGCTGCGCGTACCGCAACGCGATCTACTCGGACGGGTACCAGTATCGCAACCGGTCGGTCGGTCATGCGCTCGACGGGGACAGCGAGCAGTGGGCGGGCGGGCTGATGCTCGTCGATGGCGAGGGCAGGCGCTGGGAGCTGGCCCTGCAGGACGCGCGCGTCAATCGCGCCGATGCGAACCCGGTGCATTCCGTGGCCCTGCAGCGCACTGATATCCGCTCCGCCGATCTGTATCATCGGCGGGCCCTGCTGGGCGGCGAGATCAGCCTGTCGGTGGGCATCGAGGAGCGCAGCGCCGCAGGCCTCGACGAAAGCGACGTGCGCGGGTACGTGGAATGGCGGATGGAGATCCAGTGAAGCAAGCCGCAAAGCGCCGGGCCTGGTCGTCAGCCTTCCTGCTGGCCGTTCTCGCAGTCGTGGCGTCGCCGGCGGGCGCGCAGGCCGGTGGCCGCGAGTCCATGCTGTCGAACGAGCAGCTCGAGATCCTGCGCAGCCTGCCGCCCGATCAGCGCGAGGCGCTGATCAACCAGGTCCTGGGGTCCGGGCTGGATTCCGCCGGGCGGCGCGACCGCGCCCTCGAGTTCCCGGAAACCGTGATCCCGCGCCAGGCCGGCGGACTCACCCCCGACCCGCAGCTCTTCGGCGAGCCGCGGTTCGGCGCCGGCGACACGCTGCTGCTGATGCTGGAGATCCGCGAGTTCGAGGGCCCTGACCTGCCGGCGACCCCGCCGGCGGAGAATGCGGCGAACGCCGCCACCGGCGTTCAGCCGCAGGCCCAGCCGGCGCCGCCGCGCGTGCGCATCGTTCGCACGCCGGAGGAAGTCGAAGTGCTCGAGAAGCTGCGCGACCGCATTCGCGGCCGCAATCCCTACCGGCTCGACGTTCTCGGCCGGCTGGTGGTGCCCGAACTCGGCGAGATCCCGATCGCAGGCCTTACCGAGGCGCAGACCGAACAGCGGCTGTCGGTCGAGGCGCTGCTGAGGGACTTCACCCTCGACGTCGTGCGCCTGCCGCTCGATCGCGCCGGCGAGGAGGCCCTGAAACCCTTCGGCTACGACCTGTTCGCGGGCATCCCCACGACCTTTGCGCCCGCAACCGACGTGCCGGTTCCCGCCGACTACGTCGTCGGTCCCGGGGACCAGCTGCGGGTCCAGCTGTTCGGCGATGTGAACGAAACCTACCTGCTGACAGTCAGCCGCGACGGCACGGTCAACTTCCCGGAACTCGGGCCGATCGCGGTCGCCGGCCAGTCATTCGTGAGCATGCGCGAAGACCTCGAGGCGCGTGTCGCTCAGCAGATGATCGGCACCAGCGCCAACGTGACGATCGGCGAGACCCGGTCGATCCGGGTGTTCGTCCTGGGCGAGGCGTTTCGTCCCGGCTCCTACACGGTGAGCGGGCTGTCGACGATGACCAATGCGCTGTTCGCGAGCGGCGGCGTCACCGAAATAGGCTCGCTGCGTGGCATCGAACTCAAGCGCCGCGGCGCCGTGGTCAGCCGGCTCGACCTGTACGACCTGCTGCTCCGCGGCGACACGAGCGACGACGCGCGCCTGCTGCCGGGCGACGTGATCTTCATACCGCCCGTGGGCAAGACGGTCACGGTCGCGGGCGAAGTGCGCAGGCCGGCGATCTACGAGGTCCTGGCCGAGCGCACGCCGCGCCAGCTCGTGGAGCTTGCGGGCGGACTCGCGCCGCAGGCGGATCCGTCGGTTGCGCGGCTCGAGCGCATCGACGGCGCTCGCGGGAGGATCACGCTCGACGTCGAGCTGTCGGGCCAGGGCGCCGCCACCACGATCGAGTCCGGCGACGTCCTGCGGGTGATGCCGATCCGCATGGTGCTCGAGAACTCGGTGCTGGTGACCGGACACGTGCACCGGCCCGGCGCGATGCAGTTCCGTCCGGGCATGCGGCTTTCCGATGCGATCGCCTCGCTGGACGAGCTGAAACCCCGCGCCGACCAGCACTACGTGATGGTGCGCCGCGAGAGCCTGCCGGGCAGGCAGGTATCGGTCGTATCCGCGGACCTCGAGCGCGCGCTGGCAGGGCGGGGCACCGAGGCGGATATCCCGCTGCAGGCCCGCGACCAGATCTTCGTGTTCGACAGCGAGGTGGGCCGGGACCGGCTCCTCGAGCCGTTGTTCGACGAACTGCGCCTGCAGTCGCGCATCGACCGGCCCATGCGCGTCGTCGGCGTCGGCGGGCGCGTGAAGGCGCCCGGGCGATACCCGCTCGAGGAGGGCATGAGGGTCAGCGACCTGGTGCGCGCCGGCGGCAGCCTGGAGGAAGCGGCCTACGGCGGCGAGGCGGAACTGACGCGACACCGTATCGTCGACGGCGAATACCGCCAGATCGATCTCGTGGTGGTCGACCTCGCGGCGGTGCTGCGCGGTGACGCGAGCGCGGACCTCCTGCTCGAGCCCTACGACTTCCTGAACGTGAAGGAAATGCCGCAGTGGCATCGGGCTGAAACGGTCGAACTCGTGGGCGAGGTCCGCTTCCCCGGCACCTACCCGATCAAGCGCGACGAATCCCTGCGATCGGTGCTGCAGCGCGCCGGCGGCCTCACCGACTACGCGTTCCCCGAGGGCGCGATCTTCCTGCGCAAGGACCTCCTGCAGAAGGAGCAGGAGCGCATCGAGCAGCTGCGCGTCCGGCTGCAGAGCGACCTCGCCGTGCTGGCGCTGCAGGCGAGCCGCGAGGATCCGCGCTCCACCCAGGCGCTTTCCGCCGGACAGTCGCTGCTGGCGGACCTGCAGACCGTCAGGCCGGTCGGCCGGCTCGTGTTCGACCTCGAGCACGTGCGCAGCGCCGAGCCCGGATCGTCGGGCGACATCATCATGCGCGACGGGGATCGGATCCTCGTGCCGCGCAGGGCGCAGGAAGTCTCGGTGATCGGCGAAGTGCAGACCAATACCTCGCACCTGTACCGGCCGGGCCTCGACCGCGACGACTACATCGCGCTGTCCGGCGGCACGACGCAGAAGGCGGACAACGGCCGCATCTACGTCGTGCGCGCGGATGGCAGCGTGGTCACGTCGGGCAGCGCTTGGTTCGGACGCGGCGGTGCGGAGATCCGGCCCGGCGACACGATCGTCGTGCCGCTGGACGCCGGCCGCATGCGGCCGCTGCCGCTGTGGCTCGCGGTCACGCAGATCATCTACCAGATGGCGATCGCGGCGGCGGCCGTGAACTCCTTCTAGGTTTCGCAGCGGCGAATTGACACCCCCGGTGGCGCTGCCTAGACTGCCTGCGTTCAATCGTTGAACGCAGGCCCCCGGGGCGTCGATGCTGCGCTGGTACCTGGTCAGGACCAAGCCGAACGCGGAAGGCACGGCGCACCGGAACCTTGCGCGCCAGGGTTACGAGGCCTACCTGCCGCGGCTGTCGCAGTCCCTGCCCTGGCGGGGCCGGTGGCGCGATCGCATCGTGCCCCTGTTTCCCGGCTACCTGTTCCTCGGGCTGGACGAAGGCCGCCAGGCGCTTGCGCCCGTGCACTCGACCGTCGGCGTCGCCGGCGTCGTGCGATTCGGCGCGACTTACGCCACTGTTCCGGAAGAGATCCTGCGCGAACTTCGCGCGCGGGCGAACCCCGAGACCGGGCTGCACCGCCTGGCGCTGGCGGACTGTCTCGGGCCCGGCGTGCCCGTGCGCATCGTCGCCGGTCCATTCGACGGCCTGGAAGGCGTGTTCCAGCGGGAGGCCGGCGACGACCGCGCGATCGTGCTGCTCTCGGTGCTCGGACAGTCCGCGAGCGTCGGCGTGCCCGTGGGCAACCTCGCCCCGCGTCGGGCGGCCTGAGGGCGGACCATGGCCGCGGAAGACGAAGCTCACTATCGCCTGATGCGCCTGATCGAGGCGAACCCCGGCATGAGCCAGCGCGACATCGCACGCGAGCTCGGCATGAGCCTCGGCAAGGTGAACTATTGCCTGCGCGCGGTCGCCGCGAAGGGCTGGATCAAGGCGACCAACTTCCGCAACAACCACAACAAGGCGGCGTACCTGTACTGGCTGACGCCGCGCGGGATGCAGATGAAGGCGCGCATGACGGTCCGGTTCCTGTCGATCAAGATGCAGGAATACGAGTCGCTGCGCGCCGAGATCGAGCAGATGAAGCGCGAAGCGGAAGGCAACCCGCCCGGCTGAGGCGGGGCGGACGGGCGGGCCGGAGCCGATGCGGGATGCGACCACAGCTCCTGCAGGGCGGTAGCGTGCCGGAATCAGGACCGGATACAGGAACGTATATACTCCGCCGCAATTGCGGCCGTTGCACCGCGTGGCGAACACGACCATGACGCAAGCCCATTCGGCCGCCCCGATCCAGGACGACACGATCGACGTGATCGCGTTGTGCCGCCTGCTGTGGGCGCACAAGCTGCTGATCGGCGCCGTCACCGTGCTGTTCGGGGCCGCCGCGACCATCCTTGCGTTGACGGCGACCCACATCTACCGGGCCGACACCGTCGTCGCTCCGGCGCTCGAGTCGAACCTCGGCGGGGCCTCCGCCGCGCTCGGCGGACGACTCGGCGGGCTTGCGAGCCTCGCGGGCATCGACCTCGGGCGCAGCGGGCCGGGCACCCAGCACGCCCAGGCCGTGCTGCAGTCGCGCCGCCTCGTGGAGGAGTTCATCCGTCGCAATGATCTGGTCGCGGAGCTGGTGCCGCCGGGGCCGGACCAGACGCTCTGGCGAGCGGTGCAGATCTTCCGCGACAACGTCCTGACGATGAACCGCGACGAAGTGGACGGGACGACGTCGATCACGATCGAATGGAAGGACCCCGCCGTGGCCGCGGCCTGGGCCAATGGCCTCGTCGCCCTGGCGAACGAGCTCATTCGCGCGCAGGCGCTCGCGGATGCGCAGCGCAACATCGACTACCTGCGGAAGCAGGCCGAGGCGACCAACGTCGTGGAAATGCAGCGAGTCATGTACGAGCTGATCCAGAACGAGACCAAGACCCTGATGCTCGCGAATGCGCGCGCGGATTATGCATTCACGGTCGTGGATCCGGCGGTCGTTCCCGAGGCGCGCGATCGCCCGAAGCGCAGGCTCATGGTAGCCACCGGGCTCGCGCTCGGCTTCATCCTCGCGTCGCTGTTCGTCCTGGGCCGCGACACCGTGCGGCGGTATCGCGGCCGCGAGGCGGCAGGAGCGCGGCCCGGGTCGTGACCGCGCCCGCTTTGCCGGCTGCCGGTACGGTTCCCGACCTGGCAACGCTGTTCCGACGGTTGTGGCACCATCTCGGGCGCCGGCGCCGGCGCCAGTTCGTGCTGCTGATGGGACTCGTGCTGCTGAGCGCGCTGGCGGAAGTGGTCAGCATCGGCGCGGTGCTGCCGTTCCTCACGGTCCTGGCGGCCCCGGAGGCGGCTTTCGCGCATCCGGCCGTGGCCGGGGCCGCGCGCACGCTCGGGATCGGCTCCGCGCAGGAACTCGTGCTGCCCCTGACGATCGCGTTCATCGCCGCTGCCCTGGCGTCCGCCGCGATCCGGCTGCTGCTGCTGCGTGCCAGCACGCGGTTCGCATTCGGCACCGGTTCCGAGCTCGGCATCGAGGTCTACCGCCGCACGCTCTGTCAGCCGTACAGCGTGCACGTCGGCCGCAGCAGCAGCCAGATGATCAGCGGCATCACGCAGAAGGTCGGCGGCACGATGCTCGGGGTGCTCGTGCCGTCGCTGACGCTCATCAGCTCGACCGCCGCGATTCTCGCGGTCATGGCCGCGCTGCTCGCCATCAACCCCGGGGTCGCGCTGGCCGCGGCCGCGTGCTTCGGCGCGATCTACGCGGTCATCACCCTGCGGACGCGGCGGCGGCTGCGCGAGAACAGCCTGCTTATCGCGCGCGAGCAGACGGCGCTCGTCAAGTCCCTGCAGGAGGGGCTTGGCGGCATCCGCGATGTGCTGCTGGACGGCACGCAGGAGGTCTACACGGAAGCTTACGGCCGCGCCGACCGCGTGCTGCGCCGCGCGCAGGGCGCCAACGCGTTCCTGGCGCAGAGCCCGCGCTACAGCATCGAGGCGCTCGGCATGGTGCTGATCGCGCTGCTCGCGTACTGGCTGAGCGGCAGGGCCGGGGGGCTCGCGGCAGCGCTGCCGGTGCTAGGCGCGCTCGCGATCGGCGCCCAGCGGCTGCTGCCGTCGATGCAGCAGGCCTACGCCGCCTGGGCGGCAATCGCCGGCAACCAGGGCTCGCTGCGCGACACGGTCGAACTGCTCGACCAGCCTGTCGCGAGGGAGATGACGGAACCGGCGCCGTCGCCGCTCGCGTTCCGTCGCGCGATACGCCTCGACCGTGTCAGGTTCCGGTACTCCGCGGACGGCCCCTGGGTGCTCGACGGCCTGACGCTGGAAATCCCGAAAGGCGCCCGCATCGGGCTCGTCGGCAGCACCGGTAGCGGCAAGAGCACGACGCTCGACCTGCTGATGGCGCTGCTGGCTCCGACGGAAGGCGAGCTGCTCGTGGATGGCGAGCCCGTGCGCGGATCGCGCGTGCGCGCCTGGCAGCGCGCTGTCGCTCACGTGCCGCAGCACATCTACCTTGCCGACGCGACGATCGCCGAGAACATCGCCTTCGGCGTGCCGCCCGGCGAGATCGACATGGAACGGGTCCGCGCCGCTGCCGGCAAGGCGCAGATCGGCGAGTTCATCGAGGGCCGTGCGGGCGGCTACCAGGCCATCGTCGGCGAGCGCGGTATCCGCCTCTCGGGCGGACAGCGCCAGCGGATCGGCATCGCGCGCGCGCTCTACAGGCAGGCCAGCGTGCTCGTGCTGGACGAGGCGACCAGCGCGCTCGACAACCTCACCGAGCAGTCAGTCCTCGACGCGATCGACGGGCTGGAGCGCGACCTGACGATCCTGCTGATCGCGCACCGGCTCACGACGGTGCGCCGCTGCGACCGCATCGTCGAGCTTGAGCGCGGCGCGGTCGTCGCCTCCGGCACCTATGAAGAGCTGCTCGGCAGCAGCCGCAGCTTCCGGCGCATGGTCGAGGCCACGCGCGCCAACTGACGCAAGGTCACACAGCATGTTTGACGGCAAGTCGATCCTCATCACCGGCGGTACCGGCTCGTTCGGCCGCCAGTTCATCCGCGCGATCCTCGTCCGTTTCCGGCCGCGCCGGGTCGTCGTCTACTCGCGCGACGAGCTCAAGCAGTTCGAAATGCAGCCCGAGTTCAGCCAGGACTGCATGCGGTACTTCATCGGCGACGTTCGCGACCGGGATCGCCTCGTGCAGGCGATGAGCGGCGTCGACTTCGTGATACACGCGGCCGCCCTGAAGCAGGTGCCGGCGGCGGAGTACAACCCGATGGAGTGCATCAAGACCAACATCCACGGCGCGGAAAACGTCATCCACGCGGCGCTGGCCAACGACGTCGACCGCGTGATCGCGCTGTCGACGGACAAGGCAGCCAACCCGATCAACCTCTACGGCGCGACCAAGCTCGTGTCGGACAAGCTGTTCGTCGCCGCCAACAACCTGGCCGGCGGGCACCGCACCCGGTTCGCGGTCGTGCGTTACGGCAACGTCGTCGGGTCCCGCGGGTCGGTCGTGCCGTTCTTCCGCCGCCAGATCGCGGCAGGCGCCGACCATCTGCCGATCACGGACGCGAAGATGACGCGGTTCTGGATCACGCTCCAGCAGGGCGTCGATTTCGTGCTTGCCAATTTCGAACGCATGCATGGCGGCGAGATCTTCGTGCCGAAGATCCCGTCGGTCCGGGTGGTCGATCTTGCGACCGCGATGGCGCCGGGCCTGCCGCACAGGATCGTCGGAATCCGCCCGGGCGAGAAGCTGCACGAGGTGATGTGCCCGGCCGACGACTCGCACCTGACGGTCGAGTTCGACGACCATTACGTGATCAAGCCGTCGATCCAGTACTCCGGCGTGGCGGACTTTTCGGTCAACCGGCGCGGCGAACGCGGCAGGCAGGTCGAGCAGGGCTTCGAGTACCACTCGGGCAGGAACCCGCGATTCCTGACCATCGAGGAGATAGTCATGCTGAACCGCGAGGTCCTGGCGGAGTGATCCCGTACGGCCGTCAGGACGTCACGCAGGCCGACATCGAGGCGGTGGTGGAGGTCCTGCGCTCCGATTTCCTCACCCAGGGTCCGGCGGTTCCGCGCTTCGAGCAGGCGGTGACGCGGCGAACCGGCGCGGCGCACGGCGTCGCGGTCAACAGCGCCACCTCGGCGCTGCACGTCGCCTGCACGGCGCTCGGTCTCGTCCCCGGGGACCGCCTGTGGACGGTGCCGAACACCTTCGTCGCCTCGGCGAACTGCGCCCGCTATTGCGGCGCCGACGTGGATTTCGTGGACATCGACCCGGAGACCTGGAACCTGAGCGTCCCGGCGCTGCAGGAGAAACTCCTCGCGGCCCGGCGCGCCGGAGCGCTTCCGCGGATCGTCGTGCCGGTGCACTTCGCGGGGCAGCCGACGGATCAGGAGGCGATCGCGGGTCTCGCCCGCGAGTTCGGGTTCAGGATCCTCGAGGATGCGTCGCATTCCGTAGGCGCCTCGCGCAACGGGGAGGCCGTCGGGAGCTGTCGCTGGTCCGACGTCACGGTGTTCAGTTTCCACCCGGTCAAGATCGTGACCACGGCCGAAGGCGGCATCGCGCTCACCAACGACCCCGGCCTCGCCGCGAGCATGCAGATGCTGCGCACGCACGGCATCACCCGCGATCCGGGCCGGCTGCGTGACGGCGGCGACTCGCCGCCCGCCTGGCATTACGAGCAGCAGCTGCTCGGATACAACTACCGGATGACGGACCTGCACGCGGCGCTCGGCCTCAGCCAGCTCGGGCGTCTGGACGACTACGTGCAGCGCCGCAACGAGCTGGCGCGACGCTACGACCGGGCGCTCGACGGGATGCCGCTGCAGCGTCCGCACGTGGCCCGGGGCAACCTGTCCGCCTTTCACCTCTACGTCGTCAGGTTGCGGGACGCGGCAGGCGGGCGCAGGCGGCGTGTGTTCGATGCGCTGCGCGCGCGCGGCATCGGCGTCAACGTGCACTACACGCCCGTGCACCTGCAGCCCTACTACCGTGCGCTCGGTTTCCGGGCAGGCATGTTTCCCGAAGCGGAAGCGCATGGGGCGGCGGCGATCACGTTGCCGCTGCACCCGCGTCTCAAGGAGCAGGATCAGGATCGCGTGGTGGAGGCGCTTGGTGACGTCCTCGCAGACTGACGACGGCTTGCGCGCCGGAACCGCGATCGTCGTCCAGGCGCGCATGGGATCGACGCGCCTGCCGGGCAAGGTCCTGCTGCCCATTGCCGGCCGCGCGATGCTGTCCTACCAGCTCGAGCGGCTGCGCGAAGCGAAGCGTGCTTCGCAGCTGCTGGTTGCCACCAGCACGCTGCCCGCCGACGAACCCATCGCCGATCTGTGCCGGCACGAGGGCGTGCGCTGCGTGCGGGGTCCGGAACAGGACGTGCTGCGTCGCTACGCGATCGCGGCCCGTGCCGCGCGTGCCGCCGCGATCGCGCGCGTCACGGCCGACTGTCCGCTGCTGGACCCCGAACTCGTGGACGCGGCCATCTCGGCCATGGAGGACGCGACGCAGCGGCCGGACTTCGTGTCGAACATGCTGGAACCGAGCTGGCCGCTCGGCATGGCGGTCGAAGTCGCGTCGACGGCCGCGCTCCTCGAGGCCGACCGCGAGGCAACCGATCCTGAAGAGCGCGAACACGTCATGCCGTTCATCTGGCGCCGCCCCGACCGATATCGGCTCGTGTCACTCACGCGCTCGCCGGACCTGAGCCGCCATCGATGGACCGTCGACACGGCCGAAGATTTCGATCTGGTTTCGAGGATCATCGCCGAGCTCTATCCGCGTCATCCCGGCTTCCGGATGGCCGACGTGCTCGCTCTTCTCGAGAGGAACCCCGCATGGCCCGACATCAACCGCCACGTGCCGCAGAAATCGATTGCGTCCAGGTGAGGGTGCCATGAACCCCCGCAACGTGCTCGTGGTCGCCGCACACGCGGACGACGAGGCTCTCGGCTGCGCAGGCACGATTGCCCGGCTGACCCGTGCCGGCAGCGCCGTGCACGTGGCTTTCCTGGCTGACGGAGTCACCGCACGGGCCGGCGACGAAGCCGGCCACGAAGAGGCGCTGCGCCGTCGCCGCGCGGCGGCCGAGAAGGCCTGCGCCCTGCTGGGCATCGCCGGCATGACCTGCGGAGAGTTTCCGGACAACCGCATGGACACGGTTCCGCTCCTGTCGATCGTGCAGACGATCGAGACACTCCTCGGCCGGCATAGGCCGGAAATGGTCATCACGCACCATGCCTGGGACCTGAACGTCGATCACCGGCGCACGCACGAGGCCGTCGCCGTTGCCTGCCGGCCGCTGCCCGGCGCCAGCGTCAGGACGCTGCTCGCGTTCGAGGTGCCGTCGAGCACCGAATGGCAGCCGGCAGGCTCGGCTCCGGCTTTCGTGCCCAACTGGTTCAGCGACATCACCGACACGCTGGACGTCAAGCTCGCGGCGCTCGACGCCTACGGCGCCGAGATGCGCGACTGGCCGCACGCTCGGTCGCGCGCGGCGGTCGAGCACCTCGCCCGCTGGCGCGGCGCGACGGTCGGCGTGGCCGCCGCCGAGGCATTTGTCGTGGGACGGCACTTATCCTGACGGCAGCCTTTCGCGTCGATGCGTCATCCCGCATCGGCATGGGACACGTGATGCGGTGCGCAGCGCTCGCCGAGCGGCTGCGACAGCGCGGCATTGCCGTGCGGTTCGTGTGCCGGAGCCTGGAGGGAAGCCTCGAAGCGCTGCTGCGCGAGCGCGGTCATGACGTCACGATGCTGCCTGCGCCGCAGGCTGCAACTTCCGCCGCGGCCGACGGCGACTACGCGGCATGGCTGGGCGTACCGGAAAGCGTGGATGCGGGGGAGACTGCGGCAGCGCTCGCAGGCATGCGGCCCGACTGGCTCGTCGTCGATCACTATGCGCTCGATGCGGCCTGGGAGCGGGCGATGCGCGACTTTGCCGGCCGGATTATCGTCGTCGACGACCTTGCCGGCCGGCCCCACGATTGCGATGCGCTTCTGGACCAGAATTTCTCACTTGAGGGGGAGCGGCGGCACTCCGCGACCGTGCCCGGGCGCTGCCGGCTGATGATCGGACCCCGCCACGCCCTGCTGCGTCCCGAGTTCGCGCAGTTGCGCCGCGCCAGGCGGGCACGGACCGGAGTGCGCCGCATCTTCGCCTTCTTCGGCGGCACGGACCCGAGCGACATGACCGGCCGGACGCTCGAGGCGTTGTCCTGCGGGGAGTTCGGCGACCTGGAGCTCCAGATCGTGATCGGCGCGAACTACGGTCAGCGCGGGACGCTGGAGGCCCGGGCGAAGGCCCGCCCGCGGACGCGGCTGCATCGCGCGAGCGCCTCCGTCGCCGCGCTGATGGCCGAGTCGGATCTCGCTTTCGGCGCGGGAGGCGGCACGACCTGGGAACGCATGTGCGTCGGTCTGCCGACGATTCTCGTCAGCGTCGCGGAGAACCAGGCGTCCGCCTGCCGCGACCTCGCCGCAGCAGGACTCGCGCGCTATCTCGGCAGTGACCGGGAAGCCAGCGTCGAGATCCTGCGCGACGCGCTGCGGGTGTCCATCGCGTCGCCGGAGACGCTGGACGCCCAGTCCGCGGAAGGCCAGGCCCTCGTTGACGGGCTCGGCGCCGCGCGCGTCGCCGAAGTCATGTTTCCGACCAGGACCGAAGCGTTGTCGCTGCGCCCGGCGAGGGCTGACGATGCGCACATTTTCTATTCGTGGGCCAACGACCCTGAAGTCCGGCGGCAGTCGCTCGATACCAGGCCGATCGCCTGGAGCCAGCACAAGGCGTGGTTCGACGCGCGCCTGGCGTCCGCCGCGAGCAGGCTGTTCGTCCTGCTGGCGGGCGACCTGCCGGTCGGCCAGGTCCGATTCGACCGTCACCAGGGCGAGTCTCTCGTCGACTACTCGATCGATCCGCTGTTTCGCGGCCGCGGCTGGGCTGTTCCGATGATGCGCCTCGGCATGCGCGAAACGGCCGCCACCTGGGACGGACCCACGCGAGCGGAGGTGAAAGACGGCAACGCCGCGTCCTGCGCCGTGTTCAGGAAGCTCGGCTTCGAGGAGTCGCGCGGGTCCTCCGGGCTCCATACATTCCGTCACGTCCGGTCGGCCGCCGCCAGGAGTCGATGAATTGCGCGTGATGATGAGCGCTGCCGGTTCGCCGGCGTCGATTTCGGTTCTGAAGCACCTCCGCTCGCTCGGCCACTTCGTCATCGGCATCGATGCGAGCGAGCTGTCCGGGTCGCTCGGCAGCGCGTTCTGCAACGAGTTTCACCGGGCGCCGCCGGCCGGCGCTCCGGGCTACGCGGAATTCCTGTGCGAGCGTCTCGGCGGAGTCGACGTGTTCCTGCCGTTCATCGACGAGGAGCTCATTGCCATCGCGTGCGCCTGGGAGCGGTTTCCGCCAGGACTGCGCGAACGAATCGCGGTATCCGACCCGGACGTCGTGCTCGAGTGCGTGGACAAGTGCCGGTTCCAGGCCGCCTGCCGGGAGGCCGGCCTGCCGATCGCGCCGCTCGCAGATTCCCCGCCGGCGTACTTCAAGCCTAGGCTGGGCCGCGGCGGCAAGGGCGTCATTCTCGCGGACGACGCCCCCCTGTTCGACGCGCTGGAGCACCGAGACGGCGTGCTGCAACGGGCCGTATCGGGGCAGGAGTACACGGTCGACGCCCTGTTCAGTCGCGAGTGCGAACTCGTGGCGACCTCACCGCGCCGGCGACTGCGCGCGGCAGGCGTCTCGACCGCCGGCTGGGTGGCGCCGGACGCCGCGTTGCACGAGCTTGCCGCGCGGCTCGGGCGGCGCTGGCGGTTCCGGTACGCCATCAATTTCCAGGTCGTGCGTGACGACGCCGGAGCGGACTGGCTGATCGAACTCAATCCGCGGCTCGCGGGAAGCGCCATTTTCTCCGCGCTCGCGGGCTGCGATCCTTTCGCGGGCGCCATCGCGCTCTGGCGCGGCGATCCGTGGCGCGCCGAGCCGAGGCCCACGCGGGTATTCCGCTACTGGCAGGAGCACGTGGACGCGTGAATGAAGTCGCGACACCTCAGGTGCACGGCCCCGTGATCGAGCGGCCTGCGGATCTTCTGGCAGCGCTGCAGCCGTATCGGCGCATCGCGTTCGATTTCGACGGCACGATCTACGACACGCGGGACTTCGAGCGTCCGGCGCTGTCCGCGGTCGCTGCCTGGCTCCGCGAGCGCGCCGCCAGCGAGTTGCCGGGCATCACGGAGGCGATGTGGGCGCGCCGCGAACGCGATCGCCATGCTCCCGGCTTGTTCGACGAGCAGCTTGCGCTTCACGGACTGCCGGCGGCATGGGGCGAGGAGTGCCGCGCACGCTTCCACGCCCACGACGCGCAGGCCCTCGGGTCCGCAGCGAGCCTGCGGCCGCTGCTCGAGGCGCTCGAGCGCCGGGGAACCCGCCTCGCGCTCGTCAGCAATGGCGTCCCGGCGCTCCAGCAGCGCAAGCTGGATCGACTCGGGCTGGCGGCCCTCTTCGAGACACGGATCTTCTGCGATCCCGCGTTCCCGGAACGCCTCAAGCCCTCGAGCTGGGCATGGTCGCAGCTGGCGGCCTGGCGCGGGGCCGTCGAGACCGCCTACGTCGGCGACGACGCCGTGGATGCGGCATTTGCCGCCGTCGGTGACGCGCGATTCTTCCACTTCCGGTTCCGGAGCCCGACCTATGCAGATTGACGGCCGTCCGATCGGCGCAGGCCACCTGCCGTACGTGATCGCGGAAGTGTCGAACAACCACCTCGGCGACGCGGATCGCGCCTGCCGGCTCATCGAGGCCGCAGCCCGGACCGGCGCGTCCGCCGTGAAGATCCAGAACTACGATGCCGATTCACTGACCATCGATTCGGACCGGCCGGAGTTCATCGTTCGCACGCCGCCCTGGGCAGGCATGAACTACTACCAGCTCTACCGCCAGATCGCCCTGCCCGCCGAGCATACGGAACGCCTGTTCCGTGTCGCCCGCGATTGCGGCATCACGATCTTCAGTTCGCCGTTCGACGAGCGTGCGGTCGCGCTGCTCCAGGAGCTCGAATGCCCGGCATTCAAGATCGCCTCGTTCGAAGCCAGCGACGATCCGCTCCTGAGGGCGGTCGCGGCAACCGGCAAGCCGGTGCTGGTGTCGACCGGAGTGTCCACGCAGGAGGACATCCGGCAGACGCTGGAGGTACTGCGTTCTTCGGGATGCAGGGACGTCGCGTTCCTGCACTGCGTGTCCGAGTACCCGGCCCGCGCGGCGGACATGAATCTCCGGGCGCTCGACTGGCTTGCCGGCCTTGGCTGCCCGACAGGCCTCTCGGACCACACCCTCGACAGTCTCGCGGCCGTCATCGCCGTCGCGCGCGGCGCGGCGATCGTGGAGAAGCACTTCACGCTGTCGCGCGCCGACGGCGGGCCTGACGCCGCGTTCTCCCTCGAGCCGGGCGAGTTCGCCGCACTGGTGGATACTCTGCGCAATGCCTGGGATGCACTCGGTGACGTCAACGTGCTGACGCGCCGGCGCCGGCCCGGATCGGAACACGCGCGCTCCCTGTTCGTCGTACGCGCCGTCGCGAAGGGCGAGATCCTGACCGGCGAGAATGTCCGGGCGATCCGGCCTGGCCTCGGCTTGCCGCCGCGTGCGCTGCCTGCGGTGCTGGGGCGGCGGGCCCGGCGCGACCTGGCACGGGGCGAGCCATTGAGCGCCGAGGACTTCGAATGAGCCGGACCGCGCCGCTGCGCGCCTGTCCGGTCTGCGGCGGCGAAGCGACGAAGCTGCTGACCCTGTCGCAGCAGCCCATTTATCAGCATCCGGTGCCGGCGGACGCCGTCGTGCCGGCACCCCACGCGGTGGACCTGCGTTGGGATGCCTGCGTGCGCTGCGCGCACGCGTGGCAGCCCGAGTACGATTCGTCGCTCCTGGAGCGCATCTACCGCGAGCACTATTACACGCCAGCCCCGGACGGCATCGCCGTGACCTTCCGGCAGGCATTCGTCGGTGCGCTGGAGGATTTCGGGCTCATCACGCGCCGCGGCACGGTCGTCGAGATCGGCGCATCGGGCGGCGAGGTC
The DNA here is from genome assembly GCA_964626745.1 of uncultured Steroidobacteraceae bacterium. Lineage (GTDB taxonomy): Bacteria > Pseudomonadota > Gammaproteobacteria > Steroidobacterales > Steroidobacteraceae > SCUD01. Next base: position 106,955 of record CAZVIF010000005.1, read on the forward strand.
CTCGATGAGTTGCGCAGGCGCACCGGAGCCGGGCGCGCGATCGCTTTCGAACCCGACGCACGCAATGCCGCGATCGCGGGTGCCCGCGGTCTCGACGTGCGCAGGCAGTTCTTCGGCGAGGCGGCGGTCGGTCCGGATCGGGGCTGCGCCGATCTCGTCGTCGCGCGTCATGTCGTCGAGCACGTTTTCGACCTCGATGACTATTTCGGCGCTCTCGGCTCGATCGCGCATCCGGCTTCGGACCTGGTGCTGGAGACTCCCAGCCTCGACCACCATGCCGGAACTGCGGCACTCAATCCCTTCCACGTCGAGCACCTGCATGTCTTCTCGCTGACCTCGCTGGCCACGCTCGCGGCGCGTCATGGCTGGGACCTGGCGCGCGGCACCGTCACCGCCGACGGCAATCTGATCGCCTGGTTCCGGCGCGCCCCGGGAACGCCGCGGACCGGCCGATCAATGCCGGCGCCGCCGGAGCTCGGTTCGCTGCAGTCGAGGGTCGATGCGCACCACGCCCGTCTTCGCCGCACGCTCGGAACCGGCTGGATCGTGTTCTGGGGCGCCGGAAGCGCCGGGGTCCGGCTGGCGGGGCTCATCGGCCGCGCGCCGGACGCGTGGACGGACGGCAACCCGGCCAAGATCGGCATGCGATTCGTGGGTTTCGATCGCTTGATCGAGAGCCCGGAATCCGCCCTGTCGCGCGCGGCTGCCGAGGGCGGCGCCGAACCGGTACTGGTGATCGCCTCGTCTTTCCTGCGCGAGATTCTGCCGCGCGTGCGCGCCCTGGGCTGGCGCAGCACCGTCCTGGACCTGTCAGGCGAACCCGTTTGAGCGGCGAGAGTCCCTTTCACGTGCTGACGGTCGGCTGGCCGCGAGGGCTGATCGAGGATCTCGCCGGCCGCATCGCTGCGCGCAGCCCATGGCGCTTCTCGCACCTCGCGCATCCCCGGCACAGCGCTGCGGATTGGCCCGCGGCGGCCGGCAGCGACGCCGTCCGGTACTTTCGCAGCCCTGGCGATTTCGCATTGCCGCAAGCCGATCCGGACTTCCTGACGGCGCTGGAAGGCCCGGGCGTTCCGACGATTCACAACATGATCCTCGGCGACCGGGTGCTCGCGAAGCTCGACTATGGCGACGTCCTCCGCTATGCCACCTTCGTCGCGCGCCGGATCGAGGCGGTGTACGAAGAGCTCGGACCTTCGGTCGTGATCGGCGGCTTCGACTCGCTTCATGGGGGTCTGTCGCTGGCGGTCGCGAAGCGGGCGGGAATCCCATGGTTCGCGCTGCACTTCAGCGTCATCCCGCCCGGGCTGGCCTGTTTTTGCGACGGGCTTTCGCCCGCGGCGCGCGTGCAGCTGGCGACAGGCGGCGGGCCGGACCCCGCGGCCGCGGCGGAGGAGGCGCTGCGCCGGTTCGAGACGCGCGACCTGAAGGCCTACGCATACATCCCGCCGCGACGCGGGATCGGGCGCTCGATCGCGCGCCTGCCCGAACGGGCGGCGATCCTCATGCGCACGATCCGCGCGCGGAAGGGCCGGGATTTCGCGCGGTTCACCGAGGAGCCCACGCGGTACTCGTCAAGGGCCGCGCTGGCGCACCTGAGACGGTCGAGCGACGCCTACCGGGCCCTGTCGCGGCTTTCCGGGTCGCCGCCGCGACACGGTCCCTACGTGCTGTTCGGCCTGCACACGCAGCCGGAGTCCTCGATCGACGTCTGGGCTCCGTTCTTCAGCAACCAGATGTGGGTCATCGAGACGCTTTCGCGCTGCATCCCCCCGACGCATCGACTGCTCGTCAAGATCCACAAGAGCGACGTCTCGCGGTACGCCGGCGCAGCGATCGACTTGATGCGCTCGTTCCCGGGAGTCGAGGTCGTGCATCCGTCGGCCGATTCGCGCGATCTCCTGGAACGTGCGGCGCTGGTCGTATCGATCCAGGGAACCATGGGACTCGAGGCCGCATTGCTTGGCCGCCCGGTGCTGCTGCTCGGCGATTCGCCGGTTGCCGTCTTCCCGAGCGCGGCGCGCGCGGCCGCGCTGGCGGACCTGGCCGGACTCGTCCGGGAGCTGCTCGCCAGGCCAACGCCGTCGCGCGATCAGATCCTCGCTGCCTTTGCCGCCTATCTGGCGCCTTTCATGCCCGCGTGTCACAACGACTGGCGGGTCAGGAAGAGCGAGGCCGAGGTCGAAGGGCTGGCCCGGATGTTCGACGCCCTGCGCGACTATCTCCGCCGGGCGCCCAGGCCGGACGGCACCGGGCGATGAGCGTCAAACGCGGGTTCCTGCACTTGCTGCGCCGCGCCGGATATGCGCTGCGTTTCGGCGGCCGGCCGATCCGGGTGCACCCGAGCGCCTGGATCTCGCCGCGCGCGGTCATCCGTGTCTGCGGCGGCGGCTCGATCACGATCGGCAGGCACTGCGAGATCCACCCGTTCGCGATGCTGCTGACCTACGGCGGTGACATTCGCATCGGCGACGACTGCAGCGTCAACCCGTTCACCGTGCTCTACGGTCATGGCGGATTGGCCATCGGCGACGGCACGCGCATCGCGGCCCACACGGTGGTGATACCCGCGAATCACACGCCGGGCACTGACGTGCAGGCGGTCAAGGACGCACCGGTCATCGCCCGCGGGATCGTCATCGGCCGCAACGTCTGGATCGGTGCGGGATCGCGGATCCTCGACGGCGTGGAGATCGGGGCGAATGCGGTGATCGGCGCCGGAAGCGTGGTGACGCGGGCGGTACCGTCGGGAACCACCGTGGTCGGCGTGCCGGCCCGTGCGGTGGAGCCGGATCGGTGAGCCGCGGACGCCTCGGGACACTGGCGATCGCAGCCCTCGCGGGGTTCGCGCTCGTGCTCGAGACCTTCGACATCTCGTTCAACTCGGCGCGGCTCGCCGTCGTCCTGCTGACGCTCATCGGTGTCCACCTCGTCGAGGTGCCGCGGCTTGTTTTCGTGCGCGAGGCCGGTATCTACGGATGCTTCCTCGCCTACATGGTGGTCCAGATGACCTGGACGCGGGACGTCGTGCTCGCGCTCAACACGCTGGTCCCGGCCGCCAACTTCGTCCTCGCGCTCGTGCTGTTCAGCTCGCTCGCCGAGCTGCGCAGCTTGCGAGATACCCTGGCCGGGGCGGTGGCGGGATTCGCGGCCGGGGCGATCCTCCATTTCGTGGTTTCGGGATTTCCGCTGCGCTATCCGCCCGGATTCTCCTACAACGCGGTTGCCGGCATGTACGTGTTCGGGCTGGTGTTCAGCCTGCTGCTCGCTGCGCTGAGCCGGCATCGGACCGCGGCCCTTCTGGTGGCAGCCCTCGCGGCCGTTCACGTGGTAGCGACGACCTCGATCAAGACCAACGTGGGCCTGCTGCTGGGCGCGCTGGCCGCGAGCCTGCTGCACCTGCGCCGCGTTTCTCGCGTGCTCCGGCGCAATGCCGTGCTGATCGCGGTGGCGGTCGGCGTGCTGTTCGTCGCCGTATCCCGCAACGACGCCGCCATGACGGCGATTTCGCGCGGTGCCGACCGTGTCGCGCTCGGCATCGAGATACTTCGCGCGCGCGAGAACCGGGCGGGGTACAGCTCCTTCGAGCGGCGCGCTGACTGGCAGCGCGCGGGGATCGCCGGCTGGGCCGAGAACCCGGTGTTCGGCAACGGCGTCGAGGCGTTCCGCGCGCGGTACGGTTACACGTCCCACGCCAGCCACGTGGACATTCTCTACAACTCGGGCGTCATCGGCTTCACGCTGTTCTACGGCGTCTTCCTGTCCCTGTTCCTGCGTCTGTACCGCGCGCGGGCAGGCGGCTTCGAGGAGGCGAGGGTCGTCATCCTGGGCGCAACGATCTGCTACGTGTTCATGTCGTTCGCGGGCAACGTCCACAGCCTCGCCACGCTTGCGGCATTCGTGGCTTCGGGCGCGGCGATACTGAGGCGCGCATGAGCACGAGGCAGGTGCTGAACTTCCGGCGCGCGGGTCGGCTGGTCTACCTGGACGCGAAGGCGACGCCCGAGTTCTGGGACGCGCGCTGGCAGGCGGAGGGCCGTGCGGGCAGGTCGAGGCAGGACGAGGCTTTCGCCCGCATCACGGCGCGTCACCTGCCGCCGGGATCGCGCGTGCTGGAGGGCGGCTGCGGGCGGGCCAACAAGGTCAAGGCGCTCGCGGACGCCGGATTTGCCGCCGTCGGCGTCGACTATGCCGCGGAATCCGTGGAGTTCGCACGCCAGATCTACCCGGGCCTCGACATACGGGTGGGGGACGTGCGTTCCCTGCCGTTCCCGGACGGTTGTTTCGACGGCTACTGGTCGATCGGCGTGATCGAGCACTTCTGGACGGGTTATGACGACATACTCGGCGAAGCCCGCCGGGTCCTGAAGCCCGACGGGAGGCTGTTCCTCACGGCGCCCTGGCTTTCTCCGTACCGGCGCCTGCGCGTGCGGCGCGGCGGTTATCCGGCCGCGGATTTCCAGTCCGAACCCGCGGATTTCTATCAGTTCGCGTTGTCCCGCGACGAGGTATGCACGGCGCTGGCCCGCAACGGTTTCGAGGTGACGAACTGGAAAGGGCTCGCGCCCGAAGTGTGCATCCAGGAGGACATGCAGTCCCTGCGCCGGGCGGCGCGGTGGTTGTTCGGCTCGCGCGGCGCGTTGCCGAAGCGGCTGCTGCGTGGCCTGGTGACCACCGTGAGCGGAGCCTGGTGCGGCCATGCCTTCCTGGCAGTGGCGCGCCGGTTGCCGGGCGGCTGATTCCGGCGTCGCCCAGACCGTGATCCAACGCCCCGCAAACCTGCTGCTGGTGACGGACTCGCTCGGATGCGGCGGCTCCGAACGCCAGATGGTGGACATGGCGGACTTCTGGGCGTCCAGGGGCGCCCGAGTGACGCTGGCGACGTGGAGCGGCCCATCGATGCCGGATTTCTACGCGCACGGACCCGGCGTCGCGCGCGTGCACCTGGGCCCTGAGGGCGCCGGTTTCCTGCCGCAGGTGCGTCGGGTGCGGACGATGCGCTCGCTGCTTCGTGAATTGCGGCCCGACGCCGTGCTGAGTTTCCTGCCGCGCAGCAACGTGCCCACCCTACTGGCCGGATTGGGCCTGGACGTCCGGATCGTCGTATCCGAGCGCGCGCACCCGCGGCAGGACACGAGCCTGACGCTCCCCTGGCGGATGCTGCGACGGCTCAGCTACGCGCGCGCGAACGCGGTCGTGAGCCAGACGCGGACCGTGGCCGCCTGGATACACGAACACTGGGGTCACGCGCCTTGCGTCATTCCGAACGCGCTGCGCGTGTTGCCGCCGCCCGCGGGTCCGCGTGAAAACGTGATCGTCGGCGTCGGCCGGCTCGTGCGGCAGAAAGGCTTCGACCTGCTGCTCGAAGCGTTTGCGGGCATCGCGCCCGTGTTCCCGGGCTGGCGGCTCGCGATCCTGGGGGAGGGTCCCGAACGACGCAGGTTGGCCGGCCAATGCGCGGCGCTCGGTCTGGCGGAGCGCGTCCAGTTTCCAGGCCGCGTGCGTGATGCGGAGCAGTGGATGGCGCGCGCGGGTCTCGTCGTGCAGCCTTCCAGGTTCGAGGGCTTTCCGAATGCGGTCCTGGAAGCCATGGCGATGGGCGCCCCCGTGATCAGCGCCGACTGCCCGGCAGGCCCGGCGGACATCATTGAGGACGGGCGCAACGGTTGCCTGGTGCCCGTCGAGGATCCGGATGCGCTGGCGCGGGCGATGAAGCGACTGCTCGCGGATGCCCCGCTGCGCCAGCGACTTGGGAACGAGGCGATGTCGGTCCGCGAACGCTTCCGCCAGGAGTCGATCATGGAGAAATGGCAATCGACGCTGATCGCGGCATGAGCGCCGACCAGGACGTCGCCCACGGGCGGCGTTTCGCATTCGGCCGGAACTGGTCGCGCTTTCTCGAGCAGCTCGACGAGCGGCGCATCGCCGATGCGGAGGCATCGCTCCGCAGCATGCTGGGCGTGACCGACCTGCGCGATCGGTCCTTCCTGGACATCGGCTGCGGTTCCGGACTTTTCAGCCTGGCTGCGCGCCGGCTCGGAGCCGTCGTGCAGTCCTTCGACTTCGACCTGGAGTCGGTGGCTTGCGCGACCGAACTCAGGCGCCGTTACTTCAAGGATGACCCGGCCTGGACCGTCGAGCCCGGTTCGGTGCTCGATCCGCAGTTCATGGGGCGGCTCGGCGTCCACGACGTCGTGTACAGCTGGGGCGTCCTGCACCACACGGGTGCGATGTGGCTCGCGCTCGAGCGCGCGCTGGCGTGCGTAGCGCCCGGCGGACAGCTCTTCATCGCCGTTTACGCCGACCAGGGCTGGAAGTCGCGCGCCTGGTGGTTCGTGAAGTTCTTCTACAACCGCCTGCCGGCGTGGCTGCGGCCGGGGTACGAGCTTGCCGTGAGTGCCGTGATTCGCGTCCTCGTGATCCTGAAGTACACGCTGAAGCTGCGCCCGATGGTCGCGATCGCGCCGCTTTTCGGCGATCGCCGGGAGCGCGGGATGAGCGCGAAGCGCGACAGGACGGACTGGATCGGCGGTTTCCCGTACGAGTTCGCGACCCTGGAAACCCTGGTCGACTACCTGCAGGCCCGCGGGTTCGCGGTCCAGAACTCGCGCGAGGCCACGAGTCTCGGCTGCCACGAGATCGTGGCGAGGCGGCGCTGATGTGCGGCGTGGCCGGATTCCTGGCGGCGGACGGTCTGCAGTCCGGCGCGAGCGATGTCCTCGAGGGAATGACCCGTCGACTGGTCCATCGCGGGCCCGACGAAAGGGGCGCCTGGACCGACGCAGCCGCGGGCGTGGCGCTCGGCCACCGGCGCCTCTCGATCCTCGACCTTTCGTCCGCCGGCAGCCAGCCGATGCACTCGCACTCGGGACGGTACGTGCTGGTCACGAACGGCGAGATCTACAACCACCTGGACACTCGCGCGGCGCTGGCCGCGGAAGGCGTCGAGCCCGCGTGGCGCGGCCATTCGGACACGGAGACGATGCTCGCGGCCTTTGACCGGTGGGGCATCGAAGCGGCGCTCCAACGCTTCGTCGGCATGTTCGCCTTCGCGGCATGGGACCGGCAGGAACGCAGGCTCACGCTCGCCCGTGACCGGCTCGGCGAGAAGCCGCTTTATTACGGACGGCATGGCGGGACGTTGCTGTTCGGTTCCGAGCTCAAGGCGTTGCGGGCGCACCCGGATTGCCCGGCAAGCATCGATCGCGAGCAGGTCGCCACGTATCTCCACCGCGGCTACGTGCCCGCGCCGCGGTCCATCTATGCGGGCATCCTGAAGCTTCCGCCCGGCTGTCTCCTGCAAGTCGGAGCAAGACCGGAGTCGGGGGAGCTGCCGGCGCCGCGGGCCTACTGGTCGCTCGCGCAGGCCGCCGACCGCGGTCGCGAGAGGCCGTTTCGCGGCAGCGACGGCGACGCGGTCGAGTCCCTGGAGCAGGCGCTCGCGCGCGCGGTCGCATCACAGAGCGTCGCCGACGTGCCCCTCGGCGCGTTCCTGTCGGGAGGGATCGATTCGTCGACGGTCGTGGCCCTGATGCAGAAGCAGTCGTCGAAAAGGGTCAAGACATTCGCGATAGGTTTCGAGGAGGACCGATTCAACGAGGCGCCGCATGCGCGCGCCGTCGCGCGGCATCTCGGCACGGACCACACCGAACTGATCGTTACGCCGCGCGAGGCGATGACTGCGATCCAGCGGTTGCCAAGCCTGTACGACGAGCCATTCGGCGACAGCTCGTCGATCCCGACCTTCCTGGTCGCCGAACTCGCTCGCCGGGATGTGACCGTCTCGCTCTCCGGGGACGGCGGCGACGAACTGTTCGGCGGCTACACGCGCTACGGCCGGGCGCAGCGGCTCTGGTCGCTGCTGCGCTTCCTGCCGCCCGCCGGTCGCAAGCTGGTCTCGACCGGAGTGGGCGGATACCTTTCCCGCTTCATTCGCAGCGCCTCGCCCGGCGCGTTGTACGACGAAGTCATGCTGGACCCTGGCGCTACCGGGCTTGTCGCCGGAGTGCCGGGTAGGCCGGCGTCGGCGTCGATCGGGCTCGTGGATCCGCCCGGGGGGCGTTCATTCTACGAGGCGATGATGGTCGCGGATGGCATGACCTATCTGCCGGACGACATTCTCGTCAAGGTGGACCGCGCGTCGATGGGCGTGAGTCTCGAGTCGCGCGTGCCGTTCCTCGACCATCGGGTCGTGGAGCTCGCGTGGACCCTGCCTTTCCATCTGAAGCGCCGCGGCGGGGAGGGAAAGTGGCTGCTGCGTCGCCTGCTGGAGAAGCACGTGCCCGCCGAGCTGCTCGACCGCCCGAAACAGGGATTCGGCATGCCGGTCGGCGACTGGATCCGCGGTCCGCTGCGTGAATGGGCCGAGTCCTTGCTCGATGCCGCGGCGCTGGCTCGCGAAGGCACGTTCGACGCCGCCCGCGTCCGAGAACGATGGCGCATGCACCTGAACGGCGAGACCCGCTCGGGCGAAGGCCTGTGGCGGATCCTCATGTTCAGGGCCTGGCAGGCCGAGGCGCATCCGCGGTGAGTCCGGCGGTCGCGCTCTTCCTGCCCTCGCTCGCCGGCGGGGGCGCCGAACGGGTCTTCGTCGATCTCGCGAACCAGTTCTCGGCACGCGGTCTTGCGACCGACCTCGTGCTCGCGAGCGCACAAGGGCCGTACCTCGCGGAGGTGGAGCGGCAGGTGCGCGTCATCGACCTGAAGGCGGGGCGCCTCATTCGCGCATTGCCGAAACTGGTCCGTTACCTGCGCCGCGAACGGCCGGCTGCGACATTGTCAGGGCTCGATCACGCCAATGTCGTCGCATTGCTGGCGCGCGACCTGTCCCGGGTCCCGTCGCGCTGCGTCATTTCGATGCGCTCGGTGCCGTCCGAGGTGTACTCCCGCGCCGGTTCACCGCGCAGCCGGATCCTGCTGCGCTTCCTGCGCCGCACGTACCGGCGCGCGGACGCCATCGTCGCCAACTCGCAGGCCGTTGCCGCGGACCTCGAAAGGCTGCTGGGTCCGCCGCTGCCCCCGCTGCACGTGGTCCACAACCCGATCGACCTCGTGCGCGTCGACGTGCGCAGCCGCGAGCCGCTGGAACATCCGTGGGTGGCATCCGGCGCGCCGCCGCTGGTGCTCGCTGTCGGAAGCCTGACGCCCCTCAAGGATTTCGCGACGCTGATCCGGGCGTTTGCCATACTTCGCAGGACGCACGAATCCCGGCTCGTGATCCTCGGCGAGGGATCCGAGCGGCGCAGGCTGGAGGCGGAGTGCCGCGCAGCCGGCGTCGCGGACGAGGTACTCATGCCCGGTTTCGCCTCAAACCCGTTCAGCTGGATGCGCCGGGCGCGCGTCGTGGTGAGCGCGTCGGTCACGGAGGGCTTTCCGAACGCGACCCTGCAGGCGATGGCGCTCGGTGTGCCGATCGTCAGCACGGATGCGGGCGGATCGCCGGAACTCCTGGAAGGCGGCCGTTGGGGCCGCCTCGTGCCCGTGGGTGAGCCCGGCCCGATGGCTGCGGCGATGGCCGCCAGCCTGGACGCCGGGCCCCGGGCGGACGGGCGGCTGCGTGCCGCCGAGTTCGCGCTCGACCGCATCGCGGCCCGATTCTTGAACATTCTGTTGCCTGGGGAGACTTCCGCTTGAGTCACGATCCAGCCGCGGCGATGCCCGCACTCGTGTGCCCCGTCGATCACACCAGCCTGTCTCCGGAGTCCGGCGGGCTGCGTCTCGCCTGCGCGTCGGGTCACTCGTTTGCCGTCCGGGACGGCATCCCGCGCCTGCTGCCCGACGGCGATACCTACGCCGATGCCTTCGGCGAACAATGGAAGCAGTACCGTCGGACCCAGCTCGACTCGTACACCGGCACCCGCTACTCGACCGATCGACTGCGCCGCTGCTTCGGCGAAGCGCTGTGGCGCAGATTGCACGAAGACCGCCCGCTGCAGGTCCTCGAGGCGGGCTGCGGCGCCGGGCGCTTCACGGAGGTTCTGCTGGCCACGCCCGCCGCCGTCGTCACGTCGACGGATCTCAGCGCGGCGGTGGAGCCCAACCAGGCCAACTTCCCGCAATCGGCCCGCCACCGAGTGGTGCAATGCGACATCAACAGATTCCCCTTCGCACCCGGACAGTTCGACATCGTCATGTGCCTGGGCGTCGTTCAGCACACCCGCGACCCGGAGCGCACGATTGCGGACCTGTACCGCCAGGTCCGGCCCGGCGGCTGGCTGGTCATCGACCATTACCGTCACGCGCTCTCCACCTACACGAAATTCACGGCGATCCTCCTGCGCCCGGTGCTGAAGCGGCTGCCGCCCGCGCAGGGCATCGCGGCCACGAAGTCGCTGACGCGCTGGTTCTTCCCGCTGCATCGGGCGGTTCGGCGGCACAAGCCGCTGCAGATGCTGCTGTCGCGCGTCTCGCCGATCCTGACCTACTTTCACGCGCTGCCCGAACTCTCGGACGAGCACCAGTACGAGTGGGCCGAGCTCGATACCCATGACTCGCTGACCGACTGGTACAAGCGGCTGCGCTCGCGTGGCTCGATCCGCCGCACGCTCACGGCCCTCGGCGCGCAGGACCTGTGGGTCGAGCGCGGAGGGAACGGCATCGAGGCGCGCGGCCGACGCCCGGCCGCATGACCCGGCGCCCTGTCCGCGTCCTCCTGATTGGCCCATTGCCGCCGCCCATGGGCGGCACCACGCGCCACTTCCGCACCCTCGCGCGCGATCTCGGGGCGAACGGCGATTTCGAGGTGCGGGTCGTCAATACCTCGCGCGGCGACGAACACGCGCGGCCGCTCGCCAACCTGCGCGTCGGACTTGCCACGTTACGGGCGGCCCTGCGGAACGTCCGCCGCGTGGACGTCGTTTCCTATCACGCCAGCAACCGGGGCATGCTGCGCTTCGGGCCGCTGCTGCTCGGGCTGTGCCGCGTGGCGGGAAGGCCGCTGATCCTGCGCATGTTCGGCGGCGGCTTCGGCGACGAGTACTTCGCGCAGCGCCCGTGGCGGCGGGCGTTCATCCGTCGCCTGATCCTGTCGGCGGACGCCATCCTGCTCCAGACCCGCAGGGCGATCGAGCAGCTGCGAGGGCATGCGCGCGGGGAACTCGTGTGGTTCTCGACCTACATCGATGCGCCGGGAGCGCCGCCCGGCCCGGCCGCGGAGCCGCCTGCCGACCGATGCACGCGCTTCGTCTTCCTGGGGCACCTCTGGAGAAGCAAGGGGATCGAGACGCTGCTGGCGGCGGCGCCGCGCCTGCCGCCGGGCTGCACGATCGACGTTTACGGACCCACGGACGAATATCGCTCGGAAGAAATCGACGGGCGGGGTGCGGGGGCCGTCCGGTACCGCGGCATGCTGACGCACGAAGAGGTCGACGCGAAGCTCTGGGCATACGATTGCCTGGTACTGCCGACCGAGCATCCGAACGAGGGATACCCGGGCGTGATCGCGGAAGCTTTCGCCCACGGGCTGCCGGTGATCGCGACGCGCTGGCTCGCGATCCCGGAGATCGTGGATGCCGGGTGCGGGCTGCTCGTGGAACCGGGAGACGCCGAGGGTTTCGTCCGTGCCGTCCGCGAATTGCACGCAGATCCGGACCTGTGGCGGCGGCTGCGTGAGGGCGCGCGCGCGAAAGCGGCCGAGTTCGATCATGCCCGCTGGTCGAAGGTCTTCGAGGATCTGTGCCGGCGGCTCGCGGGCGATGCAAGGCTGCGCGGCTGACGCGGATTCCCTACAATCCGCCCGTGAACGCGACAGAAGACCGCAAGCTCGAGGAAGCCCGCTTCCACGACCAGCGCGAGGCCGACCGCCATCGCCTGTCGCCCGAGGAATTCCTCCGCAAGTATCCGAACAAGTCCTTCTACGCCATCGATCGCGTCAGCAAGAAGTACATGCATGACTGGCTGGCCGAGCGCGCCCAGGGCCGGCGGGTGCTTGACTACTGCTGCGGCACCGGCCAACTGGCGCTGCAGATGGCGAAACTGGGCGCGGAGGCCCATGGCATCGACATTTCGGCCGAGGAGATCGAGACCGCCAAGAGGAATGCCGCTGCGGCCGGCCTGTCTTCGCGCGCGCATTACGCGGTGATGGACGCGGAGGCCATGTCGTTTCCCGATGACCACTTCGACGTGATCATCTGCTCCGGGGTGCTGCACCATCTCGACGTGGCTCGCGCGTTCCCCGAACTCGCGCGCGTGCTGAAACCGAGCGGCGAGATCATCTGCGCGGAGGCGCTCGGCTACAACCCGGTCATCGCCTGGTACCGCCGCCGCACGCCGCACCTTCGCACGGCGTGGGAGGCGGAGCACATCCTGACGATGAAGGAAGTCCGCAAGGGGCTGGAACACTTCGGCAACGTGCACGTCCGCTTCTTCCACCTGTTCACGATTCTCGCCATCCCGTTCCGGAACTCGCGCATGTTCGACCGGCTCCTGTCCGCGCTGCAGGCAATCGACAGCGTGGTGCTGCGGATCCCGGGCATCCGGCTGATGGCCTGGCAGATGTACATGGTGTATTCGCATCCTCGATGAACGTGTGGCTGCTCAAGGACGGGGAGAACCTTCCCGTCCAGGCGGGCGCGCGCAGGATGCGAACCTGGTTGCTTGCCGAGGAACTCGCCAGGCGCGGTCACCGGGTCACCTGGTGGTCCAGCACGCATTCCCACCAGCGCAAGTCGCTGGTCTTCGACGCCGACCGCGAAGTCGACGTCGCCCCGGGTTTTCGCCTGAAGCTCCTGCACGCGGGCGCCTACCGCCGCAACGTGTCGCTCGCGAGACTCGCTCACCATGCCCGGCTGGCCGCGAAGTTCCGGCGCGCCGCCCCCCGGGAACCGCGACCGGACGCGATCGTCGCCGCGTTTCCGACGATCGAGCTCGCGCATGCGGCGGTCACGCACGCCCGTGCGCGGCGAGTCCCGGCGATCGTGGACATCCGCGACCCCTGGCCCGACGCCATTCTCGACCGGCTTCCGCAGGCGCTGCGCCCGCCCGGGCGGCTGGCCCTGCTGCCGATGCAAGCACGGGCCCGCGCGTGCATGCGCGGGTCGAGCAGCCTGGTCGCTGTTTCACAAGGGTTCCTCGACTGGGGGCTCGGCAAGGCCGGTATGGCGCGGCGGCCGTCGGATCGCGTCTTCTACCTCGGCAACCCCGGTCGCGAGGCGGGGGCGACCCGTTCGCCCAGGATCGCGCAACTCGCGAATCGGATCGAGGGCAAGATCGTCGCCTGCTTCGTCGGTTCGTTCGGCCACGTCTATGAGCTGGGCCTCGTGTGCGACGCTGCCAGGGAAATGGCGCATCGCCGCACGGAGCGCGTGCATTTCGTGATTGCCGGGGATGGAGAGCAGGCAGCCCGGGTTGCGGCAGCCGCACGGGACCTGCCCAACGTCGACGCGCCCGGCTGGCTGTCGGCGGACGAGGCCGATGACCTGATGCGCATGAGTCACGTGGGCCTCGCGCCGATCAGGCAGAATCCCGGCTGCGTGCCGAACAAGATCTCCGAATATGCGGCCGCCGGCCTGCCGATCCTTTCCTCGCTGGAGGGCGAAACGGCCGACCTCCTGGCCCGCCACTCGGCGGGCCTGACCTATGCGCCGGGCGACCGGGCGGGATTCCTGCAGATGCTGGAGCGCCTGGCCGGGCAGGAGGAGTTGCGCCGCGAACTGTCCGGCAATGCCCACGCCATGTTCGAGCGCGAATTCCAGGCATCACACGTCTATGGCGAGTACGCCCGACATGTCGAGTCCGTGGTCCGGTCCGCGGCGGGTTGAGCGGGCCGCCAAGCGGCTCTTCGACATCGCCGCCTCGCTGGCCGCGCTCGTCGTCCTGTCGCCGCTGCTGGTCGCGGCCGCGATCGGCGTCAAGTGCAGTTCCCCGGGTCCCGTCTTCTACCGCGGCATCCGAACGGGGCTGCACGGCCGCCCGTTCCGCATCCTCAAGTTCCGAACGATGGTCGACGGCGCGGCGGCGCTCGGCGGACCGTCGACGGGGCTGAACGATCCGCGCGTCACGCGGTTCGGCGCCTTCCTGCGCCGTCACAAGATCGACGAGCTGCCGAACCTCGTCTGCGTGCTGGCGGGACAGATGAGCATCGTCGGTCCCCGACCGGAAGTGCCGCAGTACACGAGCCTGTACGCCGGCGACGAGCTGCTCATCCTCGGAGTGCGGCCGGGCATCACCGATCTGTCCTCGGTGCGGTTCATCGACCTGGCGTCCCACATCGGCGACACGGACGTCGATGCCAACTTCGAGCAGCGCGTGCTGCCGGAGAAGAACCGGCTGCGCGTCCGGTACGTGCGCGAGTGGAGTTTCTGGAACGACATGAAGATCATCGGCCTGACGCTGCTCGGCTTGTTGCGGGTCCGCCGTTAGTGCAGTACGCGAGCCTCACGCAGGGCGGCCGGAAGGTCTCGCGCATCGTCGTGGGCTGCGAGCAGCTCGGCGGAACGGACTGGGGCGCCTACGACCGGCAGGAAACGCTGCGCGCAGTGGCCTGCGCGGCGGACTACGGCATCAACGCCTTCGATACGGCGGACGTCTACAGCCTCGGCGAGTCCGAACGGTGCCTCGCCGCCGCGCTCGGCCCCCGTCGCCACGAGGCGTTCATCGTCACCAAGGGGGGCGTGCGCTGGGAACTGCCGCCCGGCGAGCCGCGGGCGCGCTGCTGGTACGACCTGAGCCCCGCCTACCTGCAGTCGGCGGTCGAGGACTCGCTGCGACGCCTGGACATCGCGACCATCCCGCTCTACCTGCTGCACGCGCCCGACCCGTCCGTCCCACTCGAACGATCGCTGGAAGCCGTCGAGCGGCTCCGGGAGGCGGGGAAGATCGGGGCCGTCGGCCTGTCGAACTTCCCGCTCGCCGGCATCCAGCAAGCGTGCGGCCTGGCGGAGATTGCGGCCGTCCAGTGCCGCTACAACCTGCTCGAGCGCACGCCGGAGGCCGCTTTGCTGCCCTGGTGCCGCGAACGCGGCATCGGCGTGCTTGCCTATGGCCCGCTGGCCGAAGGCCTGCTGGCGGGCAAGTACACGGATGCCAGCCGCTTCGGGCCGGACGACCGCCGCAGCCGCCTGCCGCATTTCCAGGGCGATCGACTGCGGGAGAACCTGAAGATCGTCGAGCGGCTACGACGCGCGGCCGAAAGTCAAGGGAGGACGCCGGCGCAGATTGCGGTAAATTGGGTGCTCTCGCGCGACGCCGTGACGTCCGCGGTCGTGGGCGTCAAGAACGTGAAGCAACTGGCAGAGGCGGCGGGAAGCGTCGATTCGTCGATCGACCTGCGCGGACTGGATGACTGATTTCCGGTCGGAACTGGGATCGCTTGCGGATGCGGGCGCCCCCGTTGCGCCGCTGGACGTCGTGGGCGTCGAGCGGGCGGCGCTCGAGCAGTATCTGGGCAGCATGCTCACCATCCGCCTCGCCGAGGAGGCGATCGGCGCGCTGGTCGAGGAAGGGCTCGCCAGGACGCCGTGTCACCTGGCCATCGGCCAGGAGGCGATTGCCGTCGGCGTCTCCTCGGCTTTGCGACCGAGCGACCGGGTATTCGGAGGCCACCGCTCGCATGCCCACCTGCTGGCCCTCGGCGGCGATCTCGACGGCCTGTTCGCGGAGATCCTCGGCAAGGCGACGGGCCTGTCGCGCGGCATGGGCGGCTCGATGCATCTCTACGCCCCGGGAGTCGGATTCCACGGTTGCGTGCCGCTGGTCGGCGCGACCATCCCGATCGCCGTCGGCGCCGCGCTCGCATGCCGGCTCGACGCCGGGGATGCCGTGGCCGTCAGCTATTTCGGCGACGGCGCGGCGGAAGAGGGCGTGTTCCACGAGTCGCTCAATCTCGCAGCCAGCCAGCGCCTGCCGGTGCTGTTCGTCTGCGAGAACAACCTCTTCTCGAGCCACCTGGACATCCTGCTGCGCCAGCCGAGCGACCGCATCGCCCGCTTCGCCGACGCGCACGCGATCCGCGCCATGACGGTTGACGGCAACGACGTGCTTGCCGTCGCCGCCGCAGCGGGCGCGCTCGTGCGGCACGCGCGATCGGGCGGCGGCCCGGCGTTTCTCGAGGCGGTGACCTACCGCCATCGCGGCCACGTGGGTCCGAACGACGACGTGGACGTCGGCGTGCGGCGGACGATGAGCGAACTTGCGCGGTGGAAGCGGCGCGACCCGATCGAACGACTGGCCGCGGCGCTGCTCGGCGCAGGGTACGCGACCGCCGCCTCGATCGAGTCGTTGCGCGAGGGGATTCGCACGAGGATCGGCGCCGCGCGGGCGCGCGCCGAGTCGGCGCCGTACCCCGACCCGGCCGCGCTGCTCGATGCGGTCTACCGGGAGCGGCGATGAGCGACGCGGGACAGACGGGATACGGCGAGGCCATCTGCCAGGCCTTCGAGTACCTGCTTGCCAACCACCCGGAAACGTTCGCCATCGGGCAGGGCGTGTGGAGTCCCTGGTACGTCGGCAACTCGATGACCGGACTCGACGAGAAGTTCGGCCGGCACCGCGTGATCGACACGCCGGTCTCCGAACTTGCGTGCACCGGCGCGGCGATCGGGGCCGCGCTCTGCGGATACCGGCCGATCGTGATCCATCCGCGCATGGATTTCATGCTGCTCGCCGTGGACCAGGTCGTGAACCAGGCCGCGAAGTGGTCGCACATGTTCGGCGGCCAGTGCGCGCCGGCTGTCACGATCCGCGCCATCATCAACCGCGGCGGCGAGCAGGGCGCGCAGCACTCGCAGGCGCTGCATGCCTGGTTCGCGCACGTGCCGGGTCTGCGCGTGGTCATGCCGGCGACGGCGGCCGACGCGCGCGACCTGCTGGTCGCGGGCGTCCTGTCCGGCGATCCGGTGATGTACATCGACGACCGCTGGCTGTACGGGCGCAGGGAGACGCTGGGTCCGGTGAAGCCGCGGCCGCTGGCGGCCGAAGGCCCCGTGATCCGGCGCCCGGGCCGTGATGTGACGTTGGCCGGTGCCGGCTATTCCTCCTACCTCTGCGAGCAGGCCGCGGAGCGGCTGGCAGGGGAAGGCATCGAGGCGGAAGTGGTGGACATCCGCGTGCTGAACCCCTTCGACCCGACGGTGATCGCCGAGTCCGCGAACAGGACAGGCGCCCTGCTCGTCGTCGACGGCGGCTGGGCCCCGGCAGGTTTCGCGGCCGAAGTCATCGCTTGCGTGGCCGAGTCGGGCGGCCTGCGCCGGCCGCCGCGACGTGTCACCTTGCCATTCGCTCCGGCGCCCGCCAGCCGGGCGCTGGAATCGGCCTACTACCCGACCGCGGAGACGGTTTCTGCAGCCGTCAGGGGTCTTGTGGGCGATCGATAGCCGCATGCGACGAAGCTTGAAAGGGCGTAAACTTCGCCGCGCAGGGCATTGAGGCAGATACGAATGGAACGTAACCGACCGGGACGTCCGGCCACCCGCTCCCGGCGGAACCGCCTGATTCACAGGGTCCTCGGCTGGCCCCGTCAGACCAAGCGCGCCGTGATGTTCCTGGCCGACCTGATCGTCGTCCCGACGGCCCTCTGGCTCGCATTCGCGCTGAAGTTCGACTCTCTCTCCGACGGTTTCGAGCGCAATGCGCTCTTTTACGTGGCCGTCGCAGCCGCAAGCACCCTGATCTTCGCCGGCAGCGGCCTGTACCGGTCGGTCGTGCGTTTCATCGGCACCCGCATGCTGATGGCGATCGTCGCGGGCGTGACCGGATCCGCCTTCCTCCTGTGGGCGCTGAGCTACGCGCTGCCGTTCATCCAGCAGATCCCGGTCTCCGTCGCCATCATCTACTGGCTCATCGCCTTCGTGTGGGTGACGGCGACGCGCCTGATCGCGCGCTGGCTGCTGACGCCGTTCGGCGATGCCAGCGCACGCGTCGTCATCTACGGCGCGGGCGACGCGGGCGTGCGGCTTGCGATGGCCCTCGTCCCGGGCCGACAGTTCCAGCTGCTCGCCTACGTGGACGAGAAGCAGTCCCTGCAGGGCACGCTGCTCGGCGGCGTCCCGGTGATCCCGCCGGCCGAGCTCGCGGAGTTCGTCTCCCAGGAGGCAGTCGACCGCGTCCTGCTCGCGATCCCGTCCGCTTCGCGCCGGCGCAAGGCCGAGATCCTGCGCCGCCTGGAGCCGATCAACGTCCACGTGCAGTCCGTCCCCGACCTCAACGACGTCCTGAACGGCAGCGCCCGGGTCGACGACCTGCGCGAGATCGAGATCGAGGACCTGCTCGGGCGCGATCCCGTGCCGCCGAATCGGCAGCTGCTCGACGCCTCGATCCGCGGCAAGTCGGTCATGGTGTCGGGCGCCGGCGGCTCGATCGGCTCCGAGCTGTGCCGGCAGATCATCCTGCTGCAGCCGCGGCAGATGATCCTGTTCGAGAATTCCGAATTCGCCCTCTACAACATCGACCGCGAACTGAACTCGATCGTCGAGAGCCGCAAGCTCGACGTGAAGATCCACGCGGTGCTGGGCAACGCGCACCACAAGTACCGCGTGCGCGACGTGATGCAGGCTTTCGGCGTGCAGACCGTCTACCACGCCGCCGCGTACAAGCACGTGCCGATCGTCGAGCAGAACCTGGTGGAGGGCGTGCACAACAACGTCTTCAGCACCTGGCACGCAGCCGAGGCGGCGCTGGAAGTCGGCGTCGAGACTTTCGTGCTCGTCTCGACCGACAAGGCGGTCAACCCGACCAACGTCATGGGCGCGACCAAGCGGCTCGCCGAGATCGTGCTGCAGGCGCTGCAGACGCAGACGACCCGCACGCGCTTCTGCATGGTGCGGTTCGGCAACGTGCTGGGGTCCTCCGGCTCGGTCGTGCCGCTGTTCCAGGAGCAGATCCGCCAGGGCGGCCCGGTGACGGTGACGCACCGCGACGTACGCCGTTACTTCATGACGATTCCTGAAGCCGCGCAGCTGGTCCTGCAGGCGGGATCCATGGGCACGGGCGGCGACGTGTTCGTGCTGGACATGGGCCAGGCGGTCGTGATCGACGAGCTGGCGCGGCGGATGATCAGGCTGTCAGGCCTCACGGTACGCGACGCGGAACACCCGGAAGGCGACATCGAGATCCGCTACTCGGGCCTGCGGCCCGGCGAGAAGCTCTACGAGGAGCTCCTGATCGGCGGCAACGTGACGGGCACCGGCCACCCGATGATCATGCGGGCGATCGAGCCCTCGCCGACCTGGGACGAGGTGCGCGACCTGCTCGCCGAGCTCACGATCGCCGTGAACCGGATCGACTGCCGCCAGGTGATGGCAGTGCTCGAGAAGGGCGTCCGGGAGTACCGCGCCTCGCCGATCATCCACGACCTCGTGTTCGGCCAGCGCAGCCCCGCTGCGCCGCCGCCGCCGCCGGACCCGAAGGTGACTTCGCTGACCGCGCACCGGGCCCAGAAACAGCCGACCGGCGAGGTCCAGGGCTCCTCCTGAGAACTGCCTCACGGAGAGCGTGTCCGGTTCTTTACCTCGCGCGCCCCATTCGGTAGGCTCGCGGTCGTTTTTCCGATAAAAATCAGGGATATAACTTGCAGATCACGATCTTCGGATCAGGTTACGTCGGTCTGGTGACCGGCGCCTGCCTGGCCGATGCCGGCAATCACGTCGTCTGCGTCGACATCGACGCCACGCGGATCGAGCGGCTGAACGCCGGCGAGGTCCCGATCCACGAGCCCGGGCTCGACGAACTGATCGGACGCAACCGCGAGAAGGGCCGCCTGACATTCACGACCGATGCCCGGGCGGCGGTCGCCCACGGCCTTTTCCAGATTATCGCCGTCGGCACGCCGCCCGACGAGGACGGCTCGGCGGACCTGCGCCACGTGCTTGCGGTGGCACGCACGATCGGCGAGCACATGGACGACTACAAGGTCGTGATCACCAAGTCCACGGTGCCGGTCGGAACCTCGGACAAGGTCAAGGCGACGGTCGCTGCGACGCTGCTCGCGCGCGGCGCGCAGGTGGACTTCGACGTCGTCTCCAACCCGGAATTCCTGAAGGAGGGCGCGGCGATCGCGGACTTCATGAAGCCGGACCGGGTGGTGGTCGGCACGGACAATCCGCGCACCGCGGAACTCCTGAAGGTCCTCTACGACCCGTTCACGCGCAGCCACCAGCGCATGATCATCATGGATCTGCGTTCGGCCGAGCTGACCAAGTACGCGGCGAACGCCATGCTCGCGACCAAGATCAGCTTCATGAACGAGCTCGCCAACATCGCGGAGCGGCTCGGGGCGGACATCGAGATGATCCGCGCCGGCATCGGGTCCGACCCGCGCATTGGCTACGCTTTCATTTACCCCGGCGCCGGCTACGGCGGCTCCTGCTTCCCGAAGGACGTCAAGGCGCTCGCACGCTCGTCGAAGGACGCCGGTCACGAGGCGAGCATCCTGGGCGCCGTCGAGTCGGTCAACGACCGGCAAAAGCAGGTGCTGTTCGAAAAGATCTCGCGCTATTTCGACGGCAAGCTGGCGGGCCGCACCATCGCGGTCTGGGGACTGGCCTTCAAGCCGAATACCGACGACATGCGCGAGGCGCCCGCGCGAGTGCTGATCGAGGCGCTGTGGGCGGCCGGCGCGAAGGTCCGCGCCTATGACCCGGTCGCGATGAACGAGGCACGGCGCATCTACGGTGCGCGTCCCGACTTCACGCTGTGCGCGAGTTCCGCCGAGGCGCTCGAAGGCGCCGACGCGCTCGCCATCTGCACCGAGTGGCAGGAGTTCCGCAGCCCGGACTTCGGCCGCTTCAAGTCCGCGCTGAAGCAGCCGGTCGTGTTCGACGGCCGCAACCTCTACGAGCCTTCGCTCATGGCCCGGCAGGGCATCCGCTACTTCGCCATCGGCCGCGGCGAACGCCTCTGAAGGTAGAAAAGGGGACGCTAACCTTTTCAAAAGGGGACGCTAACCTTTTCTGGCCCCAGAACTTACTGCAGTAACCACAGGTATCAGAAAAGGTTAGCGTCCCCTTTTGAAAAGGTTAGCGTCCCCTTTTCCAACGTCCTGCTGCGCGTCGCCGCCTTTGCGATCGCGGCGCCGCTCTTCACCTTGGCCTTTCGCGCCCTGGTCGCGGCCTCGGGCGACCGGGTCCTCAGCAACTACGACATCGCGGCCTTCCTGCTGAGCCCGGCGGGTCTGCTGCTCGCCGTCGCTGCAGCGGTCCTCGGCGCCGCCCTCCTGCTCGCCGCGCTGGCGGGCTTCACGTACATCGCAGCCGCCCGCCTGGACGGCAGGTCCGCGACGCTCGGCGAGACGCTCGCATTCCTGGCAGGACGGGCGCCCGTCCTCGTCGGCCGCTGCGCGCCTGTGCCTGCGTATCGTCCTCATCGTCCTGCCCTTCGCCCTGGCCGCCGGCCTCGCCGCGAGGGCCGTGATTGGCGCGCACGACATCAATTACTTCCTGTCCGAGCAACCGCCGGAGTGGCAGCAGACACTGCGCCTCGCGGCCATCCTCGGCCTTGCGGCCACACTGGGAGTCCTCTGGCAGCTGCTGCGCTGGTTTCTCGCGCTTCCGGCGCTGGTGGCGCGGCCCGACGCAGGGGCGAGCGCGGCGCTCGCGGTGAGCGAGTGGCTGACGCGGGGCGGGGCGTTCCGGTTGCTGGCGTCGTTGCTCGGGTGGTGGCTGTGCATCGCGCTCGCCGCCGCCCTCCTGCTGCTGCTGGCCCGTCCGGTGTATGCAGCGCTCCTCGATTGGGCGGGGATGGATGTCCAGCGCGTCCTGCCCGTCGTCGCCATCGGGCTTGCCGTCACACTCGTCGCCGAGCTCGTGCTGAGCGGCCTGGCGCTTGCGGGCCAGCAGGCCTTCGCCGTGCGGCGCTACGCGGCGCTGGCCGGCGGCGCGCCGTCCCCCGCGTCAGCGGCGACCGCACCGGGACTGCCGGCCCGCCGGCTGGCCCTGCGCGCGCTCGCCGTCGTGACCGGACTTGCCGTTGTCGCCGCAGCCGGTTCCTGGCTGCTGCTGTCGCGGATGGACCTGCACCCGCGGGTCCAGGTCACGGCGCACCGCGGCGCGTCGCTCGTGGCACCGGAGAATTCGATGGCCGCCTCCGCGCCGCGATCGCGGCGGGCGCGGATTACATCGAACTCGACGTGCAGCGCACGGCGGACGGACGCATCGCCGTGCTCCACGATGCGGACTTCATGCGCATGGCCGGCGATCCGCGCCGGGTGGGTGCCGTGGCGGCATCCGACCTGTCCGCGATCGACGTCGGCGGCCGGGCGGGCAGGGGCTTCTCCGGAGAGCGCGTTCCGCTGCTGGAGGACGTCATCGCCCTCGTGCGCGGCCACGCGAAGCTGAACGTCGAACTCAAGTACGACGTCCGCGACCCGGAACTGGCGCCCGCGGTCATCGCGCTGCTGCGACGCGAGCGGTTCCTCGGGGAAGCCGTGATCACGTCGCTGGATTACGCGGCGCTCAAGCAGGTGGAGGCCATCGCGCCGGAGGCCGTCACCGGGCATATCGTGACGGCCGCGATCGGCGACGTGCTGCGCACCGAGGCCGATTTCCTGAGCCTCAACGCCGCACAGGCGACGGTCAGGCTCGTCCGGCGCGCCCACCGCGCCGGCAAAGGCGTGCACGTGTGGACGGTCAACTCGCGCGACGCGATGATCGAACTGGCGGCGCGCGGCGTCGACAACATCATCACCGACGACCCGGCGCTGTTCGCCCGGCTGCGCAAGGAGATCCGCGGGCTCGAGCCGGCGGAGCTGCTGGGGCTTCGCCTGCGGGGTCTGGCCGGCCGGCCGCCCGCGGAACTGGCAGATTCCACGAAGCCCGCGCCGCTCTGACGGTCAGGCGACGAACATGAAGGGGTCTGACCCCTTCATCTGAAGAGGGTGATTTTTTCAGCGCGTGCGGCGCGCGCGAGATCCTGGTCAAGCGTGGCGAGCGGCGCCTCGAGTCTCAGCGCGAGTTCCAGATAGGCAGCATCGTGGGCCGTCAGGCCATGTCGAGCGGCCAGCTCAGGCACGTCCAGCCATCCGCGCAACGAAGTCTCGTCATCCACGCGTATGGGAAGCTCCCGGATTCGCGCCAGGATCTCGTCGCGCTGTCCCGCATTGAGGCGCCGGTGCCGCTCGCTGAACAGCAGTGCGTCGACCACTTCGAGAACCCAGTGACCTGGTACGACGGCGACCGTCGCTGCGACCTCGCGAATCAGGGCGTCCAGCCGGTCTCCTTCATCTCCGTAGGCCCACGCGATCACCGCTGAGGCGTCGAGCACGATCACTTAGTACTTTCGGCCTTCGCTGATCAGGTCATTGATCTTGAGGCCCCCCAGGCTTCGCTGCTTGCGCGTGCGAATCAGCCACTCCGCCGCCTCGCGCGCCCGCGCCCGATCGAACTGCTCGATCGGCACGAGCTTCGCCACGGGCCGCCCGTGCTTGGTGATGACCACTTCCTCGCCGTTCTCGGCGGCGACCAGCAGCTCGCTCAGCCGGTTTTTCGCCTCGAAAGCGCCGATTTTCTTCACGTTTTTGATCCGAAACAGCTAGATGCATCTAGATTATACTGCTCCCCCCGGGGTCTCAAGGGCTGGCTCGACCCGTATCACGAAATCCGGCTCAAGTAGCTGTTTCTAGGCCGGTTGTCCGGCACAATTCGCGCTCGCTTCGCGGCTAGGGAAGGAAATCAGAACGCATGTCAGGACCCAAGGGGATCACGCAGCGACAGATGTCGCAGCTCGAGCGGCTGGAAGCCGAGAGCATCTTCATCATCCGCGAGGTGGCGGCCGAGTTCGACAACCCGGTCATGCTCTACTCGATCGGCAAGGACAGCTCGGTGCTGCTGCACCTGGCGCGCAAGGCCTTCCACCCAGGGAAGCTTCCGTTCCCGCTGATGCACATCGACACGACCTGGAAGTTCCGCGACATGATCGCGTTCCGGGACAGCATCGCGCGCGAGTACGGACTCGACCTCATCGTGCACACGAACGTCGAGGCCGCGAAGGCGGGCGTCAGCCCCTTCACGCACGGCTCGCGCTACACGGACATCATGAAGACAGAGGCGCTCAAGGCCGCGCTCACGAAGCACAAGTTCGACGCCGCGTTCGGCGGCGCGCGCCGCGACGAGGAGAAGTCGCGCGCCAAGGAGCGCGTGTTCAGTTTCCGCGACAGCCAGCACCGCTGGGACCCCAAGAACCAGCGCCCGGAGCTGTGGAGCATCTACAACAGCCGCATCCGCCAGGGCGAGAGCATCCGGGTGTTCCCGCTCTCGAACTGGACCGAGCTCGACGTCTGGCTGTACATCCACCTGGAGAAGATCCCGGTGGTGCCGCTCTACTTCGCGGCGCCGCGCCCGGTCGTGGACCGCGACGGGATGCTGATCATGGTCGACGACGACCGCATGCCGTTGAAGGACGGCGAGAAGCCGCGCATGGAAATGGTGCGGTTCCGCAGCCTCGGCTGCTACCCGCTGTCCGGCGCCATGCGCTCGACGGCGGCCGACCTGACGAGCGTGATCGAGGAGATGCTGGTCACGCGCACGTCCGAGCGCCAGAGCCGGGCCATCGACTTCGACCAGGCCGCGGCGATGGAGAAGCGCAAGCGCGAGGGGTATTTCTGATGGCCGCCGTGAAGCTCGAAGAGTTCCTCAAGCGCCACGAGGCGAAGAGCCTGCTGCGCTTCATCACCTGCGGCAGCGTGGACGACGGCAAGAGCACGCTGATCGGCCGCATCCTGCACGATTCGCAGCAGATCCTCGAGGACCAGCTCGCGGCCGTCACCAACGACAGCCGCAAATGGGGCACGACGGGCGCCGGCGAGGTGGACCTCGCGCTGCTGGTGGACGGCCTGCAGGCCGAGCGCGAGCAGGGCATCACGATCGACGTGGCCTACCGTTACTTCGACACCGACAAGCGCAAGTACATCATCGCCGACTGCCCGGGGCACGAGCAGTACACGCGCAACATGGCGACCGGCGCCTCGACCGCCGACCTCGCCATCATCCTGATCGACGCCTCGCGCGGCGTGCAGGTGCAGACGCGCCGCCACGCCTACATCATCTCCCTGCTCGGGATCCGGCACGTCATCGTCGCGGTCAACAAGATGGACCTCGTCGGCTACGACGAGAAGGTATTTCGCAGGATCCACGACGACTGCCTGAAGATCCGCGGCATCAAGGACGTCGACGCGCGCGTCGTGCCGGTCTCGGCGCTCAAGGGCGACAACGTCGTGACGGCAGGCACGGGCATGCCCTGGTACAAGGGCCCGTCCATCCTGGAAGTGCTGGACACGATCGACGTGAGCCGCGACCAGGACCTCCAGGACCTGCGACTGCCGGTGCAGTACGTGAACCGCCCGGACCACACGTTCCGGGGCTATGCGGGCACGATCGCGGCCGGCCGCGTCGCGGCCGGCGACCCGATCATGGCCGTGCCCTCGAGGCGCCTCAGCAAGGTGCGCGAGATCGTGACATTCGACGGCAAGCTGCCGAGCGCAGGGCAGGCGCAGGCCGTCACCCTGGTCCTCGAGGACGAGCTCGACATCACGCGCGGCGACACCCTGGTCCACCCGGACCGCTCGCCCAGCGTCAGCCGCGTGTTCGATGCGCACATCATCTGGATGAGCGACACGCCGCTGCTGCCGGGACGGCAGTACGAGTTCAAGCTCTCGCACCGCTATTTACGCGGCACCGTCGAGAGCATCCAGCATCGGATCGACGTCAACGACCTGAGCGAGCACGAGGCGAAGGAGCTGAAGCTGAACGAGGTCGGCCTGTGCCGCATCGTGCTGGCCGAGCAGGCGGCGTTCGACACCTACGCCACGTGCCGCACGACCGGCGCGCTGATCGTCGTGGACCGCCTGACGCACGCCACCGCGGGCGCCGGGATGATCCTGCGCAGCGCGGCGCCGGCCGGCGCGCACGACGTCGCGGTCTTCTGGCAGCCGACCAAGATCACGCACGAGCAGCGCGCCAACCAGAAGGCGCAGCGGCCGTGCATCCTCTGGTTCACCGGGCTCTCGGGCGCCGGCAAGTCGACGATCGCGAACGCGGTCGAACAGGCGCTGTTCCTGCGCGGCCACCACAGCTACCTGCTGGACGGCGACAACATCCGCCACGGCCTCAACAAGGACCTCGACTTCAGCGACGCAGGGCGCGTCGAGAACGTGCGCCGCATCGGCGAGGTCGCGAAGCTGTTCGTGGACGCCGGCATGATCGTCGTCACCGCCTTCATCTCGCCGTTCCGCAGCGACCGGCGCCTGGTGCGCGACCTCGTGCAGAAGGGCGAGTTCGTCGAGGTGTTCGTCTCGACCCCGCTCGAGGTCTGCGAGCAGCGCGACCCGAAGGGCCTGTACAAGAAGGCGCGTGGCGGCGAGCTCAAGAACTTCACCGGCATCACCTCGCCCTACGAGGCGCCGGAGGCGGCGGAGATCACCATCGACAGCTCGAAGCTCTCGGTGCCCGAGTGCGTGGACAAGGTCATCCGCTACCTCGAGGCGCAGGGGCGCCTGAAGAGCTAGGACACCGCCGGTGATCGTTCCCGTCATTCTGTCGGGCGGCGCCGGGACCCGGCTATGGCCGTTGTCGCGCGAGGGTTACCCCAAGCAGTTCCTGCCGCTCGTCGGCGAGCGGACGATGATCCAGGAGACGGCGCTCCGGACGAGCGGCCTTGCGGACGTCACGGCGCCCATCATCGTCTGCAACGAGGCGCACCGGTTCCTGGTCGCCGAGCAGATGCGCGAGCTGGACATCGCGCCGCAGGCGATCCTGCTGGAGCCGTCCGGGCGCAACACCGCGCCTGCGATTGCCATCGCCGCGCTTGCGGCGCTCGCGCGGCCGGCGCGGGCCGGGGGCCAGTCCGAAGCCCCCATCCTGCTCGTCCTGCCCGCCGACCACGTGCTGGCCGATGTCGCAAGTCTCGCACGCGCCGTGACCGCGGCCTTGCCCGCTGCGCGTGCGGGACGACTGGTCACCTTCGGGGTGGTGCCGACGCAGGCGGAGACCGGATTCGGATACATCCGCCGCGCTGCCGGCGAGGGCGACGTCCGACCCGTCGCCGAGTTCGTCGAGAAGCCGGACGCGGCACGTGCCAAGGCCTACGTCGCGAGCGGCGACTATCTCTGGAACAGCGGCATGTTCCTGCTGCCGGCACGGACGTACCTGGACGAACTCGGCCGGCTCGATCCGAAGATGCTCGAGGCCTGCCGCCTCGCGTTCGAGGCCGCGGCCACCGATCACGACTTCGTTCGCCTGGACAAGGCGGCGTTCGAGTCCTGCCGCGCCGATTCGATCGACTACGCGGTCATGGAAAAGACCGACCGGGCGGCCGTCGTGCCGCTGTCGGCAGGCTGGAACGACGTGGGCTCGTTCGCGGCATTGCACGACGCGCTGCAGCCTGACGCGAACGGCAACGTGGCGCGGGGCGACGTGGTCGCCGAGGATGCGAGGGACTGCCTGCTGTACTCGACCCATCGCCTGGTGGCGGCCGTGGGCCTCGAGGGGGCGGTGGTCATCGAAACCAAGGACGCAGTCCTGGTCGCCTCGAAAGATCGCGTGCAGGACGTCAAGAAGCTGGTGGACCGCATGAAGAAGGCCGGCCGCGGCGAGCCCGCCCTGCACCGCGAGGTTTTCCGGCCCTGGGGCAGCTACGACAGCATCGACGCCGGGCCCCGGTTCCAGGTCAAGCGCCTCACGGTGAAGCCGGGCGCGAAGCTGTCGCTGCAGAAGCATGCGCAGCGCGCCGAACACTGGGTGGTCGTCAAAGGCACCGCGCGGATCACGCGCGACGACGAGGTGTTCGATCTCTGCGAGAACCAGTCGACCTACATCCCGATCGGCGCCGTGCACCGGATCGAGAATCCGGGGACCGAGCCGGTGCAGATCATCGAAGTCCAGTCGGGCGGTTACCTGGGCGAGGATGACATCGTCCGCCTGGACGATACCTACGGCCGGCAGGGCCGTACGGACTGAGCGGGCATGAGGCCATGCCGATGATAGTCCCGCTGCTTGACCTGAAGCCGCAGTACCAGGCGCTCAAGGCCGAACTCGACGCGGCGATGCTCGAGGTGGCCGCCTCGCAGGCGTTCATCCTCGGCCCCGCGGTGCGGGCACTCGAGTCGGAGATAGCCGCTTACTGCGGTGCGAAACACGGCATCGGGCTGTCATCCGGCACCGATGCGCTGCTGATCGCGCTGATGGCGTTCGACCTCGGCCCCGGCGACGAGGTGGTCACTTCGCCGTACACGTTCTTCGCGACCGGCGGGACGGTCGCCCGGGTCGGCGCGCGGCCGGTCTTCCTCGACATCGACCCGGTCACCTTCAACCTGCGCGCGGAACTCGTCGAGCAGTTCCTGGAGAAGGACTGCGAGCGTCGCGCCGACCGGGTCTACAACCGCAGGACCGGCGGCCGCGTGCGCGCGATCATGCCCGTGCACCTGTACGGGCAGTGCGCGGACATGGACGCACTCGGCAAGCTGGCAAAGCGCTTCGGCCTGTCCCTGATCGAGGATGCCGCCCAGGCGATCGGCTCGGAGTGCCCGGGCGGACGGCGCGCGGCCGGGATCGGCGACGTCGGCTGCCTGTCGTTCTTCCCGACCAAGAACCTCGGCGCCTTTGGCGATGCCGGCATGGTGGTGACGAACGACGACGCGCTGGCTGAGAAGCTCAGGATCCTGCGGGTGCACGGCGGCGAGCCGAAGTACTACCACTCGGTGATCGGCGGCAACTTCCGGATCGACGAAATCCAGGCGGCCGTCCTGCGCGTGAAATTCCGCCACCTGGAGGACTGGCACCGCAGCCGGCAGCGCAATGCCGCGTATTATGACCGGGCCTTCGCGCAGGCCGGGACCGCCGCTCAGGTGGTCACGCCGACCGCTCGTCCGGGTTACAGGCACATCTACAACCAGTATGTGATTCGTGTCCCGGATCGCGACCGCCTGCGTGCCTACCTTGGCGAGCAGGGAGTCGGCACGGAGATCTACTACCCCGTGCCGCTGCACATGCAGAAGTGCTTCGCCTACCTGGGCTACAGGCCCGAGGATTGCACCGAGTCGACGCGTGCCGCGGGCGAGACGCTCGCGCTGCCGATCTACCCGGAGCTCGCGGAGGCGCAACTGCAGCACGTCGTGGACACGGTCGCGAGCTTTTACGGGAAACGCTGACGGATGGACCTTTCGCGCAGCTTCAAGGCCTATGACGTCCGCGGGCGCATCCCGGACGAGCTGAACCCCGATGCCGTGTACCGCATCGGGCGGGCTTATGCCGCCTGGCTCAAGCCGAAGCGCGTCGCGGTCGGCCGCGACATCCGCCAGTCGAGCGAGGAGTTCGCCAACGCGCTGATCAGCGGCCTGACCGAGTCCGGCGTGGACGTCGTGGACATCGGCCTGTGCGGCACGGAGTGCGTCTATTTCGCGACCGCGACGCTCGGCCTCGACGGCGGCGTCATGGTCACGGCGAGCCACAACCCGCCGGACTACAACGGCCTCAAGTTCGTCCGCGAGCAGGCCAGGCCCGTGAGCGGCGACACGGGGCTGCAGGAGATCCGCGCGCTGGCCGAGTCCGGGGAGTTCACGGACCCGCCGCGGCCGGGCAAGGTCGAGGTCGAGGACATCCGCCAGCCCTGGCGCGACCACGTGCTCTCGTACGTCGAAGGCACGAAACTGGCCTCGCTCTCGATCGTCTGCAACGCGGGCAACGGCGGCGCGGGGCAGTACCTCGACCTGCTCGAGGACGGCCTGCCGTTCCGCTTCACCAAGTTGCACCACGACGCCGACGGCAGCTTCCCGAACGGCGTCCCGAACCCGATGCTCGAGGAGAACCGCGAGGTGACCGCCCGCCACGTGCGCCTCGCGCGCGCGGACCTGGGCATCGCCTGGGACGGCGATTTCGACCGCTGCTTCTTCTTCGACGCGGACGGGCGCTTCATCGACGGCTACTACATCGTCGGCCTGCTCGCCACCGCCTTCCTCGAACAGCACCGCGGCGCGCCGATCGTGCACGACCCGCGCGTCGTGTGGAACACGCAGCA
>CAZVIF010000006.1:0-124016 GCA_964626745.1 uncultured Steroidobacteraceae bacterium
CATGATCTCGTAGCCCTGGCGCTGGTGGAAGCTCTCTTCCTTGCAGATGCGCACCATCGCGCGCGCGTAGGGCCCGTACGAGCACCGGCACAGCGGGATCTGGTTCATGATCGCGGCGCCGTCCACCAGCCAGCCGATCGCGCCGACGTCGGCCCAGGTCGGCGTCGGGTAGTTGAAGATGCTCGAGTACTTGGCCTTGCCCGCCAGCAGCTGGTCGACCAGATCGGCCCGCGACACGCCGAGGGTTTCGGCCGCGCTGTAGAGGTAGGCGCCGTGGCCGCCCTCGTCCTGCACCTTGGCGATCAGGATCGCCTTGCGCTTCAACGAGGGCGCCCGCGTGATCCAGTTGCCCTCGGGCAGCATGCCGACGATCTCGGAATGGGCGTGCTGCGAGATCTGCCGCACGAGCGTGCGGCGGTAGGCCTCGGGCATCCAGTCCTTCGCCTCGATCTTGTCCTCGGCGTCCACCCGCGCCTGGAAGCGCGACTCCAGCGCAGCACGGTCGCGCGACTCGTCGTGCAGGCAGTCCTTGCCAAGCGAATCAAGGCCTTGTGTGTACATGCCGTTGCCTCCGCAAAGATCCGCCGCCTCGCATCACTTTGACATACGCAAACGCCGTTTGGCAGCGTCGCCGGGGCCTCAGCGCCAGGTCTCGAGGCGGCGGACCAGCGTATCCATGAAGTGATTCGCCTGGTGCCCGTCCAGCACGCGGTGATCGATCGTGAGGGTCACGTAGCAGCAGGGCCGGACCACGATGCGGTCCTCGCCGTGCTCGCTCGCGACGATCGCGCGCTTCTCCAGCTTGCCGACCCCGAGGATCGCGGACTGCGGCTGGTTGATGACGATCGGCGCCGCGACCAGGCTGCCGCTCACGCCGTGGTTGGAAATCGTGAACGTGCCGCCCCGCAGGTCGGTCGGCGTCAGCGCGTCGTCGCGCGCCTTGCGCACCAGCTCGCCGAGCGCGGCGGCGATGCCCGCGAGATCCAGCCGGCCCGCGTCACGGATCACCGGCACGACCAGGCCGCGACCGGGCAGCGCGGTGCCGATGCCGACGTCGATGCGCTCGTGCACGAGCAGCGCGTCCGCCGTCCAGCGCGCGTTGGCCTCCGGCACGGCACGGAACGCCTCGACGCAGGCGGCGACGAAGTACGCGGTCAGCGTCAGCGGGTGACCCCGCCGCTCGAACTCGGCCCGGTTCGCCGCGCGATGGGCGAGCACGGCGGTCATGTCCGCCTGGAAGACGGTTGTCACGTGCGGCGCCGTGTGCAGCAGGCTTTCGACCATGTGCGCGGCGATGCGTCGCCGCATCGGCGTGTGCGGCACCCTGCGCACGCCGTCCGCGGGCGGCTCGGCATCCGCGGGAGCCGCGGAGGGTTGCGGGGTGCGCGTGCCCGCAGCGGGCGCGGCGGCGAGCACGTCGTCCACGGTGATGCGCCCGCCCTCGCCGCTGCCGCGGACGGATTCCGCGCTGAGGCCGCGCTCGGCGAGCAGGCGCTTCACCGCCGGACTCAACCGGCCGGGCGATCCGGCGGATGGCGCCGATCTTGCGGCGGCGGGCTGCGCGGTTCCGGCGGTCGCGCCGGCGACAGGCGCCACGGCCGGCGTCGCGGTGCCGCCCTGCGCGGCGCCGGCCCGGAGCCTCGCCAGCACCGCACCCGGCGCGACGTCGGTGCCCTCGGTTGCGACGATCTCCACGAGCACGCCGTCGGCCGGCGCCGGCACTTCGACGGTGACCTTGTCGGTCTCGATCTCCACCAGCGGCGCATCCCGGCGGGCGGCCTCACCGACCGCGACCAGCCAGCGCTGGACCTGCGAGCGCGTGCCCTCGACCTGGTCCTCGGGCAGCACGACGTCGATCAGCTCGCTCATCTCAAAGGCTCGCGATGCGGCGCATGGCCGTCACGATATCACCGACGCCCGGCACGACCGCCTCGAGCAGGCGGGGCGAGTGCGGGCTCGGCATGTCCGGCATCGCGAGCCGCTCGACGGGGGCGTCCAGGTCGAAGAAGGCATCCTGCGCCAGCGTCGCGGCGATCTCGGCCCCGAAACCGGCCGTGAGCGTGTCCTCGTGGACGATCAGGCAGCGGCGCGTCTTCCGGACCGAGGCCAGCACCGCATCCCGGTCCCAGGGCGACAGCGTGCGAAGGTCCAGCAGTTCGACGTCGATCGCGGACTCGGTTGCCGCCGCTTCGCAGCGCTCGACCATCGCGCCCCAGCTCACGACGGTGAGCTCCGTCCCTTCACGCAGGCGTTTCGCCTGGCCGAACGGCAGCACGAAATCGTCACCGGGCCACGGGCGCCGCGCGCCTGCGCCGTCCAGCAGGTAGCGATGCTCGAAGAAGATCACCGGTTCGTTGCCGCGCAGCGCGGCGCGCAGCAGGCCGACGGCATCCTCCGCGTTCGAGGGGAAGGCCAGCTGCCAGCCCACGGCGTGCAGGAACTGCACCTCGTTGCACTGGCTGTGCCACGGGTCGCCGCACTTCAGGAACCCGCCCGGCATGCGCACGACCATCGGCGCGGCGAAGCGGTTCACGGTGCGCCAGCGAATCGT
This sequence comes from uncultured Steroidobacteraceae bacterium, assembly GCA_964626745.1. Taxonomy (GTDB): domain Bacteria; phylum Pseudomonadota; class Gammaproteobacteria; order Steroidobacterales; family Steroidobacteraceae; genus SCUD01. The sequence goes on from CAZVIF010000006.1 coordinate 2,552, forward strand.
GCCGCAGTCGTGCAGCTGCTCGGCCGCGGGCTCCGCGTATTTGCGGAACTGGATCTCCGGCACCGGGACGAGTCCCGCCAGCGCCATGCCGACGGCGCGGCCGATGATGCCCTCTTCCGAAAGGCTCGTGTCGAAAACACGGTCCTCGCCGAAACGTTCCTGCAGGCCGAGCGTCGCCGCGTGCACGCCGCCCTTGCGGCCCACGTCCTCTCCGAACACGAGCACCCGCGGATTGATCGCGAGCTCGTGCTCGAGCGTGCGGCGGATCGCCGTCAGCATGTTGATGCGCGCGCCAGCCGGCCGTGCGGTCGAGCTGCCTTCGGGCGGCGTCACGCCGGCCGCGCGCTGCCCGCCCTGCGCCTGCAGCTCGAGGCTGCCGTCGGCCCGCCGCTCGGTGAACACGTAGCGCGTGGCGGTCGAGGGATCCAGCGGCGCGCGCGACTCGATGCGCTGCAGGGCCTCGCGGACTTCGGACTGCGCCTGCGCCTCCAGCGCCTGCCAGGCCGCCTCGTCGACTTGCGTGGGCACCAGCAGCCTCCGCAGCGCCAGTAGCGGGTCACGCGCCCGTTCCGACGCGATCTCGTCCGCGCTCTTATAGGCCTGCGTGTCCTGCCCCGAATGCCCGGACAGCCGCGGCACGCGCAGCCGCAGCAGCGCGGGTCCCTCCCCGGCGCGCACGGAGGCGACGGCCTCGGCGATCATCGCCGCCGCGGCCCGCGGATCCGCACCGTCGCCCGAGAGGATCTTCAGGTTGACGAACCCGGACAGGTTCGCGGCGATGTTGCCGCCGGGCGTCTGGCGCGCGGAGGGCACGGAGATTCCATACCCGTTGTCTTCGATGAAGTAGAGCAGCGGCAGCCGCTCGGTCGTGGCGATGTTGAGCGACGCCCAGAATCCGTTGGTGGCGGTGGAAGCTTCCCCGCCGTGCGCCACGGCGATGGAGCCCTCGGCGGACGCTTCCTTCAGCACACGCGCGCGGTACACGAGGGATTGGGCCCATCCCGTCGCCGGGGTGTACTGCGTGCCGACGCCGCCGCACGCCGGCAGCAGGCAGGGACCGTCGCGATTCGGCCGATTGATGACGACGCCGACGTCCCGGCCGCCCGACATGCCTTCTGCCCGCATCATCGTCGAGGCGAGCGCTTCCTCCGCCGTCAGGCCAAGCGCCAGCGCCAGCGGCCGCGACCGATAGTAAGGGGACACGGCGTCCCGGAGACCGACCAGGTGCTGGCCGAGCAAGGCCTGCGTGACGTCGTGGCCCCGCGCGCAGAACTGGTACAGGACCTTCCGCTCCGGGAGCAGGCGCGACTCCTCGAGGTCGTCGAGCGCGCGCGAGGTGAAGACGGTCCGCAGCAGGCGGACCCAGTCGACGGGCGAATCCGCACCCGGACGGACATACCCCGGCTTCAGCTGACGTTCGGAACCGGCACCCATGGCTGCCGCGCATGTTACAAGGTGACGTACGCCTTTAATGGGCGAAAACGATGATCCATCGGAATTGGATTGGCATTAAACTTCATTATCGGATGCTAAATCGGTGATCTATGCCAACGGAACACCTGGATCGGACCGACCTGCGCATCCTGGAGCTGCTTCAGTCGGACGGCCGCATGAGCCATGTCGACATCGCCGCCCAGGTCGGCCTCTCCCCTTCGCCGTGCACGCGCCGCATCCGCCGCCTGGAGAGCAGCGGCGTGGTCGAGAAGTACGCCGCCCTGGTGGACCCCAAGCGCGTCGGCCAGCACGTACTCGCCTTCGTGCAGATCAAGCTCGAGCGCCACACGGACGAAATCATCGGCCAGTTCCGCAGGATGCTGGCGGAGCGGCCGGAGGTCATATCGGCGCACGCAATGACCGGGGAGATGGACTTTCTGCTGCGCGTGGTCGTGCCCGATCTCGATGCCCTGGGGCGGCTCACGCTGCACCAGCTGCTCAAGTTTCCCGGCGTTCGCGACGTCCGCTCGAGCCTCGTCCTCGAGACACTCAAGGCCGATGCCGCCATCCCGCTGACCGCCGCCCCCGTCTGAGCGGGCCACGGTTCACGGCCGCTTCTGCGCTAGAATTCCCGCCTGCCTGAACCCGGGCGGCCCTGTGCTGTCCATGGGATCACCAGATTGCAGGGGGAGACCACCGCCATGACCCGTCTGACGCTTGTCCTGACCTTGCTGGCAGCCGCCGGGGCCGCAGAGGCCACCTGCATCTATCCCCGCGCGCCTGACCGCGTTCCTGACGGCTCGACCGCAACCTACGACGAGATGGTCGCCGCCCAGAAGGCCGTCAAGCAGTTCAACGACGACATCGATGCGTACAATTCGTGCCTGGACCTCGAAATGTCCACCCTCGAGCAGTCCGGCACCTACGACGAGACCCGGCTCGCGGAACTGCGCGCCATGCAGGCCAAGAAGAACAACGCGGCCGTGGACGAAGTCCAGGCGCTGGCGGACCGCTTCAACGAGCAGCTGCGCATCTTCAAGGCCCGCGACAAACAGAACTGACGCAGGGGCCCGCCTTGCTGACGCCCGCCGAGGCTGATGCGGCGATTGCCGCCGCCCTGGCGCCGGTTCCAGCGGAAATCGTGAGGTTGCAGGCTTGCGCCGGCCGCATCCTCCGAAGCCCGCTGCACGCGGAGCGCGATGCCCCGCCTTTCGACCGTGTCGCCATGGACGGCGTCGCGGTACGCTTCGGGGACGGCAGTCGCCGGCGATTCCGCATTGCCGGCGTCCAGCCGGCCGGGTCCCCGGCGCTTTCGCTCGCTTCGGCCGACGATTGCTTCGAGGTCATGACCGGCGCGGTCCTGCCGCGCGGCTGCGACACGGTCATCCCGGTCGAGGACCTTCGCGTGGGCGAAGGCCATGCCGAGCTGCTTGGCGATCGCCAGCCCGCGCCGGGGCGGCACGTGCATCGACGCGGGTCCGACGCGCGGGCCGGCGACCTGCTGCTGCAGGCCGGGACCCGGCTCGCGGCACCGGAGATCGCGGTGGCGGCATCGTCCGGCCTCGCGGAACTGCCGGTCTCGCGCCTGCCGAGGATTGCGGTCATTTCGACCGGTGACGAACTCGTCGAGCCGGGCGGACCCATCCTCGATCACCAGGTGCGACGCTCGAATTCGCACGGCCTCGCGGCGGCGCTGACGCTGGCCGGATTCCCGCCCGCCAGCGACCTGCAGCTTGCCGATCGCGCAGACGTCATCCAGTCGGCGCTCGGCGCCGCGCTGCGCGGGCACGACGTGCTGGTGCTGTCCGGCGGCGTCTCCGCAGGACGGTTCGACTTCGTGCCGGGCGCCCTCGCGTCGCTCGGCGTCCGGGCGCGATTCCACGGCATCGCGCAGCGGCCCGGCCGCCCGATGTGGTTCGGCACGAGCGCCTCGGGCGCGGCGGTATTCGCGCTGCCCGGCAATCCGGTGTCCGTGCTGGTCTGCCTGGCCCGATATGTCATACCGGCCCTCGGTCGGCTCGTCGGGGCGCCCGAACGCCCGCCCCGTACGGCCGTCCTGGCGCGCGAGTTCCGCTTCGACAAGGCGCTCACCTGTTTCCTGCCGGTCAAGCTCGGGTACGATCAGCAGGGACGGACGATCGCCGAGCCCCGGCCGACGCACGGATCGGGAGATTTCATCGCCCTCGCGGGCACTGACGGTTTCGTGGAACTGCCGCCGGGACCTGCGACGCACGCAGCCGGGCTCGTGGTTTCCTTTCATCGCTGGTAGGGAATGACCGACATCAACTCAGCAAAGCTGGTCGCGATCGGCGCGCCGGGCGCGGTCGCCGACGCGCGCGGCCGTCCGCTGGCGGACCTGCGCATCTCGGTCATGGACCGGTGCAATTTCCGCTGCCCCTATTGCATGCCGCGCGAGACCTACGGCGAGGGCTACCGCTTCCTGCCGTCCGCGGACCGCCTGTCGTTCGAGGAGATCGTGCGGCTCGCCCGGCTGTTCGCGGGTGAGGGTGTGCGCAAGATCCGCCTGACCGGCGGCGAACCGCTGCTGCGCACCGGCCTTGCCGACCTGGTCGGGGAGCTGTCGGCCATTCCGGGCATCGAGGACCTCGCGCTCACGACCAACGGCGTGCTGCTGGCCCAGCATGCGGCGGAGCTGAGGGGCCAGGGACTCTCTCGCGTCACCGTGAGCCTCGACTCCGTCGATCCCGCGACCTTCCGGCGGATGAGCGGCGGCTTCGACGGACTCGACCGGGTGCTGGACGGCATCCGTGCCGCGCTCGAGGCGGGTCTCGCCCCGGTCAAGGTCAACGCGGTCGTGCAGCGCGGCGTCAACGACGGCGAGGCGCTCGGGCTCGCGCGGCATTTCCGCGGGACGGGCGTCATCGTGCGCTTCATCGAGTACATGGACGTCGGCAACCGCAACGACTGGCGGCCCGGCCTGGTCGTGCCCTCCCGCGAGCTTCGTGACCGGATCTCCGCATCGTGGCCGCTCTCGCCGCTCGCGCCCACGCAGTCCGGGGAAGTCGCCGAGCGTTACGCGTATGCCGACGGAAAGGGCGAGATCGGTTTCATCTCGTCGGTCACGCAGCCGTTCTGCGGCGGCTGCTCGCGCGCGCGGATCTCTTCGGACGGCGTCCTCTACACCTGCCTGTTCGCGGCCACCGGGACGGACCTGCGCGCTGCGCTGCGCGGCGGGCAAGACGACGACGAGATCCGCCGCACCCTGCGCGCCGTCTGGCGCGGGCGTTCGGATCGCTACAGCGAGCTGCGCAGCCGCGAATCCGACGCGACGCCGGAGCGCAAGATCGAGATGTACTACATTGGCGGATGAAGCAAAGACACTGTCGCACGTCGGCGCCGACGGCCGGCCGGCCATGGTGGACGTGAGCGACAAGGCGCCCACGCTGCGCGTCGCCCGCGCCGAGGCGGTATTGCGTTTTCCGCCGGAGGCTTACCGCGCGCTCGAGGCACGGGGATTCGCGACCGCCAAGGGTCCGGTCTTCCACACGGCGATCGTCGCCGGAACGATGGCCGCCAAGCGCACCCACGACCTGATCCCTTTCTGTCACCCGCTCGGTCTCGAGCGTTGTGACATCACGATCGAACCCGCGGGCGGCGACGCGATCCGCGTCGGCTGCACCGCCGCCGTGCACCACCGCACCGGGGTCGAGATGGAGGCGCTGACCGGCGCGTCCGTCGCGGCGCTGACCGTCTACGACATGTGCAAGTCGCTCTCGCACGGCATCGTCATCGAGTCGCTGCGGCTGGTCGGAAAGACCGGCGGGAAGAGCGATTTCGCGGCGGAGCCGGCGGCATGACCGCGCTGTACGGGCTGGTGCTCGCGGGGGGCCGCTCGACGCGCATGCGCACCGACAAGGCCGCGCTCGCCTACGGCGCGCGCCCGCAGCTCGCCGAGGCCTTCGACCTGGTGTCGCGCCACACGGCGCGCAGCTTCGTGTCCGTGCGCGCCGACCAGGTCACCGACCCGCTGCGCGCCGCTTACCCGCAGGTGGTGGACGGCGACACCGGGCGCGGGCCCGTCGCCGGCATCCTGGCGGCGCAGGCGCAGCACCCGGCGTGCGCCTGGCTCGTCGTCGCCTGCGACCTGCCGTATCTCGACGATGCGGCGCTCGAGGACCTGCTGCACCACCGCGACCCGGAGCGCCTGGCGACCTGCTACGCCAGCAGTCACGATGGCTTGCCGGAGCCCCTGTGCGCGATCTACGAGCCGGCGAGCCGGGGACCCCTGCTCGCCCAGGTCGCGACCGGCCGCGACTGCCCGCGCAAGTTCCTCATGGGCCACGACGTGCGGATGCTCGAACCGCGCCATCGCCGTGCGCTCGACAACGCCAATACGCCGGAAGACGCCGCCGCCGCGCGCGAGGCGCTCGCGGCGCGGGGAGCGGCCTGATGCCGCGGCTCCAGCTGCAGTACTACGCGCTGCTGCGCGAGGAGGCCGGACGCCAGTCCGAGACCGTCGAAACCGCCGCAGCGACGCCCGCGGCGCTCTATGCCGAGCTCGCGCAGCGCCACGGCTTCCGGCTGCCGGCCTCGCAGCTGCGGGTGGCGGTCAACGCCGCATTCAGCGACTGGGACCGGCCGCTTCGGGACGGCGACGAAGTCGTGTTCATTCCTCCGGTCGCCGGCGGATGAGCACCTTCGAGTTCTCGGCGACGCCGATCGACGCGGGCAGGCTCGCCGGGCCGCTCGCCTCGCCTGCCGCGGGCGGCTTTGCCGCCTTCGAAGGCCGGGTGCGCGACAGCAACGAAGGCCGCACCGTGACGTCGCTCGAGTACGAGGCGTTCGAAGCGCTGGGCGTCTCCGAGGGCGAACGCATCGTGGCCGATGCGGTCCGGCGCCACGGCGCCACGCGCGCGCGCTGCGTGCATCGCACCGGCCGTCTCGCCGTGGGCGACGTCGCCGTCTGGGTCGGCGTCTCGGCGCCGCATCGCGCCGAGGCCTTCGCTGCCTGCCGCGAGATCATCGACGCGGTCAAGCATCGCCTGCCGATCTGGAAGAAAGAGCACTACGCCGACGGCGACAGCGGCTGGGTGCATTGCGACCACGCGGGCCACGCCGCACACCCGGCCTTCGACTATGCGCGGCAGGTCGCCTTGCCCGAGATCGGCGCGGCGGGGCAGGCCCGTCTCGCGGCCGCGCACGTCGTCGTCGTCGGCGCCGGTGGTCTCGGCTGCCCGGTGCTGGCGAGCCTCGCCGGCGCGGGCGTAGGCCGGCTCACGATCGTCGACCCGGACCGCGTCGAGGCCTCGAACCTGCACCGCCAGCCGTTGTTCGCCCTCGCGGATGTCGGCCAGCCGAAGGCGGCCGCGGCGGCACGGCGCCTCGCCGCGTACAACCCGTCGCTGCGTTACGAGGCCATGGACCGGCGCTTCGACGCGACGCTCGCCGACGAGCTGCTCGCCGATGCGGACGCGGTCGTCGACTGCACCGACAATTTCGCCGCCAAGTTCGTCGTCAACGATGCCGCCCTGCGCACGGGCGTTCCGGCCGTGCTCGCCAGCGTGTACCAGTACGAGGGCCAGCTGCAGGTCGTGCGCCCGGACCGCGGCGGATCGTGCCTGCGCTGCCAGTTGCCCGAGGCCACGCGCGACGGGCTGGTCGGAAACTGCGCCGAGGCCGGCGTCCTCGGCCCGGTGCCCGCGGTCCTCGGCCAGCTGCAGGCGATGGAAGTCCTGAAGCTGCTGCTCGACCTCCCGGGACAGCTCGGCGACGAGCTCCTGCTCATCGACCTGCTCGTGCACGGCCAGCGCCGGCTCGCCGCGCCACGCAACCCGGCCTGCTCGGGACGCTGCGTGCGCGTCGACGCCGCCGCCGGTGCGACGCAGTCCGACGTCGACGTGATGTTGCCGCTCGCGGCCGCGGTCGCAGCGGGCTACCGCATCGTGGACATCCGCGAGCCCATGGAATGCGCATTCGAGCCGCTGCCGGTGTCGGGCCAGCAATCGCTGCCGCTCGGCCGCCTGCTCGAGGGCGGGCTGGCCGTCGAGGCGGGCCGGCCCTACCTGCTCGTCTGCGCGCACGGCGTGCGCAGCCACGCCGCCGCCGAGTACCTCCGGGCGCGGGGTCACGCGAACGTCTGGTCGCTGGCCGGGGGTCTCGCCGCGCAGGCGGGCTAGCGAACGCCGGCGCGGCGGTTGGCGCGCGCGCCTGGCCGGCCGGGGACCCTCGCTCGCTCAGAAGAACGGACATTCGCTCGCTCGGGGACCCGTCCGGCCGGCGCGCGCGTCATGCGTCGCGGCGAGTCGCGCGCGTACGTGTGCGGCGGGACCCCGCGAGTGAGCGACTAAAGTTCCGGCGGAGCGAACGAGCGGGAGTCCCGCCAGCACGCACACGCGTGCGACCCAGGCACTAGAAAGCGAACTGGTCCGGCGGAATGTCCATCAGCGAGCGGGCACCCGAGCCCATCGCGTCCAGGTGCGCCTCGGCGCGCGGCAGGATGCGCTCGAAATAGAAGCGCGCGGTGGCGAGCTTGGAGCGGTGGAAAGGCGCCTCGGTCGTGCCGGCCTTGAGCGCCGCCGCCGACACCGCCGCCATCCATGCCCAGCTCCAGGCGAGGCACAGGTAGCCCGTCAGCTGCAGGTAGTCCATCGCGGCCGCCCCGGTCTCGTCCGGACTGCGGGCCGCACGGCGCGCCACTTCCTCGGTCGCGACGGTCCACTCTTTCAGCAGGCCCGCAAGCCGCGCGACGAACTCGGCATGCTCGTCCGCCTGGGAATGACGCTCGCAGAATCCGCCGATCAGCCCGCCCAGCCGGCGGGCGAGCGCTCCGCCGGAGCCCAGGACCTTGCGGCCGAGCAGGTCGAGCGCCTGGATGCCGTTGGCGCCTTCGTAGATCATCGTGATGCGCGCGTCGCGGAAGAACTGCTCGACGCCGGTTTCGCGCACGTAGCCGTGCCCGCCGTGGATCTGGATCGCCTCGCTCGTGCACTCCAGCGACATGCCGGTGACGAAGCCCTTGACGACCGGCGTCAGGACGGCGAGCAGATCGGACGCCTCCTCGCGACGCGCGGCATCCGGGTGGTGCAGCGCGCCGTCCATCTGAATGCCGGCGAACCAGGTCAGCACGCGCGCGCCTTCGATCAGCGCCTTCTGGGTGAGCAGCATGCGCCGGACGTCGGGATGGCCGATGATCGGGTCGGCGGCGCCCTTTCCGCCTTCGGACGTGCGTCCCTGGCGCCGGTCCCTCGCGTAGGCGAGCGAGGCCTGCCAGGCGCGCTCGCACTGCGCGAGCCCCTGCAGGCCGACCCAGAGCCGGGCGTGGTTCATCATCGTGAACATGCACTTGAGGCCGCCGTTCACCTCGCCGATCAGCCAGCCCCGCGACGCATCGAAGTTCATCACGCAGGTCGCGGAGCCGTGGATGCCGAGCTTGTGCTCGACGCTGGCGCAGGCCACGCCGTTGGCCTCGCCGGGCGAGCCCGCCGCATCCGGAAGGAACTTCGGCACCAGGAACATGCTGATGCCGCGCGAGCCTGCCGGCGCGTCCGGCAGCTTGGCAAGCACCAGGTGCACGATGTTCTCGGTCAGGTCGTGCTCGCCGCTGGTGATGAAGATTTTCGTGCCTGACACGCGGTAACTGCCGTCGGGTTGCGGCTCGGCGCGCGTGCGCATGAGGCCGAGGTCGGTGCCCGCGTGCGGCTCGGTCAGCACCATCGTGCCGCTCCACTCGCCGCTCACCAGCTTCGGGAGGTAGATCCGCTTCATCTCGGCGCTGCCGTGACGGTCGAGCGACAGCACCGCGCTGTCGGTGAGGCCGCTGTACAGCTTCCAGGACATGTTGGCGGAAACCAGCATTTCGCCGACCACCCCGCCGATGCTCTCCGGCAGGCCCTGGCCGCCGGCATCGACCGGTCCGCAGAGCGCCGCCCATCCGTCCGCGACGTACTGGCGGTAGGCTTCGACGAAGCCCGGCGGCGTGGTCACTCGCCCGTCATCACTGCGCCGGACGCCGATCCGGTCCCCCGCCTCGTTGGTCGGGGCAACGACGTCTTCCGCAAACCGCGCCGCGCCCTCGAGCACGCCCTCGATGAGCTCGGCGTTGACGTCGTCGCGGCCGAGCGAACGATAGTGGGATTCGACGTCCAGCACGTCGTGCAGGACGTAGCGGAATTCGCGCAGCGGTACCTTGTAGGACGGCATGCGCCTGGCGCGCGGTCAGCCCGCCGCCTCGGCGCAGGTGATGCAGCGGTCGGAATAAGGCAGCGCCTGGAGCCGGCGCGCGTCGATGGGCTGGCCGCACTGGCTGCAGAGCCCGTAACTGCCGGCGTCGAGCTGGGCGAGCGCCCGGTTGATCTGCGCGAGTTCCGCCGCGGTCGCCTCGCCGATGCCGGCCAGGACGGCGTCGTTCTCCATCTGCACGACCTGCTCGGCGAAGTCCTTGTCCAGCGGACCGGACGAGCGCGTGATGTCGGCGCGCACCTTGGCGGCACGCGCCAGCAGTTCCTGCTTCTGCTGCTCCAGCTTGCGCCGGACGGCTTCGAACTCCTGCGCCATGGGACCCTCGCTTGACGAGGGCGGCGGCTCGCGCCGCCGCCCCGGGTCCCGTCAGTTTACCTGTACTTCGACCGTCTTGGGCCTCGGAGCCGGGGTCTTGGGCACCCGGACCTTCAGCACGCCATTGCGGCTCTCGGCCTGGATGGCGTTGATGTCGGCGTCCTCGGGCAGCCGGAAGCTGCGCGAGAAATGGCCGTAGAAGCTCTCGATGCGGTGGACCTTCTCGTCCTTGTGCTCCGCTTCCTTGCGCCGTTCGCCGCTGATCGTGATCACGTTCTCGTCGACCGTCACCTTGACGTCTTCCTTGCTCACCTCCGGCAGCTCGGCCTTGATGAGGTAGTCGGTCCCGGTTTCGGAGATGTTGGCGACCGGCGTCCAGGCCGGGGCCTCGCCCTCCTCGACGGCGCCGCCGCGGGCGGCGGCCAGCCGGCCGAAGAACGGGCTGTAGCGCGCAAATGCCTCGTCCAGTTCCCTGAACGGTTCCCAGCGAATGAGTGTCATGTTCGTCTCTCCTTCTGCCCTCGGCGGGCTCGGCTTGCTCAATGGGAGCAGGTCCCCGCCGTTTCAAGGCCGGCAGGCGCGGCGACCCTGCCCGCGGCGGTTTGCTAGGCATCGGCCCTCGCCCGTAATATCGGGACCGGTCGACGCGAGGGAGTCCATGAGCCGCGATCACAATCCTGTACCCGGGAAGTGGTACGAAAGCCTCGACGACGAAGAGATCTTCCGGGTCCTCTCCGTGGACGAGGATGCGGAACTCATCGAGCTGCAGTACGAGGATGGCGACGTCGAGGAGATCGACTACGAGACCTGGCAGGAACTGGACCTCGAACTCGCCGAGGAACCCGAGGGCTGGTCCGGTTCCGAGGACGACGACGAGGACGACGACCTCGAGGACGACGAGGACGAAAACGACTGGGACGAGGACGAAGACGAGGACGAGGACGACGACGAGGACGACGAAGACGACTACGGTGACCGGGACGACTATTGAACGACCCCCTCCAGGGCCGAAATCCGGGAAACCACCGCCCGGACGGCGGGTCCAATGCTTGGCCAGCCCGAGGAATCACCGCATGAAAACCCGCCTGCCCTTCCTGCTCGTCCCGCTGCTGCTCGGCGCCTGCGTCAGCCAGGGGCCCGAATCCCGCCTCGGCACCCAGGAAAAGGAGCGCCAGGCCCAGGGCATCAAGATGTCACGCACGAGCGACTGCGTATTCCAGTCGACCATCGACGGCTTCGAGGTGCTGGACAACCGCTACGTCGTCCTGTTCGCCAGCGGTCGCCGCAAGGCCTACCTGGCGGACCTGTCGAACGGGTGCATGGACGTCCGCAGCCAGTCGGCCCTCGCCGCGGTGGACGGCGACGGCAACGGCCAGATCTGCGGCTTCGGGCGCGATTCGATCGCCTATCGGCGCATGAGCATGGTGGAGGACTGCCGGATCCTCGGCCTCGAGCAGCTCTCCGACGAACGGCGCATGGAACTCGGGGTCGGTGTGCCGCCCAAGCCCCAGAAGAAGCAGGACGACAAGAAGGACCCGAAGCCCGAAGACGGCGAGAAGACGCCGCCGCGGTGATGCCGCCCTTGAATCCGTCGCGCGCCGCCGGCATATGAGCGCGAAGTCACGCCACTTGATGGAGCCCTGACGATGCGAGTGCTGTTGTTCGTGCTGACCAACTTCGCGATCCTGATCGTCGCCAGCATCACGCTGCGGCTGCTCGGCGTCGAGCCCTGGCTGGACGCCAACGGCATCAATTTCAACTCGCTGCTGATTTTCGGCGCAGTGCTCGGCTTCGGCGGTGCGTTCGTTTCGCTCGCCCTGTCGAAGTGGATGGCCAAGCGCGCGATGAACGTTCAGGTCATCACCGAGCCGCGCAACGAGCAGGAGGCCTGGCTGGTCGAAACCGTGCGCCGGCAGGCCGGGCAGGCGGGCATCGGCATGCCGGAAGTCGGCTACTTCGAGTCGCCCGCCCCCAACGCGTTCGCGACCGGCGCGCGGCGCGACGCGGCGCTCGTGGCGGTCAGCACCGGGCTGCTGCAGCGCATGGGCCGCAAGGAAGTCGAGGCCGTCCTGGGACACGAGGTGAGCCACGTCGCCAACGGCGACATGGTCACCCTCACCCTCATCCAGGGCGTAGTGAACACTTTCGTGTTCGTTCTCTCGCGGGTGATCGGCCAGGTCGTGGACCGGGTGGTGTTCCGCAACGAGCGCGGCCAGGGTCCGGGCTTCTGGATCACCACGATGATCGCGCAGTTCGTCCTGTCCTTCCTGGCGACCATGATCGTCATGTGGTTCTCGCGCCGGCGCGAGTTCCGCGCCGATCACGGCGGGGCAAGCCTTGCGGGCCGCCAGAACATGATCGGCGCGCTGCAGGCGCTCGGCCGCGGCCAGGACGCCGAGCTGCCGGCCAGCATGCGGGCTTTCGGCATCAAGGGCGGCCGGGCCGAGGGGCTCAAGCGCCTCTTCATGAGCCACCCGCCCCTCGAGGAGCGCATCGCGGCCCTCCAGTCGCAAGCCGCGGCCTGAGCCGGGCCGGCCGCCTGCCCGGGCCCTGGGGAACCCCTGCCCGGGCCACCCGTTAAGATCGCCGGATGAACCGCCCGGCCACGACCGTATCGCCGTCTGCCCTCGCCGCGCTCCAGGACCTCCTGGGCCCCGGGGGCTGGCTGGAAGCGGCGTCGGACCGCGCGCCCTTCGAGACCGACTTTCGCGGACTGCACCGCGGGTCGACGCCCCTCGTCGCGCTGCCGGACACGACGGAGCGGGTGGCCGCCCTCGTCCACCTGTGTGCGCAAGAGCGGATCTCGATCGTGCCGCAGGGCGGCAACACCAGCTATTGCGGGGGCGCGACTCCGCGTCCGGGCGGCTGCGAGATCCTCGTCTCCCTGAAACGCTTGCGACGGATCCGCGCCGTGGATCCGGCCGGCGATTCGCTGACGGCCGAAGCCGGCTGCGTGCTCGCCGACCTGCAGTCCGCGGCCGCCGCGGCCGGCCGGCTGCTGCCGATGTCGCTCGGCTCGGAAGGCAGCGCGACGCTCGGCGGAATCATCTCCACGAACGCCGGCGGCACGGCGGTGCTGCGCTACGGCATGATGCGCGCGCTGGTGCTGGGGCTCGAGGCGGTGCTGCCGGATGGCCGGGTCCTCAACCAGCTCTCGGGCCTGCGCAAGGACAACACGGGCTACGACCTCAAGCAGCTGTTCATCGGCGCGGAGGGCACGCTCGGCATCGTGACGGCGGCGACGCTGCGGCTGTTCCCGCGGCCCGCCGTGACCGCCACGGCGTTCGCCGCGCTGCCCTCGCCCGCAGCGGCGCTGGCGCTGCTCGCGCGGCTGCGCGAGTGCCTCGGCGAGTCCGTCACGACCTTCGAGCTCATGCCGAGGATCGCGCTCGAGTTCGTGTGCCGGCACGTCGCCGGCGCCCGGGACCCCTTCGCGTCACCGTATCCGTGGTACGTGCTGGCGGAAGTCACGAGCAGCGCGGACGACCCGCGCTTCGGCGACCGCTTCGAAACCGCGCTCGCCGATGCCATCGAGCGGCAGCAGGTCGCAGACGCGGTCACGGCCAAGTCGGGGACGCAGCGTGACGCGCTGTGGCGGCTGCGCGAGGCAATTCCCGAAGCGCAGGGACACGAAGGCGCGAGTCTCAAGCACGACATCTCGGTCGAACCGTCCCGCCTTCCCGACTTCGTCGAGGCCGGCCGCGAACTCATCGAACGACTCGCCCCGGGCGCCCGGCTCGTGGCCTACGGCCACCTCGGCGACGGCAACCTGCATTACAACTTGAGCGAGCCCGCCGGCGGCGACGGCGGCGCGCTCGCCTCGCGCACCGCCGAGATCCGCCGCGCCGTGCATGACCTCGTCGCCGCGTACGGCGGCAGCTTCAGCGCGGAGCACGGCATCGGGCAATCCAAGGTCGGAGAGCTCGAGCGCTACGAGGATCCCGCGGCGCTCGACGTCATGCGCGCCATCAAGCGCGCGCTGGACCCGCTCTGCATCATGAACCCCGGCAAGGTCCTTCGCGATCAGCCGGCGGCCGAGCCCGGTCGCCGGAGCCGCAGGAACGCGTAGACGACGACGAGCAGACCGAGGGCGATGCCGATCGCCGCCCATTCGAGGGCGGTCAGCGTCGTCACGATGGCGGCCATCGCTGCCGTGGAAACGGCCGGAATCAGTGCGCCCCCGGGCAGGTCGAACGGGCGGTCCCCGCGCTCGCGCAGGTCCCGCGACTGCGCGCGCCAGGCCGCGAGGCTGACGAGCGCGTAGACGAGGCAGATCGCGCCGCCCGAAATCAGCGCCAGCACGTCGAAACTGCCCGCGATCGCCAGCACCCAGGCGAATCCTGCGTGCACCGCGAGCGCGCGCAGCGGCACGCGGTGCCTCGCGCTCACGGTGCCGAGGGCAGCCGGCAGGTAGCGGTCGCGGCCGAGCGCGAACACGAGTCGTGCCGTGCCCAGCAGGTTGCCCATCAGGAAGCCGGCCATCGAAATGCACGCGGTGACGAGCAGCAGCACCCGGCCCGGCTCCCACAGGGCCGCCGCGGTGTCGGCGACCGGCACGCCGCTCCCGGCGAGCGCGGGGCCGAGCAGCCCCTGGCCGACGATCTGCAGTCCCAGGTAGAGCAGCACGACGAGCGCGATGGCGGCCAGGGTCGCGCGCGGCACGTTGCGCGCCGGGTCGTTGATCTCGCCCGAGGGCATCAGCGCCGTCTCCATGCCCGAATACGCGAACATGACCAGCACCATGGAGGCGCCGAGCGCGCCCCAGGACGGAACGTCGCCGATCGCGAAGCTGACCTGCGACCAGTCGACCACGAAGATGCCGAGCGCCACGAGCAGCAGCAGCGGCGTCAGCTTGAGCGCAGCCAGCGCCGTGATCGCGCGGGCGCCGAGCTTCACGCCGAAGGCATTGAGCGCCAGCAGGCCGGCATAGACGGCCGTCAGCAGCAAGGCCCGCGGCACCGGCGCGGCAAAGGCCGGCGCGAGATTGGCGACCTGCACCGCCAGCGCCGCGGCAACTCCCGCGCTCGAGGCCACGTTCGAGATCCACATCAGCGCGCCGCCCGCGAATCCCGAGAACGGCCCGAAAGTCGCCGTCAGGTAGCTGTACGGGCCGCCGGTGACCTGCACGCGGCTGCCGACGGCGGCAAAGCACAGCGCGACGGGCACGATCGCGAGCGCCCCCGCGACCAGCGCCAGCGGCGCGGCCGGGCCCATCTGCGTCGCGAGGGCGGACGGCATGCGGAAGATCCCGCCGCCGACGATGGAGTTCACGACGGCCGCCGTCAGGGCCAGCATCCCGATCGCGCGCAGCAGCGCCGCTTCGCCCTGCAGCGCCCCGGCCGCCCGCTGCGGTTCCATGTTTGCCATGCGGGGCCCGCGCCGCCTCAGACCTGCTGGCCCGCGGGGCGCGTCCAGCCGCTGTGCTCGCGGATCAGCCCCTCCTGGGCGACGCTCGCGACCAGCCGGCCGTCACGCGCATAGATCGCGCCGCGGCTGAAGCCGCGCGCGCCGGAGGCGCTCGGGCTCTCGATCTCGTAGAGCAACCAGTCGTCCAGGCGCAGGTCGCGATGGAACCAGATCGCGTGGTCGATGCTCGCGACCTGCAGCTCGAGGAAGTTCACGCCGTGCGGCATGGTCGCGGTGGGGAGCAGGTGGTAGTCGGACACGTAGGCCAGCAGGCTGCGATGCAGGGACTGGTCGTCCGGCATCTGTCCCAGCACGCGGAACCAGACCTGCTTGTGCGCCGGGCGCTTCTCGCGCGTCAGGTAGTCGTCCGGGCTCACGGCGCGGAACTCGAAGGGCCGCTGGTTGCGGAAGTAGCCCCGCGCCCGGTGCGGCATGCGCTCCATCACCTCCGCCTCCACCGCCGCGAGGTCGCGCAGCGACTCGGGAGGCGGCGCATCCGGCATCGGGGCCTGGTGCTCGAGCCCCGGCTCGCCGGCGTGAAACGACGCCGACATGGTGAGGATGGGCTGACCATGCTGGATCGCCACGACCCGGCGGCTCGTGAAGCTCCCGCCGTCGCGGCTGCGGTCGACCTCGAACACGATCGGCACCGACAGGTCGCCACGGCGCAGGAAATAGGCGTGCAGCGAGTGCACCTGCCGGCCCTCGACGGTCCGCGAGGCCGCGACCAGCGCCTGGCCCAGCACCTGGCCGCCGAACACTTGCGGCGCGCCGACGTCGCGGCTCTCGCCGCGGAACAGGTTGTCCTCGATCCGCTCGAGGTCGAGGATCTTCAGCAGCTCGGGCAGGCGCGCGGCGGTCACGCGCTCAATCCGGCGCCGCGACGCCGAGCCGCTCGCGCATGATCGGGCTCGTGGTCGTGTACTGCAGGAACTGCCGCTTCTCCGGGTACACGTGATGCTGGACGCCGAAGGCCGCGAGCGCCGCCTCGTGGAAGCCCGAGAGGATCAGCTTCTTCTTGCCGGGATAGGTGTTCACGTCGCCGACCGCGAAGATCCCGGGCACGCTGGTCTGGAACTTCTCCGTGTCCACCTTCAGCGCCTTCTTCTCGAGGGCGAGGCCCCAGTTCGCGATCGGCCCGAGCTTCGGGTGCAGCCCGAAGCAGGCGAGCACGAGTTCGCAGGGCAGCTCGACCGCCGACTTGTCGGGCTGCTGCACGCGCACGCCGGCGAGCCGGTCGCCTGCGACCACGAGGGACTGGATGGTGCCCTCCAGGTGCCGGATCCGCCCCTCCGCCGCGAGCGCCTTCATGCGCGCCACGGAGGCGGGCTGCGCACGGAACTCCGGGCGCCGGTGCACGAGCGCGACCGAGCGCGCCTTGCCGCAGAATTCCAGCACCCAGTCGAGCGCGCTGTCGCCGCCGCCCGCGATCACGACGTCCCGGCCGTGGAAATCCTCGGCGCGGCGCACGCGATAGTGGATCTGGCGGCCCTCGAACTTCTCCGCATCGGTGACCAGCAGGCGCCGCGGCTGGAAGGAGCCGAGGCCGCCCGCGATGATGATGCTGCCCGCGTCGAATCGCGTGCCCGCAGCTGTCACGACCTCGAATCGGCCCGACGGCACGGGCGTGAGTTCGACGACTTCCTGCCCCAGGTGGAAACCGGCATTGAAAGGCTTGATCTGCTGCAGCAGGCGGTCGACCAGCTCCTGGGCGCCGCAGACCGGCAGTGCCGGGATGTCGTAGATGGGCTTGTCCGGGTACAGCTCGGTGCACTGTCCGCCCGGGTGGGCGAGCGAGTCGACGATCTCGCACTTGATACCCAGGAGGCCGAGCTCGAACACGGCAAAGAGGCCGGCGGGTCCGGCGCCGACGATGACGCACTCGGTCCGGATCACAGCCGGCGTTGCGGTTTCGGATTCGTCGCTGCTCACGATCCCACCGTTGCCGCTGGAGAGCGGCGACGGCCGGAATTCTACCCGATGGTAGGCTTAGACATGGCCCACGCACTGGAAACGCCGCTCCTGCCGCTGGTTCGCGACTTCCGCGAGCTGCAGGCCCGGGCACGGCCGATTGTGCTCGCGACGATCCTCGGCACCGAGGGATCGACGTACCGCAAGGCCGGCACGCCGATGCTGATCACGGACGCCGGGCAGGCCCGCGGGCTGCTCTCGGGCGGCTGCCTCGAGGTGGACCTGGCGGAGCGGGCGCGCGAGGTGCTGGCAACGGGCAGGCCCCTGATCGCCGCTTACGACATGCGCGGCGAGGACGATCTCGTGTTCGGAATAGGCAGCGGCTGCGAGGGCGCGATGCGCGTGCTCCTGCAGCGCGCCGGTCCCGACGAGCAGTGGCAACCGCTGGCCGCCATCGCGGGACTCGTCGAGTCCCGGACCCGCGGCGCGATTGCCCTGGTCGCGGACGGTCCCGAGGCCGGCCGTGCGTGGTGGCCGGGCGGCGGCAACGCATCGGGCGCCGAGCCCGCCGAACTGGAGGCCGCACGGCTCGCGTGCACCTCGGTGCGCCTCGTCAAGGCCGGGTCGGGCGCCGATGCGCGCGAGGTGCTTCTCCTGCCGGTGGCACCGCCGCCGCTTCTCGTGCTCTGCGGCGCTGGCGACGACGCGCGGCCGCTCGCGCGGCAGGCGGTCGCGCTCGGTTTCGAAGTCGTGGTCTGCGACCATCGTCCGGCTCGGGTCGACGCGACGCGCTTTCCGCATTGCCGGCTGCGCGTCCAGCCTGCCGACCGTTTCAAGGATCTGGCCGAGCTGGCCGCCTGCGATGCCGCCATCGTCATGAGCCATCACCTCGCAGCCGACGCCGCTTATCTCGAGGCGCTCACCGATGCCGCGCACGTCGGCTACGTGGGCCTGCTCGGTCCCGCGCCGCGGCGCGACCGCCTGCTGCAGATGCTGGGCCCGAAGGCGAATCGGCTGGACGGCCGGCTGCGCGCGCCGATCGGCCTCGACATCGGCGCGCGTACGCCGGAGGCGATCGCCCTCGCCGCTGCGGGCGAACTGCACGCCTGGGTCGCCGGACGCGCAGGCGGGGCCTGGCACGTCGGTCTCCGGTCGAAGGCGCCGTGACCGCCGTCGGGCCCGTCGCGCGGCGCGACGCCGCCCTCCCCGCCCTGCGCTTCGATGCCGCGGGACTGCGCCGCATCGACATGCGCTCCGTCGCCGTGCTCGCGCTGCCTCTGGTGCTGAACAGCACGGTGCAGGCCGGCCTCAACCTCACGGACACGTGGTTCATCGGCAGGATTTCGACCGCCGCGACGGCCGCGATCGCTTCGGTGCACTGGCTCGCGTTACTCGCCATTTTCCTGATCGGCGGCGTGGCCATGGGCGTGCAGACGTTGGCCGCGCAGGCCTACGGCGCGGGCCGCTACCGGCGCTCGACCCGCATCGCGTGGCTCGGGTTGTGGGCATCGGTGGCGTCAATCCCAGCCTTTGGCCTCACGATCGCGTTCGGGCCGGCGATGATCCGCGCCTTCGGGCTGGCGCCGGACGTGGAGGCCCTCGCGGTCGAGTACTGGATCCCGCGCATGATCGGCGGCCCGCTCGCGGCGGCGCACTGGGCCGCCAATGCTTTCTTCAACGGCATCGGCCGCACGCGCATCACGCTGGCGATCGGCATGGTTGTGCTCGCCTCGAACACCGCTCTCAACGAGATCTTCATCTTCCAGCTCGGCTGGGGCATGGCGGGCGCGGCCTGGGCGACGACCGTGGCCGAGCTGATCGGCGTCCTGCTGTCGATCCGCCTGATGCTGGGACTCGACCGCCGGCAATACGCCCCGCACCTGACCTGGCGGCCGGATTTCGGTCGCGTTGCCGCGCTCATCGCCCTCGGTTTGCCGATGGCTATGACCGCGTCGGCGGACCTCGGCGCCGCAGCGCTGTTCCAGCTGATGATGGTGCAGTACGGCGTCGTGGATGGCGCCGCGACCCAGATCGTCACGATCTTCACCGCCCTCGCCTACATGCCGGGCATCGGCCTCGCGCTCGCCGGCACCACACTGGTCGGGCAGGCGATCGGCGCCGGCGATCACGGCTGGGCCGAGCGGCTAGGAAACCGCGTGATCGCGATCGTCGCCTGTTACATGGGCGGCATCGGGATCCTTATCGCGCTGGTCGGGAACTGGATCGTGCCCCTGTTCGTCAACGCCGCCGATCCGCGCGCCGCCGAGGTGATCGCCCTCTGTTCATCGCTGCTGTGGCTCGCCGCAGCCTACCAGTTCTTCGACGGCGTCAACCTGGCGAGCGCGTTCTGCCTGCGCGGCGCTGGCGACGCGCGCATTCCCGCACTCATCGTGCTGGCCTGCGGCACGCTGGTCTTCCTGCCGCTGACGCACTACCTCACCTTCGCGCCCGGCCAGGGATGGTTCGACGGCGCGCCGGGGCTCGGCCTCGGAGCCACCGGGGGCTGGAGCGCGATCCTCGTCTACGTCGTGCTGATCGGCACGGCGCTCTGGCTGCGCTGGCGGCAGGGTGCGTGGAAACTTATACGTCTTTGACAGCGTCGACGAAGGGAACGCGCCCCTTCACAAAAGGGGACGCACCCCTTTTTATGATGCCGACGTGCACGACGGTAGCGCAGACCCGCAAAAAGGGGTGCGTCCCCTTTTGTGCCTTTTGTGAAGGGGTGCGCCCCCTCCGCTAGTAGTCACGCGCGACGCGGAAACCGAGGTCCGACTGACGGTGGCCGGTGGGTTCCGCACCGCGGGCGGGCGCGCGGGCATCGCGCGGCCGGCTCGCCCAGGAGCCGCCGCGCGCGCCTTTCAGCTCGCAGCCGCCCTGCCAGGTCCAGGCGCGCGCATCCGGCGGCCTGCCGGCGTGGCTCGCAGTGTAGCAGTCCATCACCCATTCCCGGGCGTTGCCGATGATGTCGTGTACGCCAAACGCATTCGGCTTGTACTGGGCAACGGGCGCGAGCGTCACCGCCCGGTCGTCGCAGCGCGCATTCGGCACGGGCAGGCGGAGGGCATCGACGGCGGAGGCGTCGTACACATTCGCGTGATCGCAGGCGAGCGACAGCGCGAGGTCCTCGCGCGAGTCGTTCTCGCCCCAGTAGCGCGGGAACGACGTGCCGCCGCGCGCGACGTACTCCCACTCGGCCTCCGACAGCAGCCGGTAGCGCCGGCCGCTTTCGGCCGCGAGCCACTCGGCATACGCGCGCGCATCGTCCCAGCTGACGCAGACGACGGGTTCGTCGTCGCGCGGCGCCGCGGCGAAGCCCGGGTCGCGCCAGCTCCGGTCCCGGTCACGGATCCACTGGCCGCCCGACCAGACACGGCAGCCCGGCGCCGGTTCCGCGCCGGTCGCCTCCACGTAGCGGCGGAATTCTCCGTGCGTGATCTCGCGCTTCGAGACCAGGAACGGCCGCGAAAACGACAACGTGATCGCGGGCGACTCGCCGCGTCCAGGCTCGAGTTCGGGCGCGTCGGGCGCGGAGCCCATCTGGAACTGGCCGGGCGGCACGAGCGCGAGCTCCGGGCAGGCCGGGCAGTCACGCGGCTCGGCAGCGGCTGGCGCCGGTTGCGACAGCGACGGCGCCGACGCCAGCAGCAGCAGCACGGCGAATGGCGCGCGCATCAACGCTCCTCCCGCTTGCGGCTGGCCAGGTCGCGCGCGACGCGGAAACCCGCGTCGGCCGCGCGCTCGCCCGCAGGCGCCGCGCTGCGCCAGGCGCTGCGGGTCTCGTCCGGCGGCGTGAGCCAGCTGCCGCCGCGCTGGATGCGCTCGCCGCAGCCGCCGATCCATTCCCAGGCGCGGCCGCTGCGCGGCCGGCCCACGTAGCTGCCGGTCGCGCAGTCCTGCACCCATTCGCGCACGTTGCCGATCATGTCCTGCAGCCCGAATGCGTTGGCGGCGAACTGTCCGACGGGCGCCAGGTCCGCGTGCCCGTCCCGGCATCGCGCCTCGGGCCAGCCGAGCCGGTAGCGCCCTGCGGCCACCAGGTCATACGTGTTCGCGAAGTCGCAGGCCTGGTCTGCTTCGTCGCCCCAGGGGCGAAGCGTCGTGCTGCCCGCGCGCGCCGAATACTCCCACTCCGCCTCCGACGGCAGGCGGTAGCGAGCGTCCGCCCTGGCCGACAGCCACTGCACGTAAGCCTGGGCGTCCGCGTACGAAATGCAGCTCGCCGGCAGGTCGTCCGCCGCACCGACGTCCTGCCAGCCGCGACGGCCGTCGTCGCTGAAGCGCGCCAGCGTCGCATCCCACAGGCGGCAACCCGGTTGCGGCTCATGTCCGCTGTCCGCGATGAATCGCGCGTACTCGCCGCGCGTGACTTCGCGTCGACCGATCGCAAAGGGCTGTTCGAGCGTGATGAGGACGACCTCGCTCTCCGCGGCGGCTGCGCCGCGGCCGGGGGGCGCACCGGGCGTGCCCATGACGAACCTGCCCGCCGGCAGCACCACCATCTCGGGGCAGTCATCGCAGTCGCGGAAGGCGGATCCCGGCTCGCGCTCGGGTTCCGCGGCGACGACCGGCCCGGCCACCGCAGCGGCGGCGACCAGGGCCAGCGCGACGGCTGCCCGGGCCATCAGGAATCGACCCTCACGGGCACGAATACCTTGGCATTGGCGCGCTGCAGGTGCAGTGCCACCGTCGGGCCGGCGGCATCGACGGCCGCGCGAAATTCGCCGACGGACGCCACCTTCGAGCCGTTGACGGCGAGGATCACGTCGCCGCGCTCGACGCCGGCGAGCGCCGCCGGCCCCTGGGCATCCTCGACCACGAGGCGTCCGGCCGTGTTCAAGCGCTCGCGTTCCGCGCCGGTCAGCGGCCGCACTGCGAGCCCGAGCTTGCCGCTCGCGCCGTCGCCCCGCGGGGAAGTCGCCGCGACCACGGGCTCGTCCTCCAGCTCGCCGACCTTGATCCGCAGGACCTTCTCGGACTTGTTGCGCCAGACCGTGAGCTTCGACTGTGTCCCGGGCTTGATGCCCGCGATGAGCGGGGGCAGTTCGCTCGATCGTTCGATCGCCTTGCCGTCGACCGCCAGGATGACGTCACCGGGTTCGACCCCGGCATCCTCCGCGGGACCGCCCTCCACGACCTCGCTGACCAGCGCGCCGCGCGGCCGCGGCAGCTCGAAGGAGTCCGCCAGCGCCTGGTTGACCTCCTGGATGGCGACGCCGATGCGCCCGCGCTGCACGCGGCCCGTGGCCACGAGCTGGTTCTTGACGTCGACCGCGACGTCGATCGGGATCGCGAACGACACGCCCTGGTAGCCGCCGGTGCGGCTGTAGATCTGCGAGTTGATGCCGACCACCTCGCCCTGCAGGTTGAACAGCGGGCCGCCCGAGTTGCCCGGGTTGACCGCGACGTCCGTCTGGATGAAGGGCGTGTAGTTGTCGGGACCGCCGAGCGAGCGGGCGACCGCGCTGACGATGCCCGCGGTGACCGTGTTGTCGAAACCGAAGGGCGAACCGATCGCGATCACCCATTCGCCCGGCTTGAGGCGGCTGGCCTCGCCGATGCGCACGACCGGCAGGTCCCTGGCGTCGATCTTCAGCACGGCGACGTCGGTGCGCCGGTCCATGCCCACGACCTCAGCGCGGTACTCGCGGCGGTCGGTCATGCGCACCGTGACCTCGCGCGCGTCGTCGACGACGTGCGCGTTCGTCAGGACGTAGCCGTCGGCGCTGATGATGAAGCCCGAGCCTTCGCCCCGGGCCGGCGGCACCTGGCCGCGCGGACCGCCGAAGCCGAAGCCCCGGAAGAAATCGTAGAGCGGGTCGTCCGGCGAGAGTTCCGGCCCGCCGCCGGCCGCGCGGCCGCTCGTGACGGTGCTGACGTTGACGACGGCGGGTCCATACGACTCGACGAGTCCGGAAAAGTTCGGCAGCGCCCCCGCGACCAGCGGCGCGGATGCGACGGGCGCGGACGATTCGACCGATTCCTGACCGGTGCCGGCCGTGACTGCGGCCGGCTCGCTGCCCGACGGCGCTTCCGTGCAGGCGGCGGCAAGGACGAGCAATACGACCGGCAAGAGCCGGCGCACGGGTGCGTACATGGATACTCCGGGGTGAAAATTTGCTGCTGCGCTCTGACAGCCGCACGCCCTGCAAGTTGCATCCATGCACATTAGTATTGCATCAAATGGCGTCCCGTTTGCCGATCATCGTGCTGGCAGCGCTGCTCGCGACGCCCGCCGCCGCGGATACCTTGCCTCCGGCGACCCGCGCGGCGCTGACGCGCCATTCCGTGCCCGAGGCCAGCGTGAGCATCGTGGTGCGGGAGGTGACGGGCGGCGCGACGCTGCTCGAACTGAATCCCGGCATTTCGCGGGCGCCCGCCTCGACCATGAAGTTGCTGCCCACCTGGGCCGCGCTGGACCTGCTCGGGCCAGCGTACGCCTGGAAGACCCGGGCCTATGCCGATGCACCCGTGGTCAAGGGCGTGCTGAAGGGCAACCTGTACCTGCAGGGCGGAGGGGATCCGCTGCTGACGATCGATCGCTGGTGGCGATTCGTCAACGACCTGCGCCAGTCGGGGCTGCGCGCGATCGAGGGCGACATCGTGATCGATCAGTCGAGGTTCACGACCCCGGACGAGCGTCCCGAGGATTTCGACGGCAAGTTCTGGCGTACGTACAACGTGCTGCCCGATGCCCTGCTCGTGAACTGGCAGTCTTCGGACTTCACCATCCGGCCCGCCGACGACGGCCAGGGTGTCGACCTCACGATCCAGCCCTTTCCGGAGGGACTCGTCGTCGAGAACAAGGTCCGGCTCGCGAGCGGGCGCTGCGTCGGGCAGAACCGGCAGGTGTCGTACCAGATCGAGCCCGCCCGCCCGGAGCGCGTGGTCGTGACTGGCCGCCTGTCCGCGACTTGCGCACCCCAGACCCAGCGGCTGGCGATCATGGAACCCGCGCAGTACGCGTGGGGCACGTTCGTGACCCTGTGGCGCCAGCTCGGCGGCGAGTTCCGGGGCGGGATGCTGCGCGCACCGACGCCGCCGGGCGCACGCCTGCTGCTCACGCATGAATCCGAGCCGCTCTCGGAAATCGTGCGCGTCACCAACAAGTACTCGAGCAACATGATGGCGCGCTCGCTGGTGCTCGCGATCGCCGCGGAGATGAACGGCACGCCCGCGACTGCGGCTGCCGGCGAGGAGACGATCGTGGGCTGGCTCAAGACGCGCGGCCTCGAATTCCCGGAGCTCGTGATCGGCAACGGCTCCGGGCTTTCGCGCGAAGCGCGGATCTCAGCGGACAGCATGGCGCGGCTGCTGGTCGGCGCGCGCGAGGGCCGCTACGCGCCGGAATTCCTGACTTCGCTTTCGCTCGGCGGTCTCGACGGTACGCTGCAGAAGCGGTTCCAGCACGTCGACGACCCGAGCCGGATCCGCATGAAGACCGGCACGCTGCGCGACGTCAGCAGCATCGCCGGCTACGTCACCGGGCGTTCCGGCAAGACCTACGCCGTCGTCGTCTTCGTGAATCACCCCGGTGCGCAGAACGGCATCGGCGAACCGATCCAGACGACGGTGATCGACTGGGTGCTCAGGCAATAACGGAGAAACGCGGATGACCCGGCCCATGGTGATGTTGCTCGCCGCCTGCTGCCTGTGGACGAAGTCCGCGCAGGCCGGGATCGGCGAACTGCCGACGCCGGCAGGACCTGCCAGCCTCGCCCCGAACCTGCACGTCGCCGCCGATGGCCGCGTGCTGCTGAGCTGGATCGAACGGGCCGGCGAAGGCCGCCATGCCCTGCGCTTCGCGGTGCTGGAGGATGGCGGCTGGTCTGCGCCGCAAATGATCGCCGAGGGCCCGGGCTGGTTCGTCAACTGGGCGGACTTTCCGTCGCTGGTCGCGCTGGACGACGGCTCGCTCGCGGCGCACTGGCTCGTGAAGAGCGGGTCCGGCACCTACGCCTACGACGTGCAGATCGCGCGCTCCAGCGACGGGGGCCTGACCTGGTCGCGACCGGCTTCGCCGCACCGGGACGGCACGATGACGGAGCACGGGTTCGTATCGCTCGTGGCCCGGCCGGGCGGCGCGCTGGAAGCCGCGTGGCTGGACGGCCGCGAAACCTCGCCCGGCGACGGCTCGCATGAACACGGCGGCGGCGCGATGACCTTGCGCTACGCGGCGATCGGACCCGATGGCACGCCGGACCGCGAAGCGCTGCTCGACCCGCGCGTCTGCGATTGCTGCCAGACGGACGCGGCCGCGACCCCGGACGGCCCGCTGGTCGTCTACCGCGACCGGAGCGAAGGGGAAGTGCGTGACATCGCCGTCGTGCGCAGGCGCGACGGGCGCTGGACCGCGCCGCGTCACGTCGCGCAAGACGGGTGGCAGATCGAAGGCTGCCCGGTCAACGGGCCGGCCGTCGCCGCGACCGGCCGGCGCGTCGCCGTCGCATGGTTCACCGCGGCCGACGACCTGCCGCGCGTCAGGCTCGCCTTCTCCACCGATTCCGGCGAGAGTTTCGGCCCGCCGGTCGCGGTGGACGACGGCCGTCCCATCGGTCGCGTGGACGCGATCCTGCTCGACGACGGCAGCGCCGTGGTCAGCTGGGTCGAGGCGACGCCGGACGGCCCGTCGCTGAGGCTGCGCCGGATCGGCGCCGACGGCAGCCGGGGCGCGGCCGTGGCCGTCCTGCCGGCGGGCGCGCCCCTCTCGAACGGGTTTCCCCGGATGGTGCGCGCGGGCGAGCGTCTGGTGATCGCCTGGACCGGCGATGGCGTGCGCACCGCGGTCATGCCCCTGCCGCGCTGACGCGCGGGCTCAGGGGTGGGCGGCGGCAAACCTCGCATAGCTCTCAGCGAGCACCGCCGGCCATCCGGCGGCGTATTCGCGGCGCAGGATGGGCGCAATCTCGCCGAGCGCCTCCCAGCCGCCATGGGTCAGCGTCACCCGGCAACCGGCCGCGACCGCCTCGAACCGGACGTCGACCCACTGCGCGGACTCGGCCTCGCGACCCGGGTGCCAGCTGAATCGCAGGCGCCTGCCCGCATCGACGGCCTCCACGGTCCCCCAGCGATGCCGCGCGCCTTCCGGCGTGATCTCCTCCAGCGCGCCTCCCGGTTGCGCGTCCAGGCGGCACCGGCTCGCAGCCTGGCGCGACAGCGAGTGCGTCGCGACCGGCCACCAGCCGGCCAGGCCTGAGGCGAAGGCCGCGAAGGCGCGATCGGGCGGCACCGGAACCACGACCGAAACGACGATGGGATCCGCGCCAGTCATCGGCCGCAGCATACGACGGCGATGCGCTGCGGTGAAACGCGCGGACCGCGCGCCGGGCCGTGGCGCCGGCCTGCCGCACGCGGATTCCCCGGGCCTACAATGCCGCCCATGGAATCGGTCGCCGCCCTGCTGATCGTCGTCTACCAGTTCTTCTTCGGCTGGTGCAGCGCGGAATCCGCCCTGGCGCACGCCGCCGCGCCCGCGCAGGCCGCAGCCACGCGCTGAGCCTTACGCGCCCCGCGGCTTCAGCCCTTGCCGAGGATCCGCTCGAGGCGGTCGCGGTAGCTGCGCGACAGCTTCAGCTCGTGCCCGCCCTCCAGCGTCAGGAAGTACTCGCCGTTGGTGTGCGGCTTGAGCTTGCGGATACGGCGGATGTTGACGATGGTCGAGCGGTGGATGCGCTGGAAGTCCGCGGGGTCGAGCCGTTCCTCGAACTGCTTCATGGTCGCGCGCACGACGTGCGTCCGTCCTTCCGCGTGCACGCACATGTAGTCCCCGGCGGCATCCACCCACTCGATGGACGCGACCGGCAGGCGCACCGTCTCGCGCCCGAGGCGGATCGGCAGGAACTCGGGGAAACGGCGCGGGACGCCTGCGGCGCCGCGCGCAAGCAGCTCTTCCGCGTCCAGCTGGCCGGCGCCGGTCACGGTCGCGAGCAGGGCGACGAGCTGCTCGCGGTGCTTCAGCGACCTGCGCTGCGCGAACTGCTCCCGCACGTGCGCCATCGTCCGCTCCAGGCGCTCGTCCACCAGCGGCTTCAGCAGGTAGTCGAGCGCGTGGGCGTCGAAGGCCTCGATGGCGTAGCGGTCGAATGCCGTCACGAACACGACCATCGGCATGCTGGTCTGCGGCAACCGGCGCAGCACCTCGAAGCCGTCGATGCCCGGCATCTCGATGTCGAGAAACATGAGGTCCGGCGAATGCAGCGCGACCGCGTCGATCGCCTCGCGCCCGTTGGCGCAGTGCGCGACGATCTCGAAGTCCTCGAAGGCGCGCAGCCGCAGCTCCAGGCCGCGCCTGGCGAGCGGCTCGTCGTCGACGATGATCGCGCGGATCTTCGCCATCTGCGGGGCGCCTAGACTTCCAGGGGCAGGCGCATCTCGACGCACAGGCCGGGCGACATGTCGATCACTTCCACCGAATGGCCGTCACCATACAGCACCTTGAGCCGTTCCCGGGTGTTGCGCAAGCCGACCCCGCGGCCGTTCGCGCTGGCCAGCGCCGGGGGCAGGCCCGGGCCGTCGTCCGCGACCGCGAGGCGCAGCGTCCCGCCCTCGATCCCGGCGATCACGGTGACCGAGCCGCCCTGCTCGCGCGGGGCGATCGCGTACTTCATCGCATTCTCGACCAGCGGCTGCAGCAGCAGCGAGGGCACGAGCGCGGATTCGGCGCGCTCGTCGACGTCGAACTCGAGCCGGAGCCGGTCGCCGAAACGCAGCTTCTCGATGCCGAGGTAGAGGTTGAGCGCGTCGAGTTCCTGGCGCAGCGTCACCTTCTTCATCGGGTCCTGGTCCAGCGTGTAGCGCAGGAACTCCGAGAGCCGCGAGACCGCGAGGTTCGCCGTGCGGTTCTGGCCGTCCAGCACCAGGGTCGAGATCGCGTTCAGCGTGTTGAACAGGAAGTGCGGATTCAGCTGGTAGCGCAGCATCTTGAGCTGCGCTTCCTGCGCGAGCGCGGACTGCCTGAGGGTCGCCTCGCGCTCGAGCTGCAGGCGCTCGTAGAACTTCACGCCGTAGTACAGGCCGGTCCAGCACAGGAGCAGTGCCGTCGCGGAAATTGTGGCGGCGAAGATCTCGAGCGGCTGACGCACGTGTTCTTCGGCCCACGCGGGCTTGACGATCTCCAAGTAAGCGGTATTGATGATCGCCCGCCAGGCGAGCGCGACCAGCCAGCAGGCGATCGGCGACCCGACCAGCATGGAGCGCGGCCCGATCGCCCACAGCCAGCGGTACAGCCAGCGCAGCGGCGCCGAGAGCAGGAAGCCCGAGGCCGCCGCGATCGCGATCACCTGGTCGTAGCCGGCCTCCTTGCCGTAGACCGCCGAGCCCACGTACTGCGCGAGCCCGTACGCGCTCCAGCCGAGGGTATGCAGCCCCCAGAACAGGAGGTTGCGGTTGCCGCGCAGCAGGTCGAGATTCATCCGGCCAAGTTATTGGATATCGAAAGGGCCTTGCAACGTCTCGCCCCGTCGCACGCACGGCTGGTCGCAGTAAGCCGCGAATCGGGGCCCATCTAGGCGTACTGGCTCGCCGCCGCCGCAAGCTCCTCGGCGACGCGCGCGCGCAGCGACGGCGGCGCGAGCACCTCGACCCCGGCGCCGTGGCGCAGCAGGTCCATGACGAGCTCCGGCTCCCGGCTGTACGGCAGCTCGAGCACGTAGCTGCCGTCCGCCTCGATGCGCCCGACCTGCTTCGAGTGCCAGACTTCGTCCGCGACCCAGCGCGCGCTGTCGGGCGTGAAGCGAAGCACGGCCGTCTGCGTGTCCTCGCCGGCGAAGATCCCGTAACCCGCCCCTAGCACGCGGTCCAGTTCGGCGTCGGGCAGGTCCCTGGCCTCGGCTTCCTCCACGCGCGCGTGCAGGATGGCGTCCACCGCGAAGGTCCGCAGCGCCTTCTTGCCGTGGTCCCAGGCGTCGAGGTACCAGTTGTAGCGGTAGTGCACGAGCCGCAGCGGCGACACGGTCCGTTCGGTGACGTCGCCGTCGCCGCGGCGCAGGTGACGGATGAACACCTGCCGGCGTCCCAGCAGCGCGAGCGACAGCGCCTCGAAGACGTCCCGGTTCACGCGCCGCGTCCCGAGCGTCAGCACGCGGATGCGGCGCCGGATCTCGCGGTGACCGCGGTCGCCGGTCTCCAGCAGGGCCCCGAGCCGCGCGCGCAGCGGCGCGAGCTGGCGGGCGAGCAATCCCGAGCCGAGCGTGTCGAGCAGGTGGTCGATTTCGAGGAGCGCGTAGACTTCCGCCGGGCTGAACCACACCCCCGGCAGCTCGGTCTGCTCGGCCGCGGGATCCAGCACGTACGCCTGACGCTCCCGGGACCAGACCACCGGCACGTTCAGGCGGTCACGCAGGTACTCGAGATCGCGCTTGAACGTGGCGTGCGAGATCTCGAGGTCCTCCTCGATCTCTCGGCGCGTCAGTGCGCCTTTCTCGATCAACCGCCGCCGGATGCGGTAAAAGCGCTCGGTCCGGTCCACGTTGCGGCGTCGGTCAGTTCGCCGGCGCGACGCGCAGGATCTCCCCCGCGTCCTCGCCGGTCACGAGGTAGAGCGCGCCGTCGGGACCCTCGCGCACGTCGCGGACGCGCTTGCCGATCGCGATGCGCTCCTCCTCGAGCACCCTGCCGTCGGGCTGCACCTCGAGACGCACGAGCTGCGTCGCCGCGAGCGCGCCGACGAAGAGCTGGCCTTTCCAGGCCGGGTAGCCGCGGCCGTCGTGGAAGGCCATGCCCGAAGGCGCGATCGACGGCACCCAGTAGTGTGCCGGCTGCTCCATCCCTTCCTTCGCCGTGCCCTCGCCGATCGCCGGACCGCTGTACTCGCGCCCGTAGGTGATCACCGGCCAGCCGTAGTTCCGGCCCGCCCACGCGATGTTGATCTCATCGCCGCCCCGCGGGCCGTGTTCATGCGTCCAGAGCTCGCCGGTTTCCGGGTGCAGGGCGGCGCCCTGGATGTTGCGATGCCCGTACGACCAGTTCTCCGGCAGCGCCCCTTCGCGCCCGGCGAACGGATTGTCGGCGGGCACGCCGCCGTCCCGCGTGATGCGCACGACCTTGCCGATGTGCGTGCCGAGGTCCTGGGCCAGGTCGCGCTGCGAGTTGCGTTCGCCGGTCGTGACGAACAGGTTGCCGTCGCGCCCGAAGACGAGGCGCGAGCCGAAGTGGTGGTTGCTCCTGAACTTCGGCTGTTGCCGGAATATCACCCGCACGTCCGCGAGCTGACCGCCCTCCAGGCGCGCGCGCGCGACCGCGGTCCCGTTGGCGCCGCCCTCGCCCGGTTCCGCGTAGGACAGATAGATCGTCGAGTTCTCGGCGAAGGCCGGGTCGAGCGCCACGTCGAGCAGCCCGCCCTGGCCCGTGGCGTGCACCGCCGGCACGCCCGCGATCGGCTCCGACAGCCCGCCGTCGGCCGTCACGTACCGCAGGCGGCCGGGCCGCTCGGTGACGAGCATGCGCCCGTCCGGGAGAAACGCCAGCGCCCACGGCTGCTCGAGACCTTTCGCGACCGTCGTGACGGCCACCTTCGACTCGCCGCTCGGCGCGACGTGCGGCGCGTCCTGGCAGGCGCCGGTGCCGGCGGCAACGAGCAGGAGCGGGAACAGGCTGCGTGAAATCATCATGCGGATCCTCGTCGTCATTGTCGTCGTCCCTCAGGCGGCGGCCACGCGCGTGATGATGTACCCGCCCGACTTGGCGTCGAACTCCAGGTCGATCAGCTTGCGCTCCCGAGCCTCCTCCAGCAGGTTCCCGAAGGACTTGAAGCCGTAATAGCTCTCGTTGAACCCGGGTTTGCGCCGCTTGATCGCCTGCTTGACCATCGACCCCCACACCTTTTCCTCGGCGTCGCGCTCCGCGAACAGGTCCTCGGCGGTCTCCATCATGAGCTCGATGCCCTCCTGGCGCCGGTCGTCGCCGCCGGACGCCGCCTTCGGAGCGGTTTTCGCGACCTTCTCCTTGCGCGCGCTCTTGGCACGGTTCTCGCCGCGCACCAGGTCGTCGTAGTAGATGAACTCGTCGCAGCCGCTGATCAGCAGGTCCGAGGTCGAATGCTTGACGCCGCAGCCGATCACGAACTTGTTGTTCTCGCGCAGCTTCGAGACCAGCGGCGAGAAATCCGAGTCGCCGCTGATGATCACGAAGGTGTCCACGTGCGCCTTCGTGTAGCACAGGTCGAGCGCGTCCACGACCATGTGGATGTCCGCGGAATTCTTGCCGGACTGG
Organism: uncultured Steroidobacteraceae bacterium; assembly: GCA_964626745.1. GTDB lineage: Bacteria > Pseudomonadota > Gammaproteobacteria > Steroidobacterales > Steroidobacteraceae > SCUD01. The sequence goes on from CAZVIF010000006.1 coordinate 34,022, forward strand.
CGCACGTGCGGGATCTCGATCAGCTCGAAGGCGGCCTCGTGCATCGGGCGCTTGTATTCCTGGTAGCGCTGCCAGTCGCAGTAGGCCTTCTTGACGACGATGTTGCCCTTCAGCAGCAGCCGCTCGAGGACTTTCCTGACGTCGAAGACATGGATCTTCACGTCGCGGACGCCGAGTGCGACGTTCTCGAAGTCGCAGAACACGGCCATGATGCGGGTGTCGGACCGCGGGCTGGCGTTCATTCCTCGCCCGCCGCAGGCTTCCAGGCGGACGCGAGTTCCTGCTGCTTGCGCGGCGGGACCGGATCGTAGTGGCTCAACTGCAAGGTGAAGCTCCCTTCTCCGCCGGTCAGTGCCTTCAGCCGGTTCTGGTAGTCCGTGACCTCGGCGAGCGGCACGTACGCGGAAACGACGATGCGCCCCCGCGAACGCGCCTCGTTGCCGTCGATGCGCGCGCGGCGCGTCGCGAGGTCCGCGGTGATGTCGCCCATGACCGTGCCCGGCGCGTTGATCTCGACGTGGACGATCGGCTCGAGCACGGCGGGACCGGCCTTCTGCACCGCGTCCAGGAAGGCCTTGCGGCCCGCCGAAACGAACGCGACCTCCTTGGAATCGACGGAATGGTACTTGCCGTCGTAGACCGACACGCGGATGTCCTGGAGCGGGAAGCCGGCGACGGCGCCCTCCACGAGCGCGTGGCGAATGCCCTTCTCGACCGCCGGGATGAACTGGTTCGGGATCGAGCCGCCCTTCACGTCGTCGACGAACTCGAACCCGCTGCCGCGCGCGAGCGGCTCGATGCGCAGGTAGACCTCGCCGAACTGGCCGGCGCCGCCCGTCTGCTTCTTGTGCCGGTGATGCCCCTCGGCGGGGCGGGTGATCGTCTCGCGGTACGGGATCGACGGCGGCCGGGTCTTCACCGCGACGCCGTACCGCTCGGACATGCGCTCGATCATCACGCGCAGGTGCAGGTCGCCCATGCCGTAGAGCACGGTCTCGTTGAGCGAGGTGTTGTGCTCGACGCGCACGCAGGGATCCTCGGCCGCCAGCTTGTGCAGCGCCTCGGCAAGCTTGTGCTCGTCGCCGCGCCGCTCCGGCTCGATGGCGACGCCGAGCATCGCCGGCGGGTACGCCATCGGCTTGAGGTGGAAATGGTCCTCGTCGTGCGAATCGTGGAGCACGGCGTCGAAGTGCAGCTCGTCGAGCTTGGCCACGGCGCAGAGGTCGCCGGGAACCGCCTGGGGAATCTCGGCGTGCTCCTTGCCCTGCATGCGGAAGAGGTGCGCGACCTTGACGGGCTTGCGCCCGTCGCCCACGAACAGCTGGCTGCCTGCGCGGATCGTTCCCTGGTGGACGCGGAACAACCCGAGCTTGCCGACGAACGGGTCCATGATCACCTTGAACACGTGGGCGATGGCGTGGCGGCCCGGATCCGGCGTCACGGCGACGCGCACGGCGGCGTCGCCCTCGCCCTTCATGAACGGCGGCGGGTTCCCCTCCGCGGGATTGGGCATCAGCCGCGCGATCACCTCGAGCAGCTCCGGGATGCCGGCGCCGGTTTCCGCCGAGACGAAGCACACCGGCACGAGGTGCCCTTCGCGCAGCGCCTTCTCGAACGGGTCGTGCAGCTGCTCCGGCGAGAGTTCCTCGCCCTGCTCCAGGTACAGCGCCATGAGCTCGTCGTCCACTTCGACGACCTGGTCGATGATCCGCGTGTGGGCCTCCTGCACCGAGGAGAAGTCCGTCGGCTCGCGGGCGTTATGGAAAAAGCAGTCGACGACCTTCGTGCCTCCCGCCGCGGGCAGGTTGACCGGCAGGCACTCGTTGCCGAACTGCTCGCGGACCTCCTCCAGCACGGCCCCGGGCTCGGCCTCGCGGGCGTCGATCTTGTTGATGACGATGAGGCGCGCGAGGCCCCGGTCGCGGGCCGCGTCCATCATTCGCTGCGACATGGGTTCGACGCCCGCCACCGCGCTGACGACCACGGCGGCCGTTTCGACGGCCTCGAGCACCGGCAGGGTCTTGCCGATGAAATCCGGGTAACCGGGCGTATCGATCAGGTTGACGTGGGCATGGCCGGTTTCGAGCCAGCACAGGGTGGCGTCCACCGAGTGCTGGAGCCGGCGCGCCTGGGGATCGTGGTCCGACACCGTCGTGCCGCGGGCGAGGCTGCCCTTGGCCCGGATGGCGCCGGCCCCGAAAAGCAGCGCTTCCGCCAGCAGGGTCTTGCCCGTTCCGGCCTGGCCAACCAGGGCAATATTGCGCAGGTCACCGGTCGCTTTCGCCATCCTGTCCCCCGCCTGTCCGATGCCGCCCGATTTTTCAAAAAGGATAGCACCGAAGTCCCCGGCTGGCTTGCGCCCTCCCGGGGGGACGGGCAAACTCCGAAGACCTGAGGAACGACGCCCCGGGACAGGGGCCGACGGGGGACTGCATGGCGATTTCGGTCAAGGGCGACAGCGGCGATCCGATGGTCGAGCCGAACGTCATCCCGCTCGTCGACATCATGCTCGTGCTGCTGATCATCTTCATCATCACCATCCCGGTCATGACCCACGCGGTCAAGATCGACCTGCCGCGCGACAACCCGAATCCGCCGCCGACCGAGCCGGTGGTCGTCCGCATCTTCGTCGAGTTCGACGGCACCGTGTACTGGAACGGTTCGCCGGTCGACGCGCAGACCCTGCGCGACTACGTGGCGATCGAGAACGCCAAGGATCCGCAGCCGGAAGTACACGTGGACGCGCACCGGCGCGTGCCGTACGTCTACGTCGCGAACGTGCTGTTCACCTTGCAGCGGGGCGGCCTGCAGAAGGTCGGCTTCGTGTCCGGCCAGGGTGCCCCGGTACCCGCGCCCGCTTCCTGACGCGGAGCAATTCCGCACGCGGCGGGCCGTGACGAGGTCCGCCCTCGCCTGCCTCCTGCTCGGGGCATCGCTCTGCGCGCCCGCAGAGGAAATCGCCGACGAATCGCGGCTGCGCCGGTTCGAACTGCCCAACCGCGATACGCTCGAGCTGACCCTGCCCGCCGGCTGGGTGGAACACGTCGAGCAGCCGGAGGGCGGCGGTCCCCCCACCATCGAGATCGCCGTCGCCGAAGGCGGGCCCCGGCAGGTATTCGTGACGCCCGAATGGCCTGACCCGCTCACCAAGGAACTGCGCGAGCTGCCGGCGTTGCGCGATGCGATCCGTGAAATGGCGGAGCGCGCCCGGTCGCAGGCCGTCGAGCCCTACCTGGAAGTCCGGCAGCTGGACGGCGCCAACGGCACCGGCTTCTACTTCGCGGCGACCGATCGAAACCCCGGACCGGACGAATTCAGGTACATGCACCAGGGGGCATTGCTGGTCGGCGACCTGACGCTCTGGTTTTCCGTCCTGACGAACGAGGGCCAGGACACGATCGCCGTCGAAGCGCTCGCCATGCTGCAGGCGGCCGTGCACCGGCGCACCGGACTCGACCAGCTATGACTTTCCAGATGCTCATCCAGGAGTTCGTCCCATGATGGATCGCCGCCAATGGTTGACGCTGGCGCTCGGCGCCGGCGCCGCACTCGGCCTCGGGCCGCGGTTCGCGCTCGGCAGCTCGCGGCAGCCGCTGCACACGCGGCCAATCCCTTCGAGCGGCGAGAAAATCCCGGTCATCGGCCTCGGCAGCTCCGCCACATTCCGCAGTGTCGCGGAGGGTGCGGACGTCGACGGGCTCGCGGCGGTGCTGAAGACCCTGGTCGACGGCGGCGGCTCCGTGTTCGATACGGCGCCCTCCTACGGCGCCTCCGAAGAGGTCGCTGGCCGGCTCGCGCAGGAGCTCGGACTCACCCGCAGCCTCTTCTGGGCGACCAAGGTCAACGTGGCGCGCGGCGGCGGGGCGGCGGATCCGGCAGCCGCTCGCGCGCAGCTCGAGGAGTCCTTCCGCCGCGCGGGCACGGAAACGCTCGACCTCGTCCAGGTCCACAATCTCGGCGACGTGCCGGTCCAGCTCGGGATCCTCAAGGCGCTGAAAGCGGACAAGCGCGTGCGCTACATCGGCGTCACGAGCACGAGCAAGGAGCAGTACGGCGAGCTCGCGCGCGTCATGCGCGAAGAGCCGCTCGACTTCATCGGCGTCGACTACGCGGTCGACAACCGCAGCGTCGAGGAAACCATCCTGCCGCTGGCGGCCGAACGCGGCATCGCCGTGATGGTCTACCTGCCGTTCGGCCGGACGCGGCTCTTCAAGCGCGTGGACGGAATGCCCCTGCCGGACTGGGCTGCCGAATTCGACGCCGCGAGCTGGGCGCAGTTCTTCCTCAAGTTCGTGCTCGGTCACCCGGCCGTCACGGTCGTCACGCCGGCGACCAGCAAGGCCGCGAACATGGCCGACAACCTGGGCGGCGGCACCGGCCGCGTCCCGGACGAGGACATGCGCAGACGCATGGCGGAATTCGTGGACGCCTTGCCGCAGGCCTGAGCGGGTTCAGTCGGCGTGCAGCTCGACGGTCGCCTCGATTTCGACGGCGATGTCGGACGGCAGCGACTGCATGCCGACCGCCGACCGCGCCGCCTTCCCGGCATCGCCGAAGGCGACGACCATGAGGTCGGAAAACCCGTTGATGACCTTCGGGTGATCCTTGAAGTCCTCGGTCGCGTTCACCATGCCGAGGATGCGCACGAAGCGCCTGACTTTCGAAAGCTCGCCGACCGCGGCCTTGATCGTCGCGAGCATGCACAGCCCGACCTTTTCGGCCGACTGCCGTCCCTGCTCGATCGTCAGGTCGCGGCCCACCTTGCCGCGCGTGTAGTCCTCGCCGCACTCGCCGTGACCGGACAGGAACAGCAGGTCGCCCGTGCGGACCGAGGTCACGTAGGTCGCGACCGGCTGTCGCGGCGGCGGCAGGGTGAAACCGGCGGCCGCGAGCCGCGCTTCGGGCGTGTCGGCGTCGTTCGCCACGGCGGTCATGGATGATAGCAGCAGCACGACGACGAAAATGCGCGGCATGAGCGTCCTCCGTGATCGAGCCAGACTAGCGCCGATTGCCAGCCCCTGCCAGCCGTTGCATGATCAATCGATGGACATCGAGAAACTCGAATCGCAGCGCGCGACCGTCGGCGAAGGCTTCGAAATCCGCCGCGCATTGCCGAACCGTCATCGCCGCATGGTCGGCGCCTGGTGCTTCTTCGATCACGCCGGGCCCGCGGATTTTGCAGCCGGCCGGGGACTCACCGTGGGCCCGCATCCGCACATCGGGCTGCAGACTTTCAGCTGGATGATCGAGGGCCGGATCCTGCACACGGACAGCCTGGGATACCGGCAATGGATCAACCCCGGCCAGGTCAACCTCATGACCGCAGGGCGCGGCATCTCCCACGCCGAGGATTCGCCGGGCGACGAACCCGGCCGCTTCCAGCTCGCCCAGCTCTGGATCGCCCTGCCGGACGCCGAACGCCATCGCGAGCCCTCGTTTCACCACTATCCCGAATTGCCCGTGCTCGAGCGCGGCGGCTTCCGCATCACGGTGCTCGCCGGCAGCTTTGCAGGCGAGCGCGCGCCGGCCGAGGTCTTCACGCCGCTGGTCGGCATCGACCTCGCGGCAGCCGGCCCGGCGCGCACGACCCTCGAGCTCGACCCGGCATTCGAATACGGCGTCATGGTCCTCGAAGGCGAGGCCCGCGTGGGCGGCGAGCCGCTCGCCGCCGGCGTCCTGCTCTACACCAGGCCCGGCCGCGCCCGGCTCGAGGTCGAGGCCGGCGCCGGAGCACGCCTGCTGTTGCTGGGCGGGGCGCCGTTCGGCGAGGAGATCCTCTTGTGGTGGAACTTCGTCGCCCGCACATACGGCGAGGTGGAACAGGCGACCCGGGACTGGCGCGAGAGTGACCGATTCGGCGAGGTGAAAGGCGCGCGCGGCGCGCGGCTCGTCGCACCGGACCTCGAGGGCCTGCGGCTCCGGGCCGCCCGCTGATGGAGGTCGCAGGCATGCGCCAGGTCATCGCCGTGCACGATGCTGCCCCGCCGCACTGGGTTGGCGACGGCTTTCCCGTGCGTTCGGTCTTTTCCTATGACGGGCTCGGGCGCGAGCCCCTCTCCCCGTTCCTGATGCTCGACTACGCGGCCCCGCGCCACTTCGATCCCGCGCCGCGCCGCCGCGGCGTCGGCGTGCATCCGCATCGCGGGTTCGAGACGGTGACGATCGTCTACGCGGGGGAGCTCGAGCACCGCGATTCGGCCGGCAACGGCGGGCGCATCGGTCCCGGCGACGTGCAGTGGATGACGGCGGCCTCGGGCATCCTGCACGAGGAGTTCCACTCCGAGCGCTTCACGCGCGAGGGCGGGACGATGTCGATGATGCAGCTCTGGGTCAACCTGCCGGCGCGCCACAAGATGGAGAAGCCGCGCTACCAGACCCTCCTGGACGCCAGCATCCCGCGCATCGAACTGGACGGCGGGGCCGGCACGCTGCGCGTCATCGCGGGCGAGTACGCGGGCCGCAGGGGTCCGGCCGAGACGTTCACGCCCATGGAGGTCTGGGACCTGCGCGTCGCCGCGGGCCGGACCGTAACGCTCGCGACCCCGGAGGGCCACACGACGGCGATCGTGCCAATGCAGGGTCGCGCGCTCGTCAACGGCTCGCACGCCGCGGGCCCAGCGCAGCTCGCGAGGCTTGCGCGCGAGGGCGGCGAGTTCACCGTCACGGCGGACGGCGATGCCGAGCTCGCGGCGCTCGTCCTGGCGGGCGAGCCGATCGCGGAGCCCGTGGTCGGTTACGGGCCGTTCGTCATGAACACCGAGCGCGAGATCGCCCAGGCGTTCGCCGACTTCCAGAGCGGCCGTTTCGGGCGAATGTAACCGCCGCCCGGGCCTCCGGCTGGGCAGAATGTGGACCCCATCACCGGCCCGACTGCGATTCCTGACCCGGTTCACAGTTAGCGGCCTGCCGCCTTTGGCTACATATGTCGACTTGGAGCCTGTCCCGGGACAGGCCGCTGGCAGGAGTCCGTGCCCAACGACATGTCGCAGCCCCCTGACACCGCGGAGCCGGCGCCGACGCACCAGCCCTTTTTCAGCGGCTGGACCGGCGCGCTCGCGGGCGGGCTGTTCCTTTATATCCCCGTCGCCCTGCTGATCACCGCGCTCGGGGACTCCGAAAGCCGCGCTTTCGAGGTCTTCCAGCTCTATTCGGACTCGCCGGCCAGCATCGGCGCGGCGGTCCTCGCGGCTTTGGCCGCCGTCAAGGCCCGCGACCCGGCCGTACGGCGGACCTGGACCTGGTTCGCGGCGGCGATCAGCGTCTACAGCATCGGCAACCTGCAGAACTCCACGTACTGGCTGGTCGGCGTCGATCCCTTCCCGTCGGTCGGGGATGTCTTCTTCACCGGCTTCTATCCGCTGCTGTTCGCCGGCATCCTGACGGCGATCCGGGCCGACTCCGTGCGAGTGCACTGGGGACGCCTGCTGCTCGACTCGACGATCCTGGTGCTCGGTTTCGGCGCCTTCTTCTGGTTCTTCGTGATCGCGCCGACGGCGGCCGCGGACCGGGATCCCGACGTCATCAAGTACGTCCTGACGCAGGGCTACATCGCGCTCAACTGCCTGATGCTGCTCGCCTTCGGCGTGCTGCTGATGCACGCGGGCGCCGGCGCGATCGCCCGCCGCACGCTGGTCCTGCTGACGATCGGCTTCTCGACCATGTCGCTCGCGGACATCGTCTGGGCGATGGCCAAGGTCACGGGCGGCTACCAGCTCGGCGGACTCTCCGACGCGATCTACCTCACCTGCTACGCCTTCATCATCGCGGCCGCACGCGAGCAGCTGCGCGGCCCGCCCGCCGTGCGCCCGCAGCCGAGTGCGCTCGGCAGCGCGGTGGTCCAGGGCATGCCTTACGTGGCGATGCTGGTCTCGTTCCTCGTGCTCGTCTACGTCGAGAAGAGCTCGATGTCGAGCCCGGCGACGGCGATGACGGTCATCATCTTCGTCCTGACGCTGCTCGTGATGCTGCGCCAGGGCGTGATCTCCCGCGACGACGCGCTGCTGCGCGAACGGCGCGCCGCCGGCATCGTCGAGGCGCGGTACGCGTCCCTGATCCGGAACGCGTCCGACGTGATCATGATCGCCGACGTCGACGGCCGCCTGCGATTCGCGTCGCCCGCCGCCGAGCGCACGTTCGGCATGCACCCGGACGACCTGGTCGGGCGCAATCTCCTCGAGCTTTGGGGCGAATCGGACCGCGAGCGGCTGGCCGCCTTCCTCGCGGAGGTGGCGGCGACGCGCGGGCGCTCGGTCGGCCCGGTCGAGGTCGTGGTCGGCAACGGCACCCGGCGCAGCACGCTGGAGAGCGTCGGCAGCAACCTCCTGGACGATCCCGCGATCGCCGGCCTCGCGCTGAACTTCCGCGACGTGAGCGAGCGCAAGGCGCTCGAGGAGCAGTTGCGCCAGCTCGCCTTCCACGACCCCCTGACGCTGCTCGCGAACCGCAGCCTGTTCCGCAACCGCGTGCAGCATGCACTGACTCTCGCGCACCGCTCGCGCCAGCGCGTCGCCGTCATGTTCCTCGACCTCGACAACTTCAAGAACGTCAACGACTCGCTCGGCCACGACGCGGGCGACCGCCTGCTGCAGGCCGCGGCGCAGCGGCTGGTCATGTCCACCCGGCCCTCAGACACCGTCGCGCGCCTCGGCGGCGACGAGTTCGCGATCCTGCTCGAGGGCATCGCCGAGTCGTCCGACGTCGAGCGCGTCGCCGCGACGATCACCCGGTCCTTCGACGAGCCCCTGCAGCTCGACGGCGCCGACACCTGGATGGCGGCCAGCATCGGCATCGCCTTCTCCGAGCCCGGCGACGACACGGAGCAGCTGCTGCGCAATGCCGACATCGCGATGTACAACGCCAAGGCCTCGGGCAAGGCGCGCTTCGTCGTGTTCCAGCCGCGCATGCAGGAGCAGCTGCGTGAACGCCTGCGGCTCGAGGAGGACATCGGCCGGGCCCTCGAGCGCGGCGAATTCTTCCTCGAGTACCAGCCGGTCGTGGACCTGGCGCGGCGCGAGCTGCTCGGCGTCGAGGCGCTCGTGCGCTGGAACCACCCCGAGAACGGCCTGGTCATGCCGGGCGCCTTCATCGCGGCGGCCGAGGAGTCCGGCCAGATCATCGAGCTGGGCCGCTGGGTGCTGCAGGAGGCCTGCCGCGCGGTGAAGTCCTGGCGCGACACCATCGTCGCCGGCGACGGGCTGCGCGTCGCGATCAACATTTCCGGCCGCCACCTGCAGCACGCCGACCTCGTCGCCGACGTCAGGAACGCCCTCGAGGCCTCGGGGCTGGAGCCCGGCAACCTCGTCATCGAGCTGACCGAGAGCACGATCATGCACAACACCGAGGTCAACCTGCAGCGCTTCAAGGAACTTAAAGCGCTGGGCGTGCGCCTCGCGATCGACGATTTCGGGATGGGCTACTCGTCGCTGTCCTACCTGCACCGCTTCCCGATCGACATCCTGAAGATCGACCGCTCGTTCGTCGGCCGCCTGACCGAGCAGGGCGACGGCCCGGAACTCGCGCGCGCGGTCGTGATGCTCGGCGAGACGCTCGGGCTCGAGACGGTCGCCGAGGGCGTGGAGCACGAGGAGCAGGTCGAGAAACTGCTGGACCTCGGCTGCGTCGCGGCCCAGGGATTCCTGTTCGCCCGTTCGAGCACGCTCAAGGCGGTGTCCGCGATGCCCTTCTCGTCGCGCCGCGCGGAACTGCGCAACGCCCAGCCGCTCACCGAGCGCCTGACGGCCACCGGTCGCTTCAACGTCGCCGCAACCGGCGGCCGCACCCGTTCAGTCGCTTAGGGGACTGTCACCTTTGCGCGCTCGGGCGCAAAGGGGACTGTCCCCTTCGGCTCACTCTTCCCACGCCACCTCACCGCCGATCACGGTCATGACCGGCCGCGAGCGCGGGATCTCCGCTTCCGGGACCCGCATCCAGTCCGACGAATAGACGCTGAAATCCGCGAGCTTGCCGGCCTCGATCGTGCCGCGGTCCCGCTCCTCGAAGGCGGCGAAGGCCGCGCCGGCCGTCAGGATCCGCAGCGCCTCGTCGCGCGTGAGCCGCTGGTCGAGTCCCCAGTCGGGGCCCGCGAATCCCTCGAGCGTGCGGCGCGCGATCGCGGCATAGAACTCCACGCGCGGGTCGCCGGCCTCCACCGGCGCATCCGTGCCGCCGGCGATGAGCGCACCCGAGTCCAGGACCTTGCGCCAGGCATATGCCCCGCCGATCCGCTCCGGCCCGAGCCGCGCCGGTGCGAACAGCATGTCGCTGATCGCGTGCGAGGTCTGCATCGAGGCGATCACGCCGAGCTTCGCGAAGCGCGGAATGTCGGCATCCGCGAGCACCTGGGCGTGCTCGATGCGATACCGCGGGTCGGGCACCGGCCGCTCGGCAGCCGGAACGGCGCCGAAAGCCCTCTCGTACTGGTCGAGCACGACCCGGTTGCCGCGGTCGCCGATCGCGTGGGTCTCGACCTGGATGCCGCGCCGCAGCCCGGCGACCGACACCCGCAGGATCTCGTCCGGCTGCGTGACATAGAGCCCGCGGCTGTCCGGCGCATCGGCATACGGCTCCTCGAGCGCCGCGCCGCGGCTGCCCAGGGCGCCGTCCACCATCAGCTTGATGGCCCGCACCGTGAGGCGCGGGTCGCAGCTGCGGTAACCGCGGCCCGCGGACAGCAACTTCTCGGCGTCCTCCCCGGGTCCCGCGATCGCGGCATAGACGCGCAGCTTGAGGCGGCCGGCGGCGTAGAGCCGGCACAACTGCTCGACCTCGCGCCAGCTCGTGCCGGCGTCCTGCAACGAGGTCCAGCCGAGCCGCACGCTGCGCGCCGCGCCCGCCTCGAGCGCGCGTGAAAGTTCCGCGTCGGTGGCCGGTGGCACGTGGCGGCGCACGAGGTCCATCGCGGTGTCGATCAGCATGCCGTTCGGTTCGCCGGTGGCCGGGTCCCGGAGGATCTGACCGCCCGCGGGGTCCGCGGTCGCCCGGCCGATGCCGGCGATCTCGAGCGCTTTCGAATTGACGACGACGGCGTGGCCGTCGGCCCGCTCGAGCACCACCGGGCGGTCGCCGACGACGGCATCGAGGTCCTGTCGCGTCGGAAACGCGGGCGGCGCCCACTTGGACTCGATCCAGCCGACGCCCACGATCCACGCCGAGGCGTCGACCGTCGCGCGCTGCGCGAGCCGGCGCTTGAGCGCTTCGAGGCTCTCGACGCCGGTCAGGTCGAAGTTCAGCTCCCGCCAGCCGATACCGGCCAGGTGCGCGTGGGAATCGGTGAGGCCGGGCAGCACGGTCGCGCCGGCGAGGTCCACGATGCGCGTCCCCGCGGGCGCGCGGGCGCGCGCCGTCGCCGCGTTGCCGACGTAGTCGATGCGCGGCCCGACCGCCAGCACGGCCTCGGCGACCGGCTGCGCGGGATTGCCCGTGTGGATCGTGCCGCCCTCCAGCAGCAGGGCCGGCGGCGCCGCGAAGGCAGCCGCCGCCGCGAGCGCCGCCGAAGCGCAGAGCGCGGCGCGCGCAGGGAGTACCGCCACGTCAGCCCGCCGCCTTCTGGCTCTTCACGACGTTGGTCGCGAGCGCGATCATGGAGGCGACGTCGGACAGGTTCGCCGGCACGACGAGCGTGCTCGAGGCCTCGTTGGCAAGCGTCCCGAACTGCTTGACGTATTCCTCGGCGATGCGCAGTTGCATGGCCTCGGCACCGCCGCGGCCGGCCAGCGCCTCGCCGACCTGCTTGAGGCCCTCCGCCGTCGCGGTCGCGACGGCGAGGATCGCCGCGGCCTCGCCCTCGGCCTCGTTGATCTGCTGCTGCTTGTTCGCTTCGGACTCCTTGATCACCCGCTGCTTCTCGCCTTCGGCCTGGTTGATCTTCGCGTCGCGCTCGCCCTCGGACGTCAGCACGACCGCGCGCTTCTCGCGCTCGGCGCGCATCTGCTTCTCCATGGCCTGGAGCACGTCCTTGGGCGGGTTGATGTTCTTGATCTCGTAACGCAGCACCTTGACACCCCAGGGCGCCGAGGCCTTGTCCAGCTCGGCGACCACGTTGGCATTGATCGCCGCGCGTTCCTCGAAAGTGCGGTCGAGCTCGATCTTGCCGATCTCGCTGCGCAGCGTCGTCTGCGCGAGCTGGATGATCGCGAACCGGTAGTTGGTGATGCCGTAGGACGCCTTGCTGGCGTCCAGCACCTGCAGGTAGAGCACGCCGTCCACGCCGACCTGCACGTTGTCCCGCGTGATGCAGACCTGCTCCGGGATGTCCATCGCCTCTTCCTTGAGGTTGTGCTTGTAGGCGATGCGCTCGATGAACGGCACCAGGATGTGGAATCCCGCCTGGATGGTGCGGCTGTAGCGGCCCAGGTTCTCGACCACGTAGGCGCTCTGCTGCGGCACGACCACCGCGGTCCTGGAGATGATGATGATCGCGAGCAGCGCGACGACGGCGACGACGATCAGGGATTCCATGCCGGTTACTCCGATTTGACGTGCAGCGTCAGGCCGTCCACGCGCTCGATGACCGCTTCGCGACCCGCCTCGATCGGCTGCCCGCCGCTGTTGCGCGCGGTCCAGCTCGACCCCCGGTACTCCACGCGCCCGCTCTCGCCGGGCTCGAGGCGGGCCTCGACCCGCACGCGGTCGCCGACCGTGAGCCGCTCCTCGACCTGGCCGCCGCGGCCGCGAACGAACTCGTAGATGCGCCGGCGGAAGGTGACCATCGCGGTGAGCGACAGACCGGCGAAGAGCAGCCATTGCGACCACTCGGGCAATCCCAGGCCGAACAGGCCGAGAAGCCCGACGAGCGCCGCGGAAAGGCCGATGAAGACCAGGTAGAACTGCGCGTCGATCACCAGCATCTCGACGCCGAGCAAACCGATGCCCAACACGAGCCAGGCCCACCAGGCCATTTGCCGCCCTCCGGGCGCGAAACGCGCCCACCGCAGTCCTCGCAGCTTAACCGATCCGCGAGCGGCGATCGGCGGCGGCGGGATTCAGCGCATCGCGTTGCAGGGCGGGCTGGATGCCGAGATCAGGTCGGAACGCTCCGCGCGCCGGAGTTCCTCGCGCGAATCGGTGTGCCGGACGTGGATGTGGGTCACGCGCCCCTGCTTCAGGCACTCCGAGGCAACCGGGTCCTCGAAGGGTTCCGAAAGGTCATTGGTGTGGCCGACGTAGAGCGCCTGGTACTGGCCGGGCCGAGTCTCGCGGGCGAAGATGTAATTGGCCGGACCCGGTCCGAACACCGTGCCGAACATGTACACGGTGTAGCGGTACTTCTGTCCGGATTGCCCGGTCCACACGTGTATGCCCAGATCCCCCATGTGAGCGGCTTGTACGCCACTCCACCGCCGGCAGCAACTCCCGATGCGCGGATCCGCTGCCGGAATTTCCGGATTCAGGCTCGTGCGATCAGCGTACCTCGCGCGGCGTGTAGCGGCCGTCGAAGACCGTGGCCCAGGTCTTGCCGTCATCCGCCGTCGACTCCCAGTGCTGCCGGACAGCGCCGTCGGCCAGCGGAGTCCAGGTGATGCGCTGCACGTTCAGGGGATCCCCGGCGGTCCGCATCACCATGGCGTCGCCCTCGATGCCGCCCTCGAGGTACAGCGCCCCGCCCTGGTTGTCGATCCAGGTCTGGTGCCAGCGCTTGCGGGCGGCGTCGTAGAAATTGAGGCTGGTTCCCGCGTAGCCCGCGGGCGTCGTGTATTCCTCGCGCAGCGTGCAGCCGTCGTTGATCAGCGTGATGCGGTTGCGGCTGGTCGTGCCCGGCGCCGCGGCGGAAGTCACGTCCCAGTCGCCGACCCAGAAATCGAACTGGCGGAACTCCGCCGTGTTGCAGGGTTTCCGCGGATCCACGATCGCGGCGAACCGGGGATCGCCCCGCAGGGATTCGAACTCGGGGAGGCTCATCGCCACCGCGTAGGACCCCGCGCCGGTCGCGAACCAGGCCTCCAGCGCGCCGAGCGCCTCGGCGTCCTGCCCGTTCGCGGCACGTGCGCGCGCGAGGCGGATGAGCGCCAGGGCATTCGCGGGCTCCCGCGCGGCGATGTCCCCGTAGGCGGCCGCTGCTGCCGCCCACTGCTTCGCCTCGAACAGGCGCGCCGCCTCCTCCATCGTGGCCGCCGACGCCTGGGCGGCGGCGAAGGCGAGACAGGCGATCCACGGCGCTGCTTTCATGCTCGCTCCGCAATAATCAGGGCGCGACCACGGTGCGCGCGCCGCGACGGGACGCCAAGGCCGCTGCCAAAGCAATACGCCCTCAGGGAAACTCGCGCTCCAGCGCATCAGCCGTGACGAACCGGGGACGGATGTCCACGGGCACGTCCCCGAGCCGCGCCAGCACGGCCTGCACCTCGGGGCGCACCACGACCATCCGGTCGAGCAGCGCCTTCGCGCCTTCGTAGTCGCCGGTGGCCTGCAGCGTCAGGAGCGCGCGCGAAAGCGTCCCGGCGGCTTTCTTCGCGCGCCGCAGGTCGAGGCCGAACGTGCCGTCCGGATTCACGCGATAAGCGCCTGCGTCCAGCATCCAGTTGACCTGCAGGGCCATGCCGCGCGCGTGGGCGGCATCCATGCCGAATCGCAGCGTGCGGAACGCCGAGGCGAGGAAGGTCGTGTACATGCGCCGCTCGCCGGCCGGGTCGATCACGCCCTTGTCCATCAGCTGCTGCAGGGCCCAGAGCCCGGTGATGTCGGCTTTGGCCTCCTCGATCGTGCTGTACAGCTCCTTGAGCGCCGGCCGGACGCCGCCGCCCGTGCCGCCCCGCCCGGTGTTGGTCGGGCCGAGGCCGTGCATCACCTCGTGCATCAGGATGTGCGTGAAGAAGGCCTCGAAGTCGACGTGCGGCTGGTCGCCGGCGGCCAGCGCGACTTTAGAGATCGGCACCAGCGTGTGGTCGAACTTCGCCTGCTGGTAGTTCTTGAGCATCATCCGCTTCGATCCCATCTCCGCGACGATGCGCTCGTCATTCGGCAGGTTGAAGGCGGCGGTCTGCACGTCGTGGTTGCCGTCGCCGGCCGAGAACACGACGTTCACGACCCGCATCGGCGCGAGACCGCCGAGCTTCTTGCGGCGATAGGCCGGATCGACCGGCAGCCGGTCCTCGAGCCACTGCAGCTCGCTGCCGAACCGCTCGAGCTTCGCGGTCGCATCCGCGTCGCGGACGGCAATGAAGGCCTCGAACGCCGCCTTGTAGTTGAACCATCCGTCTTCGTACACCTCGTAGGGCCCGATGGTCGGCTCCACCGCGGAATCGAGCTTCATCCAGGCGACGTCGCTCGCGTAATAGTCATTCGACAGGAAGGCTTCGGCCCGCGCTTCGAGGAACGTCTTCAGGGTCGGTTCCGCCGTCGCGGCAGCGGCCTCCCGCAGCGCGTCCGCCATCAGGGCGAGTTCGCCCTGGTACTCGAGGCTGTAGGGGACCGCCTGGAAGCGGCCCGCGGTGTCGCGGCGAATCGTCGTGAAGAAGCCGGTCGCGGCGGCGCGCTCCTCGCCCGCCAGGCCGGCGATCCAGGCTTCGACCTCGGCGTTCGTCGCGCCGGCCGGGTAGAAATTCGCGGCCTCGGGCTTGGCCGGCGCGCCGGGGATGAAGATCGCGTTGTCGTCGAGCCGCGACCAGGGGCCGCGGTTGACGAGGAAGTACTCGAGGCGCGCCTTGCCGATGGTCGTGTCGTCTTCCATCAGGCGCAGCAGCATCGACTGGTTACCGGCCCACAGCTGGCGCATGAAGAGGTCATCGGTCACGCGCGCCGCCTTGACGAGGCTCGCGAGTGCGCGCCGCTCGCTCGCGGGCAGGCCGGACAGGTCGACCCGGATGTCCACCGGCGCGAAGCGCGCCGCCATCTGCTTCAGCCGGACAGTCTCGGGCGGCAGGCGAATGTCCTGGGCGCCGGCAAGGACCGGCAACAGGGCGAGACAGGCGAGCAACGTGCGCATCGCAACCTCCAGGCAGGTGACGTGGACGATTTCGCGCGAGGTTACACTAAAGGTCTTTCGCGGATGGACTCATGGTTCGAGCGACAATCGCGCTCCTGTCGGTTGCGCTGCTGGCCGGCTGCGCTGGCGCGCGGCCCTCGGCGTCGGGCCCCGGCTACAGGTACTACGTCACCGGCAATGCCGGCGACGTCGTGCGGCCGACGCGCGGCCTCTGGGTCGCCCAGGGCGGCGGCGACGACGTGGACGAGAATTACGTGCGCATGGGCGCCTACGCCGGCGGCGGGGACTTCGTCGTGCTGCGCGCGTCCGGCGCCGACGACTACAACGACTACATCTACGGTCTGTGCCAATGCGATTCGGTCGAAACATTCGTGTTCGACCGGGGCGCGGCCATGGCGGATCCGTTCGTGGTCGCGACGATCCGCAATGCCGAGGCCGTGTTCATCGCCGGCGGCGACCAGTCGAACTACATCCGTCACTGGAAAGGCACGCCGGTCGAGGAGGCGATCAATCACGTCGCCGCCAAGCCGGCGCCCATCGGCGGCACGAGCGCCGGCATGGCGGTCATGGGCGAGTTCGTCTACTCGGCCGAGGGTGCCGAAAGCCTGACGTCGGCGGTCGCGCTCGCCGATCCCTATGCGCCGGACCTGACGCTCGCGCGGGATTTCCTCGCGCTGCCCGGGCTCGAGAACGTCATCACGGACCAGCACCTGCAGGAGCGCGACCGGATCGGCCGCACGGTGGCTCTGCTCGCCCGGCTGCAGCAGGACGGCTGGTCCGAACAGCCGAGGGCCATCGCCGCGGACCGCGAAACCGCTGTCCACATCGATCCGGCGACGGGCACCGCCGAGGTGTTCGCCACCGCGGACCACCCGACGCCCTACGTCTACTTCATGAAGACGACCGGGCTTCCGACCGCCTGCGAGCCCGGCAGGCCGCTGGCGACGAGCGCCATTTCCGTCTACCGCCTGGGCCCGGGCGGGCGCTTCGACCTTACACGCTGGGAAGGCAGCGGCGGGATCGACTATGAACTGATCGCCCGCGACGGTTTCCTGCATTCGTCGCGCGAAAGCAACTACTAGGGCCCCGGTTGGCAAAGACGCAACGGCTGTTATACGCTTTCGTCGAGTTTTCTTGTACGCTCGTTCAACGTCTCGTGGCGGCTCCGTCCGCACGCCATCCGAAACTTGGGGGGAACGATCGATGACCGAACAGAAGACGCCGCTGGCTGCAGCCATTTTCGCCACGCTGTATCCGGCGTCGCAGGCCGTCGCGCAGGATGCAGCCAGGGCGGTCGAAGCACCGCGCCTGGAACCCGTCACGGTCACTGCCACACGGCGCGCCCAGAACATCCAGAACGTCGCGCAGAGCGTCACCGCACTCTCCACCGAGTTCATCCAGAAGCAGGCGCTGGTCAACACCTACGACCTGATCGGCGCCCTGCCCTCGGTCAACTTCGTCAGCTACGTGCCTGGGCAGAGCGTGATCGTGATGCGCGGCATCTCGAGCGGCACGGGTGAGTTCCGCATCGACAGCAAGATCTCGATCTACCTCGACGAACAGCCGATGACCGCGATCTCGCAGCAGGCCGACGTGCGCCTCGTCGACATCGAGCGCGTCGAAGCGTTGCCGGGCCCCCAAGGCACGCTGTTCGGATCGAGCGCGCAAGGCGGCACCATCCAGTACGTGACCAACAAGCCGGACATCAGCGGCTTCTCCAGCGAGGTGTCGGCTGAAGTCGGCAAGTTCGACGGCGGCGACATGAACTACGACATCAGCAGCTGGGTCAACATCCCGCTGTCGGACAACTTTGCGTTGCGCGTGGTCGGGTTCTGGGCCGAGGAAGGCGGGTACGTCGACAACGTCCTCGGCGACGACCTGTTCGGGACGACGACGAATGCGGACGTGGCCGAGGATGACCAGAACATCTACCGGACGACCGGCGGCCGGGTCGCGGGCCTATGGACGATCAACGAGGACTGGAGCCTGCTGACGACCGGCATCTACCAGCGGGGCGATACGTCCGGCACCTGGGAGACCGACCCCTTCCTCGGCAACAACAAGATCACGCGCTTCTACGATGAGTGGCGCGACGACACCTGGTGGACGGGCTCCGCGACGCTCAAGGGCGATCTCGGTTTCGCCGAGATGTCGCTGACGGCGTCTTATTTCGATCGCCGGATCGACTACGACTGGGACAATACCAACTACGCCCAGAATCGCTCCTACACGTTTGGAGCCTACTACGCCCTGTACGACACGGGCGCCAATCTCTCGACGACCTTCAATCGCCAGAAGCAGGATCGCTGGACCTACGAAGCTCGTCTGACATCGCAGGGCGACAGCAAATTGAGCTGGATTGCAGGCGCGTTCTATGAGGACGTTTACGACTGGTGGGAGTATGGCGCAAGGGTGCCCGGGCTGACCTCGACACCGGCTTGGGATGAAGCCAATAACCTCTGTCAGTCAGTGCCGGGGATAACCTGCCCGCTGGCGCCGACCGACCAGTATTACTTCAACAAGTACGACAATACGGTCCGGCAGCTCGCCTTTTTTGGCGAGGTGACCTATGACCTGACCGACAAGTGGTCTGTCACGGGCGGTGCGCGCTGGTTCGAATTCGACCGCAGGAGTTTCGACCAGTACCAGATTCCCCGCGGCCTGCCCGCGTTCAGTGACCCCGATGCCGACGGCCTGACGAGCGAGAGCACCGACAGCGACACAAGCTTCAAGTTCGCGACCCGCTACCAGATCACACCCGACGTGATGGCCTACGCGCTCTACAGCGAAGGCTTCCGCCTGGGCGGCAGCAACTCGGAGCGCGCGGCCGCGACCGGCCTCGTGCCGGCGACCTATGGGCCGGACACCCTGGCCAACTACGAGATCGGCATCAAGAGCCAGTGGCTGGACAACCGCCTGCAAATCAATGGTTCCGCATTCCTCATGGAATGGACGGACATCCAGTCCCGTTTGACCAGCACGAGCGGCGGCGATGACGGTGCCTGGTGGCTGGAAGGCAACTTCAACGGCGGCAAGGCCGAGCAGAAGGGCGTCGAGCTCGCCGTGGACTGGTACGCGACGGAGCGGCTCAGCATTTCCTTCAGCGCTTTCCTCGCGAGCCCGGAGTACACGACCGACACGTTCGTGCCGAATACCGACGAAGTGTTCATCGCCGAAGGCTGGACAATGCCGATCTCCCCCAAGGAAAAGTACTGGGCCTCGGTGGAGTACACTTTCCCGGATTTCCTGCCGCTGCAGGGCGACTTCTGGACGCGCCTGTCGTACAACTGGCAGGGCCAGGTCTGGGACAGCCTGACGGCCATCGAGGACTTCGAACTGGCCGAGACGCCGGAGGAAAGAGAAGCCGCCCTGGAATTCCTGATCCCCGAGTGGAAGTCGGGCACGTTCCAGCTCGGCTTCACCAGCGACAACGGCTGGGATACGGCGCTCATCGTCCGGAACGTCTTCGACGACGACGGCTACACGTACCTGAGCAGCACGTGGTACGGCGAGGACTTCGGAGATCCACGCTGGCGGTACGTCCGCAACCTGCAGCAGCCGCGCAGCTACAGCCTGTCGTTCTCGAAGCGCTGGTGATGCGGTTCGCCTGACGCTCGCCCGCCGGGCACGCGCCGCAGTTGAAGCTCGTCGCCAGCTCGGTGGTGCGCGGCAGCCTGCCGGGCGAGAGCCACGGCGGCGTGCACCTGGTCGACCTTGATGCCCGCGAGGTCGTCCAGGCGCTGGAGTGGGTCGCTGCGGGAATCAACTTCAGGAGTCCCGGCGGAGACCGGGGCCCGCGCGGCATCGCCGTCGACGGAGACGTCGTCTACATCGCCGCCAGCGAGGAGTTGTTCGCATTCACGCCCGATTTCCGGCGGATCGGTTCCTGGCGCAATTCCTACCTCAAGGACTGCCAGGAGATCACCGTCTGGGGGCGGTCCCTGTTCCTGACTTCCGCCGGCTGCGACACAATCCTGGGCTTCGATCTCGATCGTCGGGCATTCAACTGGGCGATGCAGGTCGCCGTCCAGCAGTATCGATTCCATGGCCGAAGTTTCGACCCTCTCAAGGATGAAGGCCCCCTGATGCTCGACCGCCTGCACCTCAATGCCCTGCACTGCACCCGGGGCGGCATGTACCTCTCCGGTCTGGGAACCGGCGGCATGCTGCTGTTCAACGGCCGCGAGATCCGGATGGCGGTCGAATTGCCGACGGGCGCGCGCAATGCCCGCCCGTTTCGGGACGGCGTGCTGTTTAACGACACCGAGTCAGGCCTGCTGCGCTACGCCGGACGCGACGGCGCCGAGGACCGAGCGCTGAGCGTGCCCGCGTGGCCGGGGACCGAGCCGCAGGACCGGCACCTTGACGACAGCGCGCGCCCAGGATTTGCGCGCGGACTCGCCGTGTTGTCCGACACGCTGGTGGCCGGCGGCTCGTCGCCATCGACGATCTCCGTCTACGACCTGCCGGCCAAAAAGCGCCTGCTTTCCGTCATGCTCACGACGGACGTCCGCAGCGCCATCCATACCCTGGCGGTGTGGCCGTTCTAGAGCCCGGCGTTGCGCACGCGTTCCGGCAGCTGCGCGATGATGTCCGCAAGCTCCTCCTGCCACGGCCCCAGGTGCTTCTCGTAGCGCCGCCAGGTGCCGAGCGCGCGCGTGTACAGCGGCTGGCGTACCTGTTCGGAACTCGCCGTACGCACGGCTCGCTCGGTTTCGTGAAATCGCAGGCAGGCTTCCTCGAAAGGCAGTCCGCAGTGCTCTAGGATCCGGCGTACCTGTGCTTCGAAGTCGCCGACGGTGTCCTCGTAGTGCACGTCCAGCACCTTGCCCGGCAGCACGCGATGCCAGTGCTGCATTGTTTCGTGGTACTGGCGGTAATAGAGCCCGAGCTCATGCATGTCGTAGGTGAAGTTCTGGCCTTTTCCGAACAGTTGC
The DNA here is from genome assembly GCA_964626745.1 of uncultured Steroidobacteraceae bacterium. Lineage (GTDB taxonomy): Bacteria > Pseudomonadota > Gammaproteobacteria > Steroidobacterales > Steroidobacteraceae > SCUD01. Next base: position 54,878 of record CAZVIF010000006.1, read on the forward strand.
TTGTAGCAGCCCAGGCAGCTGTCGAGCGGATGGCGGCGCGCGTTGATGATGCGCGCATTCGGCAGGATCAGGTGAGCGAAGCCGACATGCGTGAAGTTGTTCGGCAGCTTGTCCGTGAAGCGCGGCTTGCACGTCATCCGGTGGATCCGGGTCTCCTCGATGTACTGCTGCCCGTAGGCGCGAAAGTCGCGCCCGCGCAGCCGTTCGATCGAGCCCGGGTAGTCGCCGTCCTCGCGCCGGTAACGCCCGGTCGAAAGCGCAATCTCGCCCAGCGTCGACAGTTCGAGCGTGCCCTCCACCTGGCTGTGGCTGGCGAGTATCTGCTCGATCAGGGTCGAACCCGACCGAGGCAGGCCGACGATGAAGATCGGTGCATCGGACTCGAAGCCCTGGCCCTGGTATCGCTCGAACAACTCGCGGCTGAAGACGCGGGCGATGTCCGCATGACGGTCCTCGAAGCCGACAGGATCAAAGGACACGAGCGGCCGCTGGCGCTGGTTTCCGGCGTGGTAGTGCTCCCACGCACGGTCGTAGTCTCCCGCGTCCTCGCAGGCCTTGCCCAACGCGAACCGAAAATGGACCGCGGCACTTTCGGTCAGGTCCTGCCGCCGCAGCTGCGCTTCCATGGCGGCGACCTCCGCGGGCTCGAAGCGGAACACCTTGAGGTTGGCCATGCTCCAGTAGGCTTCCCCGAAATCCGGCTTCAGCGCGATGGCCTCACGGTACTGGCGCAGGGATTCCGACTGCCGACCCAGCGACTTGAGGGAATGGGCGTAGCTCAGATGGATGCCGGGCAAACCGGGCTTGAGCGCTACGGAGCGGCTGTAGGCCGCAGTACTCTTTTCCATGTCGCCGATCAGCGCGTATTCCGCGCCGAGGCCGGACCAGGCGCCCGCGTTATCGGGTTCGAGCTCGGTGGCGCGGCGATACGCCGCGATAGCTTCCTGGGGACGTTCAGATCCGTGGAGCGCCGCGCCCAGCAACATCCAGGCGCCCACGTGAGCCGGTGCGATGTCGGTCGCCCGGCGCAGCAGCGCCTCGACGTCGGCCGCGTGCTTTTCGTCCCCCAGCCACGCCTGCGCGAGCGTGACGAGCGCGTCGACGTTGTCGGGATTGATGCGCAGGCGCGCCTTCAGGGTCGCAACTGCGTCATCATGGCGGCCGGCCTGGAGATGATCGAGCGCGACGACGACGCTCGCCCGGTCCTGCGACTGTCCGAACCAGGTCTCGAAGGCGGCATCCGCTTCAGTGCCATGGCCGAGCGCCGCGAGCGCCTGGCCGAGTTTCTTGCCGGCCAGCGGCAGGGATGGATCGAATTGCAGCGCGCTGCGGAAACTCGCAACCGCTTCGTCGTACCGCCGCTGTCCGGCCAGGATACTGCCCAGGTCCTCGTGCAGCGGCGCCCAGTCAGGCCGGCGCACCAGCGCCGCCCGAACCGACTGTTCCGCCTCGTCGAACCTGGACAGCTGCGACAGCGCGCGGGCGAGCAGTCGCAGGGCCTCCACGGCGTCCGGTTCGGCGTTCAGCCAGCGGCGGCAAATCGCCTCGGCCTCGGTGGCCCTGCCCGCCTGCAGGGCTTCCAGCGCGGCAGCGACGTCCGGGCGCGGCGTTACTTCAGGTACCGGTCGAACCACGCCCGCACCCGCTCCAGGTAATCGCGCTGGTACTCTTTCGGCCAGCCGCCGTGGTGCGCGTCCGGGTACACGACGAGCTCGGTCGGGATGCCGCGCTTGCGCAGCGACTGGTAGAACAGCTCCGCGTTGATGATGGGCACGTTCCAGTCCTCGCGGCCGCCGAGGAAGATCGTCGGCGTCGTCACGCGCCCGGCCTGCAGCAGCGGCGAGAGCCGGTCGTATTTCTCGCGGTTCTCCCAGGGCGGCCCGAGTTCCCAGTTGTACCACTTCTGGTAGATGTCATGGCCGTAGTTGCCGGCGATATAGCTGTGGCCGGCACCTGAGGCCGCCGCCTTGAAGCGGTCGGTGCGGGTGATGACGACGTTGGTCATGTAGCCGCCGTAGGAATAGCCGGTGACCGCGAGACGGTCCGGGTCCGCATAACCCTCGGCGATCGCATGGTCCACGGCCGCGATCAGGTCGTCGTAATCGGTGATGCCCCAGGTCCGGTAGATCGCGCGCACGAAGTCCTCGCCGCGGCCCGTCGAGCCGCGCGGGTTCGGCTCGACGACCACGTAGCCGTTCGCCGCGAGGTACTGGGACTCGAAGTCGAAGCCCCAGGCGAACTGTCCCACCGGGCCGCCGTGGATGTTCAGGACGGTCGGGTAGCGCCGCCCCGGCACGAAATCGGGCGGCTTGGTGACGAACGCCTGCACTTGCGTGCCATCCGGCGCCTTGAAACTCGTCGACACCTTCTCGGCCAGCACGAGCCGCGCGTGGAAATCGGCGTTGAACCGCGTCAACGCCCGTTCGCGGCCGCCGGAAAACACGTGCAGCTCCGGCGCGCGATGACCGCTCTCGACGCGGGCGACGATCGCCCCGCCCTTCGCGAGGTCGAATTCGCCGATGGCACGCTCGCCCTGAATCACCTGTTCGAGCCTGCCGTCACGCGGCCGCACCCGGGCCACCTGGTGGCCGCCCAGGTTCTCGTAGGCGAAATAGATCCACTCGCCGTCCGCCGAGTACCGGAACGCGTTCACCCAGCGATCGTGCGCCGCCGTCAGCACCCGGATCTCGCCGCCGCCCGCCGGCATGACGGCGACCTGGGGCGCGCCGTAGACGCCGTCCGCGGCGACCAGGAAGGCGATCGTCGCGCCGTCCGGGCTGAACACCGGATCGCTCTTCGTGCGCTCGTCGTCGGTCAGGCGCCGGAGCGTCGCGCCCTTGTCCGGGTTGCCGGCATCGACCACCCAGAGATCGGTACGGTAGCTCGCATCGGGCTCCTGCTCCCGGTTGCTCACGAAGACGATGCGCCGCCCGTCCGGCGACCAGGCGGCATCCGATTCCGTGTAGGCGCCGGACGTGACCTGCGTGAGCCGCCCCGTCGCGACGTCGAGGACGTGCAGGTGCTCCGAGCGGTCACCGGTCAGGTAGCCGTCGCCGGCGTCCTCCTTGAACTCGAGGCGCGTGATGACGAAGGGCTCGGCCACTTCGGCGTCCCCGCCCTTCGCGTCCGCTTTCGGGCCGGCATCGCCGGATGGCTGCAACTGCGCGTCGGTGAATTGCAGGAGCAGGCGCGTCTCGTCCGGCGAAAACCGGATGCGGTCCACGCCCTGCTCGAGCGTCGTCACCTGCTCCGCCTCGCCGAAGGCGCCGAGCGGCAGTCTCCACAGCTGGCGGGTGTCCGAGCGATCCGACAGGAAGTAGAGGGCGCCGCCGTCGGCGGACCACCAGGGGTCGGAGGCGCTGGAACCCGCCGCGGTCACCGCACGCGGCTCCCCGCCGGCGAGCGCAACGACGTGGATCCGGTCGTCGACGACGAACGCGGCCTGCCGGCCGTCCCGGGACACCGCGATGCCCTCCGGCCGCCGGACCGCCTCGCGGTCCTCGAAGGTGAGCGTGCGCGGCGCCGCAGGCGGCGCGGGTTCCGCCGCGAGCGCCGCGGATGCCGCGCAGGCAAGCCATGCGGCGGCGGCCGCGACCCGGAGCGTCACGACCGCTTGATCCCGCGGCCCGGACGTTCGCCCGTCGTCTTGCCGTCCCGCCATACCTCGACGCCGTTGACCCAGACGCGCTCGATGCCGACCGACAGCGCCTTCGGATCCTCGAAGGTCGAGCGGTCGGCGACCGTCGCCGGATCGAAGAGCACGAGGTCCGCGTAAGCGCCCGGACGGATGACGCCGCGGTCCGCGATGCCGACGTTGGCGGCCGAGAGGCCCGTCATCTTGCGGATCGCCTCTTCCAGGGTGAGCAGCTGCTTCTCGCGCACGTAGGTGCGCAGCACCTTCGTGAACGCGCCGCGCCCGCGCGGGTGCAGGCTGTCCAGCGAGCCGTCCGAGCAGATGCTCGCGTAAGGCCAGACGATCAGCGCGTCGATGTCCTTTTCGACCATGCCGCGACCCATGATCGACTGGCGATCGTTCTCGCCCTGCGAGCGCGCGATCAGGTCCATCAGCTCGTCGGCCGGTTCCGTGCCTTTCGCGGCCGCGATCTCGGCGAGCGTCTTGCCGACCAGCGCCGGCTCGGGGCTGTAGGTCGTGAGGACGATGCCGTCGGCCGGCGTGACGTGGTCGAGGACGAACTGGGCGGTTTCGCGGTCCTTGAAGTCGCGCTTCGGGAACAGGACGGTCAGGTCCGAATGCCAGTACTCGTAAGGGTAGATGTCGCCGGTGACCTCGACCCCGTCGGCCCGCGCCTTGTCGAGGGTGGCGAGCAGGCGGTCGCTCTGGCCCCACCAGTCCTTCATCGCGAGCTTCATGTGCGTGACCTGGACCGGGATCTTCGCCTCGCGGCCGATGTTCACGATCTCGTCTATGGCCGCCCAGAAGTCGCGGTCTTCGCTGCGGACGTGGCTGATGTAGCGCCCGCCCTGTCGCGCCGCCTCCTTCGCCAGCGTGATTACCTCCCCGCTCGCGGAGTAGATGCCCGGGTCGTACTCGAGGCCGGTCGCGAGGCCGAGCGCGCCTGCCGCCATGCCGTCGGCGACGCCCTGGCGCATCTGCTCGACCTCCTCCGGCGTCGCGTGGCGGCGGAAGTCGTCCTTGCCCATGGCATCGATGCGCAGGGACCCGTGGCCGACGAAGGTCGCGACGTTGATCGCGACCGGCGTCTTTTCCATGCGCTCGAACAGCTCGCGCACCGGATAGGTCATCGAACCGTCCTGGCCTGCGACGATGGTCGTGATGCCCTGGCTCACCACGGGGGCGGCGTCCGGCATCTCGAACAGCCCCTCCTCGTGGTGGCTGTGCACGTCGATGAAGCCCGGCGCGAGCACCCGGCCACCGGCGTCGACGACCGTCTCGCCGCGCCTGGGCTCGAGCGCGCCGACCTCGACGATCCGGTCACCGTCGATCCGCACCGCACCCACCTGCCTCGGCGACCCGGTGCCGTCCACGATCGAGGCATTGACGATCAACCGGGACGTCGGGGGCTCCCCGCCGCAGGCCGCGAGACAGGCTGCCGCCAGCGCGGCGACGAAAATCAGTCGTGTGTACGTCATTCGATCGACTCCTGGATGCGCTTGAACGGGAGGCCCCGCAGGCCCGGGGACCAGTAGATGAAGCTGCCGGTGTCTTTGCCGGACCCGGGGAAACGCAGCGTGAGCGGTCCGCCGTCGACCACGAACTCGCCCGGCTTGCCGGGAGCCAGCAGCGCCCCGCGCGCGCAGGTCTCGAGGACGAGCCGCGCTCCGCGCTGGACGATGACGCAGCGGGCATCCGCCTCCTCGCCGTAGTACGCCCCGGCAAAACGCGAGAGGTCGCCGGGATCCCACCCGGCGACGACCGGCTCGGGCGGCGACTCGGCCTGCTCGGGCTCGGCCGGGCCGAGCCGGTCGCCGAGGAAGTGCTCGGCGATCTCGCGCGCGTACGCGCCCGCATCCGCTTCGGCGCGGTTGCACAGGACGATCGCGGACAGCCGCTCCGCGGGCACGCGCACCAGGCTCGAGCGATAGCCGACCCAGGACCCGCCGTGCGTCACCCAGGTGAAGCCGCGCGACTCGAAGACGCTGAGGCCGGCCGCATAGCCGGTGGACTGGCCGTCGTTGAGCAGCCCGACCTCGAGCATCCGGTCGATCAGCGCCCGGCCGCCGACCTTGCCGGTGTAGAAGTTGTCGTCCCACAGCGCCAGGTCATGCACGTCGCTGTGCACCTGGCCGTCGCCCACCTGCTCCCAGCCCGTCTCGTCGATGCGGAAGCCCGTCGCGGTCTTCGCGTAGCCGCGCGCCAGTTGCGGGATCGGGGCGGGATAGCGGTCGACGATGCGCGTGTTCTTCATGCCGAGCGGCTCGAAGATGCGCTCGCGCGAGAACTCGGCGAGCGACTTGCCGCTGACGCGCGCGACGACGACGCCGAGCAGGAAGTATCCGGTATTGCTGTAGTCGTACTCCACGCCCGGCGCCTCGTTCGGCCGCGTCTGCCGGCCGAGCAGCTGCACCGTCTCGTGGATGGTCGTGCCGTCGGCGTCGCCGCGGCCTTTCATGTACAGCATCTCGATGTAGTCGCGCAGCCCGCCGGTGTGGTGGAAGAGATGCCGCAACGTCACGCCTGCCGAGCTTGCGGCGACCTCGGGCACGTGCTTCGCGACCGGGTCGTCGAGCCCGAGCTTGCCGTCCTGTTCGAGCAGCAGGATCGCGAAGGTCGTGAACTGCTTGGAGACCGAGGCCAGGTTGAATACCGAGCGCGAATCGAGGGCACGTCCACGATCGAGGTCCGCGAGCCCGAATGCCCGCGCCTGCGTGAGCGCGCCGTCCTGCACGACGCCGATGCTGCAGCCCGGCTCGCCGGGCCGGACGTGGCTTTCCATGATCCGGGCGACGGCCGCCTCGTCGGCGGCGGCGGCCAGGGCCGTCATGGCCGGCAATGCCAGCGTCACCAGCGCGTGAACGCGCGCGGCAGTGCGATTCATCGGCGGGCCTCCGCAGGACAAGGTTCCGATTTTCATTCAAACTGTCGATCACAGGCAACGTAATTCCATGATCGAAAGTCCCTACCTGCTGTTCCTCGGCGATGCGCCCGACATCGCCACGGCCAAGACCGCAGCGGGCATCCGCCAGTGGCGCGGCGAGCTGTGCGCGGGCCAGCTGCGGCTGCCCGGATGCCGGGTGGACCTCGGCCTGCCGGACCTCGAGCCGCGCGCGGCCGCCGCGCGCGGAATCCGCACGCTCATCATCGGCATCGCAAACGACGGCGGGTTCATCGCGCCGCACTGGGTCGACGCCATCGTTGCGGCGCTGGACGCGGGACTCGACGTCGCCTCGGGGCTGCACGAGCCCCTCGCCGGCGTGCCCGCGATCGCGGAGGCGGCGCGGCGCGGCGGCCGCCGCCTCATCGAGGTGCGCCAGCCGGATCAGTCCTTCATGCCCGGCACGGGCAGGAAACGCAGCGGCCTGCGCCTGCTCACGGTCGGCACGGATTGCGCCGTCGGCAAGAAGTACACCGCGCTCGCCCTCGAGAAGGAAATGCGCGCGCGGGGCATCGACGCGGACTTCCGGGCCACCGGCCAGACCGGCATCTTCATCTCCGGCCGCGGCGTGGCCGTGGATTCGGTCGTCGCCGACTTCATCTCGGGCGCCGCGGAGTGGCTCTCGCCGGCCGCTGCGCCGGGACACTGGGACGTCATCGAAGGCCAGGGCTCACTGTTCCACCCGGCCTACGCGGGCGTGACGCTCGGCCTGGTGCACGGCAGCCAGCCCGACGTGATGGTCCTGTGCCATGACGCATCGCGCACCGGCATCGCCGACTTCGAGGGTTTCGCCATTCCGACGTACGAGGCCTGCTTCGCGGCCTACCTCGCCGCGGCCCGCCTCACCAATCCCGATGCCCGGTTCGCGGGCGTCAGCCTCAATACCTCGCAGCTCGCCGCCGGTGCGGCCGACCGCGCGGTGGCCGAAGTCGCGGCGCGCGTGTCCCTGCCCTGCTGCGACCCGATCCGCCACGGCGTCGCGGCGATCGTCGACCGGATCCTGGCCGGCCCCTGAGCGCGCAGTCGCACCGGTAACATTCGCGCGGCGCGCCCGGTCTGCTGGCATCGGACAGGGGGTGTATCCATGAACGTCCTGGTGAATGCGCTCATCGAATGGCCGCGCGGCGTGGCACGGCATCTCGCTTGGCTCGGGCCGCTGGTTGCGCGTGTCGTCACCGGCTGGGTCTTCCTGTGGACCGGCTGGGGCAAACTGGCGCATCTGCCGCTGGTGACGCAGAATTTCGAGGGCTGGGGCATCCCTGCGCCGGCGCTCATGGCTCCGCTCGCCTCGGGCATCGAATTCCTGGGCGGCATCCTGCTGATCATCGGCCTGCTGACGCGGATTTCCGCCGGCGCGCTCGGCGTCGTGATGATCGTCGCCGTCGCGGCCGTCCAATGGCCCGAGGTGGACTCGTTCCTGACGCTGGTCGGGCTCGAGGAAGTGATGTACCTCGCGCTCTTCCTCTGGCTCGCCATTGCCGGTGCCGGCCGCGTCTCCATCGATTACCATCTGGAGCGGCGCTGATCCGGCTTCGCGCGTCAGTTCAGGCCCTCAACGCATGGATGTTCAGGGAGCGAATCCGCGCGGCTTGAGCGTCGGCCGCTGCAGCCAGTTGTCGTCGAGATAGCGCGCGACGCCGTCGATCGCGTGCAGCGTGTACGCGTGCCGCGGCTTGTCGCTGCGATTCGGGCCGGACAGGTGCGGCAGGGCGCCGTGCAGCAGCACGAGCGTCCCGCGCCGTGCCTCGAGCGGCACCAGGCCCTCGGTCGGGTACGGCGCCGGGTCGAAGACCTCCAGTTCCGTCGCTGTGCGCACGGCATTGAGCTTCGAGCGCGCTTTCACGGGCAACCGATGCCCGCCCGGCAACGCCCACAGGCAGCCGTTCTCCGTGGTCGCGTCGTCGATCGCGAACCAGAAGCCGACCACGCTCGGCGGTTCGGTCCACAGATAGGTGTGGTCCGTGTGGCACACCACCTCGCCGCCGATGCGCGGCTGCTTGAAGATGTACATGGACTGCAGCAGCAGCGGCTGTCGCATGCCGATCGCGCGGGCGACGGCCGCCAGCTCGGGCGTGCGGCTGAACGCGTCGAAGACCGGGTCGAGGTCGTGCATCGCGTGGCCGAGCTTGTTCAGGGACAGGTGCGGCTCGCCGCGCAGGCGCCCGTCGGCGCCGAACGCGTCCTTCTCGAAGAAGCAGCGGATCGCCTCCCCGCTGGTCAGGAAATAGCGCTCGGCGGCGTGCCGCGCGCCGCCGTCCGCGGTGAACACGGTCGCCTGTTCCGGCGGCGGCACGTGAGTGCGCGCAAGCTCGAGCGCGCGCTCGCGCAACGCGAGGCAGCGCCCGGCCGGCACGAAGTCCGGCAGCAGCAGGAAGCCGTCGCGGTCGTAGGCGGCCCGTGCTTCGGGCGAAAGCGGACTGTTGCTCATGAAATCGTTTCCCGCAGCGCCGGGTTCAGGTTCGCAGGACGATCGCCGCGTCGGCGATCATGAATCGGCCGTTCCGGACGGCCTCCAGCCATTCGACCGTCTTCATCACGCCGCCGAAAGCGAAGAAATGCGGCTGCACGAGGCGCTGCGCAAGCGGTCCCTCGCGCAGCCGGACAACGGCCGGGAAAATCTCGTCGATCGTCCTCACGAGCGACTTCAACGCACCGAGAGCGCCAGGATTCGTCAGCAAGGCGCCGAGCGAGGCGCCGATGCCGCACATCGCCGCGAACTTCGCGAGCGACTTGAGAGACGCCGGCCCCGCAACGCCGACGTGCACGGGCAACGTGACGCCGCGTGCGGTCAGTCCGGCGTCGAAGGTCGCGAGCGCAGCGGTGTCGAATCCGAACTGCGTCGCGACATGCATCGCGATCCCGGTCCTGCGGCTCCATGCCTGCTTGCGGACCAGCGCATCCCAGGCCGTCTCCGGCGGGATGTTGGGGTTGCCCTCCGGATGTCCGGCAACGCCGATCGTCGTCAGCCCGGCGTCATCGAGAATCCCGGACTCGAGGAGTTCCAGCGTGCTCGTGTACTCGCCTGCCGGCGGCGTCAGGTCTCCTGCAACGAGCAGCGCACGCTTCACGCCGCCTGCGCGCAGCCGCGCCAGCGCCGCTTTGGCTTCGTCGCGCGAGGCAATGCGCCGGGCGACGAGGTGCGGGCAGCCCTCGAACCCCGCGGCCTGGGCGGCGCATGCCACTTCGGCCACCTGGGCGAGCGTCGCATTGGGCGTGTGGGCGACGTACAGCGGCGTACCCGCAGGCAGACGGCCCACCAGCGCGGGTGGCAACTCCCGGTCGTTCGAGGTGATCTCGAGCGAGGCGCGTGCAGCAAATTCGGCGACACGCGCCGCAAATCTCGCTTCGGCAGCGCCAGCGTCCAGGTCCGTCATGTCTTTCTCCGGGTAACCACGAAACTCTCGTCGTAGAACCAAAGCCCGCCATGCCGGTGTAGCACCTCCTGCGTGGCCGCCAGATAAGCGCCGGAGGCCACCACGGCATCGAGCCGTTCATCCTCGATCTGGTTGACGTAGATCGCGGCGTTCCAGGCGGCGTACAGGGTCGACGTGCCGATCCTGTCCCCGATTTCGGTCGGAAGCGTATGCATCTCGTAGCGGAAAATCGAATCCGCGTCGGAAGGAACCGCGAACGAGTAGTCGGATGCTGCGGGTCCGAGTTCAACCTCCAGCGCAGCCAGGAGCTGGCGACGATCGACCTGGAACGGGTCCTCGCCGGGCCACAGTCGCTGGATGATCTCCAGCGCCGGATCGTGACCGTATGACTGGACCGCGAGCAGCCGCCCTTCCGAGGCGAGGCTCCGCACCAGCGGTGCAAGCACTTTCTCGGCCTTGAACCTGGCAGACACACGGGCGCGCCAGGGCTGCGAGGCGACGATGAGGTCATAGGGTCCGGCCGCCTCGCCCGCCCTAGGAATCACGCGGTCGAGCAGGAAGGCGTGATCCTCGCGGAACACGACGAGCACCGAGGGGCGCGCATAGACCGGATTGCCGGTCTTCGGGCTCAGACGGGTCTGCCAGCCGAACGCAAGCGTGTCTGCCAGCGCCTCGATCTGCTCGGCATACTCTGTCGAGGTGCGCCCCTGGAGCCGCACTTCCTGCCAGTTGAGCGCGGCACCCGCATCGATGCGGCGCGGCAGCAGACGCGGAGCGTCCGCGTAATTGAGATTGGTGACCACGAAAACCGTCGCCGGATGCTCGACGAACCGGTCGGGCATTTTCTCGAGGCCAAGCCGCACGTCCTCGAGGCTGATCTCCTTGGCGACCGCGAGCACCGGGACGGTCGGGAACCGCGCATGTGCGTGACGCATGAGACGCGCGAGAACGGTGGCGTCGCCCATGCCGGCGTCGAAGATCCGCAGCGCCGGCTGCGACGGCCGCAACGCCTTCAACTCGCGCGCCGCGCGCTGCGCGACGGCCGATTTTTCATTGCAAGTGTTGACGAAGGCCAGGTACTTCTGGCGGTTGTCGTAGAAGCGGAAGGGCGTCACGTTTCCACCCGCCGCCTGCGACCGGGCCCCGCGTTCAGGCGACACTACGGGTCGCCCGGGCACGAGGTGCCGGCAACACGAATCCGGATGCTGGACATGCTTGCGACTCCGCCGGGCGAACGAATGCTCCGGCATTGTATTCGCGCGGGGCGGTAGGTGCCGCGCGTGCATTCTGTCAGATAACGCCTGCGAAAGCGCTCACAACCCTATGATTTGTAAAAGAACCTTCATCCGAGTTTAACGGAACTGCAACCTGCCGGGCGCAGCCTTGCCGCCATGGGCACGCGGATCGCTACCGCATTCGCGCACTTTGACCGGGTGGAGCTGCGCTTCTGCCGCTACCTCAACCGGTCGAGTGGCCTGCCGACGCCCCGCGCTTTGTTCAGGGCCGTGAGCCGACTCGGCGACGGCTGGCTCTGGTACGGGCTGATCCTGTCGATGGTGCTGGTGCCCGGCTATGCGTTCGCGGCGGTGCACCTCGCGCTGACGGGCGGGCTCGGGTTGCTCGCCTACAAGTTGATCAAACGCCACGCGGTACGCGAGCGCCCCTTCATCACCCATCCGGGCATCGACTGCGCGGCGGCCCCGCTTGATCGCTACAGCTTCCCGTCCGGTCACACGCTGCATGCCGTCTGCTTCGCCGTGCTGGGGTCGCACTACCTGCCGGAACTCGCGCTGCCCCTGGCCGGCTTCGCCGTCCTCGTCGCGCTCTCGCGCGTGGTGCTCGGCCTGCACTACCCGACCGACGTCGCCGCCGGCGCGCTGCTCGGCGGGGGCCTCGCGTTCGCGAGCCTAGAGGTCGTCGCAGGCCTTACGGGGTGACTCGCAGGCAAGCTCCGGGCACCTGATCCCGCCGCACGTTGACCCCGGCCTGCAGGTTGCCGATGATCCCGGGCTTGCCTGACGGGATGCGCCCATGAATCTCGACCTCGATTTCGTCCGTTCGCAGTTCCCCGCGTTTCGCGAGCCCTCGCTCGCGGGCTTCGCACATTTCGAGAATGCGGGCGGCTCTTACGCGGCCGGCCAGACGATCGACTGGCTGGACCGGCATTACCGGCAGACCCACGTGCAGCCTTATTACGCGTTCGCCCCGTCCGCCCTCGCCGGCGAGCAGATGGACCGGGCGAAAGCGCGCATGGCCGCCTGGCTCAACGCCGGCGCCGGCGAGGTCCATTTTGGCCCCTCGACGTCGCAGAACACCTACGTACTGGCCCAGGCCCTGCGGCGCTACCTGAAGCCGGGCGACGAGATCGTCGTGACCAACCTGGATCACGAGGCGAATGTGGGCGCCTATGCGCGGCTCTCTGACGAGGGCTTCAAGGTCCGCGAATGGAAAGTGAACCCGCAGACCGCCGAACTCGAGCGCCGTGATCTCGAGGCGCTGCTCGGCCCACGCACGAGGGTCGTCGCGTTCACGCACTGCTCCAACGTGGTCGGCAGCCTGCATGCGGTGCGCGAAATCACGGACCTCGTGCACCGGGCCGGCGCCTGGGCCTTCGTCGACGGCGTCGCGGCCGCGCCGCACGGGCTGCCGGACGTCCGCGAGCTCGGCGCGGACGCCTACTACTTCTCCCTCTACAAGGTGTACGGGCCGCACCTCGGGACGATGTTCCTGAGCGCGGCGGTCAATGCCGCCCTCCCCAACCAGGGGCATTTCTTCAACGCGGCGCTGCCGGGCAAGCGCTTCACGCCGGCGGGGCCGGACCACGCCCAGGTCGCCGCCGTGAACGGCGTGATCGACTACTTCGACGCGGTCGCCGACCGTCACGGACTCGCGGGCAGGCCGGTGCGGGAGCGCGCGGCCGCGGTGCACGGATTGTTCCGGGCCCACGAAACGGCCCTGCTCCAGCCGCTGCTCGACTTCCTGGGCGGCCACCCGAAGGTGCGGCTCATCGGCCGCACGCGCGCCGCCGAGCGCGCGCCGACGGTGTCGTTCACGGTCGAAGGACGCCGTTCCGCCGACATCGGCGCCGCGCTGGCGCACGAGAAGATCGGCGTCGGCGTCGGCAATTTCTACGCCTACCGACTGGTCAAGGCGCTCGGCATGGATCCCGACGACGGCGCGGTGCGGCTGTCCTTCGTCCACTACACATCGAAGGACGAGGTCGACCGGCTGATGCGGGAGCTGGACCGGTGCTTGAACTAGACTTCCTCCAGACGCTCGCCTTCGCCGGCGTCGCCCTCCTCACGGGCGAAGGCCTGCGCCGCCTGATTCCCGTTCTCGGCCGCTACAACCTGCCGGCGCCCGTGCTGGGCGGCCTGCTGGTCGCCGTCGTCCTGCTGATCGCGCGCGGCCAGGGCGCGACGCTGGTGCAGTTCGATACGACGCTGCAGAGCCCGTTGATGATCGCCTTCTTCACGACCATCGGATTCGGCGCGAGCCTGTCTCTGCTCAAGGTCGGCGGCCCCCAGGTGCTGCGCTTCTTCGTGCTCGCGACCGTGTTCGCCGTGCTGCAGAACGTGGTCGGCATCCTGGTTGCGCTCGGATTCGGCCTGCACCCGCTGTTCGGCGTGCTCGCAGGCTCCGTCACGCTCACCGGCGGTCCCGCCACGGGCCTCGCCTTCGCGCCGCTGTTCGAGCAAGCCGGCGTCATCGGTGCCTCGTCGGTCGCGGTCGCCATCGCCATCGGCGGCATCGTCGCGGGCGGCCTGGTCGGCGGCCCGGTGGGCACCGTGCTCATCGAGCGCGGCCGGCTGGAAACGCCGCGGGGCGGCGGGTCCGGCGAGCGCATCGACGTCGCGCTGGTCGAGACCGAGACCACCACGCACGCCGCGACGGACGATGACGACGCCTGGCCGGTGCTGCGCAACCTGGTCGCGATCCTGATCGCCATCTGGGTGGGCCACTGGGTCAGCCGCGGCTTCGCGGCGCTCGGGATGACGCTCCCCGCCTACATCGGTGCGATGCTGGTGGCCGCCGCGATCCGCAACGTCGACGACGTGACGGGCTGGTTCGGCCTGTCCCATCGCTTCATCAACAGCTTCGGCATCGTGACGCTGACGCTGTTCCTGGTCATGGCCCTGATGACGCTCAAGCTCTGGGAGCTGACCGGTCTCGTGCTGCCGCTGGTCGCGATCCTGCTGGTGCAGGTGGCGCTGGCGGCGCTGGCAGCGGGCCCGGTCTTCCGCCTGATGGGCAGGAATTACGAGGCGGCGGTGATGAGCGGCGGCTTCATCGGCTTCATGCTCGGCACCACGGCGAATGCCGTGGCGGTCATGCGCGCGCTCGTCGAGCGCTACGGACCGGCGCCGCGCGCATTCCTGGTCGCGCCCATCGTCGGCGCCTTCTTCATCGACTTCACCAACGCGATCATCATCACGCTGTTCCTCAACCTGCTCGGATGACGTTCCGCGGCGGCACGGGCTAAGGCATCACCGGCTCGAGGACGTACAACGAAAGCCGGCGCGACTCGTCGCCGAAGTTCCGCACGTGCGAGACCAGCACGGCGAGCGCGCCGTCGGCTGCCGGGACGATCTGCTCCACCGCCGGATCGACGAGCGCTGCGGGCAGGGACAGACGCCGAAGCGTCCGGCCGTGGTCGCGCGTCTCGAACAGGGAGAGAACCTCGTTCTCGCCGTTGATGCCGCCGCCGAACACGAGGTGGTCGCCATCCTCCGGGTCCGCCCAGATCGCCGCGATGTAGGCGTAGGGATGCTCCGTGTCGCCTTCATCCGCGCGGAACACGAACTCGAAGCCCTCGTCGTCGAGTGCGATCAGAGCGCCCTCGAGGCCGACGTACAGCGTGCCTGGTCGGGCCGGACTCCCCGCCATCGCATTGGGGCGACGATTCTCGAGCGAGTAATCGGGGCCGCCCGCGACGAACGTGAAGTTGCGCAGCGCGAAGGGATCCTGCGGGTCGATATCCAGGGCGGCGACCCAGGCGTTGTCGAGCGGCGCCTCACAACCCTGGTACAGGCGGCCCGGGACCGCAGCGAGCACGTGGAGGACGCAAGGGTCGCCGAAGTACACCTCGGTCTCGCCGTTCGCGAGCGTCCAGTTCAGGCCCCCGTCCGTCGAGATGGCCACCGAGGGTCCCGACAGGTTGCCATACAGCCGATCCGGGTCGTCCGGCGCGATCGCAAGGTCGAAGAAGGGTTCGCTCGACAGGTCGAAGGGATTGCGCGGAAACGTCGCACTGGCGACCCAGGTGCCGCCGCCGTCGTCCGATCGGTAGAAAGGCGGCGCGTCGGGTGACTCTGCGGGCATACCTGCGGCGAACAGCGTCGCGTCGAGCTGCGGGTGCCGGCGCATGGCGAAGACGCCGACACCGGCGAGGCCCGCGGCGCTCCAGTCGCCGCTGCCGTCCAGCGGCCGTGCCCAGATGCCGTCGGCCGTGCCGACCAGCGCCCGGCCCCCGCTGACGACGAGCGGTGTGTGGTTCAGCTCGGTCGCCGCTGACGCCGGAACGTCGCCGAGCGCGCGCCACTGGCGCGCGGCGCCGTCGTCACCGCAGCCTGCGAGCAGCACAACCGCGATGCCGGCGCACGCGCGCAGCAGCCCCGCTGGCCGAAGTTGGTGCATGAAGTCGGACATCGGCATTGGACTCGTGGCCCTGGATTCTGCCGATAGACTGCGCGGCGCCTGCGCCGGTTCCTTCCGCCGTCGACTACCTTGGCAGCGGCAGGATCCCGAGTTCGCGCCACAGTGCCTCGGGATCGAGCAGGAGGCCGTCCTTCACCACGAGGCGCAGGTTGCGCAGCGCGCCGGGGTCGGCGCTCGGATCGCCGTCGACCAGGATGAAATCCGCGAGCTTGCCCGGCGCGATCGAACCGAGCCGGTCGCCCATGCCGCTGGCGCGCGCGGCGCCGAGCGTCGCCATCTGCAGCACCTCCGCCGCAGGGATGCCGGCCTGCACGTACAGCTCGAGCTCGCGCATCAGCGCGAAGCCGCCGAGCGAGTCGGTGCCGGCGACGATCGGCACTCCCGCGGCGTGCAGCAGCTTCAGCATGCGCAGCATCGCTGCGAACGAGGCTTCGAAGCGCGCCTGCTGTTCCGGGCCCGACACCGGCAGGCCGCCTTCGAGCAGCCCGCGGCGGACGACGGGCGGCAGGCGTTGGGCGATGGGCCGGTAGGCGGTCGCCATCTCGCCCGCGCGGTCCAGGATCAGGTTCTCGAACAGCTGCAGCGTCGGGTCGACGGTCACGCGCTCGGCCGCGAGCAGCGCGATGAAGTCCTTCGTCGCCTGTGCCTCGAAATCGAGTTCGCCCGCGTGCTCGGCGGGTACGGTGAGCCGCGCCGGGGTGCGTGTGTCCGGCGCCCGGTCGAACATGAAGTTGAGGAACACCATGTTCATGTGCTGGATCTCGTCGTAGCCCGCGCGCACCGCGCGCTCGGCGGTCATGCCTGCCGGGACGTGCCCGCCCACCCGCAGCCCGCGCTTTTCCGCCTCGTCCACGATGAACGGAACGAGCTCGGGCTTCACCGAGCTGTAGACCTTGACGAGGATGAAGCCGGCGTCCGCCATCGCGTCGACCGCCGAGCGCGCCGCGGCCTCGTCGGCGACCAGCACCCGGGTCGGACCCTGGAAAGGACCCGGTCCGTCCATGATGCCCGCAAAGGCGATCCGCGGTCCGAGCGTCTCGCCGTCCCAGGTCCGCATGCGCTCGCGCTTGGCGGGCTCCGCCGCCATGTCGCGCACGCCGGTGACGCCGGCGGCGAGCAGCAGCAGCCCGTCGGCCGGTTCCGGGTGGCTGTGCATGTCCCAGAGTCCCGGCAGCAGCGCGCGGCCCGCGGCATCGATGCGCACCGCGCCGGCCGGCGCCGCAATGGAACCATCCGGCCCGACGGCGCGTATGAGGTTGCCTTCGACCAGGACGCTCGTGCCCGGGCGCATGGCGCGCGCCTCGGCGTCGAACAGGTTCGCGTGTTCGATCAGCAGCGGCCCGTCGGGGCGCCTGGCGAGGCGGGAGGCCTGCGCCTGCCGCAGCGCGGTGAGTCTCGCTTCCTGCACGGCCAGGAGCTCCGCCGCCACCGGTTCCCAGCCCATTGGAATCAAGCTGACCCAACTGTCGAGGCTCGCGAAGAGATCACCGTCTGCGTCGAGCCAGACGGTCGTCGGCTGGTAGCCGAGGCCGTAGATCGCGTAGAGGCGGACGTCTCTCGACTCGGTACCCTGCTGCACCTTGCGTTGATCGAGTGCGACGACCCGGGCCTCGCCCGACGGTAGCAGGGCGAGTGTGCCGCCCGGCGCGGCCAGCGCCGCGCGCGCGAGCAGCGCGGTTTCGGCCGGCGTGCCTGACTGGCTCAGGTAGAACGCGGGCCCGGGGACCGCCTTTTCGCCCTTCTCCACCTTGTTCGTCCAGGACGCGCGGCCCTCGGCCATGGCGAAGCGCTCGCTGACCGCATTCTTGAGGTAATCGTTGCCGTCGACGGTGAGTTCAGTCGGAATCCCCGCGCCATCGAGCGTGATGCGCGAGCGCACTGACGGACCGCGGCCGCGGTCATTGAACTCGAACAGGTAGAGCGACGAGCCGTCCGGCAGGCGGCATTCGACGTGGTGGCCGGCCCGGTTACCGGCGAGGTGAAAGGCGAAGGGCCGGCTCCCGGTCGCCTCGGCCGGGCAGGCCGCGACGGGCGGTGCCGCCGAAGGGGCGGCCGCGAGGGCGGCGGGCGAGGTGAATACGAGGCCAACGAGGCCGGCGGCAAACGGGCGGTGCATGCTGCGACCGTTCAGCGCTTCGCCGTCAGCCGCCTGGGCGCACGCCCCTTCGCAGGCGCTTCGTCGGCGTGCAGGGCGAGCAGCGAGTCCATCAGGTCGTCGTCGGCGCTCGAGCAGATGCCGAGCAGCAGGGCTTCGTCCCGGCCCCTGGGCAGGACGTAGGCGTGACCCATGGTGCTGTCGATGTAGATGGATTCGCCGGTCTCGAGGACCACGGGCTCGTAGAACTCGGTATGGATCTCCACCGGCCCCTGCAGCACGTAGATGTACTCCTCGCCCGGATGGTGCACGAGCTCGCCGAACTCCTCGATGCTCCGGGCGCGCACGCGCGTCACCGTCGGCACCATGCGCTTGCGCCGCAGCTCCGGGCACATGTAGAAGTATTCGTAGTTCGGCGTGTTCACGCGGATGGCGTCGCCCAGGCGCCCGATCGAACGGCGCGCGGTGATCGGCGCCCCAGGTTCGCCGTCGGCCTCGCTGAAGAGGTCGGACATGCGGATGTTGAGGCGCTGGCTCAGCTGCAGCAGCTTGTCGTAGGTGAGCGTGAGCCGGTCGTGCTCGACCTTGGCGATGGTCGAAAGCGGAATGCCCGTGCGCTCGCTCATTTCCTTGAGCGTCCAGCGGTTCCTCAGGCGCAGGCCACGCAGCAGGCTGCCGAGTGTCGGTCGTCGTGGCTTGGAGGGTGTCAGGGGCGGCTCCCGTGCAATCCCGCAGCCTGATTGTACGGTCAGCGACCCTTTGACGTCATTCTCCAATTAGGACTACCATGACCTCATCAGGATAACTATCCAGGGCTTACGCATGCGCGCCATTGCTCCGCTCGCGACACTCCTGTCTGCCTCCCTGCTTTGCGCGGCCGCCAAGGCCCAGGTTCCGATCACGACCACGGCACCCGATGCCGCACCGGCGGCCGAAGCGGCGGCCCAGGCGCCGGTCGCCACATCGCCGCAGCTGACACGCGCGGATCTCGAAGCCTGGCTGGACGGGTTCATCCCGTACGCCATCGCCAAAGGCGACATCGCCGGGGGCGTCGTGGTCGTCGTCAAGGACGGCCAGGTGCTGCTGCAGAAGGGCTTCGGCTACGCGGACGTCGAGAAGAAGCTGCCCGTGGACCCGGAGGCCACGCTCTTCCGCCCGGGCTCGATCTCGAAGCTGTTCACCTGGACGGCGGTCATGCAGCAGGTGGAGCGCGGCAAGATCGACCTCGACGCCGACATCAACCAGTACCTCGATTTCACGATCCCGCCCGGGCCGGGCGGCGAGCCGGTCACGATGCGCCACCTCATGACGCACACGGCGGGTTTCGAGGAGCAGGTCAAGGAGCTGATCTCCGAGGAACCGTCGCGCCTCCGGTCGATCGAAGCCGCGCTGAAGGACTGGGTGCCCGAGCGCATCTTCAGGGCCGGCACGATGCCCGCCTACTCGAATTACGGCACTGCGCTCGCCGGTTACATCGTCGAGCGGACGTCGGGCCTGTCGTTCGACGACTACCTCGACCAGAACATCTTCGGGCCGCTCGGCATGACGAAGTCCTCGTTCCGCCAGCCGCTGCCTGAAGCGCTCATGGCCGGCATGGCGCAGGGCTACAAGAACGCCACGGACAAGGCCCAGGGCTACGAGCTCATCAACCTTTCGCCTGCCGGCTCGCTCGCGGCAACCGGCGCCGACATGGCGCGCTTCATGATCGCGCACCTGCAGAAGGGCGCATTCGGCGAGGCCCGAATCCTCGCCGAGGATACCGCGACGAAGATGCACGGCACGCCGCTCACGATCATTCCCGGCGTGAACCGGATGGTGCTCGGCTTCTACGAGACCGACACCAACGGCCGCCGCATCGTCTCGCACGGCGGCGACACGCAGTATTTCCACAGCGACCTGCACCTGTTCCTCGACGAGGGGGTCGGTTACTTAATCTCGTTCAACAGCTCCGGAAAGGACGGCGCGGTGGGCCCGCTGCGCGAGGCCTTCTACCGGAATTTCGCGGACCGGTATTTCCCGGGCCCCGCCGTCGAAGGCGCGGTGGACGAGGAAACGGCGAAGCAGCATGCCGCACAGATCGCGGGTAGCTACATCAGCTCGCGCCGCGCCGAGTCGAGCTTCCTCAGCATCCTCAACCTGCTGCAGCCTCTGAAGGTCGTGGTCAACGAGGACGGCACGATCTCCCTGCCGCTGCTCACCGACCTCAACGGCGAGCCGACCCGGTGGCGCGAGGTCGGGCCGTATGTCTGGCGTGAAGTGAACGGCAAAGGGCGCCTCGCGGCCGAGGTCAAGGACGGCCGCGTCGTGCGGTTCGCGCCGGAGTGGATCTCGCCGTTCATGTACATGGAACGCTCCTCGGGCGCTAAGGGCGTCGGCTGGCTGATGCCGGCGCTGTTCGCAAGCCTTGCCGCGCTCGCGCTCACCGTCATCGCCTGGCCGATCGCCGCGATCCTGCGCCGCCGCTACCAGCGGCCGCTGCCCTTCTCGGGCCGCGAGGCGAAGGCTTACCGCTGGGGGCGCATCGGCGCGCTGCTCTCGCTCGCCGCCGTCGGCGGCTGGATCGGCACCATCCTGCTGATGTTCAGCAAGCTCGAACTGCTGACCGCGGGCATGGACTGGGTGGTGCTCGCGCTGCACGTGCTCGGCACGATCGCGGTGTTCGCAGGCCTCGCGCTCGCGCTCTGGAACCTGTCGGTCGTCTGGAAGGCGCCGAAACGGCGTCTCGCCAAGATCTGGGCCGTGGTGCTGGTGCTCGCCACGGCCGTCTGCGCCTGGGTCGCCGTCGCCTACCACCTGGTCGGCCTCAGCACGAACTACTGATGCAGCTCTCGATCACCCGGGAACTCGTCCCGCTCTCCGCCCCGTTCACGATCACGGGTTATACCTTCACGGACATGAACGTGATCGTCGCACGCGTCGTCGAGCGCGGTGCAGCGGGCCAGGGCGAGGCGGCAGGCGTCTACTACCTCGACGATGACGCCGACCGCATGTGCGCCGCGATCGAGGGCGTGCGCAGCGACATCGAATCGGGCGTCGACCGCGAGTCGCTGCGCCGCCTGCTGCCGCCGGGCGGCGCGCGCAATGCGCTCGACTGCGCGCTCTGGGACCTCGAGGCCAAGCGCCTCGGCCAGCCGGTCTGGCGCATCGCGGGCCTCGAGCGGCCGCGGCCGCTGCTGACGACTTTCACCGTCCCCGCGAACGATCCCGGCACGATGGCCGCCAAGGCCGTGGACTATGCCCAGGCGAAGTCCCTGAAGCTGAAGCTCACCGGCGAGCTGCCGCTGGACGCCGAGCGCGTGCGCGCGGTCCGCAAGGCGCGACCCGACTGCTGGATGGGGATCGACGCCAACCAGGGCTTCACGCCGGACAGTCTCGCTGCGCTGATGCCGGACCTCGTCGCCTGCAGGGTCAAGCTCGTCGAGCAACCGTTCGCCCGCGGGCGCGAGGCGGACCTCGACGGCTTTCGGTGCCCGATACCGGTCGCCGCGGACGAGAGCGTCCAGGGGCTCACCGACATCGAGCCGCTGGTCGGACGCTTCGACATCGTCAACATCAAGCTCGACAAGTGCGGCGGCCTCACCGAAGGCCTGGCGATGGCCGCCGAAGCCCGCCGACTCGGGCTCGGCGTGATGGTCGGCAACATGGTCGGCACGAGCCTCGCCATGGCCCCGGCCTGGATCCTCGGCCAGTTGTGCGACATCAACGACCTCGACGGCACGCTATTCATCGCCCGCGACCGCGTGCCGGCGATGACCTTCGAGCAGGGCAAGGTCTACTACCCCGATGGCGGCTGGGGCAGCGCGTCCTGAGCGGACATTCCGCCTGAATTGACAATTCTCTGATCAGGATTACTATCTCCATCCGGGATATTTTTCCCGCCAGAGGTACGATGGGGCTTTCCAGGGCGCGTCGAGTCTCCAGGCGTCGCCTGCTCCAGGGCGCGGCGGGCGGCATCGCGCTCGGCGCCGGATTCCCGATGCTCAACTTCGCGTCCTTCCGCCTGTTCGCCGACAGCGCCGCCACCTACTCCGCGCGCGCTGTCGACCTCGTGGGCCGGTCACTCGTGATCGACATGCTGGGCGTCCTCAAGATCGACTTCACGCCCGCCGCCTACTCCACGCCGCTCGACGACGCCGCCATCTCGGCCTTCCGCGGCAGCGGCATCACCGGCTTTCACCACGCGATCGGCACCGGCGGACCCGCAGCCGTCGAGGAGACGCTCGCCTTCCTCGCCGCGTGGCAGGGCTTCGCGGCGCGCAACGCCGACCACTTCTGCGTCGTGGACACCGCGGCCGACCTGGACCGTGCGAAGGCCGCCGGCAAGTGCGCCGTGATCATGGGCGTGCAGAATTCCGAGCACTTCCGCAAGCCCGAGGACGTCAAGGCTTTCCACCAGCTCGGGCAGCGCTGCTCTCAGCTCACCTACAACAGCCAGAACCTGATCGGCAGCGGCAGCACCGATCGCGTGGACGGCGGGATCAGCGACTTCGGCGCGGGGATCATCGCGGCGATGAACGACGCCGGGATGCTGGTGGATGCCTCGCACTGCGGCTACCGCACGACGCTGGACGCGATCGAGATCTCGACGCGCCCGGTCGCGATCACGCACTCCAACTGCCGCGCGCTGAACAACCACCCGCGGCTCAAGACCGACGAGGCGATCACGAAGCTCGCGGCCAGGGGCGGCGTCATGGGCATCACGGGGGTGCGCAATTTCGTGCGCGACCGCGAGCCGACGACGATCGAGCACGTCGTGGACCACATCGACCACGTCGTGAAACTCGCCGGCATCGAGCACGTCGGCATCGGCACCGACGCCGATCTCGACGGCTACGACGACATGCCGGCGGACCAGCGCAGGATGCTGATGGATTCGTACAAGTCGAGCTACGCGTTCCGCGACAAGCTGGACACCGACGGCTTCGACCACCCGAAGAAGATTTTCGACCTGACCGAAGCACTCATCCGCCGCGGCTACGGCGACTCGAACATCGAGTCCGTGCTGGGCGGCAACTTCCGGCGGCTGCTGGGCACCGTGTGGGTGCCGGCACCGGCCAAGACAGCAGAGGAAAAAGCAGCATGAACACGCATCGCGGACGCAACACATTGACGGTGGCGGGCGCCGTGGCACTCACCCTCGCGACGGCCGCAGCCGGCGCGCAGTCGACCACGAACCTGGGCGAGGTCGTCGTGACGGCGCAGAAGCGCGCCGAGACGCTCGCCGACATCCCGATGTCGGTGTCCGTCCTGGCTGGCGAGTCGCTCGAGCGGCAGCAGGTCACCAACTTCCAGGACATGGCGTCGCTGGTCCCCGGCCTCAGCCTCGTGTCGAACACGCCCGGCATCACGCGTGTCACGATGCGCGGCATCAACACCGGCGGCGTCGCTTCGACGGTCGGCATCTACGTGAACGACGTCCCCTTCGGCTCCAGCAGCGGACTCGCGAACGCCGCGATCCTCTCGGGCGACTTCGATACCTTCGACATGGCGCGCATCGAGGTGCTGCGCGGGCCCCAGGGCACGCTGTACGGAGCCAGCTCGCTCGGCGGAGTGATCAAGTACGTGGCCAACGCCCCCTCGACCGAGGGCTTCGAGGTGCGCGCCCAGGGTTCGGTGGAGGACGTCGAGGGCGCCGGGACGGGCTATGCCTTCACGGGCGTGCTGAACATCCCGATGAGCGACACCTTTGCGCTGCGCGCGAGCGGCTTCTACCGTTCCGACGGCGGGTACACGGAGTCCATCGGCAACAACCCGATTCCGGCGCTGCAGGACCCGTCGGTGAACATCGTCGACGGGACGCTCGTGAAGGACGAGTTGAACGCGACCGACGTCACGGGCGGCCGGCTCTCGGCCCTGTTCGCGCCGTCCGAGAATTTCTCGCTCGACCTCACCGTGCACTACCAGAACATCGACAGCGAGAATGCGAGCACGTTCGAAGTGGATCCGGTGACGCTCGAGCCGCTGTACGGCGGCCTGGTCGCATCCCGCTACCACGACGAGCCCGACGACATCGAGTACCAGCTCTACAGCGCGACGCTCGACTGGGACTTCGGCGGCGTCACGCTGCAGTCCGTCACCAGTTACAGCGAGTTCACGCACGACCTGCAGTCCGATGCCGCGGTCGTGGACGTCCTCGGCGCCGGCCTCGGCACCGCGCAACTGCTGACCTTCGTCTACAGCACGCCGGGCACGGCGGACACCCTCCTGTCCGGCATCCTCGACCAGACGACCGCGACCGACAAGTTCACGCAGGAATTTCGCCTGCTCTCGCCGGAAAGCGACCAGTTCGAGTGGCTGGTCGGCGCTTACTACACCGACGAGGATTCGGTGATCGACCAGCGGCTCATCGCGGTCGACCCGGTAACCGGCGCGCCCGTCGCCAGCGTGCCGCTGGTCGCGGACCTGGCGATCGATTCCACCTACGAGGAGCTCGCGTTGTTCGGCAACGCCACGTGGCACGTGACCGACCGGTTCGACCTCTCTTTCGGCGCGCGCTGGAGCGACAATGACCAGGACGCCACGCAGAGCGGCCTCATCATCCTGCCGATCCTGCCGGGCGGCGAGCTCGAGCTGAATTTCGACGACCTCAAGTCCTCCGAGAGCCCGGTCACCTGGTCGTTCTCGCCGCGCTACGAGTTCACCGACACGACCTCGGCGTACCTGCGCGTCGCGACCGGCTTCCGCCCGGGCGGCCCCAACGTCCTGCCCCCGGGAGCGCCGGCGCCGGCTACCTACGACTCGGACGAACTGACCAATTACGAGCTGGGCCTGCGGACGGGCAACTCCAGCGGCAGCTTCTCGCTCGACGTCGCGGCCTTCTTCCTCGACTGGGAGGACATCCAGCTGTTCCAGGTCGTCAACGGCTTCGGCGTCAACGCGAATGGCGGCACTGCGGAAAGCACGGGCCTCGAGTTCAGCGCCGCCTACCGCACGGGCGGCCTCAGCCTGACCCTTTCGGGCGCTTACACCGACGCGGAGCTGACCGACGACACGGACCCGGACCTGGTCGGCGGTTTCGACGGCGACGCGCTGCCATTCGTGCCGGAATGGACCCTGGCCCTGGGCGGCGACTACGAGTGGAGCGCCTTCGGCGACGCGACGGCATACGTCGGCGGGCAGGTCGCCTATACGGGAGACCGGCCGGCCAGCTTCAGTGATCGCATCGATCCCCTCGACCCGACGTCGCCCCGGCTCGAAGCGGACAACTACACGACCGTCGACCTGCGAACCGGCGTTCTCTGGGACAATTGGACACTCGAGTTGTACGGCAGGAACGTCACGGACGAAGAAGGCATCACGGACATCCTCTCGCCGGGCACGTCCCCGGCGGGCGCGGCCGGGCTTGCCATCATCCGTCCACGCACGATCGGCCTGGCCGTCGGCTACCGCTTCTGAGCGCAAACCCGACGACCGGAAGGAAAGATGTCGGCAGTGCGTAATGCAGGCGCCTCGGGCGCCGGTCCGGCAACGCTCGTCGTCGCCCTGCCGGCGCCCTACCTGCTGTTCCTCGGGGACGTCACGGAGGCCGGCTTCGCGAAGACGGCCTTCGGCCTGCGCGACTGGGCGCGGGATCTGTGCGTCGGCGAATTCGCGATGCCCGAGTCCACGGTCACCACCGGCCTGCCGCAGTTGAGCCCGCGCGAGGCGCACCTCAAGGGCGCGCGCTCGATCGTGATCGGGGTCGCCAACACGGGCGGGGTCCTGAAGCCGAGCTGGATCCCGAGCCTCGTCGCCGCACTCGAGGCAGGTCTCGACGTGGTCTCGGGCATGCACGGGCGGCTCGCGTCCTCGCCGGAACTCAAGAACGCCGCCGAGCGTCTCGGTCGCCGCCTGATCGACGTGCGCCAGCCGCCAGCCCGGCTGCCGGTCGGGACCGGCCGCAAGCGCGCCGGGCGGCGCCTGCTCACGGTGGGCACGGACTGCGCGCTCGGCAAGAAATACACGGCGCTCGCGATCGCGGGCGCGTTGCGCCGCCGCGGCATCGAGGCGGACTTCCGCGCGACCGGGCAGACCGGGATCATGATCGCGGGCAGCGGCATGCCGATGGACGCGGTCGTCGCCGACTTCATCGCCGGCGCCGCCGAGGTGCTGAGCCCGGATGCCGCGCCGGATCACTGGGACGTGATCGAGGGGCAGGGCTCGCTGTTCCACCCTGCCTATGCCGGCGTGTCGCTCGGCCTGCTGCACGGCAGCCAGCCGGACGTGCTCGTGCTCTGCCACGAGCCCGGCCGCGAGCACCTGCTCGGTTACCCGGGCTTCCCGACGCCTTCGCTCGAGGACGCGATCGCCACGCACCTGCGGATGGGGTCACTCACCAACCCGAAGATCCGCTGCGCCGGCGTCAGTTTCAACACCTCGACGCTCGGTCCCGACGAGGCGAAGGATCTCCTCGAGCGCACCTCGCAGGAGATCGGCCTGCCCGTCGCCGACCCGATGCGCGGCGGCGCCGCCTTCGAGCGGCTCGTCGAAGCCTGTCTCGCGGAATGAACCAGGCCACCCGGTTCCAGCGGCTCCTGCTGCCCGGGTTCGCCTTCAATGCCTTCGTCATCGGCGGGGGCTACGCCACCGGCCGCGAGCTCGTGGAATTCTTCCTGCCGGCCGGTCCCTGGGGCGGGCTCGCGGCGATCGGCTTCGCGACGGCAATCTGGAGCCTGATCTGCGCGCTGACCTTCCTGTACGCGCGCGTGACCGGCAGCGGGGACTACCGGCGCTTCTTCCGGAACCTGCTGGGTCCCGGCTGGGTCGTGTTCGAGGTCGTCTACCTCCTGCTGCTGGTGCTCGTGCTCGCGGTGTTCGGTGCCGCCACCGGGGCCATGGGCGCGACGCTGTTCGGCTGGCCCACGCTGGCGGGCACCCTGGCCCTGGTCGTGGCCATCGGTGCCTTCGCCGGCCTCGGTACGGCATCCGTCGAGTGGCTCTTCAAGTACGTGACGCTCTTCCTCTACGTCGTGTACGCAATCTTCGTGGGCTACGTGCTGGTGCGCTTCGGCGACCGCATTCAGGAGAACTTCGCGGCCGCCAGCGGCATCGCAGGATGGTTCCCGGCGGGGCTCACGTATGCCAGCTACAACGTGCTCGGCGCGGTGGTGATCCTGCCGGTGCTGCGGCACCTGCGGTCGAACCGCGACGCCGTGGTGGCCGGCCTGCTCGCGGGACCCGTCGCCATGATTCCCGCATTCTTCTTCTTCGCCTGCATGATCGGCTGGTATCCCGACATCGGCGCGGAAACGCTGCCGTCCGAGTTCATGCTGCGCCAGCTCGGCGTGCCGCTGCTGTACGGCGCGTTCCAGCTCATGATCTTCCTCGCGATCCTGGACACCGGCGTCGGGGTGGTCCACGCGTTCAACGAGCGGGTCTCGAACTTCGTCGCGGAACGGCGCGGCCGCGGCATCACGGTCGCGGGCCGCCTCGCGATCGCCATGGCGTTGCTGGTCGGGTCGGTGTTCGTCGCCGACCGATTCGGCCTGGTCACGCTGATCGCCAGGGGTTATCGCGCTTCCGCCTGGATCGTGCTGGCCGTCTTCGTCCTGCCGCTCCTGACGGTCGGCGCCTGGCGGCTGGTCAAGTCGCGCGCCGATCCCGCCCGCGCCTGATTCCGACCCGGAGGCCTCCCATGCGCCGCTTGTTCGCCGCCTGCCTGCTCCTACTGCCCGCCCTGGCCCCGGCCGCCCCGCCGCCGGACTTCGAAGCGCGCGTGGAGGCGGTCATGAAGGATTCCGGCGTCCCGGGCGCCTGGGTGACGATCGTCGAGAACGGCGAAGTCTCACAGGCGCGCGGCTACGGCGTGCGTGCGCTCGGCGCTGCAGAAACGGTCGATCCCGACACCCTGTTCCAGATCGGCTCGACGACCAAGGCCTTCACGGCCGCCGCGCTCGCGATCCTCGTCGAGGAAGGCAAGCTCGGCTGGGACGACCTGGTGATCGACCACCTGCCCGGCTTCCGGATGTACGACCCCTGGGTGACGCGCGAGATCACGATCCGCGACCTGCTGGTCCACCGCAGCGGGCTCGGCCCCGGCCAGGGCGACCTGATGTTCGTGCCGTCCACGACGATCAGCCGCGCGGACCTGGTGCACCGCATCCGGTTCCTGAAGCCGAAGACCAGCTTCCGCTCCGGGTACGCCTACGACAACGTGCTCTATGCGGTCGCGGGCCAGGTCGTCGAGGAAGTCTCGGACCAGACCTGGGAGGATTTCGTGGAGGCGCGCATCTTCGCGCCGCTCGCCATGAAGTCGGCGGTGACCAACGACGTCGACCGGCTGGCCGCACCGAACCGCGCCTTCCCGCACGGCCGCGTCGGCGAGTTGCGCGGCGTGGGTCCCCAGCAGCTTCTCGACGAGGAGAAAGTCGCGCTCGGCGCGAACGTGGGACCCGCCGGTGCGATCGCGAGCGGCGCCAGCGACATCGCGCGCTGGCTGCAGCTGCAGCTCGCCGCCGGGCAGCTCCCGGGATCGGAAACTCGGCTCTTCACCGCCGGCAACGCGCGCGAGATGTGGCAGCCCGTCGTCCCGGTTCCGGTGACGCCTCTCCCGTCGGCGCTCGCCGACGCCGCGCCCCAGTTTCGCGGCTATGCGCTCGGCTGGAACGTGCAGGACTACCGCGGACACAAGGTCATCCAGCATGGCGGCGGGACACTCGGATTCCGCGCCATCGTTGCGTTGCTGCCGGAAAAGAACGTCGCCTGGGCGATCGCGATGAACTCCGAGGACAACGAGTTCACGATCGGCCTGCACTACGAACTGCTCGACCATTACCTCGGGCTGCCGAAACGCGACTGGCCGCAGGCGTTCCGGGAGTTCTTCGACGCCCGCAACGCCAAGGGGCTCGAGGCCCAGCGGGCCGCCGCCACGGCGCGCCCGCCGTCCACGCCTTCGCTGCCGCCCGCCGGCTATTCCGGCGCGTACGCGGATCCGTGGTACGGTCCGATCGAGATCACGGAATCGGACGGAAAGCTCGCGATCGACTTCCGCCAGACGCCCGGCATGATCGGCCCGCTGGAGCACTGGGCGTACGACACTTTCGTCGCGCGCTGGCCCGACCCGATGATGGAGCCCGCCTTCGTGACCTTCGCGCTCGATGCCGCGGGCAAGCCCGCGCGCATCACCCTGAAAGCGTTCTCGCCGGTCGCGGACTTCAGCTTCGACTACCACGACCTCGAGTTCACGCCGGTCGCGGTGGGCAGCCGCGACGCCACATATGATCCGACTTCAAGACAATCGCGCAACTCACGGAATATGCTGACTTCGGCCACTTCACTCGACGCTGCCGCCGCCAGTTGCGAACATGCGTCATGCAAACCGTGATCCACATCGGCTGGGTCTTCATCGGAGGCGGCCTCGGCAGCGCGCTGCGCTACGGCGTCGGCCGCGCTGCGCTTGCGGTGGCGGGTCCGAACTTCCCGGTCGGGACGCTGGCCGTCAACGTGCTGGGCTGCGCGCTGATGGGCGTGCTGGCGGAGTGGCTCGCCTGGCGCGATAGCGGCATCGACGCCTCGGTGAAACTGTTCCTCACCACCGGACTGCTCGGGGGCTTCACGACGTTCTCGGCATTCGCGCTCGACACGGCCGCGCTGTGGCAGCGCGGTGAGCCGTTCATGGCGGCCGCCTACGTGACCGGATCGGTCATCCTGTCCATCGCCGGCCTGTTCGCCGGCATGGCGCTGATGCGCGCCATCGTCTCCCCATGACTCGCATCGCGCGTCTGCTGAAGCCGCTGGACGAGTTCCTGCGGGTCGAGACGGCGAGCGGCATGGTTCTGCTCGCCGCCGCAGGCATTGCGCTCGCACTGGCCAACTCCGGCGGGCACGCGGAGTTCGCGCACCTGCTCGATGGCTGGCGGCTTCCGGGCGGGCTGACGCTGCACTTCGTGGTCAACGAGATCCTGATGGCGGTCTTCTTCCTGGTCGTCGGCCTCGAGATCCGCCGCGAAGTGCACGACGGCGCGCTCTCGACGCCGGCCCAGGCGGCGCTGCCGCTCGTCGCGGCGGTGGGCGGCATCGTCGCGCCGGCCCTCGTCTTCATCGTGGTCGCGGACGCCGCCGTGCGCGACGGCTGGGCGATTCCCGCCGCGACGGACATCGCCTTCGCCGTCGGCGTGCTCGCGCTGCTCGGCCGGCGCGTCGATCCGGCGTTGCGTGTCCTGCTGCTCGCCATCGCGATCGCCGACGATATCGCCGCCGTGCTGATCATCGCCTTCTTCTATGCCGACGGCATCGCTCCGGCGGGTCTCGCGATCGCCGCCGCCGGCGCACTCGTGGGCTGGCTCGGCCATCGCGCCGGCCTGAACGCCTGGCTGGTCAGCCTCGCGTCCGGCGCGATCATCTGGTACGGGTTCCTGCTGGCCGGCATCCATCCCGCCCTTGCCGGCGTCGCCGCGGGCCTGCTCACTCCGATGGTTCCTCGCAAAGCCGGCGGCGAGCCCCCGGCCGGCCGTCTGGAGAACGCACTGCACCCCTGGGTCGCATTTGGCGTGATGCCCCTGTTCGCGCTCGCGAACGCAGGGGTGCGCTTCGAAGGACTCGATCTGTCCAGCGATCTCGCGCAAGGGCTCGCCGGCGGCATCGCGCTCGGCCTCGCCGTCGGCAAGCCGGTCGGCATTGCCTTCGCGGCTTTTCTCGCGGTCAGGAGCGGGCTGTGCGCCCTGCCCGCCGGCGTGGCGCCCGCTGGCATCGCGGTGATCGGCCTGCTGGCGGGCATCGGCTTCACGATGTCGATCTTCATCGCCGCGCTCGCCTTCGAGGAGCCCGGCCTGCTCGCGGTCGCGAAGTTCGGCGTGCTGGCCGGCTCCGTGGCGGCCGCGTTCTCCGGCCTCCTGCTTGGACGCCTGCTGCTGCGCCCGGCGGCCGACTGACAGTCAGCGGATCGCCAGGATCTCCGCAAGGCCTTCCGGAAGCTCTACCGTGTCGCCCTCGGCGGCGCCGATCAGCCGTCGCGCGAGCGGCGAGACGTAGGAGATCTTGCCGCGCGCGGGATCGGCCTCGTCCTCGCCGACTATCCGGTATTCCAGCTGCCCGCCGCCCTGCGCGGCGAGCGTCACGGTGGTGCCGAACCGGACCTTCCCGCCCGGCGCCGCGGGCGGCACGAGCTCCGCCGTGCGTTGCCGCGCGGTCCAGTAGCGCAGATCGCGCTGGATGCGCCGGACGTCCGCGCGCTCGTCCGCCGCACGCGCCGCGGAGAGCTCCGCCCGCAGCCGCTCGACGCTGGCTTCGATCCGCGCGAGGCCATCCGCGGTCACGAGGTTGCGGTGCGGGCTGACCTGCAGCTCGGCGAGTTCCTCGCCGTCCGCGCCGTCGCCTTCCTTCACGAATGCCCGGCTCATGGCTGAACGCTACTCGCTGTCACTCGCTCCTGACAATCCCGCGCGCGAGTCCGACACCCCTTCGGGGCATGGGCCGGCAGGAGGCAAGCACGTTGTGCGGCTACGGTCCGTCCTGAACTTGGTCAGCCAACCGGAGTCCCCGCCATGCCCACGCTCTCAGGTCATACGTCCGCCATCCGTGCCACCGCCGTCATCGGCACCCAGGTCCACGACGCCTCCGGACAGAAGATCGGCGAAATCGAGGATCTGATGCTCGACAAGCTGTCGAACAGCATCATGTTCGCGGTCATCTCGTTCGGCGGATTCCTCGGCATTGCCGAGAGGTACCATCCGGTGCCCTGGTCCACCCTGAAGTTCGACAAGTCGAAAGGCAGCTACGTCGTCGACGTCACGAAGGCCCAGCTCGAGGCGGCGCCCGCCGGCTCGGTCGATGAACTGGCGCGCAATGACGGCCAGGATTTCCGAAACCGCGCCTTCGACTACTACAAGGCGCCGCGTTACTGGGAGACGCCGCGCCACTGACCGCAACGCAGGCCCTGTGGCATCATCCGGCGCATGGCGCGCCGCCTGTCACTCAGCCTCGATGCCGTCATCGTGGCCGTCACCGAGGGCCGTCCGCGCATACTGACGACCACGCGCGCCGGGGGCGACACGCCGGGCCTGCCGTCGGGACTCCTCGATGCGGACGCGGACGCCACGCTGGAACTCGGCTTGCGGCGGTGGATCTCTACGCAGACGGGGCTGGCGGTCGGCTACGTGGAGCAGCTCTACACGTTCGGCGACCGCAAACGCCAGCGTACGCCGGACGGCACGCGCCACCTCTCGGTCGCCTATCTCGGTCTCGTGAAGGAAGCGCAGCCCGCGCCCGGCGCCGCGTGGATCGACGCCTACGACCTGCTGCCCTGGGAGGACCGGCGCGCCGGCCTGCCGGCGCTGGTCGGCGAGTCGTTGCTCCCGGCGCTCGCGCGCTGGGCCGGGCGCGATGTTGCGCGCCGGCACCGCGTGCACGCGAACTTCGGCGACCCGCGCGCCTGGGACCCGATCCGCGTGCTCGAGCGTTACGAGCTCCTGTACGAGACCGGTCTCGTGCCCGAATACCGGCGCGATCATGGCCTTGATGCGCGCGCGGGCGGCGGGCTCGAGCTCGCCTTCGACCACCGGCGCATCGTCGCAACCGCGCTCGGACGGTTGCGCGGCAAGCTGAAGTACCGCCCGGTCGTGTTCGAGCTCCTGCCCGAGACCTTCACCCTGCTGCAGCTTCAGCAAACGGTCGAGGCCCTGACCGGCATGCTGCTGCACAAGCAGAACTTCCGGCGGCTGGTCGAGAATGGCCGCTTCCTGGAGCCCACGCGGACGCTGAAAAGGCCTGCAAGGGGCCGTCCCGCCAAGCTTTTCCGGTTCCGCAAAGAGGTCGTGCGCGCGCGGTTGTACTGATTTATAATGCTCACTCGGAGTATAAATGGAGTGAGTGCCGTGAGAAACCTGGCTGGCGTGCTGCCGGATGTCGAGATCGCCGCGATCGCGCCGCTCATCGCCGAGATCGAGGCGCTGAAGGCGAAACGCCGCGCGGTCGTGCTCGCGCACAATTACATGACGCCCGACATCTTCCACGGGGTCGCGGACCTGCGCGGCGACTCGCTCGCCCTCGCCCGCATGGCGGCCGACACCGACGCGGACGTCATCGTCATGGCCGGCGTGCATTTCATGGCCGAGACGGCGAAGATCCTCTCCCCGTCCAGGACCGTGCTCATCCCGGACCTGCGCGCGGGCTGCTCGCTCGCCGAGTCGATCACCGGCGCCGACGTGCGCCTCCTGCGCCAGCGCTATCCCGGCGTGCCGGTCGTCACCTACGTGAACACCTCCGCCGAGGTCAAGGCGGAGTCCGACATCTGCTGCACGTCCGGCAACGCGGTCGCCGTCGTGGAGTCGCTCAAGGTCCCGCGCGTGATCTTCCTGCCGGACCAGTATCTCGGCCGCTGGGTCGCTTCGCAGACCGGCGTCGAGGTGATCCTCTGGGAAGGGAGCTGCATGGTGCACGAGCGTTTCACGGGCCAGCAGCTGCGCGACTATCGCAAGGACCACCCCGGAATCCGCGTGATCGCCCATCCCGAATGCCCGCCCGACGTGCTGGCCGAGGCCGACTACGTGGGTTCCACCGCAGCGATGATTTCCTGGGTGGACCGCAACCGGCCGCCGCGCGTCGTGATGGTCACCGAGTGCTCGATGTCGGACAACGTGGCCGCGGAGTTCCGCGACGTCGAATTCGTCCGGCCGTGCAACCTCTGCCCGCACATGAAGCGGATCACGCTCGCCGGCATCGCCGACTCGCTGCGCCACCTGCGCCACGAAGTCGTGGTTCCGACCGCGGTTGCCGAACGCGCGCGCCAGGCCGTCACGCGGATGCTTGCGGTCAGGCCGTGAAGGCCCCCGATTACATCACGGCGCCGGTCGTCGTCGTCGGCGGCGGAATCGCCGGCCTCTCGACCGCGCTCGGACTCGAGGGCTGCCTGCTCGTCGCCGACGAACCGGTCGGCGGCGGCTCCTCCTGCCTGGCGCAGGGTGGCATCGCCGCGGCGCTCGGCGCCGATGATGCGCCGGGCTTGCACGCATCGGATACCGTGCGCGTCGCGGCCGGCCTGGCCGATGCCGGGATCGCCGGACTCGTCGCCTCCGCCGCCGCCGGCCGCATCGCGTGGCTGCGCGACCTCGGGGTCCCCTTCGACGCCACGCCCGACGGGCAGCCGCTGCTCGGACGCGAGGCCGGCCACGTGCGCGACCGCATCGTGCACGCCGGCGGCGATCGCACGGGCGCGGCCGTCATGCGCGCGCTTTGCGCAGCCGTCCTGAAACGCAGCGACATCCATCGGCTCGAAGGCCATGCACTGGCGGACATCATCGGCTGCGGCCAGCGCGCGGGCGGAGTCCTGCTCGAGGCTCGCGACGGTTCGCGTCTCGCCGTGCTCGCACCGCACGTCGTCCTGGCCACCGGCGGCGTCGGCGCATGTTTCGACCGCACCACGAACCCACCGACCTCACGCGGTACGGGCCTTGCCGCCGCCGCGCGCCGCGGCGTCGCGCTCGCCGACCTCGAGTTCGTTCAGTTCCACCCGACCGCGCTCGACGTCGAGGGCGACCCCCTGCCGCTGCTGACCGAAGCCTTGCGCGGCGCCGGCGCCGTGCTCGTCGACGGCGCCGGCCAGCGATTCATGTCGGACGTCCACCCGGATGCCGAGCTCGCGCCGCGCGACGTCGTCGCGCGCGCCATCGCCCGGCGCCGGCTGGCCGGGGAGCCGACGTGGCTCGACGCCAGCCGGGTGCCGGATCTCGAGCCGCGCTTTCCGGGGGCGGCCGCCATCGCGCGCGCGGCCGGCTTCGAGCCGACCCGGGATCCGCTGCCGGTGACGGCCGCGGCGCACTTTCACATGGGAGGCATCGTGACCGATGCCGACGGCGCGACCTCCCTGCCCGGGCTGTGGGCCTGCGGCGAAGTGGCCTCGACCGGGCTGCACGGGGGCAACCGGCTGGCGAGCAACTCGCTGCTCGAAGGGCTGGTGTTCGGCGTTCGCGTCGCGCAGGCCGTGCGGACGGCCCGGCGGCCGGCGCTGGTCGGGGCCCCGGACGTCCCGCGCCGCGATTCCGCGGCGCAGGCGTGCGATCCGCAGCGCCTCCTGGCGCTGCGCCAGCTCGTGGGCCGCAGCCTCGGGCCGGTCCGGGATGGCGACGCCATGACGGCAGCGCTGGCGGAGCTCGCGCGCCACGTGCCCGCCTCGCGCGCCGAGGAGGACCTCGTCACGGTCGCCCGCCTGCTGCTTGGCGCCGCGCTCGAGCGGCGCGAGTCGCTGGGTTCGCACTTCCGCCTGGATTATCCGGAGCCCTCGAGCGCTTGCGCAGCCCGTCGCATCCTGCGCCCGGCCGCCGCGACGATGCTGCCGCTGGCGGCCCCGCAAAGCCGCGTCGCATGAAGCCGGCGGCCCCGCTCGCCGATCTTGCCCGGGTCGTGAAATCCGCGCTCGCCGAGGACCTCGGCGAGGCCGGTGACGTGACGACCGACGCCGTCGTCCCTGTCGACAGCCGCATGAAGGCGGTGATCCGCAGCCGGGATTCCGGCCGGATCGCCGGGACCGATGCCATTGCTCTCGTACTTGCGCACTGGCAGGGCGCGGCGGATGCCCGCATCGAGGCACGCGACGGGTCCGACGTCGCCGCGGGGGACGTCGTGGCGACGCTCGAGGGCTCCGCGCGCGCGCTGCTGTCCGGCGAGCGCGTCATGCTCAACCTGCTCGGCAGGCTGTCCGGGATCGCGACGGCGACGGCGGCCGTCGTGCGCGCGGTCGAGGGCACAGGCGCCGCGGTCAAGGACACGCGCAAGACCACCCCGGGCCTGCGTGCGCTCGAGAAGCATGCCGTCGCCGTGGGCGGCGGCGTGAACCACCGCTTCGGGCTGTACGACGCCGTGCTCGTCAAGGACAACCACATCGGCGTCGCCGGCTCGATTGCCGCCGCAGTCGATCGTGTCCGCAGCCGTTGGGACCGCAGGTATCCGATCCAGGTCGAGGTCGACACGCTTGCCCAGCTCGAGGAAGCCCTCGCCTGCCGCGTCGATGCCGTGCTGCTCGACAACATGACACCCGAGCAGCTGCGTTGCGCCGTCGCCATCGCCGGCAAGCGCTGCCACCTGGAGGCCTCGGGCGGGATCACCCTTGCGAACGTGCGCGCGGTCGCGGAAACCGGCGTCGACTCGATCTCGCTGGGTTGGCTCACGCACTCGGCCCGGTCGCTCGATCTCGGGCTCGACGTCGCCTGAAGGTCGCCGCGGAGACGAGCGACCCGTTAAGCTATCGTGATGGGTAACCCGCGCGTCCGTCGCCTGGTCTTCGTCCTGATCTTCGGGTTCGCGGTTTCCAGCTACCTGCAGCGCCAGGGCGTCGGCATCGCGGCCGAGCGGATGATGCCGGAGCTCGGTCTCTCGCAGGTCCAGATCGGCTGGATCATGAACGCCTTCCTGATCGCCTACGCAATCTTCCAGGTGCCGGGCGCCCTGTTCGGCCAGCGTTTCGGCGCGCGCCGCACGATGTGCCTGATCGGTGTCCTTTCGGTCATCGCGAGCGTCGCTACCGCAGCAGCGCCGGCCATCGCGGCCGGGACATTCCTTTTCACGACCCTCCTGGTCGCACGCGCACTGCTCGGCGTCGCGCACGGGGGCCTGTTCCCCGTATCGGCAGGCGCCATCCGTCACTGGTATCCGGTCACTCGCTGGTCCTCGATGATCGGGCTGATGGTGACCGGCCTGTGGACAGGCGCGGCGATCGCCTCACCGCTGGTCGCGGCACTCATGCAGGCCTACGGATGGCAGGCCGCGATCCTACTGACGAGCGTCCCGTCACTGCTGCTCGTCCTGCTGTGGTGGATGGTGGTGCGCGACCTGCCATCGCAGCATCCGAGAGTGACTTCGAGCGAGATCGCCGAGCTGGCAGGGAACCCGGCTTACGACGCCGCCGCACCGCTGACTGCCCGCCGCGTGCTGCGCGTCCTGGGCGACCCGCAGATCCTCGGTGTCACTCTCTCGTACCTGGTGATGAACTACGTCTTCTACCTCGTGACGTTCTGGAGCTTCCTGTACCTGGTGCAGGAACGGAAGCTCTCCGTGCTCGAGAGCGGGTGGCTCGGCGCGTTGCCGTTCGTGGTCGCAGGCGTCGCGGCCGCGACGGGCGGGCGCCTCGCGGACAGCCTGCGTGCGCGCTTCGGCGACCGGGCCGGGCCGCGGCTGCTGCCGCTGGTGACGCTGCCGCTCGCCGCCGTCTTCCTGTACCTCACCGTGTCGATCGAAAGCGCGTACCCGGCCATCGCGGCGCTGTGCCTGGGCTTCGCCTGCGTGGAGCTGAACGAAGGCAACTACTGGGGTGTCGCGATGCGGCTCGCGCCGAGCGACTCCATGGCGGCCACCGCCGCCCTCAATACCGGCGGGAACCTCGGCGGCGTCATCGGCACGGCCATCGTCGCGGCACTTTCGGGGCAGGGCCGCTGGGACCTGGTATTCATGACGGGCGTGGTCACGTCTGTCGTCGCGGCACTGCTCTGGCTTACCATTGATCCCGGACGCGGAGAGCGAAAGTGAACCGACTGCCGTCGACGACGAAACCCGAACGCCCCTTCCTCGACTGGCCGGTGGCGACGGATGCCTCCGGCTGGAACGCCACAGTTGCGCTTCTCGGCATTCGCCACAGCGAGCCCTACGGGCACGACCCCTTTCCCAACGACCAGTCGAAGGCGCCCGCCGCCATCCGCGCGATGTCGCAGAGCTTCTGCTACAACCCCGCACACTGGGATTTCGACGTCGGCGGCGACCTCGCTTCCAGCCTGCCCTCGCACGTGGACATGGGCGATGTCGCCTTCGACGGCGGCAACTACGACGCGTACGCGGCCGATGTCACCGCGCGCGTGCGGCACGTGTGGAGCCGGGGGGCGCAACTCATCGTGCTGGGCGGCGACCACGGCGTCACGATCCCTGTGGTGGATGCGCTGGACGCCGTCGGCGAGCCGGTGCACATCCTGCACGTCGACGCCCACCTCGACTGGCGCGAGGAAGTCGGCGGCGTGCGTCGCGGCTATTCGAGCCCGCTGCAGTGGGCCAGCAAGGTCGAGGCGGTGTCCGGCATGACGCAGATCGGCCTGCGGGCCATCGGCAGCGCGCGGGCACGCGAAGTCCAGGCGGCGCGCGCCTACGGTTCGCAGCTTTTCAGTGCCGAGGACATCCACGCCCGCGGCATGGATCCCGTGCTGGCCACCATCCCGGAGGGCCGGGCGGTCTACGTCACGATCGACGCCGACGGCCTCGACCCGACCGAGATGCCCGCCGTCATGGCCCCCACGCCGGGCGGCATCTACTTCCGGCAGCTCGCGCCGCTCCTGCGCGCCGTCGCGCGCCGCAACCGGATCGTCGGCATGGACATCGTCGAGATCGCCCCGTCCTACGACTTCGCGAACGGCCTTACCTGCATCGGTGCCGGGCGACTCATACTAAATGTGCTGGGCGCCTCCTGGGTCGAAGGCGGCGCGTGGCAGCGGGCCCGATCCTAGCGCCCCCAGCCCTTGAAGAAACTGCCGTCGGCGAAGTCCCACAACAGCACGAGGTGGGCGCGCCAGTCGTAGTCCTGGTCGCTGAGCGGCAACTCGGCGCCCAGGTTCAGCGCCACGTGGCCGCCGCGGGTGAGGCCGATGCGGATCTGCGGCACCACCGTGAACTGCACGCGATCCTCGCCGTCGGCGCGGTCGAACGGCACGGTCGCCGTGGCCTCGAACGCCGGGAACACGTTCTGCGGCCAGTCGGTCCAGGTGTAGTGGACGATACCGGCCAGTTCGAACGCGCCTTCGTCGAGGTCGTCGAACGGCAGGATCGCGCGGCCGCTCGCCTGGAAGGTCGACTTCGGCGACAGTTCCTGCGCCCAGGCCAGGAACGGGATCAGCTCCTCGGAGCCGTCGCCCTGGGTCGGGATCGCAAGCTTGGCACCGCCCGACAACAGGTAGCCCCGCTCCAGGCTCCAGGTCAGGGCGTGCTTCCAGCCGACCTCGACCTCCGTCAGGTCGCCCTTCTCCTCGATCACTTCGAGGATCGCCTGCCCGCGCCGGCCGATGCGCTTCTCGTACTCCAGGACGTTGCGCCAGACGTCCTCGCCGTCGCGGCTTTCGTAGCGGGAGCGCCAGACCCACTCGTCTTCGGGGAAGGCCTTGATCGTGCGGACCGGCAGCATCAGGTTGAGTTCGCCCGGCGGGTAGCGCTCCGAGCCCGGTGCGAGCGTCTTGATGTAGGCGACCAGTGCCGCGACCTCCGCGTCCGAGAACGACTCTCCCCAGGCAGGCATCCGCTCCGAGAGCCCGAGCGCGTGCCCGCCGTGCTTGACGACCAGTTCCCAGTCGAGCGCCGGCTCGCGGCTGTTGAACAGCGGATCCAACAGGTCGGCCGGCTCGATGCCGAGCGCGGCCACCACCGGGCTGCCCGGCTCCGGGCGGCCGGATGCGCCGTGACAGCTCGCGCAGGCCTCGGAGAACAGGCGCTGGCCGAGCGCGAGGTCGGGCGTCGCCTGCGCAGGCGCCGCAGCGGGTAGGATCAGCGCGGCCCAGGCCAGCATCAAGGGGAAAAGATTGCGGCGGACGTTCAACTCGGTCACCTTCTGATTTGCCCCATCATGCCGATGGCCGGGTGCCGCCGCCGCTGACAATGCGTCACCACCGTGGTGTCAGCCGCGTCGTGACGGTTCCGGCCTGCCTGTGGATCCTTTTAGCGGACATCCGCGGCGCCGGGCTTTGCGGGAAGGCCCATGTTCGTCGCATCCGGGACCAGCCGGCGGTCCGACGCGCCGTGCCCGATGCGATCGCAGCGCTCATCATCGCGGCGCGCCGGGCGTGGATCCCCGACTCACTCCGACCTGACGCCGAGCACCAGCGCGGCCTGCGCGCTCCCCGCACGCTCATGTCTCGCAGTAGCGGTAAACGCGGCACTCGCGGGAGCCGCGACCACCCAGTCGGCGACGGCCCTGTCGGGCGTGCCCTGCGTGTATCCCCACCAGGTTGCCGTCGAACGCTGCCCAGTGCGGCCCGCGAGCTGGCCGAGCTGCTGCACGGCTTCGCCATCCACCAGGCGCGCCCCGGCCGGGAGACTCAATTCCA
Source organism: uncultured Steroidobacteraceae bacterium (assembly GCA_964626745.1). Taxonomy (GTDB): domain Bacteria; phylum Pseudomonadota; class Gammaproteobacteria; order Steroidobacterales; family Steroidobacteraceae; genus SCUD01. Next base: position 94,560 of record CAZVIF010000006.1, read on the forward strand.
CCGACACACCGCCGACTTCCTGCCGGTCGAGCGCCATCTGCGATCCGTTCGTGGGGAGCCACCCGGTGTTCTCGGCAATGAGCCTCAGGCTCCACAAGTCGTCACCGACCTTCTCGGCGCTGAACGAGCGGATGGACAGCCTCGGCGTGGAGAGACCGAGGTAGAGGAGCCACTCGCTGTGCGGCGCAACTTCCCGTTCCAGGCTGTCGAAGGGAACGTTGTACCAGTAGCGGATCAGGTCGAAGCCGCCGATCTCCACGAGCCCGAGCTGCGGATGGTCGAACCTGCGCCAGGGCACGAACCCTTCGCCGCCCAGTTTCTCGTCGCTCCAGCGCAGGAGCTTGAGCTCGTCTTCGACCGGGTGGAAGCCCCATAGCCAGGCCGAGGCGGTCGTGTTCTCGAGCGAGATGCCGGCCGCCGCCAGCGGGTTCCACAACTCGGTGATGAAGGAATACAGACCCAGCCGGTCGTAGAGCCAGCCGAACGCGCTCGGGATGTGACGCTCACGATCGACGCTGCGCAGATCCAGGTAGGAGATCGCGGTGTAGCCGGTTAGCTCAGCACCCTTCCCGGCCAGCGACGCGTAGACCTGCCGGTCCGACTCGGGCAGCTGCTCGGTGAGGTTCACCGGCGGCGTCAGTATCAGTCCGCCGAACGTGTGGCAAGTGACGTGCGCCACGATGTTGCGACGGCGCGAGATCGCCGCCACGTACGCCGCGACCTCCGGTTCCGAGGTCGCGTACCGGCCGTCGGTCTGGCTGACCGAGGTTCCGCGGTCACCCGGGAAGTTCGCGCCGAAATCGAGCGCCTCGTGCTCGGGCTCGTCCGCGATCGTGGCGCCGTCATAGCCTTCGACCATGCCCTCCTGCATCACGCGCCAGTAGTCGCCGCCTGTCTCGTCCGGTGCGCGCGGTACGAGCAGGCGTGGGTCGTCCGCATGCTGCTTCCACGGACCGTTGGGATCGCGAAAGCGCATGAACACCGTGCGGCCGTCCCCGTCGACGTCACGCGGGATGATCCCGGGCTGCGGCGGCCGGGGCGGATACGGGCGGTCCACGGACCGGATGAACCGGCCCTGCTCGAGCGTCGCTTCGACGCCATCGGGACTCATGCGCGGCAGAACGTAGACCGCGCGCGTGTCGAGCAGGCGCGTCACGCGCTCGTCCTTGCCGTGACCGGCGAGCAGCTTGTGGACGAAGTGCAGCGCCGCGACACCGCCCGCCCATTCGGTGGCGTGCATGTTGCCGTCGACCATCAGCGCCGGCTTGTCCTCGGCCGGGCCGGTCGCACGGTTCGTCAGCGACAGGAACCATATGGGCCGCCCATCGGGGGTCGTGCCGATGCTCTCGAGCGTGACGAGTTCCGGACGTTGGTCCGCCCATTGGCGCAGCAGCGCGGTCAGCTCGTCATAACGCAGGATGCGATCGAAGGGCAGCGGGGCGACGACCTGCGCGTCCGCCTGCCCGCCGAGCGCGAGCATCAGGGCAACCAGCGCCGCTCTCATGACCGGGGCGGTCAGAACTTGCGCGTGACGCTGCCCGTCACCAGCCGCCGGGTCCCGTAGAAGCAATTGGCCGCGCTGCTGCATCGATCGACGAAAATCTCGTCAGTGAAGTTGCTGGCGTTCACCGCGAACCGCCAGTTGCGCGTATCGTAATGCAGGATCGCGTCGTACATGGTCACGGAATCGCTCTGCCACTGGTTGGCGGAGTCGCCGTACATCTGCCCCCGGTAGCGCACGCCGAGCCCGGCCCCGAACCCGGCCAGCGGCCCTTCCTGGAACGTATAGTCAGCGAGCGCGGACACGAGCATTTCAGGCACGGCCACCATTTCGTTGCCGAGCACCGAGGGATCGGAGGTCTTCGTGACCTCGGTGTCGATGCTGGTGAACGCCAGGTTGAAGGTCAGGCGCTCGCGAATGCGCGCGGCGATCTCGAGCTCCACGCCCTTCACCTCCACCTCGCCCTCCTGCACGCTGAAGAACAGGTTGACCGGGTCGGGCGTCAGCACGTTTTCCTGGACGATCTCGTAGGCGGAGAGCGAGGCGAACATCCGCACGCCCGGCCCGAACGCACGGTCGTCCCACTTGATGCCGGCCTCCACCTGGTCGCCCGTGGTCGGCTCGAACGGCACGCCGGCGAAGGTGGCGCCGCTGACCGGCTGGAACGAGGTGGCCGTCTGGATGTACGGCGAGAGTCCGTTGTCGAAGACGTAGTTGATGCCGACGCGGTAGGTGAACTCCTCGTCGTCCTGCGAGTCGCCGGCCGTCGGCTTGCGGTCCACCCAGTCGTTGCGGCCGTTCAGCGTCAGCACGAACTTGCCGGCCTTCAGCTGCTCCTGCACGTAGAGCCCGATCTGCTCGCGCGTCTCGTTGATGAACGGGAACAGCGCCCCCGGCGGCGGCAGGACCGCGTCGTAAACCGGGTCGAACAGGTCGATGGACGGCGCACCGGCAAAGCCGAACTCGGAGAAGCCGTCGTAGTCGCGGTAGTCCAGGCCCATGATCAGGTAATGCTCGACGGAACCGGTGTCGAAGGTCAGGTGACCGCGGGTGTCGACCGACAGCGAGTCGATGCGCTCGTTGAACGGGAAGTCGGCGCGCGTCACCGTGCGGAAGTCGTCCGGGGTCCCGTCGAAATCCGCATCCAGGAGCCCCGTGCCGTAGATCGCACGCGAGTCGACCTTCACGTCGAAGTACTTGAGGTTCTGCTGCAGCGAGAAATTATCGTTGAACTGGTGCGAGAAGTCGTAGCCCGCGCTCCACTGCTCGCGCTTGAAGAAGTTGACGCCGGTCTCGCCCAGGTTCCTGCCGACCGGCACGCGGCCGTTGGGATTGGGCAGCTGCGTGCCGTAGGCGGGCAGGAAACCCGTGGTCTGGTTTTCCAGGTCGTCGTCCTGGTAACTGGCGAGCAGCGTGAGGCGCGTGTCCTCGCCCAGCTCGAAGGTGACGGCCGGCGAGATGAACAGACGCTTCGAGGTCAGGAAGTCGACCTGCGTCTCGCGGTCGCGGTACAGCGCCGTGACGCGCCCGCTCACGCGGTCCGAGAGCGGCCCGGTGAGGTCGCCGGCGACCTGCCACATGTTGTACTCGCCGCCCTGCAGCTCGAGCTCGCCGCCGAGGACGTCGCGCGGGCGCCGGCTCGTCATGTTCACGATGCCGCCGGGAGGCGTCTGCCCGTACAGTACCGAGGCCGGGCCCTTCAGCACTTCCACCGACTCGGAGCCGTACAGGTCCGTGCCCGTGTTGTTGACCGAGCCGATCGGCGCCTGCACGCCGTCGATGAACTGCACGGGATCGAAGCCGCGCACCTGCAGCCAGTCGTAGCGCTCGTCGGGGCCGAAAGCCTCGCCCGTGGCGCCGGCCGAGTAGCGAACCGATTCGTTGAGACTGGTCCAGTTGAGCAGGTCGATCATGTCGCGAGAGACGACGCTGACCGACTGCGGCATCTCCACGAGCGGGATGTCCGACTTCGAGGCGACGCTGCCCTCCCGGGACACGTAGCGTTCCGCGGTGACGACGACCGGACCGATGTCGCCCGCGCCCGCATCGGACTGGGCCTGGGCAAGACCGGTTCCTGACACCGCGGCACCGACCAGCAGGAACAAGGTGCGTCTGGCATGCATGGCGTGATCCCCCTTCGTATTCAATCTAAACCCCGGCCTGCCCTGCGCATTCGAGGCGGGGTCGCAAACCGTCGCGTTCAGGCCATCGTGCGATCCGGCGGTGCCGGCCCGGGCGTGCGCAGCGCATTTTCCAGCCACGCCGACCCGTCCGCCAGCGCCTGGACGCTCATCCCGGCAATCGACATCGCTTCGATGAAACTGTGCGAGGCCCCGCGATACACGGCGCACTCGGCCGCCACGCCCGCGCCCTGCAGCCGCCGCGCCAGCTCCAGGCTCTGCTCGGCGAGGATGTCGCATTCCGCGACGGTCAGGAACGCGGGCGGCAGCCCCGCGAGGTCCGCATGCAGCGGACAGGCCAGCGGATCTCCCGCGTCCTCCCCGTTTCGCAGGTAGTTCCGCCAGTAGCCGGCCATTTCCTCGCAGCCCAGCATGTATTCGGGGCCCCCGAAGCGCCGGCAGGCCTCGGCCGAGGAGCGCGTCGCGTAGGCGCCGTAGTTGAGCAGCATCGCGCGCAGTGGCGGCGACGCACCGCGGTCGCGGCGCTCGAGGCAGGCTCCGACGCTCAGGTTGGCGCCGGCAGAGTCTCCGCCGACGGCGAGCCGGCGGGCGTCGACCCCGAGTTCGCCGCCGCTCGCCCCCAGCCATTCCACGACGTCGACGACCTGCTGAAGCGCGACCGGAAACCGGTGCTCGGGCGACAGTGCGTAGTCGACGCCAATCACGCAGCAGCCCGCGCGTGCCGCGTATTCGCGCATGACCCGGTCATGCGTGTCGATGCTGAACAGCGTCCAGCCGCCGCCGTGCAGGTAAACGAGTCCGGGCAGCAGGCCGGGTGCGGGACGATGGATGCGCGCGCGCACGCTGCCGTGGCGCGTCGGCATCGCAAGCTCGCGGGTCTCGAGCATCGCGGGGCCGCCCTGACGCCAAGGCGCGCGCACCTCCTCGGCCCATTGGCGTACCTGCGGGTAAGGCGCGCTGTGGAACGCCGGATGGCGCGCGACGGCTTCGGCCACGCCGCGGATGAAGCGCCGGATGTCCGGGTCCAGGTCCTTCCCGACTGCGGACGGTGCCCCCTCTCGCGCGTGCTCCATCGGCCCATCGTCAACCCGACCGCGCCCGCCTGCCGTCGCCGGGCGATCGTTTGTCATCGTGGGCGGGCCAGATTAGGCTACTCCCATGAGTCGCAGCACGCGCGGCGCCGATTACCAGGACATCCCGCGTCCGATCGCGGCGCTGGCCGACGAATACCCGCCCGGCCACCACGATCCTCATCACCACCACAAGCGCGCGCAGCTCATCTACGCCTGTGCCGGCGTGACGGTCGTCGTCACCGAACAGGCGAGCTTCGTCGTGCCGCCGCAACGCGCCGTGTGGGTGCCCGCGGGGATCGAGCACGAGGCGCACATGCGCGGCCACGTATCGCTGCGCACGCTGTACGTGGATCCCGGCGCGTTCCCGGACCTGCCGACGACCTGCCGCGTGATCGAGGTCTCGAGCCTCCTGCGCGAACTCATCATCGAGGCCTGCCGCATCCCGGTCGAGTACGACCTCGACGGCCGCGACGGACGCGTGATGAACCTGCTCATGACCGAACTCATCGCGATGCCGGCGACGCCGCTCGACGTGCCGATGCCGCAGGACCCGCGTCTCGTCAAGGTCTGCACGGCGATCCTGCGCGACCCCGGCCAGCACGAGCCGCTCGAAAGCTGGGCGGACGCGGCCGGGATGGGCCGCCGCACGTTCACCCGCACCTTCCGGCGCGAGACCGGCGTGAGCTTCGCCACCTGGCGGCAGAACGTGCGGCTGATGGAGGCGCTGTCGAGGCTCGCGGTCGGCCAGCCGGTGACGACCGTCGCCTACGACGTCGGCTACAACAGCCCGAGCGCCTTCACGGCCATGTTCCGCCGGGCATTCGGCCGGGCGCCCACGCAGTACCTCGCCTCGATGCCCGGCGCCAAGCTGCCGGACCCGCAGCACTAGCGGCCCGGGTTCAGCTCACGCATCCACACGGCAAGCGCGTTCGGACCCGTGCGGTCCAGCGCCGCCGTGATCTCCGCGAACACTTCATCGCGCTCGTCCTGGCCGAGCTTGAAGCGCGCGCGCTGCTCGATGACCGTCGCGACGAAGGGCACGATCATCCGCTTCAGCGTCTCGTAGCGCGCGCCCATCTCCGTCAGCTGCCACGCGCGCGGCCGGCCGCGCTCCATCGCTTCCACCAGGTCCTGCAGGTGCGCGTCGAGCCGCGCGGGCGTCTCGTCGAACTCGAAGGTCACGGCGAACTGTACGACCGCGAAGTTCCAAGTCGGCGCCCAGGTCCTGTCGCTCACCCAGGACGGTGAGACGTAACCCTGAGGCCCGGCGAACAGCAGCAATGCGCGCGGGTCGCGCTGCAGGGATGCCAACTGCGGATTGGAGCGCGGCAGGTGCCCCTCGAGCGCCGCGATCCGCCCGTCGCGGCCGACGCGCGGCCGCAACGGCATCGGCGACGCCCGCAGGCCGTCGGCGCCCTGCGAAACGATCCAGGCGAGCGGATGCTGGTGCACGAGTCGCAGCACCTGTTCCGCGCTCTGCGGAGCGAACCGGTCCACCGCGCCGCTCATGGGCTCCTCCCGCCGTTCCTGAGCGTCGAATGCCGCCGCCCGTACATCAGGTAGAGCGCGGCGCCCGCCGCGACATAGCAGGCGAGGAAAACCGCCATCAGCGGCTGGCCGTCGGCTGCCTGCAGGCCGATGTCGACCAGGACCGGCAGGATCATCGCGATGCAGAGCAGCAGGGCCGCCGCGGGGACCCAGCCGATCCACGCCCGTCCGACCCGGAAGCCCCCGAGCGGCACGCGGAACGGCCGCGGCAGGTCGGGACGCCGGGAGCGCAGCCACATGGTGCAGAAGGCGACGGTCGCGAACGCGAGGCCGGCACCGAGGCTGACGAGGTCGGCCAGCATCGCGATCGGAAACAGCGCCGCACAGACCGCGGCGACCGCGCCCAGCGCGATGATGCCGCGATGCGGCGTGAGGAACCGCTCGTGCACCCGGCTGAACAGCGGCGGCAGCATGCCGTCGCGCGACATCTGGAAGGTGATGCGCGACTGCCCGTAGGCGTTGACCAGCAGCACGGACGCGAGCCCCATCAGCGCGCCGACCTTCACGAAGAGCGCGACGCCCGGCCGCCCCATGCGGTCGACCGCGAGCGCGACGGGGTCCGCGACCCCGAGTTCGCGGTACGGCACGACGCCCGTCAGCACGGCGGCCACCGCGAGGTACAGCGCGGTGCACACGACGAGCGCGCCGAGAATGCCGATCGGCAGGTCGCGCTGTGGGTTGCGCGATTCCGAGGCCGCGGTGGAGACGGTCTCGAATCCGAGGTAGGCGAAGAACAGGATCGAGGCGGCGCGCAGGATTCCGGGCCAGCCGAACGCGAACTCGCCCTCGTGCGGCGGCACGAAGGGTCGCCAGTTGCCCGGGTCGATCGCGCCGATGCCGAAGGTGATGACCACCGCCAGCACCGCGACTTTCACGACCACGAGGAATGCGTTCACGCCTGCCGATTGACGGACCCCGGCGCAAAGCACGCCGGTCACCGCCGCCACTGCGAGCGCGGCCACCAGGTTGACCGAGAAGCCGCCGGTGGACCCGACCAGCGGCGCGGCGATGGCCGCCGGCACCGCGATGCCGAAATCGCGCAGCAGGCTCGACAGGTAGCTGGAGAACCCGACCGCCAGGGTCGACGAGGCCAGCGTGTACTCCAGCATCAGGATCCAGCCGAGACCCCAGGCGAACACCTCGCCGAGCGCCGCGTACGAGTAGCTGTAGGACGAGCCGGACACCGGCATCGTCGAGGCGAGCTCCGCGTAGCACAGCGCCGTCAATGCGCAGGCCGTGCCCGCGAGCACGAACGAGACCATGACGGCCGGGCCCGCGAAGTTCGCGGCCGCGGTACCCGGCAGCACGTAGATGCCCGCACCCAGGATGCAGCCGATGCCGAGCAACACGAGGTGCAGGGGACCGAGCGCCCGACGCAACCCGTGGCTCTGCGCGTCCGCCTGAAGGGACTCGATGGACTTGCAGGCGAATGCGCCTGACCGATTGCGGTTCCCTGCGCCCACGGATGCCCCCTCGCCGGAACCGGCCATACTTACCAGAGGCCGCCGCGGCAAGGTCACTCTACCGGGTCCGAATCCATCGCACGCGGGCCACCGGTAACTATATTTTTCCGCGCACTACACGCGCCCGCGCGCGTCTGCTATCTAGGCGACTAACGCCACACGAGGACAGGAAACCATGTCACGCAAGTTCCCGACGGCGACCCTGGTCGCGGTGCTCTCGCTCGCGCCGGTCGCCATGGCCGGTGCCACCGGCCTCGCCACCTGCGACTCCGGTTCGCCCGACACCTGGCAGCCGCAGGAGAAGCTGACCGCCGCGCTGAACGAAAAGGGCTGGCAGGTCCGCAACGTCAAGGTGGACGGCGGCTGCTACGAGGTGTACGCGCTCGACGAAAAGGGCGAGCGCGTGGAAGCCTACTTCCACCCCGTCACGCTGGAACGGGTGAAAACCGCAGCCGAGTGAGCGCGATCCGCGAATCCCGCGGCATGATCCCGGTGTGGGGCGCGCTGGTGCGCGTCCTGCACTGGTCGCTCGTCCTCACGGTCGCTGCCGCTTGGCTCACGCGGCACAGCCCCGGGCGCTGGCACGAGTGGCTGGGCTACGGGACGCTGGCAATCGTCGGGGCGCGCATTGCGTGGGGATTCCTCGGTTCCGGCCACGCCCGCTTCGCGGACTTCGTCCGCTCGTTCCCGGCGACCGTCCGCTACGCGCGTGCGGTACTCGCGCGACGGGAAGCCCGTTACCTCGGCCACAACCCGCTCGGCGGGTGGATGGTGATCGCGCTGCTGTCGATGCTCACGCTCGTCGGATTCACCGGCTGGCTCTACACCACCGACCGGTTCTGGGGCGTGCCCTGGGTCGAGGCGCTGCATTCGACGCTGTCCGACGTGCTGTTCGGGTTCGTCGCCCTGCACATCCTGGGCGTCGTCTTCACTTCGGTGCGGCATCGCGAGAACCTCGTTGCGGCGATGCTGCACGGGCGCAAGCCCGCCCCCTGACCCGCCTCAGGGCGGCAGGATCTCCGGGTCCAGCCCTGTCTGCCGCAGCGCCGCGACCACCTGCCCCGCGTGCGCGGCGCTCCTCGCCTCGAAGGTGAGTTCGAGCGTCGCAGAGCGCGCGGGCAGCGACACCGACAGCCGCCGGTGGTCGACCTGCAGCACGTTGGCGCCGAGATCGGCGACCACCTGGCTGATGCGCGCGAGGTAGCCCGGCCGGTCGGGCATGGTCATGCGCATGCTGACGATGCGCTGCTGCCGCACGAGGTCGCGCACGATCACCGACGCGAGCAGGTTGGGATCGATGTTGCCGCCGGACAGCACCAGTCCGACCTTGCGGCCGCGGTAGCGGCCGGGATCGGCGAGCACCGCCGCCAGCGCCGCGGCGCCGGCGCCCTCCGCCACGGTCTTCTCGACGTTGAGGTAAAGGGTGAGCGCGCGCTCGAGTTCCGGCTCCCCGACGACCTCGATCGCGTCCACGAGCCTGCGCACGATGCGCCGCGTCAGCCGGCCCGCGGACTTCACGGCGATGCCCTCGGCAATCGTGTTGCGTTCACCGGCGATCGCGCGCCCGTGCAGTGCGGCGCGCATGGACGGATAGCTCGAGGACTGGACGCCGACGATCTCCAGTCTCGGGTTGCGCGCCTTGGCCGCGATCGCCATGCCGGCGATGAGGCCGCCGCCGCCCACCGGCACCACCAGCACGTCGAGCGCGGGGGCTGCATCCAGCATCTCGAGCGCCACCGTGCCCTGGCCGGCAATCACGTCGGCGTCGTCGAACGGATGGACGAGCGTCAGGCGCCGCGCCGCGACGAGTCCGCGCGCGTGCGCGAACGACTGCGCGAGCGCCTCGCCCTCCAGCACGACTTCGGCGCCGTGCGCGCGCGTGTGCTCGACCTTGACGAAGGGCGTGTGGCGCGGCATCACGACGGTCGCGGGAATGCCGAGCCGGCGCGCATGGCAGGCGACCGCCTGGCCGTGATTGCCGGCGGACACCGTCACCACGCCCCGCCGCCGCGCGCGCGCCTCGAGCTGCAGGAGCGCGTTGAGGGCGCCGCGTTCCTTGAACGAGGCCGTGTACTGGAAGTTCTCGAACTTCACGTGGATCTCGGCGCCCGTGAGCGCGGACAGCGTCCGGGAGTGCAGGCAGGGCGTCGCGATCACCTGGCCGCGGATCCTGTCCGCGGCCGCGTGCACGTCGGCGGCCGTGAGCGCGGCCGCATCCGCACGCGTCAGGGCGTGCATGCGCTCTTCCTGAGCTCGGCCGCCAGCGCGTCCAGCCCCGCGTCGATAGGCGTCGTGCGGGTCGGCCGTCCGAGCAGCGCCGCAAGCGCGGGCGGCGGCTCGACGCGCCTGCCGAGCAGCGGTTCGACCGTCTCCGGGAACTTAGCCGCGTGCGCGGTCGCCGCCACGACCCAGTGCGCACCGCGCCGATCCGCCGCGGGCAAGGCGCGATAGGCCGCGAGCCCGGCGGCCGTGTGCGGGCAGACCATGAGCCCCGCGCGCCCGAACTCGGCGCGGATGGACTCGCGGATCGTCGCATCGTCAATCGACACGGCCCGCAGGCGGCCCGCCATCGCCGCAGGGCCGGGCCAGAGGGCCATCAGCCGTTCCATGTTGCTCGGGTCGCCGACGTCCATCGCCGAGGCGAGCGTCGCGACGCTCGCGCGCGGCTGCCACTCCCCGCCCGCCAGGAAATCCGGCACGGTCCGGTTGGCGTTGTGCGCCAGCACGATTCCGCCGATCGGAAGACCCATTTCGCGCGCCCAGGCGCAGGCCGTCGCGAGGCCGAGGTTACCGGACGGGATGACGAAACCCGGGGCGGCGCCCTCCGCTCCCTGGACACGCAGCGCGGCGGCCGCGAACAGGACGAGCTGCGGAAGCAATCGTCCGATGTTGATGCTGTTCGCGGACGTGAGCGCGAACTCCTCGCGCAGCCGCGCCTCGCCGAACGCCTGCTTCACCATCCGCTGGCAATCGTCGAAGCTGCCGCGCACGGCGAGGCTCGTCACGTTGCCGCCCCAGCAGGTGAGTTGCCGCTCCTGGACCGGCGACACCCGGCCCTCCGGATACAGGAGCACGACGCGGAAGCCCGGCCTGCCGTGGAAGGCCGCGGCGACGGCGCCGCCCGTGTCGCCGGAAGTCGCCACGAGGACGGTGAGCGTCCGCGCATCGGCCGCGTGCAGGCGCGCGAGGCAGGCAGCGAGGAACCGGGCCCCGAAGTCCTTGAAGGCGGCCGTCGGGCCGTGGAACAGCTCGAGCACCGAGAGCCGCTCGGGACTGCCCTGGACCGCCGCGAGCGGAGCCGGGAAATCGAAGGCCTCGACGCAGATCGCGGGCAGGGCACGCGCCAGCGCATCGCCGGCGAAGAACGGAGCCAGCAGGCGCGGCGCGAGTTCGTGCAGCGGCGCGCGGCCGTCGAGCGCCGCGGCACCGAGCGACGGCATCGACTGCGGCAGGTAGAGCCCGCCGTCGGGCGCAAGCCCGTCGGCGAGCGCCCGCGACAGGGACACCGAGAGCGACGGGTCCCGCGTGCTGGCGTACTTCACCTGCGCTCCAGGATCCGGGCGCCGTCGCCGCCGACGGGCGCGACCCAGTGGTCGCAATCAACGCCCTCGGCGCGGAACGCCGCGAGCATCGCCGCACGCACGGCTTCGGCATGGCGCTCTTCGCACCACGCGAAAACGGCGGGACCGGCGCCCGAAATCGAGCAGCCGAGCGCGTCCGCCCCGAGCGCGGCGCGCTTCGCTTGCCTGAATCCGGGAATCAGCTTCGCACGCTGCGGCTCGATCATCACGTCCTCGAAAGCTGCGCGTATCAGCGGCAGGTCGTTCGTGAAGCATCCCGCCAGGAACCCGGCGAGGTTCGCCGTCTGCCAGACGACGTCCGAGAGGTCGACGAGCCGCGTCAGGATGCCGCGCGCCTGCTGCGTGGCGAGGAACATGTGCGGCCGCAGCAGCACGCAGCGGACCGCCGCCGGCACCGGGATCTGCTTGACGTGCGGATGGTCGATGCCGACCGTGAGCACGAGCCCGCCGAACAGCGCCGGCGCGATGTTGTCCGCGTGGCGCGCGCCGCTCGCGACGGCCTCCCCGGCGATGGCGTGCGACAGCAGCTCGATGGCCGGCAGCGGCGCGTCCAGCAGCGCGTTGGCGGCGACGACCGCGGCGACAGCCGAGGCCGCCGACCCGCCGAGCCCCGAGCCGAGCGGAATCCCCTTCTCGATCGTGAGCTCGATGCCGAATGGCGGCGCCGCCGCCCCGACCAGCGAGAGCACGGCCTGTCCTGCGGTATTGAGCCCGGGTTCGAGGGGCAGCGGCCCGGCGATGCCGGTGACGGCGCGGATGCGCACGCCCGGCTCCGCGACGCGCGCCGCGCGCACGCGGTCGCCGATGACGCCGAAGGCATGGCCGAGGATGTCGAACCCGACGCCCACGTTGCCGACGGTCGCCGGCGCGAACGCCGTTGCCTCGCTGACCGGCATGGGTCGGCCCTAGATCCGCGCGCCGAGGCCGGACGCGAGCCGCAGCAGGTCGCTGAAGACGCCGGCCGCGGTCACGGCCGGGCCGGCGCCGGGGCCTTGCACGACGAGCGCGTTGTCGCAATAGCGGTCGGTCACGAAGCGCACGACGTTGTCGGTCAGCGCGATGTTCGCGAACGGGTGGCCGGCGGGCAGGCGCTCGACGGCGACCGTCGCCCCGCCCTCCGCCGTCAGGCGCGCGACATAGCGCAGTACCTGGCCGGACTTCCGCGCCTCGGCGAGCAGCGCGTTCATCGCCGCGTCGGCCTCGGGCAGGCGCCGGAGGTACTCGTCCACGCTGCAGTCGCGCAGCGCCGCCGGCACCAGGCTTTCGACGGCCACGTCGCCGATCTCGAGCGAGAGTCCCATCTCGCGGCCGAGGATCACGAGCTTGCGCGCCACGTCCATGCCCGAGAGGTCGTCGCGAGGATCCGGCTCGGTGAGCCCGCGCGCCTTCGCGTCCTTCACGACCTCCGAGAACGGCGTCTTGCCGTCGAAGACGTTGAACAGGTAGGCGAGCGTCCCGGAGAGGATGCCCTCGATCTGGCGGATGCGGTCGCCCGTCTCGCGCAGGTCACGCACGGTCAGGATGATCGGCAGCCCCGCCCCGACGGTCGCCTCGTAGAAGTACTGCGAGCCCGCCGCGCGCCGCGCTTCCTGCACGCGGCGGTATTCGGCGAGCTTCGCGCTGTTCGCCTTCTTGTTGGGCGTGACGACGTGTATCCCCTCGCGCAGCCAGCCGGCATAGCGGCCGGCGATGCCGGCGTCGGCCGTACAGTCGATGAGCACGCGGTGCGGCAGGTGCTCCGCGGCGACGTGCGCGGTGAAGCGCCCGAGGTCGAGCGGTTCCCCGTCGCGGTCGAGGCGCGCGCGCCAGTCGGCGAGCTCGATCGCCCGCTCCGCCAGCAGCATGCGGCGCGAGGTGGCGATGCCGCGCACGCGCAGGTCGAGGTTGAAGTCGCGGCGCAGCCGGTCCGACTGCGAGGCGAGCTGCTCGAGCAGCACGCCGCCGATCGTCCCCGGCCCGATGAGGCCGATGGAGAGCGTGTGCGGCGAGAGATAGAACGCGGCGTGCACGGCCCGCAGAGCCTTGGACGCATCCCGGTCGTCGACGACCGCGGAGATGTTGCGCTGCGACGCACCCTGCGCGATGGCCCGGATGTTGATGCCTGCCTGGCCGAAGGCCTGGAACAGCTTGCCGGCGACGCCGTGGTGCTGGGCCATGCCGTCGCCGACCACGGCGATGATGGCGCAGCCGGCTTCGACCGACACGCTCTGGATCTGCCCGCCCTGCAGTTCCGCAGCGAATGCGCGGCGCACCGCGCGCTCGGCGAGCGTCGACTGGGCCGCGGGCACGGCGAAGCAGATCGAGTGCTCGGAGCTGCCCTGGGAGATCAGGATCACCGAGATGCCGGCCTCGTGCAGCGCGCCGAACAGGCGGTGCGCCGTGCCGGGAACGCCGATCATGCCCGCGCCTTCGAGGTTCACCAGCGCGACGTCGCGGATGCCCGTGATGCCCTTCACGAGCTCCCCGGGAGCCGGCCTGGCGACGATCGCGGTCCCGGCGTCGGCCGGCGCGAAGGTGTTGCGGATGCGGATCGGGATGTCGTGCTCGACGGCCGGCGCCATGGTCTGGGGGTGGATGACCTTGGCGCCGAAGTACGCGAGCTCCATCGCCTCGTTGTACGACAGCGAGTCGATCACCTTCGCGTCGGGCACCTGGCCCGGGTCGGCCGACAGCACGCCGCTGACGTCGGTCCAGATCACGATCTCGCGCGCGGCGAGCAGCGCGCCGAAGATCGAGGCCGAGAAGTCGCTGCCGTTCCGGCCGAGCGTGGTCTGCAGGCCGCGCGCGTCGGACGCGACGAAACCCGGGATCACGAGCACGCCGGACTCCTCGGGCGCGACGCGCCGTGCCGCGTTCTCACGCGAAGCCGCCCACTGCACGCCGGGTCCCAGCGGCCCCCACTCGACCGCGATGACTTCGCGCGCGTCCAGCCAGCGCACGGTCCTGCCCTGCGCCCGCGTCCGCAGATACGCCGCGAACAGCCGGCTCGACCAGAGTTCGCCGTAGCCGGCGACCCGGTCGCGGATGTCGCGGCCCGCGGAGCGCACCAGCGCCACGGCCTGCAGCAGGCGCTCGAGGTCGCCGCAGTCGGCCTGCAGCGCATCGAGGAACGACTGGCGTTCGACCGGCCCGAGCAGTTCCGTGGCGATCTCCGCATGGCGGGCCTGGAGCCGGGCTATATGCGCTCGGCCGTTGTCCGGCCTGCCGCCTTCCGCGGCGGTCACCAGGTTCAGGAGCGCGTCGGTCACGCCGCGGCAGGCCGACAGCACCAGCGCCAGGCGCGGCTCTTCGAGCGCCGCCACGATGTCGGCGACGCGCCGGAAGCAGGCGGCGTCCGCCAGGCTCGAGCCGCCGAACTTGTGCACCACCCAGCGCGGCGCGGCCGCCGGACCGGCCGCGAGCCCGGCGGCGCTGGTCGGCGTCTCGCTCAGCATACGAGGCGCTGGCCGGCGTGGGGCTCGAGCAGGTATGCCTGCCGCACGTCGAACAGGCGGCTGATCTGCCGCAGCAGCACGTCGAACGGCCTGCCGCGCGAACCCACCTCGACCCGCAGGACGAGCGCGCCGCCGTGCGGCTCCGCCGCGGTCTCGACCGCGCGAACGACGAAGCCGCGCCGCTCGATCAGGCCCAGCGTGCGCACGATCGCGCCCTCCGCTTGCGTCAGGCTCACTTCGATGGTGCGGTTCATTGCAGGCTCCCCTCGAGCATGGTGGCGTTGGTGTGTCCGGGCGGCACGAGCGGCCAGACATTGGCGGCGGGATCGATCCGGCAGTGGACGAAAAGCGGTCCCCGGTGGTGCAGCAGGGCGTCGACCGCCTCGTCCACCTGCCCCTTCGCGTCGACGGTCAGCGCATCGATGCCGAACGAGCGCGCGACTTCGGCGAAGTCGGGATTGTCGGACAGGTCGACCTCGCTGAAGCGGCGCTCGAAGAAAAGCTCCTGCCACTGCCGCACCATGCCGAGCGACTGGTTGTCGATCAGCAGGACCTTGACCGGCAGTCCGTAGCGCTTGAGCGTCGCGAGTTCCTGGATGTTGATCATGATCGAGCCGTCGCCGCTCACGGCGATGGCGGTACGCGCGGGGTCCGCGAGCTGGGCGCCGATCGCGGCCGGCAGGCCGTATCCCATCGCCCCGAGGCCGCCGCTGGTCAGGTGGCGCTCCGGGCGACGGATCAGGCAATGCTGCGCGACCCACATCTGGTGCTGGCCGACGTCGCAGGTGAGCGTCGCCTCGCCCTCGGCCGCGACGGACAACCGGCGCAGCAGTTCCGGCGCGTAGATGCCCTCGCCCGGCGCGTCGTAGCGGTGCGCGTGCTCCACCTTCAGCCGCAGGCAGTGCCGGCGCCAGGGGGCGATGCGCGCAGGCTCGCCGATCGCCGCCAGCGAGGCGGACAGGTCGCCGGTGAGCGCGACGTCCGCCTGGCGGAGCTTGCCGATTTCCGCGGGGTCGACGTCGAGGTGAATGACCCGCGCATGCGGCGCGAAGCCGTCGAGCTTGCCGGTGGCGCGGTCGTCGAAGCGCGCCCCGACGACGACCAGCAGGTCGCTCTTCTGAACGGCGTCGTTGGCGGCCCGCGAGCCGTGCATGCCGAGCATGCCGAGGAAGCCCGGGTCGTCCGTCGGCACGGCGCCGAGGCCCTTCAGCGTGCTGACGACCGGGATGCCGGTCGCCGCGACGAAGTCCCGGAAGGCCTGCACCGCGCGGCCGATGCCGATCCCGCCGCCGGCGTAGATCACGGGCCGCTCCGCGGCGGCAATCATCGCCGCCGCGCGCGCGAGCGAGGCCTCGTCGGCGCGCGCCGGCGATGGCCGCGGCGCGTGCACGCGCGCGGCGCCGTGCGCTTCGCCGGCGGCGATGTCCTTCGGCAGGTCGATCAGGACCGGGCCCGGGCGGCCGCTTCCGGCGATGTCCCAGGCTTCGTGCACGATACGCGGCAGCTCCTCGATGTGCCGCACGATGTAGCTGTGCTTCACGATCGGCAGCGTGATGCCGAAGATGTCCACTTCCTGGAAGGCGTCCGTGCCCATCATCGGCGTCGCGACCTGGCCGGTGATGGCGACGAGCGGCACGGAATCGAGGAAGGCGTTGGCGATGCCGGTCACGAGGTTGGTCGCGCCCGGTCCCGAGGTCGCGATGCACACGCCGGGCCGGCCCGAAACGCGCGCATAGCCGTCGGCCGCGAATGCGGCCGCCTGTTCGTGGCGCACGAGGATGTGCCGGATGCCGGAACCCAGCAGTGCGTCGTACAGGGGCATGATCGCGCCGCCGGGGTACCCGAAGACGGTGTCGACGCCGCGATCGCGCAGCGCCTCCAGCAATGCCGCCCCGCCCTTCATGCGCCTCCCTGCCTCATGCGGCCGCGGCGCTCAGGCCGCGGCCTGGCGCTTGAGCCAGGTCATGCGCTCGCGCAGGACCTTCCCGACGCGCTCGATGGGATGGTTGAGGTCGCGCTGCAGGAGCTCCCGGTAACGCGGCTGACCGGCGGCATTCTCGGCGATCCACTCGCGCGCGAACTCGCCCGAACGGATCTCCTCGAGGATCTGGCGCATGGCGGCCTTCGCGTGACCGTCGACCACGCGCGGCCCGCGCGTGAGGTCGCCGTACTTGGCGGTCTCGCTCACGAACTGGTGCATCTTCGCGAGCCCGCCCTCGTACAGCAGGTCGACGATCAGTTTCAGTTCGTGCAGGCACTCGAAATACGCGACTTCCGGCTGGTAACCCGCCTCGACCAGCGTCTCGTAGCCCTTGACGACCAGTTCCGTCGCGCCGCCGCAGAGCACGGCCTGCTCGCCGAACAGGTCAGTCTCGGTTTCCTCCGCGAACGTCGTCTCCAGCACGCCGCTGCGCGTGCCGCCGATCGCGTGCGCGTAGGCGAGCGTGCGCGCCTTGGCGCGGCCGGTCGCGTCCTGGGCGACCGCGAGCAGGCAGGGCACGCCCTGCCCGGCCTCGTACTGGCGCCGCACCAGGTCGCCGGGGCTCTTGGGTGCGACCAGCACGACGTCGTGGGTCTTGCCGGGCTGCACCTGGCCGTAATGGACGCTGAAACCGTGCGCGAACAGCAGGGCCGCTCGCGGGTCGAGCCGGTCCCGCACCTGCTCGAACAGCGCGTGGTGCGTCATGTCGGGCGTCAGGAAGGCGACCAGGGTCGCGCCGTGGACGGCTTCCGCGGGGCTGCGCACCTCGAGGCCGGCGGCCCGGGCGCGTTCCGCGCTCTTGCCGTCCGGCCGCAGGCCGACGACCACCGGATAGCCGCTGTCGCGCAGGTTGAGCGCGTGCGCGCGGCCCTGACTGCCGTAGCCAAGGACCGCGATCGGCCCGTCCTTCAGCGCCTGCGGGTCGGCGTCTTCCTCGAAATAGATCTTCATCGCGTGACTCCTGGGTCCTGGAAACGAAAAACCCCGCAGCGGGCTTCCGGTGCGGGGTCTTGGTTACAGTGCGGCTTCGCCGTCAGTTCACGTAACCCCGCGCATGCCTCCGATGAGGATGACGAGTACCGTACCGATAAGCATCGCTACGAGCAGCGCGCGCGCGGCAGCCGACGGCGCGAAGCGCGCCTGGGCAACGGAAACCGCGTGCGGGGTGCGTGACATGACCCGATCTTGTTGGAGAAAGGGAGGCGAGTCAAGCGGATACGAGCAATTGCTCGCCTGGATCGCCGGCCCGGCGCCGCGGCTAAGGCCTTGACGGACCTGGCAATGCCAGTGCGCGGGAGCCCAGGCTCCGTACCTCGTCCGGCACGCCGAGCGCATGCCAGGCCGCGAGGCGCTCGAGAATGGCAGGCGGGAACGGCGCACCTCGGACGTCCGCGCCCTGGTGCACGTGCATCAGCATCACGTCGACGACCGCCGCGATCTCGTCCGCTCCCGCGGGCCGCATGGCGATCAGCAGTCGGAGGCGCTTCGCATCGAACGCCGCCGGGTACCGGTCGATGCGAAGGCGTGCGTCACCCTTGATCTCGCGCAGGAATCGCACGTGGACCTCGAGGGTATAGAGCGTGCACCGTGTGTCGCGGCGATAGGACTCGTCCATGCCGAGGTCGTCCATCAGCGCGTCGATGCTGGCGCTGGCGATGACCACGTAGTAGCCGTCGCGCAGGTGGCCGTTGTAGTCGATCCACGCCGGATCGACGGCCCGCTCCTGGCGCCCCAGTGCTGCGATGTCTTCCTCGGCACTCACTTGGCGTGCCCCGCGCTGCGGCCGGCCGTCGCGACTGCACTATGCCTCACGCGGGCATCCTTGAAAAAGCGTAGCCGGACCTGCAGGATGCCTGCTCCAGCGGGAGCAAGCGTTCTTGAGCGATACCCCCCTGCGGAGCCGGCGCCCTTCGGGTCGCGACGCGCGCCGTGCCGAGCGTTCCGGCCCGCTGCCCGATCACCTGCGCCCCGTCCGGCCCGGCATGCCGAGCGGGCGCTACCAGCCGCTCACGCCCGGCGAGGTCGAACAGATCCATCGCACGGCACTGCGCCTGCTCGCCGAGGTCGGCCTGGCGGACGCCACCGATTCCGGCATCGAGATCATGACCCGCGCCGGCTGCGAACTGAGCGGCGCCGGCCGGCTGCTGTTCCCGCGCGCACTCGTCGAGGACACGCTCGCGAAAGCCGCGCGCCGCTTCGTGCTGCACGGCCAGGATCCGCGGCACGACATGGAACCCTGGGGCAAGCGCGCGTACTTCGGCACCGCCGGCGCGGCGGTCAACATCGTGGATGCGCAGGGCGTCTATCGCGAGTCGCGGATCCGGGACCTCTACGACATCGGCCGGATCGTCGACGTCATGGAGCACATCCATTTCTTCCAGCGCACGGTCGTGCCGCGCGACCTGCCCGACCCCTTCGACATGGATTTCAACACCTGCTACGCCTCGGTCATGAGCACGACCAAGCACGTGGGCAGCAGCTGGGTCAGCCCCGCGCACCTCGAGGCGTCGCTGCAGATGCTGCATGCCATCGCCGGGGGAGAGGACCGCTGGCGCGCACGACCCTTCGTCAGCCAGTCCAACTGCTTCGTCGTGCCGCCGATGAAGTTCGCCGCGGATGCCTGCCGCTGCCTCGAGGTCGCCGTCCGGGGCGGCATGCCCGTGCTGCTGCTGTCCGCGGGACAGGCCGGGGCGACGGCGCCGGCGGCGCTCGCGGGCGCGCTGGCGCAGGAAGTGGCCGAGGTGCTCGCGGGACTCGTCTACGTCAACGCCATCCAGCCGGGACACCCCGCGATATTCGGCACCTGGTGTTTCGTGTCCGACCTGCGCACCGGCGCGATGTCGGGCGGCAGCCCCGAGCAGGCGCTGCTGTCGGCCGCCGCGGGCCAGATGGCGAATTTCTACGACCTGACCGGCGGCACCGCCTCGGGAATGACCGACTCGAAGGTACCCGATGCGCAGTCCGCCGGCGAAAAGGCGTTGAACCACGCGCTGGTCGGCAACTCCGGCGCCAACCTCATCTACGAATCGGCCGGCATGCACGCGAGCCTGCTGGGCTTCTCGCTGGAAAGCCTGGTAATCGACAACGACATCATCGGCGCCACGCAGCGCACGATCAAAGGCATCGAGGTCAGCGACGACCGCCTGTCGTTCGACATCATCAGGGACGTCTGCCTCAATGGCCCGGGACACTTCCTCGGCAGCGGACAGACGCTGGAGCTGATGCAGACCGAGTACCTGTACCCGGCGGCCGGCGATCGCCGCAGCCCGAACGAGTGGGCCGAACTGGGGTCCCGGGACGCGCTGCAGCGCGCGGCCGTGCGAGTCCGCGAGATCCTCGCCACGCACTACCCGGGACACGTGCCGGAAGCGGTCGATGCCGAGATCCGCCGCCGCCACCCCGTGAAGCTGCCGCGCGGCGCCATGCGGCCGCCGCAGGCGCCGGGCGCGGCGCAGGGCGTCGCGTAAGCACGCCTTGTCCCTCCCCGCGCACGCCAGCGTCGTCATCGTCGGCGGAGGCATCGCCGGCTGTTCGATCGCGTATCACCTGACGAAGATCGGCATCCGCGACGTCGTCCTGCTGGAACGCCGCCAGCTCACCTGCGGCACCACCTGGCACGCGGCCGGTCTCGTCGGCCAGCTGCGCGCGACCCGCAATCTCACGGAACTCGCGCGGTACACCGCCGATCTCTACCGGTCGCTGGAAGCGGAAACCGGGCAGGCCACCGGTTTCCGGCAGAACGGATCGATCAGCGTCGCGAAGACGCCGGCTCGCCTCGAGGAGCTGCTGCGCGGCGCGTCGATGGGCAGGACTTTCGGCCTCGAAGTGGATGCGTTGTCGCCGGGCGAGATCAAGGAACGCTGGCCGCTGCTGGAGGCCGGCGACCTGGTCGGCGGGATCTTCATCCGCAAGGACGGCCAGACCAACCCCGTGGATACGACCCAGGCACTGGCACGCGGCGCGAAACAGGGCGGCGCCCGCATCTTCGAGAACTCGCCCGTCACGGGCATCCGGGTGAAGAACGGCCGGGCCGTCGGCGTGGACACCGCGGCCGGCGCCATCGCGGCGGACACGGTCGTGCTGTGCGCCGGGATGTGGTCGCACGCGCTCGGCCGGGCCGCGGGCGCGTCGATCCCACTGCACGCGGCCGAGCATTTCTACATCGTCACCGAGCCCATCGCGGGGCTGCCCGGCAACCTGCCGGTCCTGCGCGTCTATGACGAGTGCGCGTATTACAAGGAGGACGCCGGCAAGCTGCTGATGGGCTGCTTCGAGCCCGTGGCCAAGCCCTGGGGGATGGACGGGATCCCGGAGAGCTTCTGCTTCGACTCGCTCCCCGAGGACTACGAGCACTTCGAGCCGATCCTCGCCGCCGCCACGCAGCGCGTGCCTGTCCTCGCCGAGACCGGCATCCAGCTCTTCTTCAACGGCCCGGAGAGCTTCACGCCGGACGACCGCTACTACCTCGGCGAAGCGCCGGAAATCCGCGACCTGTTCGTGGCGACCGGCTTCAACTCGGTCGGCATCGCGGCGAGCGGCGGTGCCGGCAAGGTCCTCGCGCAATGGATCGCCGATCGACGGCCGCCGATGGACCTGGCCGACGTCGACATCCGCCGCGCCATGCCGTTCCAGTCCAACCGGCGGTACCTGCGCGACCGCACGGTCGAGACGCTCGGCCTGCTGTACGCGATGCACTGGCCGTACTACCAGTACCGGACGGCGCGCGGCGCGCGGCGCAGCGCGCTGCACGACCGCCTGCTGGCCGCCGGCGCCTGCATGGGCGAGACGGCCGGCTGGGAACGGCCGAACTGGTTCGCCGAACCGGGCACGGCGCCGGCCTACGAGTACTCCTTTGGCCGCCAGAACTGGTTCGATGCCTGCGCGCGCGAGTGCCACGCCGTGCGCGACGCCGTCGCGCTGTTCGACCAGTGCTGCTTCGCAAAGTACCTCGTGCAGGGCGCGGATGCCTGCAGCGTCCTGAACCGGCTGTCGACGGCCGACGTCGACGTCGCGCCGGGTCGCATCGTGTACACGCAGTGGCTCAACGACCGCGGCGGCATCGAGGCGGATCTCACGATCACGCGCCTCGACGAGACGCGATTCCTGGTCGTGACCAGCGCCATCTGCCAGACCCGCGACCTCAGCTGGCTCACGCGTCACCTCGACGACCATCCCGGGCTCCGCTGCACCGCCACCGACGTGACCGCGGGCATCGCCATGCTGGGCGTCATGGGGCCGCGCAGCCGCGAACTGCTGCAGTCGCTCTCCGGCGCCGACCTGTCCAATGCGGCGCACCCGTTCGGTTACTCACGGGAGATCGAGATCGGCTATGCGCGCGTGCGCGCGAGCCGCATCACCTACGTCGGCGAGCTGGGCTTCGAACTCTACCTCCCGGCCGAGCACGCGCTCGACGTCTACGAACGGCTGCTGGAGGCCGGCCCCGCCTACGGCATGCGCCTCGCCGGCTATCACGCCATGGCGGCCTGCCGCGTCGAGAAAGGCTACCGCCACTGGAGCCATGACATCGGCGACGAAGACACGCCGCTGGAGGCTGGGCTCGGTTTCACGGTGGCCTGGGACAAGCCCGGCGGCTTCACCGGCCGCGAGGCGCTGCTCGCGCAGCGCGCGCGCGGCACGCCGGCGAGGCGGCTCGTGCAGGTGATGCTGGAGGACTCCTCGGCGTCCGCCCCCCTCCTCTATCACGAGGAGCCGATCGTGCGCGACGGCGTCATCGTCGGCTCGACGCGCTCGGGCGCGTGGGGGCATCGCATCGGCCGCTCGATCGGCATGGGCTACGTAAACTGCGACGCGGGCGTGACCCCCGCGTGGCTGGCCGCCGGCCGCTGGCAGCTCGAAGTGGCCGGCGAGCGCCACGCGGCGCGCGTCCAGCTGGACGCCTGGTACGACCCGAAGAACCTGCGCGTGAAATCCTGAGGCGGCCGGACCCGTGAGAACACACGCGGAAGTCGTGGTCATCGGCGGCGGCGCGGTCGGCTGCAGCGCGCTCTATCACCTGACGCAGCTCGGCGTCACGGACGCCGTGCTGCTGGAACGCGACGAACTGACGGCCGGCTCGACCTGGCACGCGGCCGGCAACTGCCCGAACTTCTCGACCTCCTGGAACCTCATCAAGCTGCAGCGTCACAGCACGCGGCTGTACCGGGAACTCGCCGGGCGCGTCGGTTACGACATCAACTACCACGTGACGGGCAGCATCCGCCTCGCCCATTCGCCGGAGCGCGTCGACGAGTTCCGTCACGTCGCGTCGCAGGCGCGCGCGCAGGGCATCGAGTTCGAACTGCTGACGCCCGCGGATATCCGTGCGCGCCACCCGTTCGTCGTCACGGACGGCATCCGCGCGGGCCTGTACGACCCGCACGACGGCGATATCGACCCGGCGCAGCTGACGCAGGCGCTCGCCAGGGGGGCGCGCGATGCCGGCGCGGAGATCCACCGCCAGGCCCGGGTCACGGCGATCGAGCGGACGCGCTCCGGCGAGTGGCGAATCACGACCACCAAGTGCGTGATCCAGGCCGCAAAGGTTATCAACGCGGCCGGCTATCGCGGCGGCGAGGTCGCGGCGATGGTCGGCGAGTACCTGCCCATCGTGACGCTCTCGCACCAGTACCTCGTCACCGAGGAGATCCCTGAACTGGTGGCGCGCGGCGCGGAGCGCCTGCCGCTGCTGCGCGACCCGGACGTCAGCTACTACCTGCGGCAGGAGAAGCACGGCCTCATCCTCGGACCCTACGAGCGGCAGGCCACGGCGCACTGGCTGGACCGGATTCCGGACGAGTTCGCGCACCAGCTGTTCGACGACGACCTGTCGCGCATCGAGACGTACATCGAGGACGCCTGCGGGCGCGTGCCCATCCTGGGCACGGTCGGCATCAGGACGGTCATCAACGGCCCGATCCCGTACGCGCCGGACGGCAATCCCCTGATCGGCCCGGCGCCCGGCCTGCCGGGCTTCTACCACTGCTGCGCATTCACGTTCGGCATCGCGCAGGCCGGCGGCGCCGGCAAGTGCATCGCCGAGTGGGTGGTGCACGGCCAGCCCGAGTGGGACCTGTGGCCGCTGGATTCGCGACGCTACCTCGACTGCCACAACCACCGCTACACGCTGGCCAAGGCCCTCGAGACCTACCGGCACGAGTACGGCATCGGATACCCGGCGGAAGAACGGCCTGCAGGCCGCCCGGCCAAGACCTCGCCCGCCTATGCGCGCCTGCGCGACAAGGGCGCGAGCTTCGGCGCCCGCGGCGGCTGGGAGCGCGCGGTCTTCTTCCCCGAGGCGAACGACCCGCAGGACCGGCCAGAACTGTCCTTCCGCCGTCCGCGCTGGCACGCCGCCGTCGCGCGCGAGTGCGAAGCGGTCGGCGAGCGCGTGGCCGTGCTCGACCTGCCGGGATTCACGAAGTTCGAGGTGTCCGGGCCGGGCGCCGCCGCGTGGCTCGACAGCCTGGCGGCAGGCGTGATCCCGAAGGCCGGGCGCACGGCGCTCAACTACTTCTGCGCGCCCGACGGCGGCATCGTCACGGAGATGACCGTGACGGCGCTCGCGCCGGATCGCTACTGGCTCATCAGCGCGGCGGCGGGCGAACGGCACGACGAGCACTGGCTGCGCGAGCACCTGCCGGGCTCCGGCGCGGCCGTCAGCGTCGAGAACCAGTCGGCGCGCTTCGGCACGCTGATCGTCGCGGGGCCGCGCTCGCGCGAACTGCTTTCACGGCTCACGACAGCCGATCTGTCCAACGAGGCGTTTCCCTGGCTCTCGGTGCGCGACATCCCGATCGGCTACACGCGGGCGATCGCGCTGCGCGTCAACTACGTCGGCGAACTGGGCTGGGAGCTGCACCTGCCGGTCGAACACCTGCTGTCGGTCTACGACCTGCTCTTCGAGGCCGGCCAGCGCTTCGGGATCCGCGACTTCGGCCTGTACGCCATGGACAGCCTGCGGCTGGAGAAGTGCTACCGGGCCTGGAAGGGCGACCTGACCACCGAGTACACGCCGTTCATGGCGTCGCTGGACCGCTTCGTGCGGCTCGACAAGCCCGGCGGCTTCATCGGCCAGGAGGCGCTGCGGCGCGAGGCGGCCGCCGGGCCGCGCGAGCGATTCGTCCCGCTCCTGGTGGACGCGAACGACGCCGATGCGGCCGCCGTGTCGATCGTCTTCCGGCAGGACGAGCCCGTCGGGCTCGTCACCTCGGGCGGCTACGGCTACCGCCTGAAGCGGAGCATCGCCCTCGCCTACGTCCGCGCCGACCTCGCCGCGCCCGGGACGGAACTCGCCGTCGAGATCCTCGGCGAGCGGCGGCGCGCCGTCGTCGCGCGCGAGCCGCTCTACGATCCGCAGAACCTGCGTCTGCGGGCCTGAACGACGCCGGCGCGCTCAGACGCTGCGCGGATAGGCGCCCAGCACCCGGAACAGCGAGGCGATGCGGCCAAGCTCCTCCAGCGCGGGGGCGACGCCCGGGTCGGCGGCGTGGCCGAGGATGTCCACGAAGAACACGTAGTGCCACTTGCGCTGCAGCGAGGGGCGCGACTCGATGCGCGTCATGGTGATCGCGTGACGCGCCAGCGGCTCGAGCAGCCGGTGCAGGGCGCCCGGCGCCTCGGTGTCGGACATGGACATCAGCAGCGTCGTCTTGTCGCGTCCCGAGGGCGCGAGCAGCGAACGGCCGATGATGTGGAAGCGCGTGGTGTTGTCGGGCCGGTCCTCGATCTCCGCGGCCAGGGTCCGCAGGCCGTAGATCTCGGCGGCCGCGAGGCTCGCGATCGCCGCCGTCCCCGTCTCGTCGCGCGCGCGGCGCGCGCCTTCGGCGTTGCTCGCGACCGCGACCCGCTCGACCCCGGGCAGCAGCTCGTCGAGCGACGCGCGGCACTGCGCGAGCGCCTGCGCGTGCGCGCAGACGCGCCGCACGTCCGAAAGGCCGCCCGCCCGCGCCAGCAGGTGGTGGCGGATCGCGAGCTCCACCTCGCCGCAGATCTTGAGCGGCGAGGACAGGAACATGTCGAGCGAGTGCCGCACGGTGCCTTCGGTCGAGTTTTCGATCGGCACCACGCCGAAGTCGGCGCTGCCCGATTCGACTTCGCGGAACACGTTCTCGACCTCGGGCAGCGGCAGCGCCCGCACCGAGTGGCCGAAGTGGCGGGTCACCGCGGCATGCGTGTAGGTGCCCTCGGGACCGAGGAAGGCGATCTTGAGCGGTTCCTGCTGCGCGAGGCAGGCCGACATGATCTCGCGGAACAGCCTGAGCATCTCCTCGTCCTTCAGCGGCCCGCGGTTGCGGGCCACGACGTTGCGCAGCACCTCGGCCTCGCGTTCCGGCCGGTAGAAATCGACGGCCGCGCCCGCCTTCTTGCTCGCGCCGACCTCGCGCGCGAGCCGCGCACGGTCCTCGATCAGGCGCTGGATCGCCTCGTCGATCCCGTCGATGCGGCGGCGGATGTCCTCCAGGCCGGTTGCGTCGCCCATGTGCCCTCCCCCTGAAACGAAAAACCCCGCAGCGGCGTCCGGTGCGGGGTTCGTGAATCGTGCCTTCGTGCGCGCAGTCAGCCCGTCGGCCCGTACCCCTGTGCGGTCCTAAAGAAGAAGCCGGTGAAGCTGCTGCGGCGCATCGGGGCCATCATCCGGGCCCGCGGCCCGGCTTGTCAACCGCGGCCGCGATGCGACACGATGCCGCGTCATGGCGGACAACGATTCCCGCAGGTTCTCGCGCCTGGTCGTCGACGGCGCCGAACGCTCGCCGAACCGGGCGATGCTGCGCGCGGTCGGGTTCACGGACCAGGACTTCCGGCGCCCGCAGGTCGGCATCGCCTCGACCTGGAGCCGGGTGACGCCCTGCAACCTGCACATCGACGGCCTGGCGGAAGCCGCCTGCCGGGGCGTGCGCGAGGCGGGCGGCCGCGACGTGCTGTTCAACACGATCACGGTCTCGGACGGCATCTCGATGGGCTCGCCCGGCATGCGCTACTCGCTCGTGTCGCGCGAGGTGATCGCGGATTCCATCGAGACCGTCGCGGGCGCGCAGGGCTTCGACGGCCTGGTCGCGATCGGCGGCTGCGACAAGAACATGCCGGGCTGCCTGATGGCGCTGGCGCGCCTAGACCGGCCGGCGGTCTTTGTCTACGGCGGCACCATCCGGCCGGGCGCGGGACGGCGCGACATCGTCAGCGTGTTCGAGGCGGTCGGCCGTCACGCGAAAGGCGACCTCGACGACGCGGGCCTCGCCGACATCGAGCGCACCGCGATCCCGGGGCCCGGCTCCTGCGGCGGCATGTACACCGCGAACACGATGGCCTCGGCGATCGAGGCGCTCGGCATGAGCCTGCCGAACAGCTCGGCGCAGGAAGCCGTTTCCGACGCAAAGCGCGAGGACTGCAGGCAGGCGGGCGCCGCCGTGGTGCGGCTGCTCGAGCGCGGCATCACGCCCGCCAAGATCCTGACGCGCGAGGCCTTCGAGAACGCCATCACCGCGGTGATCGCGCTCGGGGGATCGACGAATGCGGTCCTGCACCTGCTCGCGATCGCCCGCGCGGCGCGCGTGCCGCTCGCGCTCGACGACTTCACGCGCATCGGCAGGCGCGTGCCGGTGCTCGCGGACCTGAAGCCGAGCGGCAAGTACCTGATGTCCGAACTCGTCGCAATCGGCGGCATCACGCCGCTCATGCGCAGGCTGCTAGAGCGCGGCCTGCTGCACGGCGACTGCCTCACCGTGACCGGGCGGACGCTGGCCGAGAACCTGGCCGGGACCGGCGCCTATCCGGACGGCCAGGACATCGTTCGCGGCTTCGACGACCCGATCAAGCCGGAGAGCCACCTGGTCGTGCTGTACGGCAACCTCGCGCCGACCGGCGCCGTGGCCAAGATCAGCGGCAAGGAAGGGCTCGCGTTCACGGGGCGCGCGCGCGTGTTCGACTCGGAAGAGACCTGCCTGCAGGCGATACTCGACGGACGCATCGCGCCCGGCAGCGTGATCGTCGTGCGCTACGAGGGACCGAAGGGCGGACCGGGCATGCGCGAAATGCTCTCGCCCACCGCCGCGATCATGGGCCGTGGACTCGGCGACTCCGTCGCCCTGGTCACCGACGGCCGCTTCTCCGGCGGCAGCCACGGCTTCGTCGTGGGCCACGTGACGCCGGAAGCCGCGGTCGGCGGCCCGCTCGCGCTGGTCGAGGAAGGCGACACGATCACGATCGATGCCGAGAAGCGCGAACTGCGCCTGCAGCTCGACGACGCGGCGATCGACGCGCGGCGCAAGGCCTGGCAACCGCCGACGCGCGAGGTGCCGCCCGGCGTCCTCGCCAAGTACCGGCGGCTGGTCGGCAGCGCCGCCGAGGGCGCGGTCACGGACGGCTGACCCGGCGCGGCCGCTCCGTCAAATCCGCTCGAGCACCGCTCCGCCCGCCGCCCGCGTACCGGCCGGCGTCACGCCAGACGGCGCCAGGTCGGCCGTCAGGACGCCCGCGGCGATCGCGCCGGTGACGGCAGCCTCCAGCGCCGCCGCTTCGCGCTCGAGCCCGAGCGAGTGGCGCAGCAGCAGCGCGGCGCTCGCGATGGCGCCGTACGGGTTCGCGATCCCGCGCCCGGCGATGTCCGGCGCCGAACCGTGGATGGGCTCGTACAGGCCGCGGCGACCGTCGCCGAGCGAAGCCGAGGGCATGAGGCCGAGCGAGCCGGCGAGCGCCGCCGCCTCGTCGCTCAGGATGTCGCCGAACAGGTTCTCGGTCACCAGCACGTCGAAGCTGCCCGGGCGCGTCAGCAGCAGCATCGCCGCGGAGTCGACCAACTGGTGCTCGAGCGCGACGGCGGGAAACTCCTCGCGCGCGACGCGCGTGACGGTCTCGCGCCAGAGCCGCGAGGTCTCGAGGACGTTGGCCTTGTCCACCGACGTCACGCGCCCGCGGCGCGCGGCGGCGAGCCGGAAGGCGATGCGGGCGATGCGCTCCACCTCCCCCGTCGTGTACCGGCACTCGTCCGTGGCTGCGTCCGCATCGCGCGTGCGGCGGCCGAAGTAGATCCCGCCCGTCAGTTCGCGCACGATCAGCAGGTCGACGCCGCGCAGCAGCGCCTCCTTGAGCGGCGACGCCGCGTACAGCACCGGCTGCGGCACGACGGGCCGGAGATTGGCGTACAACCCGAGCGCCTGGCGCAGGCCCAGGATCGCCTGCTCCGGCCGGACCTTCGCCGCCGGGTCGGCGTACTTCGGCGCGCCGATCGCGCCGAACAGCACCGCGTCGGACCCGCGCGCGAGCGCCAGCGTCGCCGGCGGCAGCGGCTCCTGCCCCGCGTCCATGGCCGCCGCCCCGACCGGCCCCTGCGAGAGCTCGAACGCATGGCCGAAGCGCTCCGCGACCGCGAGCAACGCCCGTACGGCCTCGGCGGTGACTTCGGGGCCGATGCCGTCGCCGGGCAGGACGGCGATGCGCGCTTTCACGCGCCGCGGCTCCGCTCGAAGGCGTCGATGGCCGCCGACTGCGACAGCAGGTAACCGAGTTCGTCGACGCCGTTGAGCAGCCGGTAGCGCGCAAAGGGCTCGACGGGGAACGGCACAGCCGGCAGGCCCGGCGCCTCGAGCGTCGCCGACTGCAGGTCGATCGTCACCTCGACGCCCGGGTGCGCCGTTAGCCAGGCGAGCGCGGGAGCCGGGACCGCGACTGGCAGCAAGCCGTTCTTCAGCGCGTTGTTGCGGAAGATGTCCGCGAACGAGCCGGCGACCACCGCGCGGAACC
>CAZVIF010000007.1:0-122361 GCA_964626745.1 uncultured Steroidobacteraceae bacterium
GCCTCGGTCCAGCCCATGTAGCGCAGCATCATCTCGCCCGACAGGATCACCGAGCTCGGGTTGACCTTGTCGAGGTTCGCGTACTTCGGCGCCGTGCCGTGGGTCGCCTCGAACACCGCGTGGCCGGTTTCGTAGTTGACGTTGCCGCCCGGCGCGATGCCGATGCCGCCGACCTGGGCGGCGAGGGCGTCGGACAGGTAGTCGCCGTTCAGGTTCATCGTCGCGATGACGTCGAAATCCTCGGGGCGGGTCAGCACCTGCTGCAGCGTGATGTCGGCGATGGCATCCTTGACCAGGATGCGGCCGGCGGCGAGCGCCTTCTTCTGCTCGTCGTTGGCGGCGGCATCGCCCCTGGCGGCGCGGGTGCGCTCCCACTGGTCCCAGGTGTAGGTCTGGGCGGCGAACTCCTTCTCGGCGAGCGCGTAGCCCCAATTCCGGAAGGCGCCCTCCGTAAACTTCATGATGTTGCCCTTGTGCACGAAGGTGAGGCTCTTGCGCCTGTTGGCGATCGCGTACTCGAGCGCGGCGCGCACGAGCCGCTCCGTGCCCTCGCGCGAGACCGGCTTGATGCCGATCCCGCTGGAATCCGGGAAGCGGATCTTGCCGTGGTACTTCGGGAACTGCTCCTTCAGGAACGCGAGGAACTTGGCGTTCTCCGGGGAGCCCGCCTCGAACTCGATGCCGGCGTAGATGTCCTCCGTGTTCTCGCGGAAGATCACCATGTCGACCTTCTCGGGCGCGCGTACCGGCGAGGGCACGCCCTTGAACCAGCGCACCGGCCGCAGGCACACGTACAGGTCGAGCATCTGGCGGAGCGCCACGTTCAGCGAGCGGATGCCGCCGCCGATCGGCGTGGTCAGCGGCCCCTTGATCGACACGAGGTACTCGCGGCAGGCGGCGACGGTTTCGTCGGGCAGCCAGGTGTTGAGGAGCTTGTTCGCCTTCTCGCCGGCGTACACCTCCTTCCACTCGATCTGGCGCTTGCCGCCGTAGGCCTTCTTCACCGCCGCGTCGAGCACCCGCACGCTCGCGCGCCAGATGTCGGGGCCCGTGCCGTCGCCCTCGATGAACGGGATCACCGGATGATCGGGGACCTGCAGTTTGCCGTTCGAAATGCGGATTTTTTCGCTCATCGGCAAATGATATCACCCCGTCGCGTAGAATCGCCGCCATGCCCATGCCCGCCAAGGACGGATTCCGGATGCCCGCGGAATGGGAACCGCATGCGGGCACCTGGATGCTCTGGCCGGAGCGGCCGGACAACTGGCGCGACCGGGCGCGGCCCGCGCAGCGCGCCTACGCCGCCGTGGCGGCGGCGATATCCAAGAGCGAGCCGGTGACCATGGGCGTCTCGGCCGGACAGTTCGAGGCGGCGCGGGCGCTGCTGCCGCCCGGCGTGCGGGTCGTCGAGATCTCCTCCAACGACGCCTGGATGCGCGACGTCGGCCCGACGTTCCTG
This sequence comes from uncultured Steroidobacteraceae bacterium, assembly GCA_964626745.1. Taxonomy (GTDB): domain Bacteria; phylum Pseudomonadota; class Gammaproteobacteria; order Steroidobacterales; family Steroidobacteraceae; genus SCUD01. Next base: position 1,460 of record CAZVIF010000007.1, read on the forward strand.
GTCGATCGCCGGCGTCGCGTGCGCGGCGTCGACTGGCTCTTCAACGCCTGGGGCGGCAAGGCCGGCGGCGTCTACGCGGACTGGAGCCTCGACGACCAGGTCGCGGCGAAGGTGCTCGAGATCGAGTCCGTGCCGCGCTACCGGGCGCCCTTCGTCCTCGAGGGCGGCGCGATCCACGTGGACGGGCAGGGCACGCTGCTCACGACCGAGGAGTGCCTGCTCAACCCGAACCGCAACCCCTCGCTGCGGCGCGGGCAGATCGAGTCGCTGCTCGAGCGCTACCTCGGCGTGCGCGAGATCGTCTGGCTCGGGCGCGGCGTGTTCAACGACGAGACCGACGGGCACGTGGACAACCTCTGCTGCTTCGTGCGGCCGGGGGAGGTCGTGCTCACCTGGTGCGACGACCCGGAAGACCCGCAGTACGACATCTCGCGGGCGGCGTACGAGGTGCTGGTGCGCGCGAAGGACGCGCGCGGCCGCCGGCTGAAGATCCACAGGCTCCTGCAGCCAGGCCCGCTCTACATGACCGAGGCGGAGGCGTCAGGGATCGAGCGCTCGGCAGACTGCAAGCCTCGCCTCGCGGGCGAGCGGCTGGCCGCCTCCTACGTGAACTTCTACGTCGCGAACCGGCAGGTCGTGATGCCGCTGCTCGATGCGCGCACCGACCGCGCGGCGAAGGCGGCGCTCGCCGGGCTCTTTCCGCGCCGCAAGGTCGTCGGCGTGCCCGCGCGCGAGATCCTGCTTGGCGGCGGCAACATCCACTGCATCACGCAGCAGCAGCCGAGAGGTTAAAAGGGGACGCACCCCTTTTTCTCGCACGTCGTCGCTGCGGCGTTGATGTTGCGTCGAAAAAGGGGTGCGTCCCCTTTTAACCGCGCGCCAGCAGGAACATGCCGACGATGACCAGCAGTGCGCCGGCGGCGCGCGTGGCGTCGAGCGGCCGCACCGGGAAGCCCAGCCAGCCATAGTGGTCGAGCGCGATGGCCGCGATCATCTGCCCGGCGACGATCAGCGCGAGGAAGGTGGCGCCGCCGATCAGGGGCCCGAAAGCCGCGGAGGCGGCGATGTAGAGCCCGCCCAGGATGCCGGCGCCCCAGGCCCACCACGGCGCGCCGGCCGCGCCGGCGATCGTGCCGAGCGAATTCCGTCCCGCCAGCACCGCGACCAGCAGGAACACGGTGCCGACCGCAAAATTGACCAGCGCCGCGGCCATCGCCGACCCGGCGTGCCCGCGCATCGTCGCGTTCAGCCCGACCTGCACCGCGAGCGTGGCGCCCGCGAGCGCCGTGAGCGTCATGGCCGCAACCTGCATCGTTCAGTCCTTTCGCCAGCCGAGTTCGAGGAAGTATGCGCGTCCGCGGCCCGGGAAATAGCGGTAATCGCCGAAGGCGAAGTCCGCCCGGTCTGCATAGGCGACGTCCAGCAGGTTCGTGACCCGCAGGGTCGCGGTCCAGTTCCGGGCCGGCTCGAACGCGACCCGCAGGTTGCCGACGTCGTGCCCGCCGTAGCGTGCCGTGTTGGCGGCGTTCGCCCAGTATGCGCCGACCCACAGCCATTCCAGTTCCGCTTCCAGCCGCGACCCGCCGTAGCGCAGGCGCAGCGCGTGGATGTCGCGCGGCGCCGTGTCCATGTCGTTGCCCGAGGTGATCTGCTCGCCCTGCTCGACGAGTGCCGTGAAGCGGTACTCGTGGCGCGCGAGCGTACCCGCCGCCGATACCAGCCAGTCCTCTGCGAACGCCCAGTCCGCCTCGTACTCGAGTCCCCGGTGACGGGTCCGGCCGCCGCTCACGTTGAAGCCCGCCGAATCGCGCAGGATCACGTCGTCCTTGTCCATGTGGAACAGCGCGAGATCGAGCGAGGCGGTCTCGGCGCGCAGCCGCAGGCCGAGCTCGGCCGCGTCGATCGTCTCGGAATCCAGGTCCGCCACCGACTGCTGGCGCTGCAGCCGGTACAGCTCCGTCGCCTCCGGCGCTCGAAACCCGCGCGCGAGCGAGACGTACGCCGTCGCCGGCTCGCCAAGGTCCCACAGGAAGGCGAGCCGCGGCGCCAGGTTCGTGAAATCGTCGGACCGGTCCGCCGGCCGCGCGTACAGGCAGCCGCCGGGGCAGGGGACGCCGTTCTCGTCCGTGTTGCCGTCGATCATGCGGTTGTCGTAGTCGTAGCGCGCGTGCTCGAGTCGCAGGCCCGCCTCGAGCGAACCGCGCCCGCCGATTGCGCGTCGCCAGTCGGCCCAGGCGGCGAGCACGCCGGTATCGACGGCGTAGTCGTAGTGGCGGCCGGCCGGCCGGATCGCGTTGGCCGGCGGCGGCCCGTCCGTGGTCGGCCCGGACTGGTACTGCAGCAGCGTGCTGCTCGCGAGCTCGGCGTCGACGCCCGTGACCAGCTCGCCGCCCGCGATGTTCAGTCCGGCCGTCGCGAACATCAGGCCGCCGCTGTCCTGGCCGTTGTCCTCGACCGGCTGGCCGAGCAGGAAGTGCTGCAGGAAATCCATGCGCGAGCTGCGCAGGAACACGCGCAGCGAGCTGCCGCCCGCGGCGGCATAGTGCGCGGCGAGGCGCAGCGAGGTCGCGTCGCGGTAGGCCTCCGGGTCCGGGTTCGAACGCGCGACGGCAGGATCGCGATAGGCGTCCTCGCCCCGGATGAAGCCCGCCGTTTCCTGGTCGAGGTTCGAGCCCGACAGCGTGAGCCGCAGCTCGCCGCCCGCGAGCCCCTGCTCCAGGACGGCATTCAGCTTCTGCTCCTCGAAACCCGAGGCGTCCCGCCAGCCGCCGTCGTCCGTGCCGATCATGACGAGGCCCAGGCCGCGCTCGTCGCCCTCGTGCGAGGCCGCGAGCCGCAGCCGGCGCCAAGCGTCGCTGCCGTATTCGGCCCCGATCCCGAGCGCCGGGATCTGGGCGGGGCGGGGCGGGATCACGTTGATGATGCCGTGCACCGCGCTCGAGCCGTACAGGACGCTCGCCGGCCCGCGCAGGACCTCGATCGCCGCCGCCTGCTCGAAGTTCACCTCGAACAGCTCGTTGACGTTGCAGCTGCCGACGGGACGTATCGGGATGGAGTCCTCCAGCACGAGCACCGCGCCGCAGGCGCCGGCGCCGGTGAGCACCGGCGAGCGCAGCGCGGTCAGCGACTCCTCGCCGCTGCCGCGCTGGATCATCGCGCCGGCCGCCCGGTTGACGAGCTCCGACACGTGCGTGGCGCCCGCGAGCCCGACGTCCTGCGCGTCGACGCGCGTCGCGCTGCCGGCGTAGCGTTCGAGCGCGACCGGCCTGCGCGTCGCCGTCACCACGACCTCCTCGAGCGCCGCCGCCGCCGAGGCGGGCGCCAGCAGCAGCCCCGCCAGTGCGGACAACGCGCGCTTGCTTCCGGCCGGACTCATGCGCGGCATTATAGGTGGCCCCGGGCGGCCGCCTCGCGGCACCGTGCTACCATCCGGCCGACCCAATGAGTCTTTCGACGTTCCGACTTGCGACGCCGCTCCTCTGGCTGCTGGCGGCTTTGCCGGCGGCGCCTGCGAGGGCGCAGGAGCCGGCCGCGGAGCCCGCGCGTCCGCGCATCGGCCTCGTGCTGTCGGGCGGCGGCGCGCGCGGGCTCGCGCACGTCGGCGTGCTGAAGGCGCTCGAGGAACTGCGCGTCCCGGTGGACGCCATCGCGGGAACGAGCATGGGCGCGGTCGTCGGCGGGTTGTACGCCTCCGGCATGACGGCCGCGGAGATCGACGCGCTGATGCGCGGCATGGACTGGAACGCCGTATTCCGCGACCGGCCGGCCCGGAACACGCTCAACTACCGCCGGAAGCAGGACGACCGCGAGTTCCTCGTGCGCTTCCCGCTCGGCATCCAGGGCGGCAGCTTCCGCGTGCCGCGCGGGCTGATCCAGGGCCAGCGGCTGACCCAGACGCTGCGCATCGAGACCCTGCCGGTCGCCGCGGTCGAGGACTTCGACCGGCTGCCGACACCGTTCCGCGCGGTCGCGGCCGACCTCGAGACCGGGGCGCGCGTCGTACTCGCCAGCGGCGACCTGACCACGGCCATGCGGGCCAGCATGTCGGCGCCCGGTGTCTTCGCGCCGGTCGAGATCGACCGGCGCCTGCTGGTGGACGGCGGCATCGTCGAGAACCTGCCGGTGGACGTCGCGAAGTCCATGGGCGTCGACATCGTGATCGCCGTCGACGTCGGCTTCCAGCCGCTGCCGCGCAAGGAACTCAACTCCGCGCTCGCCGTCTCGAACCAGGCGATCACGATCATGATGCGGCGCGAGACCGGCCGGCAACGCTCACTGCTCGGCACGCAGGACGTGCTCATACTTCCCGAACTCGGGGGCCTGCAGTCCACGGATTTCGGCGCGGCGCCGGGCACGATCGAGCTGGGCATGGCGGCGACTCGCGCGAGCTCGGAGCGCCTCGCGCCGCTGGCGCTCGCGGAGGAGCCCTGGCAGCGGTACCTCGCGGCGCGCGGCGTGGAACCGCAGAAGCCCGTCGTGCACTTCGTGCGCACAGACGAGCGCTCGGAGCGCTACGCCGAGCGCATCCAGGCCGAGCTCGGGCCGGTGATCGGGCAGCCGCTGGATCCGCTGCTGCTGGACCAGAAGCTCTCGCAGTTCTACGGCAGCGACAATTTCGAGACGCTCGACTACCGCCTGGTGCACGAGGGCGTGCTGACCGGCCTCGAGATCAACGCGCGCCGCAAGAGCTGGGGCCCGAACTTCCTGCGCTTCGGCCTCGAGCTGCAGGACGACTTCGAGGGCGGCAACAGCTTCAGCGCCGGCGTGCGCGCGCAGGTGACCGACGTCAACCGCTACGGCGCGGAGTGGCAGACCGACCTGCAGGTCGGCGAGAACGCGTTGTTCCGGACCGAGTTCTTCCAGCCGATCGGCTACGGTTCGGACTGGTTCGTCGTGCCGCGCCTCGTGGTCGACCGGCGGAACTACACTGTCTTCGAGGACGACCGCCGGGCGGCGACCTACCGCGTGCAGAACCGCGAGGGACAGTTCGACTTCGGGCGCGAGTTCGGCAGCTGGGGCGAGTTGCGCGCTGGCCTCGTGTACGGCGAGGGCAACCGCCGCCTGCTGGTCGGTGACCCGGACGACCCGGACCTGCCGCCGCGCGACCGGTTCGACCGCGGCGAGTTCATGGCGCGCTTCTCGGTCGACCTGCTCGACGACGCGTTCTTCCCGCGCGACGGCGAGCTGGTGACCTTGCAGTGGAACGCCCCGCGCGAAGGCCTGGGTGCGGACGCAAACGCCGACCGCGTGTCGCTCGACTGGACGCACGCGCGCTCTTTCGGCCGCAACACGCTGGTCCTCTCCGCGGCCGGCGGCGCGCAGGTTTCCGGGCCCACGGACCAGGTCCAGGATTTCTACCAGCTCGGCGGCCTGTTCGACCTCTCCGGCCTCGCGCCGGACGAGGTCAGCGGCCCGCATTTCGGCATCGCCCGCGGGATCTACTACCGGCGCATCGGCAGCGGCCAGGAGGGCCTGTTCGACGTACCGACGTACCTCGGCTTTTCGCTCGAGCTCGGCAACGTCTGGCAGCGGCGCGGCGACGCGAGCGTCGACTCGGCGTTGTTCAACGGCTCGACGTTCCTCGGATTCGACACGCTGCTCGGCCCGGTATACCTCGCCGCGGGTTTCGGCGAGGGCGGCGCCCGGTCGTTCTACCTGCTGCTCGGCCGGATCCGCTGAGGCGTCTCAGGAGCCGGCGGCCTCGGAGACCCGCTCGTAGACGACGGCAGGCTCGTCGCCGCGACGCGAATAGCGGTGGCGGGCCGCCATGTCGGCCAGCGCCCGGTCGCGCTCGCGCTCGGTGGCGAACCAGTGCAGCTTCTGCCAGTCGGCGCCGACCAGCCGCGTGAAGGGGTCGCGTGCACGCAGCCGGACGCGGATGCCGAAGGGCCTGGCCACCGGAGGCGGCGCGTTGAGGTTGTGCGGGTTCGATATCGCCATTCGGCAACGATACTAGAATCCGCGGTCGCCGGCCCCCTCGCGATCGGACCAGCCGAGCAGGCGCCGCGTCACGAAAAGGTAGGCAGGCTTGCCGGTCGCCATCCAGGTCCGCGAGAGCAGGGTCGGGGTCGCCAGGATGCGCCGCTGGCGCGCGGTGAGCCGCTCGGGACAATAGCTGCGCTTGTGCTTGAGCAGGTGGCGGATGTCCTCGCGGGCCAGCATCCGGAACAGGCGGCCCCGGCGCGGGGCGACGAGCGCGAGCTGGAAGTCCACGAGCGCGGGCCGGCCGTCGGTCGTCACCAGCCAGTTCGGTTCCTTCGCGAGATCATTGTGGGCGACGCCGCGCCGGTGCAGGCGGGCGAGGAGGGTGCCTGCCGCGCGGAAGTACGCGGGATCGCGCGGCCGGGCGAGCTGCATCGGCTGTCCCTCGATCCACTCGCGGCGCAGCGACGCGCCGTCAGCGGCGAGCACCCGCGGCGTCCCGGGCAGCCCGTCAAGGCGTGCGAGCGCCCGGGCCTCCCGCCGGCACAGGCGCCGGGCCAGCCAGGCGGTCCACCAGGGTGCGCCGCGCGTGTCGCGCAGCACGCAGTCGCGCCCGCGGTCCACGGCCTGCCGGACGGTGCCGAACAGGTCAGACTTGAGTTCGCGCATCGGGATGCCATTGTAAGATACCGTCATGGCACGCAAGACCACCCTGCCGACCGCGGCGACCGCCCTGCCGGGACGCGCTCAGCCGCTCGCATTCGCCGACCGCCACTTCGTCAGCGGAAACCGCCTCGCGCCGCCGTTTCCGGCGGGCCTCGAGACCGCGATGTTCGGCATGGGCTGCTTCTGGGGCGCCGAACGCCTCTTCTGGACGCTGCCCGGCGTGTGGTCGACCTCGGTCGGCTACGCGGGCGGCTTCACGCCGAACGCGACCTACCAGGAAGTCTGCACGGGTGACACGGGCCATGCGGAAGTCGTGCGCGTGGTGTTCGACCCGAAGCGCGTCACCTACGGCGAACTGCTCACGGCCTTCTGGGAGAACCATGACCCGACCCAGGGCATGCGCCAGGGCGGAGACGTCGGCACGCAGTATCGTTCAGCGATCTACGCGGCCGGGGACGCGCAGCTCGAGGAGGCGCGAGCGTCGAAGGAGGCCTATGCGCGCGCGCTGACGGCCGCGGGCCACTTCGCGCCGATCACGACCGAGATCGCGCCGGCGCCGGATTTCTACTACGCCGAGGACTACCACCAGCAGTACCTCGCGAAGAACCCGGACGGCTACTGCGGGCTCGGCGGCACCGGCGTGGCCTGTCCCGCGGGACTCGCCACCGCGCCCTGATCAGTTGCCGGGCGGTTCCGCGCCCGGCTCGGGATCGGGCAACGGATAGGTCTTGGCCCCGGCGGGCGCTGCCGCGGGCTGCGCGGGTTCAGCCGGCGTCCCGCTCGCGGCCGCTGCGGCGGCGCCCGACGTCAGCTTCGTGACCTCCGCGACGAGCTCGGGTGCCGGCGGCGGGGCAGGCGTCCGGCTCGCGAGGATGTTCGCCGCGCTGTCGTCGCCGTGGAAGCGCCGGTTGGCCTTCTTGGCGATGAAGATGCCGTTGCCCTCGAGCGAGACGCCCGCGAACAGGCCCTGCGCCTTCGAATAGGCGTAGACCTCCGCATCGAAGGTGACGCTGGTCCCGGCCATGGCGGTGCGGCCGACAGGCCCCGCGGCGACCGAGGCGTCGGCGCCCAGCGTCAGCTTGCCGTCGGTGATGCCCTCGATGCTGTCGCGGGTCGTGAACACGAGCACGATGTCGGACACCTGGCCGCCGGCCTGCAATCCCCAGCTGCCGCCGCCCGTCGACACGAAAACCGGGTTGCTCCAGCTGCGGTCCTCGTTGCGGACGAGCATCACCCCGGTGCCGAAACGCGCGCCGAAGATGAGCCCGACCTTCACGTTGGCCGGCAGGATGATGATGCCTTCGGCCCTGGACAGCAGCAGGTCCGGGATCCTCGTATCCGGGATCGCCTGCAGCTCGCGCAGGACCGTCAGCGACTGCGTGAGGGTCGCCGCCTCGCGCGAGTCGAGCGTCGCCGGGTCGCGCGTCTCGGCCTGGGCCGGAAGGGAAAGCAGGCTCGCCGCAGCCAGCGCGCCCAGGGTTCTCGAAAGCAGATTCATGAAAGGATTCCTGTTCAATGCCCCACCGGAAGACCGCACGCAGCGTGACAGGTTCCGGCCAGGGCGGACCTCGGCCAAGTGTAGCCGTTGTGCGACGGTCGAATCTTCGTCCACACTGGGGCGCCATGATGCGCCGAATCCTCCTGCTGGTCACGCTGGTCGTCGCGGGCAATGCCGCCGCGCGCGCCGAATGGCATGCCCGCGAGGAGGCAATCATGGGCACGCGCATCGCCGTCGAGGTGTGGCACGAGGACGCGGCGGCGGCCGAGGCGGCGATCGACGCGGTGATCGCCGAGATGCACCGCATCGACGCGCTGATGTCGGTGTACAAGCCCGAGAGCCAGCTCTCGGAGGTCAACCGCGAGGCAGCGAATCGTCCGGTCGAGGTGGCGCCGGAGCTCGCCAGCCTGATCAGCCGGGCGCTCGAGTTCTCCGAGCTGTCGGGCGGCGCCTTCGACATCACCTACGCGAGCGTCGGCTACCTCTACGACTACCGCGACCGCCGGCACCCGACGGACGCGCAGATCCGGGCCGCCCTGCCGGCGATCAACTGGCGCCACGTGGTCGTGGATCCCGCGGCCTCGATGGTCCGCTTCCTGAGGCCGGGCGTGCGCATCGACCTCGGCGGCATCGCCAAGGGACACGCGGTCGACTCATCGATCGCGATCCTGGCGGCCCGCGGCATCACCAACGCCACCGTGACAGCCGGCGGCGACAGCCGGATCCTGGGCGACCGGCGCGGCCGGCCGTGGGTGGTCGGCATCCGGCACCCGGACGACCGCAGCCGCGTGATCGCACGCATCCCGCTCGAGGACGCGGCGATCTCGACCTCCGGCGACTACGAGCGGTACTTCGACGAGGACGGGGTGCGCTATCACCACATCATCGACCCGAAGACCGGCAAGAGCCCGCACGGCGTGCGCAGCGTCACCGTCATCGCGCCGAGTTCGACGCTGGCGGAGGGGCTCACCAAGAGCGTGTTCATCATGGGGCCGGAGCGCGGCCTTGCGCTGGTCGAGTCGCAGGCGGACGTGGACGCCGTGGTCGTCACGGCGGAGGGGAAGGTGCTCTATTCGAAGGGCCTGGCGACGCCCTGATGAAAAGGGGACGCACCCCATTTAAAAGGGGACGCACCCCTTTTGCGGCGACCGGTGTTCGTTCTGACGGCGCCGAGCCGCAAAAGGGGTGCGTCCCCTTTTAAATGGGGTGCGTCCCCTTTTTCTCAGAACCAGCCTGAGAAGAAGAAGCGGATGACGTCGGCGTCGAAGCTGTAGAAGGGCTCGGTGCCCGGCGCGAAGCCGGTGGCGGTCGCGTCGCGGAAGTCGTCGTACTCGAAGCGCATGCGGTCGTAGCGCAGGTTCAGCGACGAGCGCTTGAGGAAGGAGATAGCCGGCGACTTGAACTCGTAGGCGACGCCGAAGCCGAGCGTGTGGCTCGTCATCGTCGAGAGTTCCTTGTCGCGGGCGAGGAAGTTCTGGAAGTTCGCGCGCGGGAACAGGTCCGAGTAGAACTCGGCGGCGTCCTGCGTATAGAAGCGGTAGCGGACGTCGAAGGTCCATTCGTCGTCGAGCGGGTGCGTATAGGAGACCTCCGCGGTGTGCGCGAGGATGTCCCAGGTGTCGGTGTAGAAGCGGTACTCGCCCTGGATCGCGGCGCGATAGGGCAGGAAGTAGCGCGCCCGCAGCGACAGCGCATTGCCCGTGCGCGTGCGCGGGTAGCGCTCCGGCTCGAACGAGAACCCGACCGCCGCGTCCGGGTCGAGGTAGCGCACCTGGCGGTAGGGATTGTTGAGGAATCCCTCCTCGGTGATCGTCTCGTAGGACAGGCCGAGGACCATGTTCTTCGTGGCGACCTGGGAGATGTCGACGCCATAGATGCGCCGGTCGATCTCGTCGGCGAAGGTCGGGTCGCCGCGCCGGGTGACGTCGTCCCAGCCGCGCGAGAAGAAGAGCGACACGGTGGTCAGGTCGCCGAACATGTCCTGGCTGATCGAGAGCGTCGCGGTATCCGCCTCGTAGTCGTTCTCGCTCGAATTGCTGAAAGCCGCCGCGTAGGTCACCTTGTTGCGCAGGTACTCGAAGCCGACGCCGTACTGCGTGCGCGTCTCCGTGTACGGGCTCGCGGTCGTGATGACGTCGATCGAGGCCGACGACACCATGTCCACGTAGTAGTTCGCGCTGACGCCGTACTTCTCGGCGAACTTCTTGCGCACCAGGATCGACGGGCCGTCGATGGTCACGCCGCCGCCGTCGTAGTAGTGGTACAGCAGGTCGGCGCGATCCTCCGGCAGCACGGCGGCGGCCGCGGCCAGAGGCAGCAGCGCGAGCGCGGCGACGGCGGCGCGGATCAGTTGCACCCGCAACCCCCGCCGCTCGCGCCGAGCGCCCCGCGCGCGCCCTCGCGCGCCTCGTAGACGTGGCGCATGTAGGAGGAGGAGACCGGGTCGCGGTCCCAGGCCATGATCGGGTCGGCGATGTTCTCGCGCTCGTAGGGCTTGACCCAGGGCTCGACCTTCGCGCAACCGGCCGCTGCGGCCGCGACGAGGAGCAGGGCGGCGATGCGGGCGGCTTTCACACCTTCTCCCTGAGCGCAGCGCGGATCTGCTCGATGTACTTGGCCTCGTCGCCCGGCTTGTAGGCGCGGTGCTGCCAGCGCACGCGGCCCTGGCGGTCGACGAGGATCGTGGTCGGCATCGCGCTCACGCCGTAGCTCCCGCTCACCCGGTTGTCGGGATCGAACAGTATCGGGAAGCTGGCCGGCGTCGTCGCGAGGAACTTCTCGGCATCGGCCTTCTCGCTCTCGACGTTGATGGCGACCAGCGTGAATCCCATCGGCTTGTACTTCGCGTAGATCGCATCGAGCGCGGGAAACTCCTGGCGGCACGGACCGCACCAGCTCGCCCAGAAGTTGATCATCACGACCTGGCCCTTCAGGTCCGCGAGCGACACCTCGCCCCCCGCGCGGCTCGCGAGCGTGAAGGCCGGGGCCGGCACCGCGCCGTCGGAGGCCGCCGCCGGCCAGGCGCAGGCGGCCAGCGCGGCGAGCACCGCGACAACCTGGAATCCGGATCTCGTCTTCATGCCGCCTCCTCAGAAAAACGCGGTGACGCCCAGCGTCGTCTCGTAATTGTGCGTCGACTTGTTGGCCCCGAGCACGTCCACGTCCATGACGAAATCGCGGACCGTGAGGTGCACGGCGAGCCAGTCCCTGACGAGCACCCGGGCCCCGGCGCCCAGGGTGATCGTGAAGCGGTCGGCACCGGCGAACCGCGTGCTGCCCGCGCCGAGCGTCAGGTAAACGGCGCTGTTGTAGGCGCGTTCACCGCCGAGATAGATCTCGCCCGGCAGTGCATTCCAGCCGAATCCGAGGCTGTAATAAGTGAACTGCCTCTCACTGTCGGTCAAGAGCGGCGCGCCGCCGGACAGCCGTTCGTAGCTGGACAGGCCGGCGTCGCTGGTCCCCGCGATGGCCTCGGCGAAGAAATCCTCGCTGAGGTGGTAGGCGATGCGGGCGCCGTAGACGAGGTTGACCTCGAAATCCTCGACCGAGAGAGAGCCCACGTACGCGCCGGCCTCCCAGTTCTCGGTGTCGATCTCCGCGGTCTTGATCTCGCGGCGCTCGACCTGGGGGTCGATCACGGCGGGAGTCCCCGCGCTCTCGGGCGGCGGCGGGGGCTCGGCCTCCGCGTCGCCCCGGCGCCAGGGCATGCTCGAGCAGCCGGACGCCAGGACGGCCAGGCTCAGAAGAAAAATGCGAAGCCTATTTTCCATTCCATTTCTTCCTCGTTCTCGTCGCGGTCCGTGAAGACCACGTACTCCTTGTACTCGCCGCGCACGATGAAGCGGCGGGCGATGTAGGCGCGCACGCCGATGCCCGCGTACGCGACCTGGTCCGTGCGATCCTCCGTGCCGACCAGCGTTCCCTCCGGGCGGATGCGGATCACGCCGGTGCCGATCGACAGGAACGGCTGGATGCGCCACTCCGGCATCGGCACGTGCGTCACGCCGACCGTGGCGTACTGCCCGTCGGAGAAATTCCCCAGGATGTGCCCGAGCGACAGCTCGGCCGCCAGGTGCTGGTTGAAGGCGTATGCGCCGTAGAGCGTGACCACGTTCGCGCCGCCGTAGTCGCCGAGCAGCAGGCCGACCTCGCGGCGGTGCGCGCCGAAGTCCTCGCGGCCCGGGTCGTCGATCGCCAGCTTCATGCCGGCCGGGAGCAGGGTCTCCGCCATCTGGTCGCGGTGCACCCAGCCCTCCCGCCCGTCCGCGTCGACGACGCGGAACCAGTCCGTGCGGCGCGTGTCGACGCGCACGGACTCGCCGCGCTCGACGACGTGGAACACGGGGAAGCCGCGGCCGGGGCCGCTGCGCATCTCGAGATAGGGATCGGCCACCGCGACCGTCGGGCCCTCGGCCCGGGCCGGGATCGCCAGCGTCATCAGTACGAGCAGCCCGCAGGCCACGAGCCGCGTCATGTGTGCCTCAGTTCACTGGTGCCATGAACGGGTCGTTATAGTACTGGCCGCCGATGTCGAGCCACTCGGCAACCAGTCGCAGTTCCGCGTTCGTCAGCCAGCCCGCGTGCGTGCCGCCCGCGTCGAAGCGGCTGAAGAATGTGACCGATGCCCGCGCGCCGCCGCCGCTCATCGACGGCGCGACCGGCACCGGCACCAGCGTCGGCTGGCCGGTCACCGGGTCCGGCGGTCCCGGCACCAGGATGTCCTGCAGCGCGCCCATGTTGAGTTCCTGCGCGTTGTCGCCGAACAGCAGCTCCCGGTACGAGACCAGGTGGTCCGCCTCGTCCGGCGACGCGCCGCCCGACAGGTCGAGCTGGCCCGCGGGCACGCGCACCGCGCCCATGGCGTCCACCGGCGAGTGGCAGCTCGTGCAGGTGTTGTCCTGGACGAGGTTGCCCATGCCGTCCAGCACCTGGCGCGGCGTCGACCACAGCGGATGGATGTGGTCGGGGTAATGGATGGTGATGCGGCACAGCGAGGACCAGCCGGACTGGCAGGTCGGCGAGGTCGGCGCCGGCGTCACCAGGTCCGCGTAGCGGTACGCGAACGAGGCATCCGGCACGCGGCCCGATGCGACCGGGTCCGTCCACACGTCGTCGTACAGCACGTCCACCGACGGCAGGAGCGCGGCGCAGTCCGTCTGGCAGGAGACGCGCGCGCGCGCCTCGGCCATGGTCTCGCCCTGGTCCGCGAAGATGGCCGGATTCGAGTTCGGGAACGGCTGGCCGGTGGTCGCCGCGCCGGAATTGACGGCGACGAACAGCTCGCGCCTGCCGTGCGACACGGCGGGCAGGCCGCCGGGCTGCGCGGCCGCCGGGATGTGGCAGCCGTTGCAGGAAAGCACCTCGCCGGCACGCACCTGCAGCCAGTTGAGGTGGCGCGGCGACGTGCGGCGGCCGTTGACGTCGAGCACCGTGACGCCGAGCGGCACGCCGGCGGGCACCTTGATGCGCACCGAGCCGTCCGGCTCCACCGGCGCGTAGCCGAGGATCTCGCGCATGTAGCCGCCCGCGACGCCGAACGCGGTGCCGCGGAAGTCGCGCACCTCGTCGTCCGGCAGGCCGACGGCCTTCTCGATGCGCACGAAGCGCGCCGGCCGCTCGTCGGCCGTGGTCTGCACCGGGTCGATCAGCGAGGCGTAGCCGCCCGGGGCGACGTCGGCGCCGTCGAAGTCGTAGACGCTGCGGATGTTGAGGATGCCCACGTTCTCGGAGGCGAGCACCGCGTCGTAATCGATGCCCGGCACGGCATCGAGGATGGTCGACGGCAGCACGGCGCGCGGCGCGAGGGCGATCACCTCCGTGTAGCGGATGCCCTCGACCGGCTGGAGCACCGGACGCTGGGTCTGGTCGCGCGGGTCGTAGAGCCACACGCCATATAAAGGTGGGGCGATCGTCAGCGTGGCGTCCGCCAGGTTCTCCGCCGTGCAGGGCAGGGTGCGGCCCTGGCTGTCGTTCAGCCGGCACATCGTCCAGGTGGTGAGCAGTCGGCCGGTGCCGTCCCGCAGCGGGAACACGGACGAGAACCGCCCCCCCGGCGACAGGCCGGGGTCGGTGCGCACGTCGATCGAGGTGAGCCGCGTCTGCGCGGGACCCTGCAGGCCGACGTTCGCGAGGTTCGCCTGCTGGATCTCGACGAAGGCGGCCGTGTCGATCGCGACCGGGTCGCCGCCCTGGTCGGTGCCCTGGAAGGGTTTCAGCAGCGCCACGACGCGGCCGTCCTCGCCCGGGCGGGGCTGCAGGAACTGGACCTCCGCGGTGCCGACCGTCGCGGGCGCCGTGGCCGGCCCGCCGGTGCCGGTCGCGTGGCTGTTGGCGCCGTACAGCAGCTCGAGCCCGCTGCCGTCGGGGTTCACCGTATAGAGATGTATCGAGCTGCCGCTCGCGTTCTCCCAGCGGCTGAAGACGATGCGCCCGTCGTCGAGCACGTCCGGGTCGAGGTCGTGGCTCTGGTTGAACGAGATCTGCCGGATCCCTGAGCCGTCCGGGTTCATTACGTGCAGCACGAAGGCGTGCTCGTTTCGGTCCTCGTCCTGGGCCGAGAACTGCGGCTTGCCCTCGTCAATGAGCACCGCTTTCGACTGGCGCTGGCGCGTGGACGAGAACACGATGCGGCCGTCCGGCAGGTAGCGCGGCGCGACGTCGTGGCCTTCCTCGGCCACGATGTCCGACTGGATGACGCGCCGCAGCGTGTCGGTCGGGATGTCGTACTCCCAGATGTTCCAGGTCGGCTGTTCGCTGTCCATGGCGCCCGGGATCAGCGGCATGCGCATGGCGAAGATGACCTTCGTGCCATCGTAGGAACCGTCGATGTCGCGCACGTCCCAGAGCCCGCCGGTGACGCGCTCGGTGATGTTGCGCTCGGGCACGTCGGGCGCCGCCCGGTCGCGCAGCCACACGTCCGCACCCGCGGTGAAGGTCTCGAGCTCGCGAACGTCGAGGTCCTCGAGGTCGGTGAGGTCCTCGGGCAGGGGACTCCTGACGTACGCGACCGGAATGTCGAGCACGACCGGGTCCGGCGACTGGCCGCTGCCGATGTTCACGTCGCCGTCGTGCCCGGTGGCACATCCGGCGAGCGCAAAGGCGGCTAGCGACAGAATCCGCGATGTCTTATTCGTGACACGCATCTCAATTCACTCCGGTCCCGGCAGGGGTAAGTACACGACAGAATGCAGGTGCGCTACTGCGTCACGGTGCACGGAAACGACTTCGTGTTCCCTAGATACAAGCATTTGCGCGCGACGGCTTCGATCACGGTTCGAGCCTACCTTGACGGGCGTCGCGGGTGAATGTCGCGGTTCAGAGACATTACCCGGCCGGAAACCCGCCGATATATTCGCCCGCAGTTTCGGAAAAGCGCGAGCGAGTGGAGCACGAAATGCTTTGGTCGCCAGATGATGCCGGTACGTTCGTGAAGCGCATGACAGCGGTCGTGGCGCTCGCCGCGTGCGCAGCTGCCGCGAATGCGGGACCGCGCGAGCAGGCGAAGCGCATGCACGACCGCATCGCGGGCGTGCCGCCGTCGGCCGCCGTGCTCGCGCAGATGGAAGCCGAGATCGCGGGCGGCGACGCCGAAGCGGCCGCGTTCATCGCGATGAACGACCCCGCCTTCTACTCGGTGACGCTCAAGAACCTCGTCACGCCCTGGACCAACCGCGAGCAGACCGTGTTCGCGCCGCTCAACGACTACACGGCGACCGTGATCGGCATGGTGCGCGACGACCTTCCGTTCAACGAGGTGCTGTCGGCCGACGTGCTGTACGTCGGCGGCGCGGGCCTCGGGCTGCCGGCCGTGTCGGCTTCGAACAACGACCATTACGAGCAGATGGAGACGCGGGGTGTGAACCTGCTGACCGGGCTCACGCGCAGCACGCAGTCGGGCGTGTACGGCACGCCGCCGGCCGCGACGGCGGGCATCATGACGACGCGCGCCGCGGCGCAGTCGTTCTTCATCGCCGGGACCAACCGCGCGATGTTCCGCTTCACGCTGATGAACCACATGTGCCGCGACCTCGAGGAGGTCCAGGACACCTCGCGCCCGCCGGACCTTATCCGGCAGGACGTGAGCCGCAGCCCCGGCGGCGACGCGCGGCTGTTCCTGAACGGCTGCGTCGGCTGCCACGCGGGCATGGACCCGATGGCGCAGGCCTTCGCGTACTACACGTACGACGAGGCGCAGGGGCGGCTCGTGTACACGCCGGGCAGCGTGCAGCCGAAGTACTTCAACAACGACACGACCTTCGCCTACGGCTTCCGCACGCCGGACGACCGCTGGGAGAACCGCTGGCGCGTCGGCCACAACGCGCTGCTCGGCTGGGACGCCTCGCTGCCGGGTTCCGGCACGGGCGCCAAGTCGCTCGGCGAGGAGTTCGGCGCGAGCGACGCCTTCGCGTCCTGCCAGGTCGAGAAGGTGTTCCGCACGGTCTGCCTGCGCACGCCGCAGGACGCGGCCGACCGCAACCAGCTCGCGGCGATGGCGAGCTCCTTCCGCGGCAGCGGCTACCGGCTGAAGCAGGCCTTCGCCGACGCCGCCACGTACTGCATGGGCGATTGAGGAAACGAAGATGAACCGCTCCGTCAGTTCACCGCTGCGATTCCTCGACGTCCTCGTGCCGGCGCTGGCCGCGCTCGCCCTTGCGGGCTGCGGTGGCGGTGCCTCGACGACCGAGAACCCGCCGACGACGTCGCCGCCGCCGGCCAGTTACGTGGGCCCGCCGCCCGCGAGCCAGGACGTGCAGGCCTTCAAGCTGAACGTCTGGGACAACCTGATGTCCGCGAACCGCTGCGGGCAGTGCCACGGCACGGGCGGCCAGGTGCCGAGCTTCGTGCGCAGCGACGACATCAACCTCGCCTACGAGGCGGCGAACAGCGTCGTCGACCTGTCGAACCCGTCGGCCTCCGAGATGGTCACCAAGGTCGGCGGCGGCCACAACTGCTGGCTCGCGGCGGACTCGGCCTGCGCGGACCAGCTCACGGTCTGGATCCGCAACTGGGCCGGCCAGACGCTGGGCGGGACGCGCGGCGTGCCGCTGCAGGCGCCGCCGCTCAAGGATCCGGGCGCGAGCAAGTCGTTCCCGGCGAGCTCGGCGCTGTTCGCCTCGACCGTCTACCCGGTGGTCGAGCAGTACTGCGCGCGCTGCCACTCGTCGGGCGCGCTCACGCCGCAGTCGCCGTTCTTCGCGGAGGCCGACGTGGACGTCGCCTACGCGGCGGTGCGGTCGAAGATCAACCTCGACACGCCCGCCCAGTCGCGCCTGGCCGTGCGCCTGCGCGACGAGTTCCACAACTGCTGGACGGATTGCGGGACCGCCGCGAACGTGATGCTGGCGGCGATCCAGGATTTCGCGGACGGCGTGCCGCTGACGCAGATCGACCCGAACCTGGTGGTCTCGAAGGCGCTCACCCTGTACGACGGCACGGTCGCGAGCGGCGGCACGCGCTACGACAACGCCGCGATCGCGCTGTACGAGTTCAAGACCGGCACCGGCACGGTCGCCTACGACACCTCCGGCGTCGAGCCCGCCGCGAACCTGACGCTGTCCGGCGCGGCGACCTGGGTGGGCGGCTGGGGCATCGACCTGCGCGGCGGCAAGGCCCAGGGCACGACCGCCTCGAGCCGGAAGCTCCACGACCTGATCAAGGCGACCGGCGAATACACGATCGAGGCCTGGGTGGCGCCGGCCAACGTCGTTCAGGAGATGGCGTACATCGTCAGCTACTCCGGCGGCACGACGGCGCGCAACTTCACGCTCGGGCAGACGATGTACGACTACGACTTCTTCAGCCGCTCGACGACCACGGACGCGAACGGCCAGCCGGTCCTGTCCACGCCGTCGGCGGACGAGGTGCTGCAGGCGACGCTGCAGCACGTGGTCGCGACCTACAGCGCGGTGGACGGCCGGCGCATCTACGTGAACGGCGTGCTCACCACGCAGGCGGACCCGACGCCCACCGGCCTGTTCACCGACTGGAACGACACCTTCGCCCTGGTGCTCGGCAACGAGGTCTCCAACGACCGCACCTGGCAGGGCGTGATCCGCATGGTCGCGATCCACAACCGGGCGCTGAATCAGGCGCAGATCACGCAGAACTTCGAGGCGGGCGTGGGCGAGCGCTTCTACCTGCTGTTCTCGGTCGAGCACCTGGTCGACGTCCCGGACAGCTACGTGATGTTCGAGGCCAGCCAGTTCGACAGCTACTCGTACCTGTTCAGCGAGCCGGCGTTCATCAGCCTCGACGGCACGCAGGACCCCGACCAGATCCGCATCGCGGGCGTGCGCATCGGCGTCAACGGCGCCGAGGCGCGCGTCGGCCAGGCGTACGCGCCGCTCGACCGCACGGTGACCGCCGCGGGCTACGAATCCGCCACCGGGTTCGGCCTCTCGGACATCGGCACGGTCCTGCCGCTGGACAAGGGACCGGCGGCCGACGAGTTCTTCCTGACCTTCGAACGCATCGACACGCACAGCAACCCGTTCGTGGAGCCGGCGCCGACGCCGCTGCCGCCGCCGCCCGACGCCGACCCGTCGCCGGAGATCGGCCTCAGGACCTTCGAGGAGATCTCCGCGTCGATGTCCGGGATGACCGGCGTCCCGACGACGAACCCGAACGTCGCCGCCACCTACGACCGCGTGCGCCAGCAGCTGCCGACCGTCGAGAACATCGAGGGCTTCCTGTCCTCGCACCAGGTCGGTGCGGCGCAGCTCGCCATCGAGTACTGCAACGAGCTGGTGAACGACACCGGCGCCCGCGCGGCCTACTTCCCGGGCTTCAACTTCGGCGCCCCGGCCGCGACTGCCTTCGGCACGCCGTCGCTGGTGACGGGCCCGCTGATCGCCCGCGCCGTCGGCACCGGGCTCGCGACCCAGCCGTCCGCGGCGGAGATCGAGACCGAGGTGAACGCGCTGATCGGGCGGCTCACGGCCTGCGGCGGCGCCTGCGCGGCGGACCGCACGGAAGTCGTGGTCAAGGCGGCCTGCTCGGCCGTGATCGGCAGCGCCAGCACGCTGCTGCAATGAGGTGCATGCAACCATGAAGAGAAAATCGCGCCGCGGCGCCCTGCATCCCGACGCGCCGGTCCGCCAGCCGGACCACCCGCGCCCCGTCACGCGCCGTCAGTTCGTGTCCCAGGGCTTCGTCGCCGGGGCCGCGAGCGTGTTCGCGCCGACCGTGTTCAGCCTGTTCGCCAACCCGCGGGCCGCGCACGCCGCGCTGTCGCCGGACCTCGAGGCGCTCAAGGCGAGCTGCGGCATCGCCGTGCAGGGCGCCGGCAAGATCCCGTTCATCTGCATCGACCTCGCCGGCGGCGCGAACATGGTCGGATCGAACGTGCTCGCAGGCGGGCAGGACGGCCAGGAGGACTTCCTATCGGTCGCGGCCTACGGCCGGCAGGGACTGCCCGGCGACATGGTGCCGAACGCGCCCAACCCGGGCAGCCCGACCAACGATTTCATCGAGCGCCGCCTCGGCCTGCTGTTCCACCTGGACAGCGCCTTCGTGCGCGGCATCCTCGAGCGCGTCAGCGTCACGACCGCCGCGGCGATCAACGGCGCCGTGATCCCGGCGCGCTCGGAGAACGACACCGGCAACAACCCCCACAACCCGATGTACGGCATCTACCGCGCCGGCGCGGACGGGGAGCTGCTGACGCTGATCGGCTCGGAGAGCTCCGAGTCCGGCGGCAACTCCATGGCGCCCGCCATGCTCGTCGATCCCTCGGTCCGGCCGACCAAGGTCGACCGCACGAGCGACGTCACCGGTCTCGTCGACACCGGCAAGCTCGTCGGCCTGCTCGACCAGGACGACGCCGTGCGCGTCATGGAATCCATCCAGCGGCTGTCCGACGACAAGCTCGCGCGCGTCGATACCGGGATCACCCGCGATGCCGTCATCAAGGACATGGTGCGCTGCAACTACGTCAAGGCGGCGGACCTGACCGACCGCTACGGCGATCCCTCGGCGCTCAACCCCGAGCTCGACCCGGACATCGTCGGCCCGGCCGGCATCTTCACGCAGGCCGAGTTCGACAACGACAGCGAGTTCCGCAAGACCGCGGCCGTCATGAAGCTGGTGATCAACGGCTACGCCGGCGCCGGCACCATCGAGATGGGCGGCTACGACTACCACGGGCAGGGCCGGGCGACCGGCGAGCTGCGCGACCTGCGCGCGGGCCGCTGCATGGGCGCCTGCCTCGAGTACGCCGCGCGCCGCGGCGTGCCCCTGATGCTCTACGTGTTCAGCGACGGCTCGCTGAACGCGGACGGCGTCGTCGACAACAGCGTCGACGGGCGCGGCAAATTCGACTGGACGAGCGACAACCAGCAGACCGCCGCCTCGTTCTTCCTCGTGTACAACCCGGGCGGCAGGCCGCAGCTCTACACCGGGGATAACCGCCCGCCGCAGCAGCACCAGCAGATCGGCTGGTTCAGGAACGACGGTTCCGTGGAGACGGCGAGCACCCCCGCGGCCAACAACGTCAACCTGCTGGTCGAGGCCGTGATCCTCAATTACATGGCCCTGCACGGCGAGCAGGGGCAGTTCTCGGCGCGCTTCCCGGGCCATGGCCTGGGCTCGGCGAGCCTCCAGGACAGCCTCATCGCCTTCAACCCGATCGTCAACGGCACCATTGTGTGACGTGCGCCGAGATCGCCGGCGCCCGTTAAGTAAACATATCGCGTGCCGGACTGGCCGGCGTCAGGTCACGCGGGGTTCACCATGGATGCTCCCCATTCCCGCCGCGGCGCGGCGGCTCGCCTCGTCCTCGCGGCGCTGCTGGGCACGGCCGGAATCGGCGCCTCGGCCGCGACCCAGGGTCCTGCGGCCCCGGATTTCGCGCTCGCCTCGACCGCGGGCAGCAACTACCGGCTGTCCGAGTACCGTGGCGAGGTCGTCGCGCTGGTGTTCTGGGCGAGCTGGTGCGGCGACTGCCGCCGCGAGCTCGAGCGTTTCGAGCGCCTGCGCAGGACCTACGGCAGCGTCGGGTTCACGGTGCTCGGCGTGAACCTCGATACCGAGCCCGAGCGCGCGGCCGCCCTCGCCGGCGCGGCGGGCATCGGCTACCCGGTGCTGCTCGACGCGGGCAAGGAGGTCAGCCGGACCTACCGCGCCGACGACCTGCCGCTGATCGTGCTGATCGACCGCAACGGCGCGATCCGCGCACGGCACGCCGCGTTCGACGAGCGCGACGAGGGCGGCCTGCTGGTCAACCTTCGCGACCTGATCGACGAGTAAGCCGGAGCCAACATGAAGACCGCATTCATCACTTTCCTCGCGGCGCTGGCCGCGGCGATGCCCGCCGTCGCGGACGAGGCCGCCGTGCCCGCGGCACCCGCCGAGCGCTCGGCCCTCGACGCCGAGGTCCAGTCCCTGCGCCGCGAAGTCGTCGACCTCAACAGGGACCTCTTCATGCTGGAGGAGGACCTGCTGTTCCCCGCCAGCACGCAGGTCGCCGTTTTCGTTTCCATGGACGTCGGCACGTTCTTCGCCGTCGACTCGGTGCAGCTAAAGATCGACGACAAGGAAGTCGCGAACTACCTCTACACCGAGCGCGAGCAGGATGCCCTCAAGCGAGGCGGCGTCCAGCGCCTGTGGCTCGGCAACCTCAAGGCGGGCGAGCACGAGGTGACGGCATTCTTCACCGGCCAGGGGCCGCACGAGCGCGACTACAAGCGCGGGACGACGCTGCAGGTCGAGAAGGGCGTCGGCGCCAAGTACGTCGAGCTGCGCATCAGCGACAAGGCGTCCAAGCTCCAGCCCGAATTCGTGGTCAAAGTCTGGGAGTGATCCGGGCGTGCTGGGCAGGATCATCATCCTCGCGGCGCTTGCGCCACTCGCGGCCGCCGCGCCGGTCGTCGAGCAGGAGGCGATTCCCGGCCTGCCGGCCGTGAAGGTGCAGGACCTGCACTACGGCGACGTGCTGTTCCGTTACTACCAGCAGGACTACTTCGACGCGCTGGTCCGCCTCGCGGCCTACCGCGACCAGGGCCGGCTCGCGGCGCACGCGCGCGACGCCGAGCTGCTGCGCGGAGGTCTGTACCTGTCGCTCGGGCAGCATCGCGAGGCGCGCGAGATCTTCGAGCGCCTGCTGGCGGACCCGGCGACGCCGCAGCAGGTGCGCGACCGCGCCTGGTTCTGGCTCGGCAAGGTGCTCTACGCATCGGGCATGTACGAGGAGTCGGACCGGGCGCTGCGACAGGGCGCCGGCTCGCTGGGCGAGGACCTGGAGGCCGAGCGGCGGCTGCTGATCGCGCAGGGGCTCCTATACCGGCAGCGCTATTCGGAGGCGATCGCGGAGCTCTCGAACTGGCAGGGCCCGCGTTACTGGCTCGCCTACGGTCAGTTCAACCTGGGCGTCGCGCTGGTGCGCGCGGGCGAGGCCGCGCGCGGTCTCGAGCTGCTCGACGCCGTCGGCAGCCTGGAGACCCGCTGGCCGGAGCTGATGGCGCTGCGCGACAAGGCCAACCTCGCGATCGGCTATGCGAAGCTGCAGGCGGGCGAGCCCGCTGCCGCCCGCCTCGCGCTCGAGCGCGTGCGGCTCGAAGGCCCGCAGTCGAACAAGGCGCTGCTGGGCGCCGGCTGGGCGGATGCGGCGGCGAAGCAGTACGAAGCGGCGCTCGCGCCGTGGCAGGAACTGCAGGGGCGCAGCCTGCTCGATGCCGCGGTGCAGGAGTCCTACCTCGCCGTGCCCTACGCCTACGCCGAGCTCGGCGCGTTGGCGCAGGCGGTCGAGTACTACGAGCGGGCGATTGCCGCCTACGACGCCGAGCGTTCGCGCATCGGCGAGTCGATCGCCGCCATCCGCGAAGGCACGCTGCTGGCCGCCGCGATGCAGGCGGGCGGCGACGGCCGCGAGGGCTGGTTTGCGCAGCTCGCCACGCTGCCGGACTCGCCGGAGTCGCGCTACCTGTATCACCTGATGGCGGGCCACGAGTTCCAGGAAGGACTCAAGAACTACCGCGCGCTCGACGCCATGGCGAAGAACCTCGCGGACTGGCAGCAGAGCCTCGGCGCGTTCACGGACATGGTGGAGACGCGCCGGCGCGCTTTCGAGGCGAAGCTGCCCGCGGCGGACGCGCGGCTCGCCACGGTGGACGTCGCGACCATCAACGGCCGGCGCGACGCGCTGCAGGCGGGGTTCGAGGCCGCCGTCGCTGCGCGCGACATCACGGCGCTCGCCACCGAGGAGGAACGGGCCCAGCTCGACATGCTGGACGCCGTCGATGCCGAGCTCGCGCGCCACGCCGGCGACGCGAGCTACGACGAGGCGCGGGAGAAGGCGCGGCTCGCGCGCGGCGTACTGCTCTGGGAGCTCGACGCCGCCTGGAAGGTCCGCAGCTGGCAGGCCAGCCGGGCGCTCAGGGACCTGAACGCGGCGGTCTACGACGCGCGCACGCGCGAGACCGCCTCGGGACGCGCGCGCGAGGGCGCGCCGGAGAAGAACGCGGCGCTCGCCCGGCGCGTCGAACGCGTGTCGCCGCGCATCGACACCCTCGCGGTCCGGGTCGAGGAGGCAAAGGCCGCGCAGGGCCGCCGGCTCGCCGACATCGCCGTCCGCGAGCTCGAGGACCAGCGCAAGCGCCTCGACGAGTACGCCGTGCAGGCGCGCTACGCGCTCGCGACGATCTACGACCGCACGGCGGCGACGCCATGAGCCGCATCCGCCTGGCCGCGGTCCTGCTCGCGCTGCTGCCGCTGGCGGCCGGCGCCGCCAAGCCGAAGCCGCCGCCGACGCTCAAGGACCTGAAGCGCGAGGCGCCGGTGGTCCGCACGGGCGAGACTGTCGCGCCGGATCCCGAGCGCGCCAAGGCGCTGTACCGGGACTTCCTCGAGCTGGAGGGCGGCGACGCGGGACTGCGGACCGAAGCGATGCGCCGGCTCGGCGACCTGCAGATGGAATCGGGCGACGCCGCGCGCGGCGAGACGGCCGGGCAGGGCGAGGCCGAGACGCGCGAGGCGATCGACATCTACACGCGCCTGCTCGAGCAGGAGCCTGACTACCCGCGTGCCGACGTCGTGCTCTACCAGCTCGCGCGCGGCTGGGAGTCGCTGGGCGAACCCGAGAAGGCGCTCGGCTACTTGGACCGGCTGGTGGCCGGCTACCCGTCGAGTCCGCGCATCGACGAGGCGCAATTCCGCCGCGGCGAGATCCTGTTCAGCGCGCAGCGCTACGTGGACGCGCAGGCCGCCTACGAGGCCGCGAGCGCCTTCGGCCCGCGGAGCGAGTTCCACGAGCAGAGCCTCTACAAGCTGGGCTGGTCGCTGTTCAAGCAGTCGGAAAACGAGGCGTCGTTCGATCCGTTCCTGCGCGTGCTCGACCTCAAGCTGCTCGCGCCCGGCGAGCCGGGCGGGCTGGCCGACCCGGCATCGCTCGCGCGCGCCGACCGCGAGCTGGTGCAGGACACCTTCCGCGTGCTGTCGATCGGCTTCTCCTACCTGGACGGGCAGGAGACGCTGGATCGCGTCGTGACCGCGCGCGGCGAGGTGCCCTACGCGCACCTGCTGTACGCGGAGCTCGGCGACCTGTACGTCGGCAAGCAGCGCTACACCGACGCGGCCGACACGTACCGCGCGTTCGTCAGGCGCTCTCCCGACCACGAGCGCGCGCCGCTCCTGCAGATGCAGGCGATCGAGGCCTACCGCAAGGGCGGCTTCGCGCAGCTGGTGCTGGACGGGAAGAAGGAGTTCGTCGAGCGCTACCGCCTCGGCAGCACTTTCTGGGCGGCGCGCACGCCGGAGCAGTTCCCGCTGGTGGCCAAGGAACTCAAGACCAACCTCACGGACCTCGCGCAGTACTACCACGCCGAGGCGCAGCGCTCGAAGAGGAAGGCCGACTACCACGAGGCGGCGCGCTGGTACCGGGAGTTCCTGCAGTCGTTCCCCGACGATCCGGAGTCCGCCGGGACCAATTACCTGCTGGCGGACGCGCTGTTCGAGAGCGAGGACTTCCGCGCCGCCGCCGTCGAGTACGAGCGGACGGCCTACTCCTATCCGTTCCACGCGAAGTCGGCGGAGGCGGGCTACGCGGCGCTCGTGTGCTACGAGCGCGAGGCGAAGTCGCTGGACGGCGCCGCGCTCGCGGCCTGGGACCGGCAGCGCCTGGACAGCCAGCAGCGCTTCGCCGTCACCTTCCCGTCGCATGCCGAGAGCGCGGCGCTGCTCACGCGCACCGCGCGCGAGTATTACGACCTCAAGGACCTGCCGAAGGCGCTGGAGGTCGCGGGCCTCGTGCTGGCGCGCCAGCCCCCGGTCGACGCGGCGATGCAGCGCACCGCCTGGACGGTGACCGGCAACGCGCAGTTCGACACCGGCCGCTTCGCGGACGCGGAGGGCGCCTACCTCCAGGTCCAGTCGCTGCTGGCGCCGGGCGACCCGGAGGCGCCGGCGATCACCGAGCGGCTCGCGGCGACGATCTACAAGCAGGGCGAGGCCAGGCAGGCGGCGGGCGACGCAGCCGGCGCGGTCGGCGACTACCTGCGCGTCGGCCGGCTCGCGCCGGGCGCCGCAATCGTCGAGACCGCCCAGTTCGACGCCGCGATGCTGCTCGTCTCGCTCAAGGACTGGCCGCAGGCGATCCCCGTGCTGGAATCGTTCCGCGCCGAGTTCCCGGCGAGCGCGCGCCAGGCCGACGTCACGCGCAACCTTGCGCTCGCCTTCCTCGAGGGCGGCCGGCCCGGCGAGGCGGCCGGCGAGTTCGAGCGCATCGCCGCCTCGGGCGACGAGCCGCCGGAAGTCCAGCGGTCCGCGCTCCTGCAGGCGGCCGAGCTCTACGAGAAGTCCGGGCAGACGGCGCGGGCGATGGCGACCTGGGAGGGCTACGTGCAGCGCTTCCCGGCGCCGCTCGCCGAGGCCGTCGAGGCGCGCCAGAAGCTGGCGGACTGGGCCGGCAAGAACGGGGACGGCATGGGCCGGCGCCGCTGGCTCGAAGGCATCGTCGCCGCCGACCGCGACGCGGCTTCCGCGCGCACCGACCGCAGCCGCTATCTCGCCGCGCTCGCGACGCTCGAACTGACGTCCGCCGAGCGCGACGCGTTCCGCTCGATCGCGCTCGTCGCGCCGCTCAAGCAGTCGCTCGCCGCCAAGAAGACCGCGATGGAGCGGGCCCTCGCCGGCTACCAGTCCGCTGCCGGCTATGCGGTCGCGGAAGTGACGACGGCCGCCACGTTCGAGATGGGCGAGCTGTACCGGACGCTCGCGGCGGACCTGCTGAAATCCGAGCGGCCGGCGAATCTCGACGCGGAGGAGCTCGAGCAGTACGACCTCCTGCTCGAGGAGCAGGCGTTCCCGTTCGAGGAGAAGTCCGCCGAGGTCCACGAGGTCAACGCGCGGCGCACGACCGAGGGGCTGTACGACGAGTGGGTCCGCAGGAGCTTTGCGGCGCTCGCGGAGATTCAGCCGGCCCGCTTCGGGAAGAAGGTCGAAGCAGAATCCTTCATCGCGGTGCTGTCACCGGCTGCGGCCAGCGACGCTGCGGCAGGCGCCGGGGACTCCGGCTCGCTTGCTCCGCCGGAACTTAGTCGCGCGCTCGCCGGGTCCCCGGCGCCTGTCGGAGCGGCGGCGCCCGGGCCCGTGATCGCGGCGGCGACGCAGCAGGCGTTCGACGAGGCGGTCGTGAAGCTGGAGGCGGGGGATCTCGCGGGCGCCAGGCCGATCCTCGAGCAGCTGGTCGCGGCGGAGCCTTCGCTCGCGGCGCCGGCGGTGAATCTCGGCATGCTGCACGCGCGCGAGAGCCGCTGGCTCGAGGCGGAAGCCTCGCTCCAGGAGGGCCTGCGCCGCGATCCGTCGAACGCCGTCGCGCTCAACGAGCTCGCCGACGTGCAGCGCGAGGCAGGCCGCTTCGCGGACGCCGAGTCGAGCTACCGCCAGGCGCTGGCGGCCGACCCCGCCCATTACCGCTCGCACCGGAATTTCGCGGTGCTGCTCGATCTCTACCTCTGGCGCCCGGCCGAGGCGCTGCAGCACTTCGAGTCGTACCTGTCGCAGTCGGGGACGGCGGATCGCCAGGTCTCCGGCTGGATCGCGGAAATCAAGCGGCGTGTTGGCGACGTCGCCCAGACGGCGGAGGTGCAACCGTGAAACCCGGCCTCAGAGTGCTTGCCCTGCTCGGACTGCTCGCGCCCGCGGCCTGGGCCCAGGACCCGCCGCCGCCGGCCGAGGAGCCCGCCGTCGCCGCGGACGACCCGGCGCCGCCCCGCACCATGGACCACCTCGAACTCGATCCCACGGCCATCACCGGCAACCGCGAGCTGCCGAAGGTCATGGTGATCGTGCCCTGGAAGCGGGCCGACCTCGGCGACCTGACCGGCCGGCCGGCCAACAGCCTCCTGAACGAGGTGCTGGAGCCGGTGGACCGTGAGGTCTTCCGCCGGGAACTGCGCTATTTCGAGGCCCTGCAGGCGAAACCCGAGACGTAGTCCCGGTTTTCATAACGCGCCAAACGGCAACCTAGCCCCCTTAGAGACCCCACCTGGAGCAGCCCATGCACGCCCTGGACGTCATCCTCAACTTCTTCCGCGACGGCGGGTTCTTCCTGTACCCGATCGCCCTCGTGTGGCTGATCGGCCTCGTGATCGCCTTCGAGCGGTTCGGGTTCATCCTGCGCGTCGGCGCCGGCAACCGCCGCATGTGGTCGCAGGTCCAGCCGCTGCTCGAGGGCGGGAAGTTCCGCGAGGCCCTGAACGCCGTCTCGAACTCCGAGACCGCGCTCGCCCACATCATGCGTTACGGCATCACGCGCATCCAGACCGCGCGCCGCCGCGACGACATCGAGAAGGCGCTCGAGGAAAGTCTCGTCGAGGTGATCCCGCGGCTCGAGAAGCGCACGCACTACATCGCCTCGCTCGCCAACATCGTGATGCTCATGGGCCTGTTCGGCACCGTCATCGGCCTGATCGGCGCGTTCGCCGCGGTCGCCCAGGCGAACCCGGCCGAGAAGGCGAGCCTGCTCGCAGCCTCGATCTCGGTCGCCATGAACAATACGGCGCTCGGCCTGATCGCGGCGATCACGCTGCTGCTCGCGCACCTGTACCTCGAGACCAAGACCACCGAGATCGTGGACAGCCTCGAGGTTGCCTCGGTCAAGTTCCTGAATGCGCTCAACGAGAAGAAGATGGATCCCGAGTCGCAGCAGGAAGCCGCACGCCAGCCGCACCGGCCGCTCGAGGCCGGGGTGAGGGGCGCCCGCGCATGAGCGGGTCGCGCATCGCCCGGCGGCAGTCGCGCAACCACGCGCGCTACCGCGGCAGGAATGACATCAACATCGTCCCGATGCTGGACGTGATGGTCATCCTGATCTTCTTCCTGATCTTCACGGCGGTGTTCTCGAAAATGAACATCCTCGAGCTCAACCTGCCGGTGGACGGCGGGCCGCCGCCGGAGCTGCCGGCCGTGCTGGAGCTGGAAGTGATCGTGCGCGGCAATGCCATCGAGGTCGCCGACCGCAACACCGGGCTGCTGCAGCGGCTGCCGAACCTCGAGGGCGGGGCGGACTACGAGGGGCTGTCGAACTACCTGCGGAGGGTGAAGATCCGCTTCCCCGAGAAGAAGGATGCCACCGTCCTGCTCGAGGCGGATATTCCGTACGACACCATGGTCCAGACCATGGACACCATGAAGGCCTTCGACACGGAGCTCGACGGCCAGCCCGTGCGCGGCGAGCTGTTCCCGCTGATCGCCGTCGGCGATGCGCCCGTGGCCGCGCCGGCGGCCAGGATCGCGCAGCGATGATCTCCGCCAGGCTCCGGCAGAACCGCAAGCCGGGCACCCGCGGCCGCGGCCGCGCGGGCGGCGGCTCGCACGGCATGTCGTCGCTCATCCCGATGATCGACATGCTGATGATCCTCGTCGTGTACCTGCTGGTGCACGCGGCGGACTACGAGATCCTGCCCAATACCAAGAGCATCCAGATCCCGCAGTCGATGTCCGAGAGCAAGCCGCGCGAGACGGTGACGGTGATGATCACCAAGGAGGCGCTGTTCGTGAACGGCACCGAGCTCGCGAGCGTCGCGGAGCTGCGCGCGCGCGCCGAGCCGGTCATCGAGCCGCTGAAGCAGGTGCTGGTCGCCGAGGCGGGCAAGCGCCTGCTCAAGGACAAGGACGACCCGACCTCGCACGAAGTCACGGTACTCGCCGACAAGGACCTGCCTTACAGCTTCCTGAAGACGATCCTGTCGACCTGCACGGCGGCGGAGTACGGCAAGGTCTCGCTCGCCGTGCTCGAGCGCGAGCGCGCGTACAGCGGCAAGGGCGCGGTCTGAGGCCGTCATGAGCACGCTGGCCGCCAACTACCGGATCTTCGACCTCCCGTGGACGCCGGACGACGACGAACAGCAGCGGCTGAAGAAGACCGCGCGCTTCGCGCTCATCCTGTTCGCGGCGCTCGGCATCCTGATCCCGCTCATCCCGATGAACGAGCGGCCGCCGCCGCCGGCGCTGCCGGAGGAGGTCGTAAAGCTCGTCCTCGAGCCGCCGCCGCCGCCCAAGCCGGAGGCGAAGAAGGAAGAGCCTCCGAAGCCCGAGGCCAAGCCGGAACCGAAACCGGTGGAGCCGCCCAAGCCGGTGGACCGCCGCGAGGAGGCCCGCAAAAAGGCCGAGAACGCGGGGCTGCTGGCCATGAAGGACCAGCTCGAGGACCTGCGCGAGGCCCTCGAGCCGACCGAGATGAGCTCCGCGCCGATGATCGGGCGCGTCGAGGGGCCGAGCCGCGCGGAGCGCGCCCTCGTGACCTCGCGCACCGGCGTCGGCAGCGGCGGAATCAACACGGGCCAGCTCTCCTCGGGTTTCGGCAGCGGGCCCGGCAACCTGAAGGGCCACGCCGCGGGCACCGCGGTGCCGTCCTTCGCCGACAGGATCGGCGACGACCGCGCCAAGGCCAGCCGCACGGGTTCCGGCGGCAAGGCCTCGCGCAGCCGCGAGGAGATCGAGATCGTCTTCGACCGCAACAAGTCGGCTATCTACGCGCTGTACAGCCGGGCCCTGCGCGAGCAGCCCGAGCTGCAGGGCAAGGTGGTCGTGCAGCTCACGATCGCGCCGTCGGGCGAGGTCACCGACGTACGCATCGTCTCGACCGAGCTCAACGACGCCGAGCTGGAACGCAAGCTCGTCGCCCGCATCCGCATGTTCCGCTTCGAGGACAGGGACGTCGAGGCGATGACGACCACCAAGCCGATCGAGTTCTTTCCGGCCTAGCGAGAAGCGACGCCGACCCTTCTGGAAGGGAAAAGGGGGAAGGGGTCAGAATAGATTGACAAGCTCCTTGTCAATTCTCTGGCCAAAAGTCGAAGTACGGCAGTGGCCGCCAGCGAAGAATTGACAAGGAGCTTGTCAATCTATTCTGACCCCTTCCCCCTTTTCCCTTCCAGAAGGGTCCGCGCCCCGTCGCGATTGATCCACGTCAAGGCGCCCCCCGGGGGCCGCCTGCAACATGCTCCGGTCATCAGGCGGGAGGTGGGTCATGGCTCGTGACACGACAAACAGGGAACGTCGGAGACTCACGCAGACGGCCGGTTTCGCGGCCCTGGCACTCGCCGTCGCCGGCTTCGCGAACGCCCAGGATGCCGTGGCGGTTCACCGCGCCGAGGCCTCGGCCGGCGGCAAGCCGAGCCCGGCCCAGATGGAGGCGGGGGCCAAGGCCTTCCAGTCTGCCTGCCAGGCCTGCCACCAGGCCGACGGCAAGGGGTTGCCGGGCGCGTTCCCGCCGCTCGCCGCGTCCGATTACCTGAAGGCCGACAAGCACCGTGCCATCAAGAACGTCCTGCAGGGCCTGACCGGCCCGGTCGTCGTCAATGGCGCGACGTTCAACTCCGTGATGCCTCCCATGCCGCAGCTCTCCGATGCCGAGATCGCGGACGCCCTGACCTTCGCCATGAGCTCCTGGGGCAACGCCTTCGGCGTCGTGTCCGCGGCCGAGGTCGCCGCCGTGCGCGCGGGCCCGAAGCCGAAGCAGACCGCGCAGTCGCCCACGGAACACCCGGCGACCTCGGTCGCCGAACTCAAGTACCAGGGCGCGCCCTCGGCCGTCGGCCAGGCGGCGGGCGAGATCGAGATGGTCGTGTCGCCCGGCGCCCCGGCGATGTCGCGGCCGGAATTCGAGCGCGCCACGAAGATCTACTTCGAGCGCTGCGCGGGCTGCCATGGCGTGCTGCGCAAGGGCGCGACCGGCAAGCCGCTCACCCCGGACATCACCCAGGCCAAGGGCACGGACTACCTGAAGGTGTTCATTAACTACGGCTCGCCGGCCGGCATGCCGAACTGGGGCACCTCGGGCGACCTGTCGCCCGAGGACGTCGACATCATGGCCCGCTACGTGCAGCACGTGCCGCCCATGCCGCCCGAGTTCGGCATGAAGGAGATGCGCGGGAGCTGGAAGCTGATCGTCCCGCCCGCGGAGCGCCCGACGCGGAAGATGAACGTCTACGACATCGACAACATCTTCGTGGTCACGCTGCGCGACTCGGGCGAGGTCGCGCTGATCGACGGCCACAGCAAGGAGATCATCAACATCCTGCGCACTGGCTACGCGGTGCACATCTCGCGCATGTCGCACTCGGGCCGCTACGTCTACACGGTCGGCCGCGACGCCAAGGTGGACCTGATCGACCTGTGGATGGAGAAGCCGGCAATCGTCGCGGAGATCAAGCTCGGCCTCGAGGCGCGTTCCGTCGAAACCTCGAAGTTCAAGGGCTTCGAGGACAGGCTCGCGATCGGCGGCACCTACTGGCCGCCGCAGTTCACGGTCATGAACGGCGAGACGCTCGAGCCGGTCAAGATCTACTCGACGCGCGGCATGACCGTCGACACCCAGGAGTACCACCCCGAGCCGCGGGTGGCCGCCATCGTCGCCTCGCACGAGCACCCGGAGTGGATCGTCAACGTCAAGGAGACCGGGCAGATCCTGCTCGTCAATTACCGGGACGTGGACAACCTGCAGGTCACGCAGATCGGCGCCGCGCGCTTCCTGCACGACGGTGGCTGGGACCGCACGCTGCGCTACTTCCTGACCGCCGCGAACCAGTCCGACAAGATCGCGGTCGTGGACTCGCGCGAGCGCAAGCTGACGGCGCTCGTCGACGTCGACAAGATCCCGCACCCGGGCCGCGGCGCCAACGTCGAGGATCCGAAGTTCGGGCCGGCGTGGATCACGAGCGCGCTCGGCAACGAGAAGATCACCTACATCGGCACCGACCCGGACAAGCACCCCGAGCACGCCTGGAAGGCGGTCCGGGTGCTGAAGGGGCAGGGCGGCGGCTCGCTGTTCGTCAAGTCGCATCCGCACTCGACCAACCTGTGGGTCGACACGCCGCTCAACCCGGACCCGAAGATCAGCCAGAGCGTGGCCGTCTTCGACGTGCGGAACCCCGACGCGGGCTTCGAGGTCCTGCCGATCGCGGAGTGGGCGGACGTCGGCGAGGGGCCGAAGCGCGTCGTGCAGCCGGAGTTCAACAAGGCGGGCGACGAGGTCTGGTTCTCGGTCTGGAACGGCATGAACCAGCAGTCCGCGCTGGTCGTGGTCGACGACCGCACGCGCAAGCTCAAGGCGGTGATCAAGGATCCGCGCCTGGTTACGCCGACGGGCAAGTTCAACGTCTACAACACGACGCACGACATCTACTGATGCGTGCCGCCGTGCTGTTGCTCGGCCTCGCCGCGGCGGCCGGCGAGGCGGCGGTGACCGGAACCGCGGAACTCGAGACCGTCACCGTCGTCGGCAAGCGGCCCGAGCCGCTGCAGCACGCGGCCGCCGCGGTCTCGGTGATCCCGGCCGGACAGGTCGAGGCGCTGGTCGCCTTCGACGTCGGCGACGTGCTCCGGCGCGAACCGGGAGTCTCGATGCCGCGCGACCCGCAGCGATTCGGGACGACGGGCGTCACCGTGCGCGGCATCGGCGGCAACCGGGTACACATCGAGACGGACGGCGTGCCGGGCCCGAAGGGCTTCGCGATCGGCAGTTTCGCCAACACCGGCCGGCAGTACGCCGACCTGGAGCTGGTGGAGCGCATCGAGCTGCTGCGCGGCCCGGCCTCGGCGCTTTACGGCAGCGACGCGATCGCCGGCGTGCTCGCGACCACGACGCTCGACCCCTCGGACCTGCTGGACGCCGGCGCCGACGCCGTCCTGCGCGCGCGCGTCGGCTACGCGGATGACGACGGCTCGACCCTCGCCGGGCTGACGGGCGCCGCACGCCTCGGGTCGGCCGAGGGCCTGCTCGCTTTCGCGCACCGCGACGCCGGCGCAATCGAGCACGCGGGCGGCCCGCCGCCGCCGAACCCGCGCGATTACGCCTCCGACGCCGCGCTCGCGCGCCTGGTCCTCGCCGGCGAGGAGCACCCGCTCCGGCTCACCGCGCAGTGGAATCGCGAGCGCGTGCAGACCGACATCGATGCGCTCGAACTCTCGGGCGGGCGGTTCGCCAACACGGTGTTCCTCGCCGGCGACGACCGGGCCGAGAACAAGGGCCTGCTGGTCGACCAGGACCTGGGCGGCACGGCGGGGCTCGACTACGCCGTCTGGCGGGCGTGGTGGAGCGAGTCGGACGTCCTGCAGCGCACGCACGAGGAGCGTCGCGCCGTGCCGCCGGCCCTGCCGCCGCTCGCGTTCGAGCGCACGTTCAGCTACGAGGAGCGCGTGGCGGGCGGCGAGCTGACGCTCGGCCGCGAGCTCGCCGCGGGCGGGGACACGCACCGGCTGCTCGGCGGCGTCGAGATCCTCGAGCTGCGCGTCACCCAGCGGCGCGACGGCATCCAGACCAACCTCGATACCGGAGAATCGACCCGCAAGATCCTCGGCGAGTCGCTGCCCGTCCGCGACTTCCCGGTGTCGCGAGTCCGCGAGCTCGGGGTCTACCTGCAGGACGAATGGCGCCCCGGCGACGGAGACTGGTCGATCATTCCCGCGCTGCGCGGCGACTGGTACCGGCTCGACCCGCGCGTCGACGCGATGTACGCCGAGGACAACCCGAGCGAGCCGCCGGTGTCCATCGAGGAAACCTCCGTGTCGCCCAAGCTCGGCGTCGCCCGGCGCATCGGCGAGGGCGCGACCGCCTACCTGCAGTACGCGCACGGCTTCCGGGCGCCGCCGTTCGACGACGTCAACATCGGCTTCGACCTGCCGCAGTTCAACTACCGCGCGATCCCGAACCCCGACCTGCAGTCGGAGCGCAGCGACAGTGTCGAGCTCGGCGTCAGGTTCGCGGGCGGCGCCGTACGAGGCAGCGCAGCCGTGTTCGCGGGCCGCTACGAGGACTTCATCGAGTCTCGCGTCAACATCGGCATCGATCCCGCGACCGGCGCAACGCTGTTCCAGTCGCAGAACCTGGCGAGCGCCGAGATCACGGGCGTCGAGGCCGCGCTCGAGTTCGCGCTGGGCGCCTGGCGGCCGGTGCTCGAAGGCTTCACCGCCAGCCTGTCGGGGAGCTGGGCGGACGGGGAGGACACCTCGACCGGCGAGCCGATCAACAGCATCGACCCGCCGCGCGGCATCCTCGGCCTGCACTACGACGCCCCGGAAGGCGCTTTCGGCGCAAGCCTCGAACTCACGGTGGCCGGCGCGAAGCACGGCGTCGACGAGTCCGCAAGACCGCTGTTCCGGCCCGCCGGGCACGAGGTCCTGGACCTGCGCCTGCAGTGGCGCCCGCACCCGCGCGTCACCGCGAGCCTCGGCCTGTTCAACCTGACCGACGAGGCCTACCACGAGTGGTCCGCCGTGCGCGGACTCGCGCCCGACGACCCGCTGCTGCCCCTGTACCGCGAGCCGGGCCGCAACTTCGCCGTGACGGTGACCGCGACGCTCGACTGACCCCGGCGGACTGTCGCGCGGTACCGCGGGCGGCGGCAAAACGCTACCATGCGCTCCCGCGAACCGCGCCGGAGGCCGCCGTGCAGATCGCCAGGAACAAGGTCGTCGCCATCCATTACACCCTGCGCGACGAGCAGGGCAGCGTCATCGATTCCTCCGTCGAGCGGGGGCCGCTCGCCTACCTGCACGGCAAGGGCAACATCATCCCCGGCCTCGAACAGGCACTGGCGGGCAAGTCCGCCGGGGACAAGCTGGACGTCACGGTGGCCCCCGAGCAGGCCTACGGCGTGCGCGACGAGCGACTCGTGCAGGTCATCCCGCGCAGCCGCTTCCCCGAAGGCACGGAACTCGCTCCCGGCATGCAGCTGCGCGCCAGCGGCCGCCAGGGACCGCGCGTCGTCACGGTCATGAAGATCGAGCGGGACTTCGTCACCGTCGACGGCAACCACCCGCTGGCCGGGCGAACGCTTCATTTCTCGGTGGAGGTCGCCGAGGTCCGCAAGGCGACCCATGAAGAAGTCTCGCACGGGCACGTGCACGGGCCGGGCGGCCATCATCACTAGGGAGACGCTGCGCAGGTCGCGTGGGCGCGGCCGCGGCGGATTTGCGATCGGGCAAGGAACGAGGAGCGATGTGTATCGTGATACATGAGCGACGAGTGACGCCGCCCCATCGCAAATCCGCCCGGCCCCGACGGGTTGTGCGCGTGCCGCGCAGCCACCACGTTGCTCCCTCCTCATGTGGATTCACCACATTTCGTCGGTCGCGCCTCGTGGCTGCGCGGCGCGCGCGCAACGCGCTCCACGCGACCTGCGCAGCGTCTCCCTAGCGCCCGCGGGACTCCGCGTGATCCACCGCCAGAACCTGCAGTTCCCCGAGAAGGACACCGCGCTCCGCGAGGACGTGCACGCCCTCGGGGCGCTCGTGGGCGAGGTCCTGGTCGACCAGGGCGGGGAGCGGCTGTTCGAACAGGTCGAGGGTGACCGGCGGGCCGCGATCGGTCGCCGCGAGGGCAGGCCGGACAGCGCGGTCGAGCTGGTGGCGCGCACCGCCGGCCGCGAGGCGGGCGAGGCGCGCGACCTCATCCGCGCCTTCAGCACGTGGTTCGAGGTCGTGAACCTCGCCGAGCGCGTGCACCGCGTCCGCCGCCGGCGCGAATACCTCGTGCGCAACGACCGGCCGCAGCCCGGCGGCATCGGCGACTGCATGTACAAGCTCAAGCGCGCCGGCTACGACGCGCAGAAGGTGCTGGAGCTTCTCTCCGGCGTCACGATCTACCCCGTCTTCACCGCCCACCCGACCGAGTCCACGCGGCGCACCATCCTCCGCAAGCACCAGCAGATCGCCGACATGATGATGGAGCGGCTGGACCCGACGCTCACGCCCTTCGAGCGCCGCTCGGTCTGGGAGCGGATCCGCATGGAGGTCACCTCGGGCTGGCAGACGGAGGCGCACCCGCGCGAGCGGCTGACCGTCGCGGACGAGCGCGAGCACGCGCTCTTCTACCTCGCGGAAGTCGTCTACCGCGTGGTGCCGGCGCTCTACGAGGAGATCGCCCTCTGGCTGCAGACCGTTTTCGGCCTGCCGCCGGAGCTCTCGCGCATGCCGCTCATCCTGCGCTTCGGCAGCTGGGTGGGCGGCGACATGGACGGCAATGACGAGGTGCACGCGAAGGCCATCCGCGAGACGCTGCTGCGCCAGCAGCAGCGGGTCATCTCGGCCTATTTCCAGGAATGCCGTTCGCTCGCCGAGAAGCTGTCGCAGAGCGCCGGCCGGGTCGCCGCGAGCCCGGAGCTCGAGGCGCGCATCGCCGAGTACGACATCCTGCTGCCCAAGGCCCGCGAGGCGGCCTCGACGCGCCACGACCGCATGCCGTACCGCATCTTCCTCGCCCAGGTGGCCGAGCGGCTGCGGATCACCTACGAGGCGAGGCCGAACCACTACGAATCGGCGGACCAGTTCGTCCGCGACATTCAGCTGGTCGCGGCCAGCCTCAGGGCCAACCACGGACGGCACGCGGGGCTGTTCCCGGTCGAGCGCCTGCTGTGCCGCGCGCTGACCTTCGGCTTCCACCTGGCGACGCTCGACGTGCGGCAGCACGCGGACGTGCACCGCGAAGTCGTCGCGCAGGGGCTCGGCCGCGCCGACTGGGCGGGGCTGCCTGCCGCGGCGCGCAGCCACGCGCTGTGCGAGTCCATTGCGCGCGACCGCGGGCCGGTCGGCGGATTCGATGCCGCCGGCCGGCGCGCGCTGGCGGTCTTCGAGGCAATGCTCCAGGGTCGCAGCAAGTTCGGCGAACGCGCGGTCGGTGACTACGTGGTCAGCGGCACGGAGGCGGCCGACGACGTCCAGTCCGTGCTGCTGCTCGCGCGCTGGGCCAACATCACGGACCGGGAGACCGGCGAGGTGCCGCTCGACGTGGTCCCCGCGCTGGAGAGCGTCGGATCGCTGGAAGGCGCCGGCGCGGTCCTGCAGTCGCTGCTGGCCGAACCCGGCTACCGCCGGCACCTCGCCGCCCGCGGCGGGCGCCAGGGCGTGCTGCTCGGCTATTCGGAGAGCAACCAGGCGGTCGGCATCGCCGCTTCGCGCCATGCGATCTACCAGGCGCAGGTCGACCTGGTGGCGGCCGCGGCCGGCGCGGGCATCGACCTCGCCATTTTCTACGGCCGCGGCGGCCCGTCGAGCCGCGGCGGGGGCCCCATCGCGCGCCTGGTCGAGGACGCGCCGGATGGCGCGACGCGCGGGCGGCTGCGCGCGACCGAGCAGGGCGAAGGCATCAGCAACAGCTACGGCCTGCGCCGCATCGCGCTGCGCAGCTTCGAGAAGGCGGTATTCGCGGTCGCGATGGACCGCATCGAGCAGCCGCGGCCGCCGGGGCGCGAACAGGCCCTGCGCGCGCTCATGGGCAGCATCGCCGCGGCAAGCAGTGCCCGCTACCGCGCCCTCGTGCACGACCAGCCCGGATTCCTCCGGTTCTTCCGCGACGTGACGCCGATCGACGTCATCGAGCGCATGCAGATCGGCGGGCGCGTCGCCACGCGCGCCGCTCCCGGCATCGCCGCCGTGCGCCCGGTGCCCTGGACCTATGCCTGGATGCAGAGCCGGCACGTGCTGCCCGGCTGGTACGGCATCGGCGCCGGCCTCGAGGCCGCCGCGCGCGAGCACGGCGCGGGCGCGCTGGAGGCCGCGCTGGCGGAGTGGCCCTTCCTCGCTAACCTGCTGGACGACGTCGAGCTCGACCTGGTGCGCGCGGACCTAGACATCGCCGCGCTTTACGAGCGCCTCGCGACCGGCGACGCGTCCGGCATCAGCGGGGAGATCCGCGCCGAGCACGCGCTCGCGAAGCGCTGGGTCACGGCGATCAAGGGCGAGGCCGACCTGCTCGACAGCCGCCCGGCGCTGCAGCGCGCGACCGTGCTGCGGGCGCCGTACGGCGACCCGATGCACCTGATGCAGGTGGACCTCCTGCGCCGCTGGCGCGAGGGAGGGCGCGAGGATCACGCGCTCTTCGAGGCGCTGCTT
This sequence comes from uncultured Steroidobacteraceae bacterium, assembly GCA_964626745.1. Classification (GTDB taxonomy): domain Bacteria; phylum Pseudomonadota; class Gammaproteobacteria; order Steroidobacterales; family Steroidobacteraceae; genus SCUD01. Next base: position 39,870 of record CAZVIF010000007.1, read on the forward strand.
GCGAGCGTCTCAGGGATCGCGCTCGCGCTGCAGGCGACCGGCTGATGCCGGCCGCCCCGCGCAGCGTCTGCGTCTACTGCGCGTCCAGCCAGGCCTGCGACGCGGACTTCCACGACGTCGCGCGCCGGCTCGGCGGGCTGCTCGCCGCAGCCGGGTGCACGGTCGTCTACGGCGGCGGCCGCGCGGGTTCGATGGGTGCCCTCGCCGAGGGCGCGCTCGCGGCGGGCGGGCGGATTGTCGGCGTGATCCCGAAGTTCATGGTGGACCTCGAGTGGGGGCACGACGACCTGACCGAGCTTCACGTCGTCGAGGACATGCGCACGCGCAAGCACGAGATGCTGACGCGCGCCTCCGCCGTCGTCGCGCTCGCCGGCGGGCCCGGCACGCTCGAGGAACTGTTCGAGGCGATCACGCTGAAGCGCCTGGGGCTCTACCTCGGGCCGATCGTGATCGTGAACACGCGCGGCTACTACGACGCGCTGCTCTCGCAGCTCGAGGCGGCGGTCTCAGGCCGCTTCCTGGACGTCCGCCACGCCGCCATGTGGACTGTCGTCGATAGGCCGGAAGACGTGCTGCCCGCGATCGAGGCCGCGGCGCCCTGGGGCGCAGACAGCCGCGGTTTCGCGGTCGTGCGCTGATTGGGATAAAATCGGCCGCATGAGCAACGAACGCCCCATGGACGCGCAGATGAGCGCCGATGCGCTCTACCGCGAGGAGATCTTCACGGACCAGCGCGTCGGCACGCTGCGCCGGATGACGCCCGTGAAGTCCGACGGCAGCGACGATCCGTCACGCGCGGTCGTCTACGTCGGGCAGGCGACGGTCATGACGCCGATGGGCTCGCTGCCGCTCACCTTCGAGCTCCCCGCGAGGACGCTTGCGGAGGCGGTCGCGCAGTTCGGCCCGGCCGCCCAGCAGGCGATCGAGGAAGCGGCGCGCGAGCTGCAGGAACTGCGCCGCCAGGCGGCGTCGTCGATCGTCATCCCGGACGCGGGCGCTGCCGCCGGCCTCAAGGGCATGGGCGGGAAGGGCGGCATACAGCTGCCCTAGAAGTGCTTCGCGAGCCAGTCGTGCACTTCCTGGTAGAAGTACCGGCTGTTCTCGCCCTTCAGGATCCAGTGATTCTCGTCCGGGAACAGCACCAGCCGGCTCTCGACCTGCTGGCGCTGCAGGACCGTCCAGAACTCGAGCCCGTTGTTGTAGGGCACGCGGAAGTCGCGCTCGCCGAAGGTCACCAGGATCGGCGTCTTCAGCTTCTTCGAGTGCCAGAACGGGCTCTGGTCCTTCCAGCCTGACACGCCCTCCCAGGGCGGGCCGCCGAGGTTGCGCTCGCGCGAGTAGGCGATGTCGCTCGTCGACCACTGCGTCTTGAGGTCGTACAGCCCGGCGTGGCTGACGAGCGAGCGGTAGCGGTTCGTCGAGACCGCGAGCCAGTTCGACAGGTGGCCGCCGTAGCTCGCGCCGCCGGCGGCCTGGCGGCTCGCGTCGATGAAGGGGTAGCGCCGGATCGCTTCGTCGGCCGCCTGGTTGATGTCGTCGGCCGGTCCCATCAACGGGTCGCCCTGGATCGATTGCGCGAAGGCTTCGCCGAAGCCGGTCGAGCCGCGGTAGTTCGTCATCAGCACCACGTAGCCCGGCGCGGCGAGCAGGTGGTAGTTCCACCGGAGGAAGAACTCGTCCTTGTACATCAGGTGCGGCCCGCCGTGGATCAGCACGAACAACGGGTACTTCTTCGCCGGATCAAAGCCGGGTGGCAGCGCCAGCATGTTGTGGATGCGCGCCCCGCGCCTGCCGGTGAACCAGAACTCCTCGATCGGCAGCCAGTCGATGGCCGCCACGCGCTCCGCGTTGAAGGCGGACAGCGGGCGGCGAGCGCCGTCAGCGGCATCGAGCCGCATCACTTCCGGCGGGCCCACCGCGCTGCCCCAGTTGGCGACGATCACCGGCGACTCCTCGGTGCCCTCGACCTGCAGCCCCGACAGGTTTCCGGATTCGAGGCTGCCGACCTCGCGCACGGCGCCGCCGGTCGCAGGGACGGCGAACAGGCGTTCGCGGCCGTCGTGCTCGGCGAGCAGGTAGACGGTCTCGCCGTCCGGGCTCACCCGGAAGCTGCCGACCGGGCGGTCGAAGCCGAAGGCCACGGGCCGCGGCGCGGGATTCGCCCAGTCGAAGCGCACCAGCCGGTCGTCGTTGTAGACGAACTTCGTGCGCGGCGTCGCGCGCGCGTACAGCGCGGAGCCGTCGGGGGCGAACTGCGGAGCCGCGTAGCTCGCCTCGTCGCCGGTGAGCCGCCGCGGCTCGCCGCCGCCGGCCGGCATCACGTACAGCGACTGCTGAACGAGGGCGCGCGCCGAGCGGTCCCGCGCGTCGGTGGCGGCGAAGACGATCGTCCCGCCGTCGGGCGACCAGGCGGCGTCGAGCACGTCGCCCTCCGTGTCGAGGTCGCCGCCAAACCCGGGTGCGTTGCGCAGCGCCGTGCCGGCCAGCAGGTCGCGGGCCGCCGAGCCGTCGCCGAGCGCCTGCAGCATCAGCGTCGGCCGGCGCTCGTCGAGCCAGCGGTCCCAGTGGCGGATCGGGAACTGCTCGTACACGCGCGCGTTGTACTTGCGGGCTTTCCGCTCCTCGATGCGCGACTTGTTGTCGGCGTCCGTCATCGCGCCCGGATACGTCATGCTCGTGAACAGGATCGCGCCGCCGTCGGGCCGCCATTCGGGGCGGCTCGCGCCGGTGGATACCTGCGTCACGCGCTCGGCCTCGCCGCCGCCCGCGAGGTCGAGGACGTAGATCTGCGCCTCGTCCTGCCCTTCGCGCTTCGCCGAGAAGGCGATGCGGCGCGAGTCGGGGCTCCAGGCGACGCCCGACTCCGCGCCGGGCGTATACGTGAGGCGGCGCGGCGGCGCGCTGCCGTCCGCGGGGACGAGCCAGAGGTCGCTCGCCTTCGCGGCGTCGTCGTAGGCGGGCTCGGCGACCGCGACCACGACGAGCCGGCCGTCCGGCGAAAGCGCCGGCGCGCCGACGCGCTTCATGAGCCAGACGTCCTCGTGGGTAATCGGCCGCTTCGGGGCTGCGTCCTGCGCGCCGGCGGCGCCGGCGGCGAGGCAGATCGCGATCAGCAGTCCATGCGGTTTCATGAGTGTCCTCGGGTCAGGAATGCCACTGGCGCGCGCAGACGTTCTGCAGGAGCCAGGGCTGGTCGGGAACCAGGTTCTCGCTGAACAGCTCGCCGCGGCCCTGCAGCGGCGTCCAGTCCGTGTAGGCGCCGACCAGCGGGCCGAGGTACGGCTGCGCGATGTCGAGCACGGCGCGGAAATCGAGCTGGTCCGCCTCGCGCAGGCCCTCGCGCGGGTTGCGGATCGCCCAGATCGCGGCTCCGAGCGCACCGGCCGCGACCTGCAGGCAGGTCGCGTTGGTGTACGGCACGTGCCGGCGCGCCTCGGCGATCGACAGCTGCGAGCCGAACCAGTAGGCGTTCCGGCCGTGTCCCGCGAGCAGCACGCCGAGTTCGTCCATGCCGGTGACGATTTCGGCGCGGATGATGCGGCGGGTCGGCTGCAGGGACCAGCCGCGGCCCTCGAGTTCCAGCGTCGAGAGCATCGCGTCGTCGCAGGGGTGGTAGACGAACATCACCGTCGGGCGGTAGTCGAACTTCGTGCCCTGGCGCAGCGACAGGTAGTCGGCGATCGAGAACACCTCATCGTGCGTCATCAGGAGGCCCTGGAATCCGCCGGAGGAGGGCAGCCAGCTGCGCGCGTAGGTGGCGCCGCCCGGGCGATGCATGTATATCGAGCCGCAGCGCGGCCGGTGCCAGTGCGAGCCCGGGGGCTTGCGCGCTTCCGCGGTGCCGAGCGAAAGCTCGGAGGGCTGCATCAGCTCGTCCACGAATCCGTCGATCGACCACGTGTTGACGAACTCGTTCGGCCGCTTCGGCCGGTCGGTCGCCTGCGTATCGCGCTCGGAGACCTGGATCAGCGTGACGCCGAGGTCGCGCGCGAGCGTCGCCCAGGCAGCCTGGTTGGCCGGCGTCTCGGCCGCCCTGCCGAGGCCGCTCGCGAGGTCGAGCAGCGCCTGCTTGACGAAGTGCGAGACGAGGCCCGGATTCGCGCCGTGATCCACGACGGCCGTCGGCCCGCCGGGCTTGAGCCGCCGGCCGAGCTTGAGCATGTCCTCGCGCGTGCGGAAATTGGTGCGCTCGCGCATCGTCAGCATGGGGTTGTCGAACACGCCGGGCCAGGGCTCGATGGACGTATCGACGTACAGCACGCCATGCGTGGCGCACCACTCGACCAGGTCGAGGCTGGAGACGTCTACCGAGAGGTTTAGCAGCAGGTCGCCCGGCTTGAGCCGCCGCCGCAGTTCGCGCTGGTACGTCGAGGGCTTCAGGTGGCAGTGGACGAACCTCGCCTGGTTCGCGGCCGCCAGCGCGCGGCCCTGCTCGCTCGCCTCGAGCACCGTGAGCCCGTCCTCGGGCAGGACGAGATGGCGCCGCAGCAGGGGCAGCATGGCCTGGCCGATGCTGCCGCAGCCGACCATCAGCAGGCGGCCGGAGAACTCGGCGGTCTCGATGCGATTGCCCCCCACGACGCGACCCTAGCATAATCGGCTGTCATGAAAATCCTCGGCAGCCTCCTCGCCCTTGTCGCCGTCACCGCGCTCGCGGTCGACTTGCCGCGCAACCCTTCGCCGAAGGACGTCGAGCTCTACATCATCTCGCCGCGCGACGGTGAGACCGTCACCAGTCCCGTCACCGTGCGATTCGGCCTGCGCGGCATGGGTGTCGCGCCCGCGGGGCTTGCGATGGAGAACACGGGGCACCACCACCTGCTGATCGACGCGCCGCCGCCGGCCTTCAACCTGCCGATCCCCGCCGACGCGAACCACGTCCACTTCGGCAAGGGCCAGACCGAAGCCCAGGTGACGCTTGCACCGGGCAACCACACGCTGCAGCTCCTGCTCGCGGATCACCTGCACATCCCGCACGACCCGCCGGTCCTTTCGAAGCCGATCGCGATCACCGTCAAGTAGCGCGAGGGACGACCCATGCGATTCCGCGGACTGCTGCTGCTGATTCCGCTGCTGTCCGCCTGCGACCGCGAGCCGGACTACGACCTGCTGGTGCGCGGCGGCACGGTGTACGACGGCAGCGGGTCGCCGGGCGTGGCCGGCGACGTCGCCATCCTTGGCGACCGCATCGCGTACGTCGGGCCGAAGGCGGCCGGCACGGCGCGCCGCGAGATCGACGCGACGGGCAAGGCCGTCGCGCCCGGCTTCATCAACATGCTGTCCTGGTCCACGGAGTCGCTGCTCGTCGACGGGCGCGGCCAGAGCGACCTGCGCCAGGGCGTCACCCTGCAGGTGATGGGCGAGGGCTTCTCCATGGGCCCGCTCAACCCGGCGATGAAGGCGGAGATGATCGCGCGCCAGGGCGACCTGAAGTACCCGGTCGAGTGGACGACGCTCGGCGAGTACCTCGAGACGCTCGAGAGAAAGGGCGTTTCGATGAACGTGGCCTCGCTGATCGGCGCGGTGAACCCTCGCATCCTGCAGCTCGGCGAGGACGACGTGGACCCGACGCCGGAGCAGCTCGCGGCGATGCAGGACGTCGTCCGCCAGGCGATGGAGGAGGGCGCGCTCGGCATCGGCACCTCCCTCATCTACGTGCCGGCCACGTTCGCCGAGACCGAAGAGCTGGTCGCGCTCGCGACGACCGCCGCGCGCTGCGGCGGCATCCACATGACCCACATGCGCAGCGAGGGCGCGGGGCTGCTCGAGGCCGTGGATGAAACCATCGAGATCTCGCGCCGCTCCGGCGCGCCGGCTGAGATCTATCACCTGAAGGCGGGCGGCCGCGAGCACTGGCCGAAAATGGACGGCGCGCTCGAGCGCATCGAGGCGGCGCGGCGCGAGGGGCTCGCGATCACCACGGACATGTACGCGTATCCGGCGGGCGCCACGGGGCTCGACGCCGCGATGCCGCCCTGGGTGCAGGCGGGCGGCAACGAGGCCTGGTTCGCGCGCCTGCGCGATCCGGCGACGCGCAAGCGCGTCATCGCGGAAATGCGGGCCGAACCGGTCGGCTGGGAGAACCTGATGCGCGCGGCGGGCGGCGCCGAGAACGTGCTGATCGTCGAACTGCGCAACCCGGAACTCAAGGCGCAGTACCAGGGCAAGACGCTGGCCGAAGTCGCGAAGCTTCGGGGCACCAGCCCCGAAGAAGCGGCGATGGACCTCGTCGCGGCCGACGAGACGCGGGTCGGCACGGTGTATTTCCTGATGTCGGAGGACGAAGTGCGCCGCAAGGTCGCGCTGCCGTACATGAACTTCGGGTCCGACGGGGCGGCCATGTCCGCGGAGGGCGTGTTCCTGAAGAGCGGCGCCCACCCGCGCGCCTACGGCAATTTCGCCCGCGTGCTCGGCCGGTACGTCCGCGAGGAGAAGCTGACCACCCTGGAGGACGCGATCCGACGCCTGACCTCCCACCCGGCCATGGTCCTCAACCTGCGCGAGCGCGGGACCCTCCGGGAAGGCTACTTCGCCGACGTCGTCGTCTTCGACCCCGCGACGATCCAGGACCATGCGACCTTCGAGAACCCGCACCAGTACTCCACCGGCGTCTCGCACGTCATCGTGAACGGCGTTCCCGCGCTCGAGAACGGCGAGCCGACGGACGCGCGCCCCGGCCGCTTCGTGCGCGGCCGCGCCTGGACCGGGGCGGAAGGCGGCGGCTGCCGCGCGACGGCCGCGGATTGGGACTGGCCGCAGGTCCGCTGATTGCCGCCGGTCGAGTTCCTGCTCTTCGGCTTTACGCTGGCTGGGGTTGCGCTGTTCCACCGCCGGGCGCTGCCGATCGCCGCCGCCGGCCTCGCCGCGGTCATCGCCTGCGAGTGGCTCGTCACGTCGTTCCCGCCCGGCCCCGGCGCCGCCGGCCTGGCCGCGCACTTCGCGCACGAGTGGGTGATCCTCGTGAATCTGCTGCTGCTGCTGGTCGGCTTCGCGCTGCTGGCCGCCCACTTCGAGACGAGCGGCCTGCCGAAAGCCCTGCCCGCGTTGCTGCCGGACGACTGGACCGGCGCCTTCGCGCTGCTTGCGATCGTGTTCGTCGTCTCCGGATTCCTCGACAACATCGCCGCGGCCCTGATCGGCGGCGCGGCGGCGCACACGCTGTTCCGCGGGCGCGTGCGGGTTGGCTACCTCGCGGCGATCGTCGCGGCGGCGAATGCGGGCGGTGCCGGCAGCGTGATCGGCGACACGACCACCACGATGATGTGGATCAGCGGCGTTCCGCCCGTCGAGGTGCTGCATGCGTATGTCGCCGCAGGCGTGGCGCTGCTCGTGTTCGGCCTGCCGGCCGCGCGCGCCCAGCACCGCTACGCGCCGATCCTGAAGGACGCGCCGCGCCGGCTGGAAGTCGACTGGGCGCGCGTCGCGATCGTCGGCATCATCCTCGCCTGCGCGGTCGCGGCGAACGTCGGCGTCAACGCCGCGGCGCCCGAGCTGACGGGGCGCTTTCCGGTGATCGGCACCGCCGTGGCGCTCGCGATCGTCGTCACGGCCCCCTGGCGCCGCCCCGACTGGGGCGTCCTGCCCGGCGCGCTCAAGGGCTCGGTCTTCCTACTCTGTCTCGTGGCGTCGGCATCGCTGATGCCGGTGCAGTCGCTGCCCGCCGCGTCGCTGGGCAGCGCCTTCGCGCTCGGCTTCGTGTCCGCGTTCTTCGACAACATCCCGCTCACCGCGCTCGCGCTCAAGCAGGGCGGCTACGACTGGGGCGTGCTGGCTTTTGCCGTAGGGTTCGGCGGCTCGATGCTCTGGTTCGGGTCCTCGGCCGGGGTGGCGATCTCCAACATGTTTCCCGAGGCGCGTGCCACGGGCCGGTGGCTGCGCGAGGGCTGGACGGTCGCCGCCGCCTACGTCGCCGGTTTCGCCGCGCTCATCCTCGTGCTGGGCTGGAACCCGCATCCCTGACCAGCAGCGCGTAGCGGTGTCCTGACCCGAATCGCGACAGGGGCTCGCTGGATACGAGCCGCGCGCCGTGCGCGGCGGCGAGCGCGGCGACTTCGGACCGCGACAGCGCGGGCTTGCGTGCCTTGCGGCTGAATGGGTGGCGCAGGCGCCAGGTCAGGTGCTTGAGCGAGTGCCGGTCGAAGTACGTCACGATCGCGAAGCGGCGCGAGACGCGCAGCACCTCCGCGAACAGGCGCTCGCGCTCGGCGGCCGTCGGCAGGTGGTGCGAGAGCCGGACGCACACGACGCCGTCCACGCTCGCGTCGCGCAGCGGAATGTGGAACGCCGAGGCGGTCATCCACACGCGCGGCGCCTGCGCCTGCGAGGCCTTGCGCCCGTAGCGCACCTGGCCGATGGCGACGTCGGCCTCGATGACGAGTTCGGTCGAGTCGGCGAATGCCGGCGTCAGGCGTCCGCCGCCGCAGGGGATCTCGAGGATCGCGCGCGAGCGCCCGACTTTCCGGATGCAGCGCCTGATGAGCGCGGACTCGCGCGGCGTCACGCCGAGCTTGAGCGGCCGGCGGCGGAACTGAAGGTTGTAGTCGGCCGCGCGGGCGATGTCCTGGAACTCGTCCTGGTAGTCCGTGCCTTGCTCGCCGGTCGGCGCGACGCCCCAGGTCTCCGAGCCGCCGCGCAGCGCCAGCAGCGCGATGCCGTCCTCCACGGGATAGCGGGCGTCGCAGCCTTCGCAGCGGATCCAGTCCGGGCCGACCGCCAGCGGATCGCGGCAGACGGGGCAGGCGAGCAGGTGCCGGATGTCGGCGATGGCGGCGTCGCGGGTCACGCGCGCATTATCCACCGCCGGAGCGTTCAGAAGCTGCGCTTCGTCTTGACCAGGAACTGGACGCGGTCGATCGACCGCGGCCCGTCGAGCGGGAAGGCCACGTCGATGTGCAGGACGTTGCCGAGCGCCGAACTCAGGCTGCCGAGCCGCAGCCCGAATCCCACGTCTTTGAGGAGCCCGTAGTCCTCGCTCGGGCCCAGCGTCGGCTCGCCGAAAGCCTTGCCCATGTCGAAGAACACGGCGCCGCCCACGCTCGCGAGCTGCCAGAGCTTGTACGGCGTGAAGTAGCGCTGCTCGATCGTCAGGAGCGCGGTCCCGCTGCCCGCCTGGAAGCGCAGCGGATAGCCGCGCAACCCCGTGTCGCCGCCGATCGTGAGCTCGTGGTCGGCATCGAGCGCCTGCCCCGCGGCCGCGGCCAGCCCCGCGAAGAACACGCCGCGCGGCCCGGTCGGGTGGTAATAGCGCAGGCCGCCGGACAGCAGCCCGTCGGCCACGGAACCGCCCTCGAGGCGCGTCGTCAGCTTGAGGTCCGCGAACAGCGCCCGGTCCTCGGCGATGCGCCAGCCGCGGCTCGCCTCCGCGTGGGCGAGCAGCGCGTCGCGGTCGGCCCCGAGCCCCGTCGAGGACAGCCCGACCTCGAGCGCGTAGCGGATGCCGAACAGCTGGTCCTCGGTGCGCGCGATCTGGTCTCGGTTACGGATCGTCTCGTAGTCGTCCTGCACGCCTTCGAAGCGCAGGAACGGATAGTCGAGAAGCCGGTCGGCCGGCAGCGTGTCCGGTGCCGCCTCGTCGGGCGCGAGGCTGAAGGTCGAATGCTCGCGCCGGAAGCCCGTCGCGATGCGCCGCGACCAGCCGTTGCTGAGGCCGTCCGACCAGCCGTATCGAACCTCGCCGTACTCGGTCTGCCGGCCGTAGCCGGCGACCCGCTCGCCGAGCCGGTAGACCGGTTCCACCGACTGGTCCTGCTGCAGGGCGGTGCCGAAGCTCCAGCGCGTGTCGAGTGAATAGAACGGCCGCTCGAGCTCGACGCGCCAGCCGTGGCCGTCGTTGCTGTCGCTGAAGGCGAGGTCATGGATCCAGCGGCTGCCGCGCACGCCGGGATCGCGCCAGTGGACCGTGTAGAAGCTGCGGTCCGCGTCGGTCGCGAGCTCGAAGGTTAGCTGCTTGCCGCGGCCGAACAGGTTCAGCTCCTCCAGCTTGATGCCGCCCGAATTGCTCCCGCCGGTGCGTTCGAAGGAGGCGCCCGGATTCGTGGTCCAGACTTCGTGAGCGCTGACCTCGAGGTCGACGAGGCCGTCGTGACAGTCCACGGCCGTCACGTCGGGTTCCCGGATGAAACGCAGGTCGCGCAGGTTCCGCTCGGTCTCCTCGACGAGCCGTTCCGAGACGAGCTCACCCTCGGAGAAGAGGAGCTGCGATTCGATGACCGAGTCCCGCGTGTCGATGTGCAGCCGGTTGGCGAGGCCGTACAGCGCCGGCAGGTCGCCGTCGGGGCCGGCCTCGAAGATCGGCAGGTTGCGGACCCGGATGTCGCCGATCCGGTACCCCTGCGCCTCGAGTTCGGGCCAGGGGGCGCACGGCTCGGCCGCCAGGGGGCCGGACAGTGCGGTGAAGCCTGCAGCCAGGAACCATCGCGCCGGCGCCGGGAGGATTCTTCGGGGCACGCCATTGGACGGCGCCCGAGGCGCCGACCAATCGCCGGTTCAGGTCAGGCCGACGGCCGCCGCGGGCTGCGCGAAAGGCGTGCGGGATTCGAGCCAGCCCCAGAGCGCGTCCCACTGCTGCAACTCGGGGTGGACGCGGGCGGGATTCATGTCGTGCAGGCCGAGTCCCTGCTCGTTGGCGTAGACGTAGTGCTGGGAATCGCGCAGCGTCGTCACCACCGGAATCTGCATCTGGTCGAGGAAGCGCATCAGCGTCCGGAAGATGATCGTGTTCGGCTTGACGCGGTTGGCGATCACGGCGAGCCGGTTCTCGCGTCGCTTGATCTTGCCCGAGATGAGCAGGTGCCCGATCGTGCGCGAGCAGGCATGGATGTCGGCGTCCGACGGCATCACCGGCACCAGCACGGCGTCGGCCTCGCGTACGTGCTCGTTGAAGTCGTGCGGGTGCAGGGCCGCCGGCGTGTCGACCACGACGCGGTCGGTCCCGGGCGGGACGCGCAGCTGGAAACTGCGGGTCACGCCGAGCGCGCGGGCGTAGGCGGCGATGCCGTGGATCGGCGGCAGCTGCGGGGAGCGTTTCTCGAGCCAGCGCGAACTCGACCCCTGAGGGTCGAAATCCATGAGGACGGGACGGTAACCGCGGGCCGCGTACATCGCCGCGATACCCGTGGCGATCGTGGACTTGCCCGAGCCGCCCTTGGGGTTGAGCACGACGACGCGCAACATGAAACCCCCTCGAAGCCTCCGGAGACTAATCTACGCTCCCGGATCTGCGGCAGATATACTAACGAGAAATACTATCTTTGACAATGACTTACGACTCTAAACCTAGAATCGTCATCATTGGCGCCGGTTTTGGCGGGCTGGCCGTCGCCCAGGGCCTCGCCCGCGCACCCGTTGAAATCACCCTCATCGACCGGCAGAACCACCACCTGTTCCAGCCGCTGCTGTACCAGGTCGCGACTGCGGGACTGTCCCCGGCGGACATCGCCTGGCCGGTGCGGCACCTGATGCGGCGCCAGGCGAACACGCAGGTCCTGATGGCCGAAGTGACCGGCGTGGATACCCGCCGAAAGGTCGTCATGCTGGAAGCCGGACCGATCGCCTACGACCTGCTCGTGCTCGCGACCGGCGCGGCGCACGGCTATCTCGGCCACGACGAGTGGGCGGCGCATGCGCCGGGCCTCAAGACGCTCGAGGACGCGACGGCGATCCGCCGCCGCATCCTGCTCGCCTTCGAACGTGCCGAGATGGCCTCCAATCCGGCGGAGGCGGCGCGGCTGCTGACCTTCGCGATCGTCGGCGGCGGCCCGACGGGCGTCGAGCTGGCCGGCGCGGTCGCGGAACTCGCGCGCCGCGCGCTGGTCCGCGATTTCCGCGCCATCGACCCGCGGCAGGCGCGCGTGCTGCTGATCGAAGCCGGACCGCGCCTGCTCGCGAACTTTCCGGAGAGCCTGTCCGCCTACACGGCCAGCGCACTCGCGAGGCTCGGCGTCGAAGTGCGGCTGGGTGCGCCCGTGACCCATTGCGACCCGCACGGTGTCCGTATCGGAGACGAGCCGATCGGGGCCGGCGCGATCGTCTGGGCGGCGGGCGTGACCGCTTCCCCGGCCGCGCGCTGGCTCGGCGTCGAACCGGACCGCGCCGGGCGCGTGCCGGTGACCGCGGACCTGCGCGCACCGGGCCAGCCGGACGTCTGGGTCATCGGCGACACGGCGTTCGCGACGAATCCGGATGGCACGGCCCTGCCCGGCATCGCGCCGGTCGCCAAGCAACAGGGCGCCTGGGTGGCGCGCGCGATCGCGGCCTGCGTCGAGGGCCGCCCGCCGCCGCCGCCGTTCGCGTATCGCGACCGCGGGCTGCTGGCGACGATCGGCCGCAAGGCCGCGGTCATCGCCTACCGTTCGCTGCGATTGACGGGCTGGCCGGCCTGGTGGCTGTGGGGCGCGGCGCACGTCTATTTCCTCGTGAGCCTGCGTAACCGCCTGATCGTGGTCACCCAGTGGCTGTGGTCCTACGTCTTCTTCGAGCGCGGCGCGCGATTGATCACGGGCTCCGATCCGCCAGGCGTAAAATCTCAAGGCGGGGGACCAGCTCAATGAGGAGGAGCAGCATGGCTAAGGGCAGCACCAGGCGTGGCGCAGCGCCGCGGATCGACATCGGCATCGGCGCCGCGGAGCGCAAGGAGATCGCGGACGGCCTCGGCCGGGTGCTCGCGGACACCTACATGCTCTACCTGAAGACGCACGCCTTCCACTGGAACGTGGAGGGTCCGATGTTCAACGCCCTGCACGACATGTTCATGCAGCAGTACACGGAACTCTGGAACGCGATCGACCTGATCGCCGAGCGGATCCGCGCGCTCGGCTACCCGGCGCCCGGAACCTACCGGGAGTTCGCCGCGCTCACCTCGATCGAGGAGACGGTCGGCGTGCCCAAGGCCCTGCAGATGGTCCGGCTGCTGGTGACGGGGCACGAGACGCTCGCCCGCACGCTGCGCTCGGTTTTTCCGGTCGCCGAGCAGGCCGCCGACGAGTCCACGGTGGACCTGCTGACGCAGCGGCTGCAGGTGCACGAGAAAACCGCCTGGATGCTGCGTAGCGTGCTGCGCTGAGCCCGCTGAGCCGGAGAATTGATGCAGTTCACGCTTTCGCATCTGATTCGCCCGAACTGTGACAGGACGGGCCTCCTGGCGGGTCCGCCTGCCGCTAGGCTCGTGCCCGGACTCAAGGAGTTTCAGATGCACGCTTCGAAATGGACCGGCGCTGCGGCGCTCTGTGCGGGACTCGCCCTTGCCAATGCGGCCCAGGCGGCCGAGGACGGCTGGTACGTCGTCGGTTTCGCCGGCGAGGCCATGACCGAGAATCTCAGCCAGGACGAGTTCGACCAGAACCTCATCGACTTCTTCGGCGCCGGCGGACTCACCGTCGTCGATGCCGTCTCGAACCTGGATGATTCCGACACGGGCTTCGGCCTCGCCGTCGGCTACCAGGTGAATGAACATTTCGCGACCGAACTGGCCTACGTCGACCTCGGCGAATTCGCCTACGACGCCGAGGGCACGGTCACGGACGGCCTGGCGGATTATCCTGCAAGGTTCGGCCTCAGCCAGTCCGCCGCCGGCCCGGTGTTCTCGCTGCTCGGCATCGTGCCGATCGGCGAGCGCTTCTCGGTGTTCGCGCGGGTCGGCATCGCGCTCATGAGCGTCGACGCGGACGCAGCTGTCGACATCGACGGCGTGGCGGATTCGGCCAGCGCGTCGACCGACCGCTCCAACGGGATGTACGGCCTCGGCGGAGAATTCAGCGTCAACCGGCGCTTCGGCGTCCGTCTCGAGTGGAACCGCTACGCGGATGTCGGCTCCGAGGACCTGACGGGCGATACCGACATCGAACTGATCTCGCTCGGGCTGCGATACAGCTTCAACTGATCGTCTCCGGCCGACGCCAGGAGTGGAACAGCCGGATCACCTCCGCGTCCGCACTCCTGCGCGCGATGTCCTCCGCGGTGAGCCCGCCTGCGTTCCTGAGGCGGGTGCTCGCGCCGGCCCGGATCAGGTAACGCACGCAATCCGCGCATCGCGCCTGCACGGCGAGGTGCAATGCCGTGTCGCCGCTGCCGTTGGGCACGTCCGGTTCGGCCCCGGCGGCGAGCAGGGGCGGGATGACCGGCGAGCGGCCCGCCGCCGCAGCCGCGTGCAGTGCGCCATTGCCGTTCCTGGAGCGCCGCCCGACGTCGGCACCTGCGTCCAGAAGCGCCTGCACCACGGCCGGCTCGCCGCGCGACGCCGCCACCAGGAGCGGGGTGGTGCCCTCATGGTCCGCCTGGTCGAGCAGGCGCTCGCGCGCGAGCGCGACCACGGTGCGCAATGCGCCGGACGCAGCCGCGTGCCACAGCGCCGACCGGCCGCGCTCGTCGGCAGCGTCGAGGCGGCTGCCGGCTGCAACCAGCAGCCGAATGCTGTCGGCGTCGTCCGCCATCGCGGCGAACATCAGCGCGGTGCGTCCGCTGCGGTCCGGCTGGTCCGGGGTCGCGCCCGCCTGCAGCAAGGCCGCGACGGCGGCGTGGTTTCCGCCGCGCGCTGCCGATGAAAGCGCCGTCGATCCGTCGCGGCCCGGGGCGTTGACGTCCGCACCGGCCGCAAGCTCGCCACGCAGCCTTTCGACATCGCCGGATTCCGCGGCGTCGAGGAGCGAGGCCACGCCGGTCATGCGCGCAGGCGGCGGTGCCGGCGCCCGGCGGGCGAGCGGGGCGCGGGCACCGAGCCGCTCGGCCAGGGCGGCATTGCCTGCGACGGACGCGTGGTCCCCTGCGCGGAGTCCCCGGGCGTCACGCCGCTCGATGCTGGCCCCCGCTGCGAGCAGCAGGTCGACGAGGGGTGCATTGCCCGCGCGCGCGGCGAGCATCAGCGGTGTCACGCCGAGCGAGTTTGCGGCGTCTGCGGCTGCACCGCGTTCGAGCAGCAGTGCCGAAGTGGAAGCGAGCCCGCCGCGCGCGGCGAGCAGCAACGCGGTGTCGCCGTTCCGGTCGGCGGCTTCCACGGGCAGCCCGAGTCCGAGCAGTTCGCGTGCGGCGGCTTCCCGGCCCGCCTCTATCGCGATCATCAATGCATTGCGGCCGAAGTCGTCGACGGCGTCCGTCGCCACGCCGGTCGCGAGCTGCCGGATCCGGGGAATGTCGCCCTCCCGCGCTGCCCGGAACAGCAGCTCCGGCGACTGGCGTCGCGCACCCGCATCCCCGGTCGCCGGAGATTCCGGGACGTTTCCGGCCAGGCCGGCCGCAGCCCGCCACTCGCCGGGGCTTCTGGAGGATTGCCGGCATTCACCCGACTCGAGCATCGCGGCGAGGCTGCCGGCGGCCCGGGCGTAGCCGCGCGCCGCGGAGGTTTCGAGCAGCCTGCACGATTCGTCGACGTCGCGAGGCATGCCGCGACCGGTTCGCAGCAGTTGAGCGAGCATGAAGGCCGCCTCCCCGCTGCCGGCCGCGGCGGCGGGGCGCAGGAGATCGGCGGCTGCCTGGAACTGGTGACGCCGGATGGCATCACGCGCAGGCTCGAGATCGACCGGCTCCGTGGACCCGCACGGCGCGGCGAGCAGCACGAGGAGCAGGGACGCCGCCGGGCGTTTCATGCGGTTCCGCGCTTGGTGTCGATCTCGATGCCGATCGAGCGCAGGAAGTCCGTGGGCAGCACGCCGCCGGCGCTGACGATCACGGCGTCATTGGCAATCTCGCGGCGGCTGCCGTTCCAGTCGATCACCACGGACCCTTCCGCGATCGCGTCGACCTGCGACCTGAGCAGGACCTCGAGCGAGCCGTCGCTCTCGGCGCGCGCCACGCGCTCGCGGTTCCGGGCCTTCGCGCGCGCGAATGCATCGCCCCGGTAGGAGAGCGTGACCTTTGCGCCGGATCCGGACTCCACGACGCTGGCCGCGGCCTCGAGCGCGCTGTCTCCGCCCCCGACGACGAGAACCCGGCAACCGCGATACTGCTCCGGCTCGATCAGGCGATAGGTGACCTTCGGCAGGTCCTCGCCGACCACGCCCAGCTTGCGCGGCGTGCCGCGCCGCCCGATCGCCAGCAGGACGCTGCTCGCGCGATAGTCGTCACGCGTGCTGGAGACCCGGAAGCCGCCGTCCTCGGCGCGGATCGTCGCCACCCTTTCGCGGTAGCGGATCGTGAGGCCGACGCGCCGCTCCACGTCGTGCAGGTACCGGAGCAGTTCCTCCTTGCTCGTGCTCTTGAGCCGCATCGGGCCTGCGATCGGCAGCATCGCCGGCTGCGTCATCACGATCTTCCCGCGCGGGTACTGGTAGATGCAGCCGCCGAGGGAGTCCTGCTCGAGCGTCACGAATCGCAGGCCGCGTTCGAGCGCGGCGAGGGAGGCGGCGAATCCGGCAGGGCCGGCCCCGACGATGACGAGGTCGAGGCGCGAAGGGTCGCGCGGCCGGCGCGCCCGGATCTCCTCGACGGCCTGGCGGCCCTGCTCGATCGCATTGCGGATGAGTCCCATGCCGCCGATCTCGCCGGCGACGAAGACGCCCGGCACGTTCGTCTCGAACCAGGGGGAGACCCTCGGCAGTTCCACGCCGCGGGTCGCCGTGCCGAACACGAGCTGGATCGCGTCCACCGGGCACGCGGCGCGGCACGCGCCGTGCCCGATGCAGTCGGCGGGGCTCACGAGCGCCGCCTTGCCGCGGATGAGGCCCAGGACGTGGTGCTCCGGCTGTTCCGGACAGACCTTGACGCAGGTTCCGCAGCCGATGCACTTCAGCGTTTCCACCACGGGATGCAGCGACGGCGGCTCGACGAGGCCCGCCGCGACGGCATCGTCGCGGGCACGGGCGCTGCGCGCGTGCAGGCGATGCCGGCGCCATGCGAAAACGCCTAGCACGGCGAGCGCTGGGACAAGGTAGATGAGTACTTCGATCATCGCTTTCGGCCGCGGACGGCGATGTCGCGTTGCGGCGGGCCTGTGCGACACGATGCGCCTGCGCGCGCGGCGGAATCTTGAACTCGGTCACACTTCCGGAGCGGCCACTGTCGTTGGACGGTCGCAGGCCGGCAGATCAATCGCACCTGCGAGTTGTCGCTCGTTGCCGACGAATTCGCGAGGCCCGCGGCGCGAAACTGGCGGATACTGGCGCGAGTTCGCACGCGGCATGCGTCAGATGATGCAGGCGAAGATATTGCTGGTACTCGTCATCGCGACCGGATGCGCGATCGCCGCTTTCCTGTGGCATCGCCCGCCGGATCCGGGAAACCCGCCGCCGTCGTGGATGGTCGACGCCGCGGTCGCAATGAGTCGCGCGGAGATCGCCGCGACCGGCCACGCAGGCGCGATGCCCGTGCGGGCGGCGCGCAGGGATCCCGGCGCCGCGGCCGACGCGTACCGGGAAGCGGTTCGCGTGAATCCGGTGGACGCGGACGCGTGGGCGGACCTCGCGGATTCGCTCGCCGCGGCGGCTGGCAGGGACCTCCGCGCGGGGCGGGAAGCGATCATGCATGCGCTGGCGATCGACCCGATGCATCCCAAGGCACTGTGGCTGCGCGCGAGCCTCGAGCTCCAGGAGAAGCGCTACGCAGAAGCGGCCGCGACCTGGCGCGAGCTGCAGACGCTGGTCGCGGCGGGTTCGACCGACGCACGTGTCATTGCGGCAAACATCGCCGAGGCCGACGCGCTGGAAGCGGCGGCCCGCCGGAGCGAGGGGGGATGAAGGCCAGCGGCGGCGATGCAGCGCGCGCAGTCACCGCCGGGCCCGGGCGGCGTGAGCGTCACCTGCCGGCGGTCGGCCTCGCGCTCTGCATCGTTGCGCTCGCGGCCGGGCTCCTGTTGCCC
The DNA here is from genome assembly GCA_964626745.1 of uncultured Steroidobacteraceae bacterium. Classification (GTDB taxonomy): domain Bacteria; phylum Pseudomonadota; class Gammaproteobacteria; order Steroidobacterales; family Steroidobacteraceae; genus SCUD01. Next base: position 57,652 of record CAZVIF010000007.1, read on the forward strand.
ATCGAGAGGTATCTGCACCCGCAGTACGGCGCGGGCTACTGGCTCGGGGTGGCGGGCGGGTCGCTGATGCTGATCATGCTCGTGTACCCGGTCCGCAAGCGGGTACGCGCGCTCGCCATCCCCGGCAGCGTGCCGTTCTGGTTTCGCCTGCACATGGCATTCGGAGTCGCGGGGCCCATCGCGATCCTTTATCACTCCAACTTCAGCCTGGGCGCGGCGAACAGCAATGCGGCGCTGGTCTGCATGCTGCTGGTCGCCGGCAGCGGTCTGGTCGGCCGATACCTTTACGCGCGCGTCCACCACGGCCTCTACGGCAGGATCGCGACGCTGCGCGAGCTCCAGTCGGCCGCGGAGAGCCTGAAGGCGCAGGGCGGCGCACTCAGGATCCTGCCCGGGCTCGTCGAAGCGACAGAACGCGCCGAGGCGCGCATCGTCAAGCCGGCGCCGTTCGCCGTGCGGCCGTTTCGCGCGGCCTGGGTCGCGCGCCGCGAATCAGCGCTGCTCAGGAGGATCGTGAGCGATGCCGTGGCCATGGCGGCGGCCCGCTCGCCGGCGCTTCGCGCCGAGAGCGGGCGTCTCACTCGGACGGCCTGCGACTACGTCTCGGCCCGCCTGCGCTCCGCGCGGCGCGTCGCCGAGTTCGAGGGCTGCGAGCGCCTGTTCGCCGCCTGGCACGTCCTGCACCTGCCGCTGTTCGTCATGCTCCTCGTGGTCGGCGTCGTTCACGTCGTCGCCGTGCACGTCTACTGAATGGCCGGTAAGCGCAGGAGCTGGGTCCCGATGCTTGCGTTCCTGGTCGTCGCCGCGAATTCCCACGCCGGACAGCTGGAGCGGCTCCTCATGCCCGGGGACGTCGCAAAGGCGCACGCCGACATCGAATCGGACTGCGGCCAGTGTCACGACCGCACCGACAAGCCGCGGCAGCGCGAGCTGTGCCTCGACTGTCACGACGAGGTCGCGGCGGACCTGCGAGCGCGCCAGGGCTTGCACGCGAAGGTGGCGGCGCAGGGGCAATGCAGCGCGTGCCACACCGAGCACAAAGGCCGCGACGCGGACATCGTCGGGCGCCCGCACGAGGGGTTCGATCACTCGCGTACCGATTTCGCGCTGACGGGCGGCCACGCTGCGACGGCCTGTTCCGGCTGCCACAAACCCGCAGAAAGGTTCCGCGACGCGCCGCATCAGTGCGTCGCCTGTCACCGGGCCGATGACGCGCACGCCGGAGCGCTGGGCACCGATTGCGGTTCCTGCCACGACACCGGCCGCTTCGGAGTCGGGCGATTCGACCATTCGACCACGCGCTTCGCGCTTCGCGACGCCCACGCCACGGTGCCCTGCGGCTCCTGCCATCGCGACCAGACCTTCAAGGGCGCTTCGACGCGGTGCTCGGCCTGCCACGCCGCGGACGACGTGCATCGCGGCTCGCGCGGAACCGACTGCGGCAGTTGTCACGCGGCCACCGACTGGAAGCGCACGCGCTTCGACCACGAGGCCGCGAGCGGATACGCGCTGCTCGGCCGGCACGCGACGCTGGAGTGCGAGAGCTGCCATCGCGGCGGTGACCTGAAGTCGCCCGTGGAGCGACAGTGCTCCGGCTGCCATGCCGCCGCGGACCCGCATGCGGGGCGCATGGGCGGGGAGTGCGGCGACTGCCACGGCCAGGACCGCTGGCAGGTCGCGGCGTTCGACCACGGCAAGCGCGCGCGGTTTTCCCTGCGCGGCGCGCACGCTTCCCTGGCCTGTCACGCCTGCCACACCGGCGCGGTGAAACAGCAGAAGCTCGCCACGGAATGCGCGGGCTGCCACGCGGTCGACGACGTGCATCGCGGCTCGCTCGGGCGCGACTGCGCATCCTGTCACCGCGAGACGGGCTGGCGGGACGAAGTCCGCTTCGACCACGACCTGGCGCGATTCCCGCTGGTCGGGCTGCACGTCGGCGTCGCCTGCGAGGACTGCCATGCGAGCCGCGCATACCGCGAGGCCTCCGACCAGTGCGTCGAGTGCCATCGGAGCGACGACGTTCATCGCGGCGCGCTCGGAGCGGCCTGCGAGTCCTGCCACAACCCGAACGGCTGGAAGTTCTGGCAGTTCGACCACAAGGGTGCGACCGGCTTCGGCCTGACGGGCGCGCACGAACGGCTCGGGTGCCGGGACTGCCATCGCAAGCCCGCCCACGAAGCCGCGGTGTCCGCGAGCTGCGTCTCCTGCCATCGCGCCGATGACGCGCACGACGGGCGATTCGGTCCGGACTGCGGCCGCTGTCACGGCACGCAGACGTTCCGCGGACTCAGGCAGTGACGGCGGCGACGATGAAGCCCGCGATGTACCTGGTCATTCCTGCCGCACTGCTGGCACTGGCGGCGGCCCCGGTCCGCGCGGCGGCGCCGCAACCCGCCTTCGACCATTTCACGACCGGCTTCGAGCTCACGGGCGAGCACCGGCGCGTGCCCTGCGCGTCCTGCCACGTGGACGCGGTATTCCGCGGCACGCCGCGGCTTTGCGCGGGCTGCCACGCGGCCGGTTCGCGGGTCAGCGCCACGGCGAAGCCCGCCAGCCACGTCGTCAGCAGCGCGAGCTGCGGGCAGTGCCACTCGACGTCCGCGTGGACACCGGTGCGCTACGACCACGCGGAGGCGATCGGAACCTGCGCGAGCTGCCACAACGGCGTGCAGGCGACCGGCAAGGGGCCGACGCACGTGTCGTCCACGTCCGCCTGCGACGCCTGCCACGCGACCTCGCGCTGGGAGCCCGTCCGGCGCGTCGATCACGCCGAGGTGATCGGAAGCTGCACGAGCTGCCACGACGGCGTGCGCGCCTCCGGCAAGCCCCCGAGCCACGTGCCGACGACCGAGGAGTGCGACAGCTGCCACGTCACCTCGGCCTGGACGCCCGCGCGCTTCGACCACGCGGGCGTCGCCCCCGGGACCTGCGCGCAATGCCACGACGGCGCGCGGGCGACCGGCAAGCCGGCGGACCACGTGCCGACCACCGCGAGCTGCGATTCCTGCCACTCGACGATCGCCTGGCTGCCCGCGAATTTCGACCATGCCAATGTCGCGCCCGGGACCTGCATCCAGTGTCACGACGGCGTGCGCGCGACGGGGAAGGATCCGCAGCACATCAGCTCGACCAATGCCTGCGACGCCTGCCACTCGACGACGACCTGGGATCCGGCCATTCGCGTCGATCACGCCGAGGTGCTCGGCAGCTGCGCGACCTGCCACGACGGCACGCGCGCCACCGGCAAGCCGGCCGACCACGTGCCGACGACGCTCGACTGCGACTCCTGCCATGTCGCGAGCGCATGGCTGCCGGCGCGCTTCGACCACACGGGCGTCCAGCCCGGCACCTGCGCCAGCTGTCACGACGGCGCGCGGGCGCCGGGCAAGCCGGCGGGCCACGTCGCGACGACCGCGAGCTGCGACGCCTGCCATTCCACGATCGCCTGGCTGCCGGCGCAGTTCGACCACGCCAACGTCGCGCCGGGCACCTGCAACCAGTGCCACAACGGCACCTCGGCCACCGGCAAGCCCGCGAACCACTGGGTCACCAACCTCAGCTGCGATTCCTGCCACGGCACGACGGCCTGGCAGCCGGTCACGCACCGGCACCAGTCGGCGGGCTACCCGGGCGACCACAGTCCGGTCCTGCAGTGCACCGACTGCCATCGCACGGCGCAGGATGCGATCCCGTGGCCGGCACCTGCCTACCAGCCCGACTGCGCGGGCTGTCATGCCGGCGACTTCGAGCCGGGCCCGCACAACAAGACGGAGCAGGGCACCAAGTACACGGTCTCCGAGCTGAGAAACTGCTCGGGTTCCTGCCACGTCTACACGAACTCGACGCTCACGACGATCTCGAAGCGACGCAATGGCCCGGAGCATCGCGTCACGTCGGGGGAGTTCTGAAGTGCGTGCGGCACCCCTGGCGCTGTCCGTCGCGCTCGCGGGCTCCGCATTCGCGCAGGCGCTTCCCGAGGCTCCCGACCGCGCGCTGGCTCGCGTCGACGTGGCCGCAGTCGGCGACGGCGCGCGAGTTGCGGTGACGTTCGGATGCCCGCTGCGATACTCGAGCCACTTCCCCGAAGCGGCGCTGACGGAACTGCGGGTCAGCCTGGTCGCGCTTCCGGGTTGCACGCCGGCCGCGCTGGCGGAAACGGCGATCCGCGCGCCCGCCGGCAACGTCGCCGGGCTCACCGAGGTGCGGCTCGAGCCTGCGGGATCGGCCCTCGTGATGACCCTCACCTTCGACGCGCCTGTCGATGTCAGGCTCAGGCCGAAGCCGGATTTCCTCGGCCTCGAGGCGGCGGTGATCGGACGCACCGCCAGCCGGCGCGCGCGAGCGCCCGTCGTCCCCGTGGCCGTTCCCGCAGCCGGTGAGCGCACGCTGCCGGCGCCGGAGGTCCTGGAGCAGCAGTGGAACGAGGCGCGTGCCGCTTTCGACGCCGGCGACCTGGCGACCGCGACCCGGTTGCTGACCCGGCTCGTCGAGTATCCGGAGCACGCACGCCGGGCCGAGGCGCAGGAACTCCTCGGCCTGTCGCGCGAGCGCAGCGGCCAGCTTGCGCACGCGAAGGCGGAGTACCAGGAGTACCTGCGGCGGTACCCGGACGGCGCGGCTGCCGGCCGGGTCTCGCAGCGTCTGGCCGCGCTCACGACGCTCGACTCGCGGCCGCGGGTGGATGCGGTCGCGTCGCGGACGAGCGCGATGGAATGGGATGCATTCGGCGGCTGGTCCCAGGAGTACCGCTACGACTCGATGACCATCGATGACGGGACCGTCTCCATCGACCTCCCGAACCAGTCGCTCCTCGTCAATGACGGCGATCTTGCGCTCCGGGGCAGCGGGGAGCGGCTCACGGTCCAGGCGAGGCTGAACGCGGGTTACCTGCACGACATGTCGACCGATGGTCCGGGCAGCCGCACGCGCGTCGGCTATGCCTACGCGGAGTTGTCGGACCGCGTCTCCGGCCTCAGCGGGCGGCTGGGTCGCCAATCCACGCACGACGGCGGCGTGCTCGGAACGTTCGACGGCCTCAGGCTCGGCTGGCGCCCCGGCGAGGATTGGCGGCTCGGACTCGTCGGCGGCAGCCTCGTCGAGTCCACCTACGACGCGCCGTCGTCGGACCGGCAGTTCGTCAGCGTGAGCGCGAACTGGAGCGGCGCAGCCGACGGGCTGGAGATCGGCCCGTATGTCGTCGACCAGACCTACCAGGGCGTATCCGACCGGCGCGCGGTCGGCGCGAACCTCCGCTGGTTCGGCACGGGCCGCACGCTGGTCGGCCTGCTCGACTACGACATTGACTACGGCGCCGTGAACATGGCGATGCTGCTCGGCACCTTCGAGTTGCCCGGACACTGGTCGCTGACGGGCACGGTCGATCATCGCATGAGCCCTTTCCTGACCACTCGCAACGCGCTGGTGGGGCAGCCGGTGCGGTCTCTCGATGTGCTGATCGCGCAGTTCGGCGAGGCGGGCGTGCGCGAGCTCGCTCGCGACCGCACGGCGGAAGTCGATACCGTGTCGCTCGGCGTCTCCCGTCCGATCGGCACGCGCCTGCAGTGGATCGCCGACCTCGCGGCGACGCGGATCTCGGACTTGCCGGCCTCCGGCGGCGTTGCCGCCGTTCCGGGCACCGGCACGGAAGCCAGTCTCGGCGGCCAGCTCATCGCCAACAGCCTCGTGACCTCCGGGGACGTCACGATCCTGGGATTTCGCTGGTTCGAAGGCGACCTGGCGCGGATGCTGTCGCTCTCGCTCGGGTCGCGCTTTCCGATCGGGGAGCGGCTGCGCGCGGGCCCCAGGATTCGCATTGATCACCGCGAATCCATCAGCGACGGCGCCACCCAGGACATCCTGAGTCCGGCGCTGCGGGTCGACTGGCATTCCGGGCATGCCACGGTCGAGTTCGAAGCGGGCGGCGAGTGGGCCACGCGCGAGCTGGCGATCGACGAGGAGAAGACGGATCGATACTGGTTCAGCCTGGCTTATCGCCTGGGTTTCTAGGCTGCAAGCGCGGTGGATCGCCGTCGTGGCGGCCTGCCACGCGCTACTCGCCTGCGCGGCGACGGACCCGTGGCCGCACGAGCGCCTGGACCCGCAATCGGCCGCCCATGCGACCCTGCTTGCGGAACCCTGGGTGTACTCGCGCGAGGTCCCCTTGCTGGCCGCCAACGCGCGCGACTACCTCAACGTCGGAGTGGTCGCGATCAATCGCGCGGGTCAGCGCACGTACTGGCTCGGGGTGGTCGCGTGGAGCACGATCGATCGCGTGCCGTCGAAGCCCGGCGGCGGCCAGCCCGGCAGGGTTCGGCTCGGCCGTCCCGACGGTTCCCTGGACCTCTCGCCGGCGGCAGGAGGACGCGAGGCCGTCGGCCTCGAGCGACCGGCATTCACCCGGCCCGCGAGCCGGTTCACCGAGAGCTGGTATGTGCTCAGCGTCGACCAGCTCCGCTGGCTCTCCGAAATGCCGCCATCGGTCGTCGAGTTGCCCGAGGCCGAGCCGCAGGCGCTCGTATTCGAGAAATGGCGCGTGCGGCGCAAGCCGATGGCCGCGTTCATCACGGCGATCGGCCTCTGAACCGGGGCGGCTATCGCCGCCGGCAGTCGGCGCTCCGGCCGCCGTTCGCGCGCAGCAATCCCACGTAGTACTCGGCATAGCCGCGCGCCTCGCGGCGTGCGGCTTCGCCGCCGCCCATGAGCGGCGTCGCCGCATCGGCCCAGGCGTCGGCGCACAGTCCGGCCTCCGACGTGCCTTCGACACAGTCCATGAAAGCGTTGAAGGCGCCACGCCAGGCGTCGAATTGCGCGCGATCCATCGGCGCACCATGACCGGGGATCGCCGTGCGAAACGGTGTCGCCCAGACCGCGTCCAGGGATCGCCGCCAGTCGTCCGGACAGGCGGTCTCGAAAAAGGGCGCCGGCAGGGTCACGAGGTCGCCGATCACGGCGATGCCGCCGGCGCGGTCGAACAGCCAGAGATCGGCATCGGTCACGGCGCCCTGCGTGAGATGAAGGTCGAAAGGCCGTCCGGCGAGCCGAACCTCGCCTGACTCGTCCACGACGACCTGCGGTCGCAGGATGTCCTGCTCCTGCATCGTGGCGATGAAGATCCTCACTTCCTCCTTTTCGACATCGCTCAGCTTGGGGTCGTCGAGCATCGCCTTCGCGGACTCGAGGTTGCGCGCGAGGAAACCGCCCTCGGCGAGCACCCGGTCCACGGCGCCGGTCGCATGCACCGGCGCGTCCGGATGGGCCGCCCGGACGCGGCCGTTGCCGCTCGTGTGGTCGAGATGCCAGTGGGTGTTGACGATCGCGGTGATCGGGCGTCCGCGCGACTTCGCGTACGCGAGGATCGCGTCGCTGTGCCAGGCGTGCCGGCCGGTGTCCACGACGACGAGGCCTTCCGGCGCGTCGAAGATCACCGTGTTCCCGTCGGGGCCGCGCTCCGGGAGGATCGCGCCCGGCAGCAACGTGACACCCGGCGCCACTTCACGCGGCGCCGGCGCCGAGGCCAGTGACAAGGCCAGCAGGATGGACATGCTCATGGGCGGGCATCCTAGTGCGCGGCGCCGCGGCGGTGCCGCCGGATGCGGCCAGCCGTTGCATTTCCGCGCTGCGCAGCATTTCAGTTAGGCTTGCCCGGACTCCAGGCAGGGCGGACACCATGCAGATGACGCGCAGAGACCTGTTGCAGGCCGGGATGATCGGCGCCTCGGCGGCCACGCTCGGCGCCTTCCGCGTCAGCGAGGGCGCGTCGGCACCGGCGAGCCCGTATGCCGACATCTTTCCCGTGCTCGACCGCTTCGTCGAGCAGTACCTGCGCGACATGCACGCGCCCGGCATGACGCTCGTGCTAGCCGACCACGACGCCGTCCAGCGTGTCGTGACCTACGGTTTCGGCGACCGCGAGGCGCGCCGCGCGGTCGAAGCCGGCGAACTGTTCCAGATCGGGTCGATCTCGAAGTCGTTCGTGGCCCTGGCGCTGCTGCAGCTGCGCGACGAGGGCAGGCTCGACCTGGACCGGCCGGTGGTCGATTACCTGCCCTGGCTGCGCATCGAGTCCGGATACGCGCCCATCACGGTGCACCACCTGCTGACGCACGCATCCGGCCTGCCGGGCGCCGGGGACATCTTCCAGTGGGACCCGCAGTTCGCGCACCTCGCAGCCTACGCGCCCGGCGAGCACTTCCACTACAACAACGCGATGTACGACGTGCTCGGCATCCTCGCCTGGACGCTGGACGGCCGCGAGCTGCCGGAGCTGCTGCGCGAGCGGATCCTGCGCCCCCTCGGCATGTCGGCGAGCGAGCCGGTGATCACCCTGGACGTGCGCGAGCGTTTCGTGAAGAACTACGTGCCCTTCCAGCCGGACCGGCCGTTCCCGCGCGACGGGCAACTGGCCGAGGCGCCGTTCGTCCTCGCCACCGGCGGCGCCGGCTGCGTCGCCGCGACCGCGGCCGACATGGGCCGGTACGTGCGCATGATCGCGAGCCGCGGCGGGCGCGACGGCGGGCGACTCGTGTCCGAGGACGCTTTCGCGCGATTCTCGAGCCCGCACATCCTCGCCGAGGACTTCGGCCCCGGCGCCCATTACGGCTACGGCATCGCGGTGGACACGCTGGACGGCAACCGGCTGCTGCGTCACACGGGCGGCATGGTGTCCTTCATGTCCGCCCTGATGGTCGACATCGACGACGGCGTGGGCGGCTTCGCGTCGATCAATGCGCAGCAGGGCTACCGGCCGAACCCGGTCGTGCGCTACGCGATCCAGTTGATGCGCGCGCGACGCACGTCGGCGCCGCTGCCCGCCGTCCCCGAGCCGGACGTGGCGGCGGTCGTGAAGAATGCCGCCGACTACGCGGGCGTCTATCGCGGCGATGCGGGCACGCTCGAGGTGATCGCCGAGGGCGAGCGGCTGTTCGTCCTGCACGCGACCGGGCGCGTGCCGCTCGAGCGGCTGGGCGAAGCCGATCGCTTCGTGGCGCGGCACCGCACATTCGACCGGTTCGCCGTGGTGTTCGGGCGCCAGGACCCTGCGCAGGCCGCGAGCCCGGTGGTCGAGGTGTCCTGGGGCGGCGATTGGTACCGCAATGCCGCGTATTCCGGCCCCGTCAGCTTCGAGTACCCGAAGGCATGGGATGCCTTCGTCGGCCACTACCGCAACGAAAGCCCCTGGGTCGGCAGCGTTCGCGTGGTCCTGCGCAAGGGCCGCCTATGGCTCGACGGAACGATCCCGCTCGAGGCCGATGGCGCCCTGTTCCGTCCGCGCGACAAACCTTTCAACGCGGAGTGGATCCGCTTCGGGGAAGTGGTGAACGGCCGCTGCATGCGGATCCGGATCTCGGGCAGCGACCTCTGGCGGGTGGCTGCGGCCTAGATCGAATCCCGCAGGCCGACGAGGATCCGGTCACCGTCGAGGGCGGCCTGGAAGCGGGTCGTTTCGAGCACGGCCTGCAGCGCCTCGGCCGGCGCCAGCCCCGCCGTCGAACCATGGACCATGACCGCCGCTAGATCCGCCTCGGTGACCGCGCCGGAGAGTTCCACGTCGCGGCCCAGCTCCCGGCCGGCCCAGGCCAGGAAGCGCGCGAGGTTCATGCCCTCGAGATCGAGGGCGGGCGTCGCATCCGTGATCCATGCCCAGGACGGGCCGGAGCGCGGCGTCGCGCCGCGCTCCACGCGGCCGTCGCCAAAGACCACCAACTGTTCTCCGCCGTGGCCCTGCTCCACGAGTCCGGCCGCAGAGCGGAACTCGACCCGGCCTTCGCGGACACGCAGCTGCATGCCGGCATCGAGCAAGCGCAGTTCGTACTGCGTGCCGACGTGGCGCACTGACCCGGCCGGCGTCTCGACGACGAGCCGCCCGGGTTGCTGCTGGCCGGCTCCGGAATCGAGGTAGAGCGCCCCGCGCTCGAGCCGCAGGCGTGAAGGCTCGATGAACGCGATCCGCGTGCCGCGGTCGATGCGCAGCGACACGCCGCCTGCCAGCGCGATGGCGGCGCGCCCGTCGGCCGCGGTCTCCAGCGTCCTGCCGGCCACGACCACGTCGCCGTTCTCCATCGCGCGCCAGCCGGCAAGCCAGCCGGACCTCTCGCGCACGTCACCGACCGCGGCGGCCAGCGTGCCGATCGCGGCCGGCGTGGCGGCGGTCTGGGTGCCCGCGATCCAGGCGCCCACCGCCGCGACGGCAAGGCTCGCAGCCAGCGCGAACGCTCCGCGCCGGTTCCTGCGGCCGCGACGCTCGTGCAGCATCGCCTGCCACTCCGCGTGGAGCTCCGCGCGCACGGCGCGCTCGACTCCGGCCGGCGGCCGCTCGCGCGGACCCGCCGATTTCAGCAGTCGTTCCAGGTCCTGGTCGTTCATGTCCATTCCTAGGCGCCCAGTGTGGACGCAATGTCCGCGGCTTCGGCACCGAACACCGCTTCGAGCCCTTCCCGGAAGGCGATCCGCGCGCGCGCAAGCAGCGACTGTGCGGCCACGGTGCCGATGCCGAGTCTCCTGCCGATCGACTCGACCGTGTCCCCTTCGAGGTACTTCCATTCGAGCGCGTCGCCGTAGTTCGCCGGCAGGCGGTCGAGCACGACCCGCACCAGTCGGGCGGTTTCTTCCCGCCCGTGCGACTTCACGAGGTCGAACTCCTCCGGGGCCTCGATCGATTCGACGGCCGCCCTGAGGCTGGCATGGTCGTCGATGAGCACGACCTTGCCGCCGCGGTTGCGGGCACGCAGGTGCTCGACGACCTCGTTGCGGCAGATCCGGCAGATCCAGGTGAAGAGCCCGGAGTCCCCGCGGAAACCCGCAAGCCCGCGCATTGCCTTCGCGAGCGTGGACTGGACCACGTCCTTCGCAGCCTCGACGTCGCCGTTCAGGCGCGGCAGGGCGAACCGGTACAGGCGGGCGAAATAGGCGTTGAAGAAGGCCTCGAACGCACGTTCGTCGCCTGCGAGCATGCCCTGGATGAGCTGCTGGTCGCCTGTCATCGTGAGTTGGACGCCGGGTTCCATGGGGATCAATCGCCTCGCACTCAGAATTCCCAGAGCACGCCGATCGACGGCACCACGGGCAGCCAGTCGCTGCTGCGCGTCGAGAAGACCGTGCCTCCGGCCGGGTCTTCAACCGCGACCAGCTCGTAGCAGCAGTCGTTGCCGATGTTAACGGCGTTCGTGACCTCGAAGGTGACCGCGAGGCTGCCGACCTGCAGGGGCCGGCGGTACTCGGCCCGGAGATCGAGCGCGGCCCGCGTCGGGAAGCGTTCGCTGTTGCGCGCGCCCAGGCCGGATTCGTCCACCTGCGTCGTCGGCCAGCCGGTGTGGGCGGTGGCGACGGCGCCCAGCCGCCAGTAGCCGCGCACCCAGTCGAGGCCCGCGGTCACCGCCCAGGTCTGGTCCCAACTGCGCTTGACGTGCTGGCCGCCCAGGGTGTCCCGGGCCTCGGACCAGGCGAGACTCGACCACCAGCTGATGGCCTCGCCGGCGTGACGCACGGTGAACTCCGCGCCGTGCACCTCGGCGGCCAGCGGCGCCACCTCGACGCGGTCCGGGGCGATCTCCGGAAGCACCACCATCGGGTCGAGCAGGTTCTCGAACCGGGGCCGCGGTTCCGACTGCAGCTTGCGGAACCCCTCCAGCCGGAGCAGCAGGCCGTTCGGCAGCTCGTGGTCCGCACCGACGATGAGCTGGTCGGAGCGCTGCGCCTCCGGGAAATCGACGAGCCCGTCCTCGACCTTCAGCTCGTGCACCTCGTCCGTCTGGTGGAAACGCCCCCAGTGCGCGCGGATCGCCGTGGACTGCAGCAGTTGCCAGCGCAGGCTCAGGCGCGGGTCGTAGATCCATTCCTTTTCCGTCACGCCGCGGGTCGCGGTGCGCTGCGCGCGCAGGCCGAGTTCGGACACCAGGGGATCGAGCAGCTGCCAGCGATGGCTGACGAACACGCCCAGGCGCTCGCGATTCGGTTCGAGGCGGCTCGAGCGGGCCAGCGACGGCTCACGGCCGAACAGGTCCGCGACGGCCGGGTCGTAGGTCGCGGTCGCATCATAGTTGTAGGTCGCGTCTTCTTCCGTGAGCTCGAAGCCGCCCTCGAGCCAGTGCCGCTCGGCCGGCTGCCACGACATCCGCGCGCGCAGGTCCAGGTAACGTGACGAACGCCGGTCGCGCACGGCGCCATTGGCAATGCCGGGCTTGTCCATCGTGCCCGCACGGTTGCTGTTCACCTCGCTGTACCCGAGCCAGGCGCTGCCGCTCAGGCGCTCGTGCCAGTCGCGGTCCGCGCGCAGCCAGGCATAGCGCAAGCGGCTGTTGAATTCCGCCGTCTCGCCCAGCGCCTCGCGGCGGATGTCCAGCTCGTCGTAGGTCCAGAGCAGGCTGGCGGTCAGTCGCACGGTCGCCGGGTCGCCGTAGCCGAAGCGAAGGAAGGCGTCGGAGTTGGTCGGCTTGACGTCTTCCTCGGTGAACGCGTCGATGAACGGCCGAAGCGTGCCGTGGCGCGCCGACACCAGCCAGTCGGCGGATTGACCTTCGAGGACGCCGCCGAGGCGTGCGGTCGCGTTGAACACCGACAGGCCGAGCGCCTGCGAGAAGTCGCCGCGCGGATCGACGCTCGTGAAGTCGAAAACCCCGGCCATGCGGTTGCCGTAGCGGACGGGGAAGCCGCCGGTGAAGACCTCGGCGTCCGCGATGAGCCCCGGGTCGAGCACACCGAATGCATTGTTGTAGGCGGGATGGTGGAACGCCTGTCGTATCGGAAAGCCATCCACGAGTGTCAGCGTCTCGCCGGCCTCGCCGCCGCGCACGTTCGATTGCGCGGAGAACCCGTTTTGCGCCATGCCGGGCAGGCGCCCGAGCGCGCGGATCGCGTCCGCGCCGAGCACCGGCAGCACGGCAAGCTCGTGGCCGTCGACCCGGATCGCACCCGTCGAGCCCGCGCCGTCGAGCGCATAGCGGCTGGTGGACACGACGACCTCGGACAGCGGCGTCAGCCGCGGTTCGGTGACGGGCAGTTCGCGCGCGCCGGTCCTGGCCGGAGGCGACTCGGACTCGCGCCGATCTCGCACGACGGCATAGATGCCGGGGCGGACCGCCTGCAGGGCGAGTCCGTGCTGCGCGAGGATGTCGTGCGCGATCAGCAGCCGGCTGCCGCCGCGCGGCTCCTCGAGCACTTGCAGGGTGTCCGGCACGAGGTCCGAGCTGAACAGGAAATCGAGGCCGGGCTCGCGCAGTTCCTGTAGCGCAGCCGCAACACTCCGGCCGACCCAGGGCCCGGCAGGCGGCACGCCTTCCGCGCCCGCCGCGGCGGCAATCGCGAGGAGGAGCCAGAGGGCGAGGGCCCGGCGGCAAAGGGCGCTGAACACCCCGGTATTTAAGGCCGGCGCCGGGTCTTGCGCCACTAGTGGAAAGCCACGATTGATTTGCGCGACCAGGAGCGTCCAATACGCACGTACGGAATGAGATGCGGAGTATGCCCCTTTATGCGCTGGTCGGCGCCGTGGCGACGGGCGTTCAATACGTGGTCCTCGTGAGCCTCGTCGAGCTGACAACCGTCGGGGCCGCGATGGGGGCGGCGCTGGGCGCGACCGCGGGTGCGCTCGCTGCCTATGCGGGAAACCACCGTTTCACGTTTGCGTCGGACGCGGCGCACGCGCGGGCGCTGCCGCGCTTCCTGACGGTCGCCGCGCTCGGCGCCACAACGAGCGCCGCGCTCGTGCACGCCGGCACGGCCTGGCTCGGGCTGCACTACCTCCTGCCCCAGGCCGTCGCAACCGTCCTGGTCTTCGTCTCCGGCTTCGTGCTCAACCGCCGCTGGACGTTCGCATGAAGATCCGTCCGACGCTCAGCGTCGTCGTGCCGGTCCACAATGAAGAGGCTGTGCTGCCCGAGCTGCACCGGCGCCTCCTGCAGTCGACCGCCGCGACACCGGGCGGCGTCGAGATCCTCTACGTGGACGACGGCAGTACCGACCGTACGGCTGCGCTGCTGGAACTCGCCTGCCAGCGCGACCCGCAGGCCGGTTTCATCCGGTTCAGCCGCAACTTCGGCAAGGAGGCCGCGGTCAGCGCCGGGCTCGCGGAGGCGCGCGGCCAGGCGACCGTCGTGATCGACGGCGACCTGCAGGATCCGCCGGAACTGATCCCGTCCATGCTCGACGCCTGGCGCGCCGGCGCCGACGTCGTGAACATGCGGCGCCGCGAGCGCGCCGGCGAGTCCTGGCTCAAGCGCGCGACTGCTTTCGCCTTTTACCGGGTCATGAACCGGTTGAGCGAGGTGCCGATTCCGGTCGACACCGGCGACTTCCGGCTGCTCAGCCGGCGCGCGGTGGACGCGATCAACGAAATGCCCGAGCGCAACCGGATGATGAAGGGCCTGTTCGCCTGGATCGGCTTCAACCAGGCGACCATCGAATACGATCGCGAGCCGCGCGCCGCGGGACGGTCGAAGTGGCGCTACTGGAAGCTGTGGAACCTCGCGCTCGAGGGCATCACGGGTTTCTCGGTCGCGCCGCTCAAGGTCGCGACCTACGTCGGCTTCGCGACCGCGTTTTCCGCCTTCGCGTTCGCCGCCTTCATGTTCGTGAAAACGCTCGCATTCGGGGACCCGGCACGCGGCTTCCCGACGCTGATCGTCGTGATTTCCTTCCTGGGCGGACTGCAGCTGATGGCCATCGGCGTGCTGGGGGAGTACCTCGCGCGCCTGTTCGTCGAGGCCAAAGGCCGCCCACTGTACCTCGTGGACGAAAAGCGAACGCCTGCGCTGGCGGCGCAACGTCCCTGGAGCCGAGCACGTGTCGAGCAGCCCTCCGCCCGATCACAAACCGCCTGAGTTCCGGCTTCTGCTGGTCGTCGTCGCGGTCGCTGCGCTGGTGCGGCTCGCCACGCTCGGCCTGTACCCGCTGATCGACCCGACGGAGCCGCGCTACGCGGAGATCGGGCGCCGCATGGCCGTGCTGGGCGACTGGATCACGCCGTGGATCGGCGACGGCGTGCCGTTCTGGGGCAAGCCGCCATTCTCGTTCTGGCTGACGGCCGGGAGCTTCAAGCTGTTCGGAATCGGCGAGTTCACCGCGCGCCTGCCACACTGGATCTGCGGCGTGCTGGCCGTCTGGCTGCTCTGGGATTTCGCGGCACGGCGCTCGCGGCGCGAAGCGGCGTACGCGGCCGCGCTCGCCGCCGGGTCGGCCCTGTTCTTCGCCTCGTCCGGCGCGGTGATGACGGACATGGCGCTCGCGCTCGGCCTGACCATGGCGATGCGCGGCTTCTGGCTCGCGATGCAGGAGACGGGCGCGGCGCGCCTGCGCGAAGAAGCGATTCTCGTACTCGGGCTTGCGATCGGGCTGCTCGCGAAAGGCCCGCTCGCGTTGGTGCTGGCGGGCATGCCCGTCGCGGCCTGGGCGTTCGCGACGGGGAATCTGCGGCGGGTGTTCGCGACGCTGCACTGGAAGACGGCGCTCGCTGCGATCTTCGCCCTGTCCGTGCCCTGGTACCTGATGGCGGAGGCACGCACGCCCGGATTCCTCGACTACTTCATCGTCGGCGAGCACTGGAACCGATTCCTCGTGTCGGGCTGGGAGGGCGACCTCTACGGCCACTCGCATGCCTTTCCGCGCGGCACGATCTGGCTGTTTGCGCTGCTCGCGCTGATGCCCTGGACCGTGCTGGTCCCGGTCGCGGCCTGGCGCTGGCGCCATCTCGCGCAGCCGGCGCGTACCGAGGACCGGTCGCTTTCCATCTACCTCGCGGCCTGGGCGCTGGGCCCCTGCGTGCTGTTCACGCTGAGCGGCAACATCCTGTGGACCTACGTGCTCCCGGGCATTCCCGCGGCGGCGTTCCTGGCGGCAATCTGGCTCGCGCGCCTGCCGGCAGCGCAGGTCGAACGCCGGCTGCTGGCGGGCGGCGTCGCGCTGACCGCGGTGGTCGGCCTCGCGCTCGTCCTCGCCTACGATGCCGGCGACTTCGAACGCCAGACCTCGGCGCGCGCGCTGGTCCACGACTACGAGTCACGGCGCAGCGCCGGCGAACCGCTCATCTTCTTCCGCAAGCGGCCGGTGTCGGGCGCCTTCTACAGCGGCGGGCAGGCCGGGGAAGTCATGACGCCCGAGGAACTGCAGCAGCGGCTCGCCGGGGGTCCCGCCTGGGTGGCGATCAAGGAACGGCATCGCGAGGGCGTGCCGGAGGAACTGCTCGACGCGATGCAGCCCGTGGTGCGCGGCGGCGAATACGACCTGTACTACGCCGGCCCGCATCTCATCAGCCGGGCGCTGGCGGCGCCAGACCGCGCCCGGTAGCATCGCCGGGTGCCCCAGAAGAAAGACCGCGACAAGCGCGTGTTCACCGGCGTGTACTTCGACCGCGCGCAGCACGACGCGCTGCGCGCGCTGAGTGACGAGACGCGCGTGCCGCTCGCGGCCTATCTTCGCGAAGCCGTCGACATGCTCCTTGCGAAGTACGGCGTGAAGACGGCGAAGCCCCGCGCGCGAAGCTAGCTAGGTCGCGGGCGTCCCGAAAACCTGGGCCCAGTAGGGCCCGCCGGCACCCGCAGTCGCGACGCCGATTCCGGTTTCCACGTAGGCGGCGTCCATCAGGCTGGCGCAGTGGCCGGAACTCTTCAGCCAGGACGCGACCGCCTCCTCGGGCGTCGCCTGCCCCTGCGCGACATTCTCCGCAATCCGCATCCATGCGTAGCCCGCGCGCGACGCACGCTCGGCCGGCGAGCTGCCGTCGCCGCCCGCATGCTCCATGCGGCCTCGGGCCGCCATGTCCTCGGCATGGGCGTGGGCCACGCGGTCGAGGGTCGTCGAGCGGACGAGGGGCGGCGCCGCATCGAATCGCTTCCAGCCGCAGCGGCGAGGCTCGGCGCGTGCGGCGTTGACGAGTTCGAGGACCCGCGCGCCGGCGTCGCCGGCCGGCGCGGGTGAGGCCGCGAGGAGGGCGAGCGCGAGGAACAGGAACCCGGACCGGGTCAATCGCTCAATGCCCGCGTGAAAGTCTCCGCGGCCCAGTCGACCTCGCCGGCCGTGATCACGAGCGGCGGCGCGATGCGGATCGTGTGCTCGTGCGTGTCCTTGGCGAGCAGGCCCGCCTCGCGCAGCCGCTCGCAGTAACGCCGCGCGCCGCCGGCCTCGGGGTGCAGTTCGACCGCGAGCATCAGCCCGCGGCCGCGGACCTCACGAACGACGGGGCTTCGGATGCCGCGCAGGTGCGCGATGAACCGCGCGCCCTGCCGCTCGGCGTTCTCGATCATGCCTTCCTCGACGAGCACCTTGAGCGCCGCGCGCGCGATCGCGCAGGCGAGCGGGTTGCCGCCGAACGTGCTGCCGTGCTGGCCGGGCTTCAGCACGCCGAGCACCTCGGAGTTCGAAAGCACGGCGGACACGGGATAGAAACCGCCCGAGAGCGCCTTGCCGATCAGCGTGACGTCGGCCTCGATGCCCTCGTGCTCTTCGGCGAGCAGCTTTCCGGTGCGCCCGAGGCCGGTCTGGATCTCGTCCAGGATCAGCGTCACCTTGCGCTCGTTGCACAGCGCGCGCACACGCTTGAAATAGCCCGGCGGCGGGATGATCACGCCGGCTTCGCCCTGGATCGGCTCGACCAGGAAGGCGACGGTGTTCTCGTTGACCGCCGCGGCCAGCGCGTCGTAGTCGCCGAACGGCACGACGCGGAAGCCGGGCGCGAACGGCCCGAAGCCGCCGCGTGCGTCCGGATCGGTGCTGAAGCCGACGATCGCGAGGGTGCGGCCGTGGAAGTTGTTGGAGCAGACGACGATCTCGGCCCGGTCCGCCGGCACGCCCTTCACCTCGTAGCCCCACTTGCGCACGGCCTTGAGCGCGGACTCGACCGCCTCGGCGCCGCTGTTCATCGGCAGGATCTTGTGCGAGCGGGTGAGCTGCGCGAGGTCCTCGTAGAGGAGGGCGAGCTGGTCGTTCCTGAAGGCGCGCGAGGTGAGCGTGAGCCGGTTCGCCTGCTCCACCATCGCGGCGAGGATCTTCGGGTGGCAATGGCCCTGGTTCACGGCCGAGTAGGCCGACAGGCAGTCGAGGTAGCGATTGCCGTTGTTGTCCCAGACCCATACGCCCCGGCCGCGGACCAGGACCACGTCGAGCGGCTTGTAGTTGTGCGCGCCGAGGCTCGCCTCGATCGCGATCAGGTCGCGCGCGGCCGATGCCACGGGCATCTCCGGATTAAGCATCCTGCGTCCTCCGCATCAGCGTGCTCTTGCCGAACAGCGACCCGACGAGATCGACCGCCACTTCGGCCGTGCGGTTGTGGTTGTCCAGGGCGGGATTCAGCTCCATGACGTCCAGCGAGGCGAGCAGGCCGGTGTCGGCCACCATCTCCATGCACAGCTGCGCCTCCCGGTACGAGGGGCCGCCGGGCACGGTCGTGCCGACGCCCGGCGCGATGTCCGGGTCGAGGAAATCCACGTCGAAGCTGACGTGCAGGTGCGTGTCCCGCCCGAGGCCCGAGAGCGCATCCTTCATGGTCTGGCGCATGCCGGTCTCGTCGATGTAGCGCATGTCGTACACCTCGAAGCCGAGTTCATGCACGAACTTCTTCTCGCCGAGGTCGACGCTGCGGATGCCGATCTGGCGGATGTCGTCCGGGCGGATCGCGGGCGTCCGGCCGCCCAGTTCGACCAGTTCCTGCGGGCCATGACCGAGCAGGATCGCGACCGGCATGCCGTGGATGTTGCCGCTCGGGGTGAGCGCGCTGGTGTTGCAGTCGGCGTGGGCGTCGAACCAGAGCACGCGGAACCGGCGGCCGTGCTCGCGCGCGTGCTGCGCGGCGGCTGCGATCGAGCCGATGGCGAGCGAGTGGTCGCCGCCGACCAGGATCGGCAGCCGGCCCGCGTCGAATTCTGCATGGCAGGCTTCGTACGCCGCGCGGTTCCACGCCGTGACCTGCGGCAGATGGCGGTAGCCTTCCACGGGCGGCAGGCCGGGGTTGCCCGGGCCCTGCAGGTTGCCGCGGTCCTCGACCTCGACGCCCTGCGACTCGAGCATCGCCTGCAGGTGCGCGACGCGGATCGCTTCGGGGCCCATCGAGGCGCCGCGCATGCCTGCGCCGACGTCCGTCGGCGCGCCGATGATCGAGACCTTCTTCATGGTGTGGAGATTGTGCCCGTCCGTCGCCCTGCGGTCACGGAAAGGCCGCAAAAGCGCCGATAAGTGCTTGTTTTCGCGAAGCGCTCGTCGGGCTATTCGTCGTAGACGGGGGCGTCGCGCAGTTCCCGCATGCAGCTGGCCGTGCTGGCATTGCTGTGGTCCGTGACGAAGAACAGGGCGTCCTTTCTGGCCGCCCGCCAGTCCCAGGGGGCAACCCAGTCCGACGCGCTCCACAGTCCCCGCCGCAGGGACCGCGCGGCGTCCTCCCAGGCGCAGTAGCTGGCATCGAGGGACGACTCACGACTTGCCCACGCAAGTCCCTGCTTCACCATCCAGGCATTGACGTTCTCATCGCCGAGCAGCACGACGGCGACCAGGCGTTCCTCGCTGTTCCGCGAGACAACCTGCAGCGAGACCTCCTGGGCCATGAGCCGCGCATGAAGCGCCCGCGCCGCCGCGCCGCCGCCCGGCTGGTACGACTCCGGCGCGTCGATGTGCGCAAGCCGGACGTGGACGGGCCCCTCCGGGAGCTGGACCTTGATCGTGTCGCCGTCGATCACGCCGGTGACGGTGCCGGTGACCACGGAATCGACTTGCGCGAAGACGCCGATGGAGAGCACCACTCCGCAAGCCATGGCGAGCAAGCGCATGCGGCTCGATTCTATAACGGCGCCACGTCAACGACGCCAGCCACGTCGAGGTCAGAATCCAATCGATGGCCCGAGGCGACCTTCGGCAGGGAACGGCTTAAGGGCCGCTTCAAACGATTGGTCGGGGTGACAGGATTTGAACCTGCGACTCCTACGTCCCGAACGTAGTGCTCTACCAGGCTGAGCTACACCCCGAAAGGAGGCCGGGCAGTGTAATCAAGGCACCCCACGCTTTCAACGAGACCGCGTATTCTCCCGGCAAACCCCTGATTGGAGCCCGCAGCATGTCTTTCCGCGCACTGGCCGTTCTCCTGATGGCACTGGCAATGGGCGAGGCTCCGGCCCAGGACCTCGACCTCGTCAACGCGACCCTGATTGACGGCACGGGCGCCGCGCCGCGGCCCGGCGTCACGGTCAGCATCCGCGGCGGCAGGATCTCCGCCATCTCCGAGGGCGCGCCGGCAGCGGCGGCAGGCGTGAAACGGATCGACCTTGCCGGCCGCACCCTGATGCCCGGACTTATCGACTCACACGCGCACATCGAGACGCCGGCCGCTGCGCTGCGCGCGATCCAGTCCGGTGTCACGACCGCGCGCGTGCTCGGCGACAACTACCTGCAGGCGATCTACACGCGCGACCTCGTGAAGCAGGGCCGCGTGCCCGGACCCGACATGCTCATCTCGCCGGGGCACATCCGCCCGAAACCGGGCATGGCCTTTTTCATGGTCTATCCCGAGTTTGCCGACGCGATCGCCGGCGAGCTGCGTGGCCCCGATCGCATCGCCGCCGCGACGCGCGCGCTGATGGCGAAGGGCGCCGACGTCATCAAGGTCGGCGCCAGCGAGCGGGCGGGGCTCGCGCACACGGACCCGCGACGGCCCGAGCTGTCCGAGGACGAGATGCGGGCTGCCGTGACCGAGGCGCAGAAGAATGGCCTTTTCGTCGCGGCGCACGCGCACTCGCGCGAGGGCTGCGCCAGCGCGGTGCGCGCGGGCGTCCGCAGCATCGAGCACGGCACCTGGGTGGACGACGAGACGCTCGCCGAGATGAAGCGCCGCGGCACGTTCTTCGTGCCGACGCTGGCGGCCATGAGCCCGCTCGCCGATCCGCAAGGCAACGCCCCGGACGACGTCGCGCTGCGGCTGCGCACTCAGGCGATGATGGGCCCGCTGCGTGCGGCCGTGCGCAAAGCGCATGCCCTCGGCGTCCCGATTGCAGCCTCCACGGACGGAAGCTACGCCGACGACGACATCGGCGGACTCCGGGTCGCGCACGACATCGCGCTGCTGCGCCAGTTCGGCGGCCTCTCGCCGCTGGAATCGATCACCGCCGCGACGCTGAACGGCGCGCGCGTGATGGGGATCGACTCGCGTACCGGCACGATCCGCGTCGGCCTGGAGGCCGACCTCGTCGCCTACGACGGCAATCCGCTGGAGGATGCGACGATGCTGTTCGAGCCGCGGCTCGTGGTGAGCGACGGCAGGATCCTGGTCGAGGGATTCGGGCTCTAGCTGCTGCGGCCGACGGCGAAGCGGGCGAGTCCCGCGAGCGCATCCCGATAGGCGGAGGCGGGAACCCCGGCGAGCGCTTCCTCCGCGCGGCGCGCCTCCGCTTCGGCGAGCTGCGCCGTGTAGTCGAGTCCGCCCGTGCTTTCGACGATGGCCCGGATCGGCGCCTGCTCCTCGGTGCCGCCCTGGGCGATCGCCTGGCGAATCATGGCCGCCGCGTCCGGGTCGCCGTGCCGGAGCGCGTGGATCAGCGGCAGCGTCGGCTTGCCCTCGGCGAGGTCGTCGCCGACGTTCTTGCCGAGCTCGTCGGCGTTGCCCCGGTAATCGAGCGCGTCGTCGATGAGCTGGAAGGCGATGCCGAGGTGCTTGCCGTAGCGCGTCAGGGCGGCCTCGACCGGCGCCGGCGCCTTGGCCACGATGGCGGCGACCTGCGCGCCGGCCTCGAAGAGCCGTGCCGTCTTGCGGTAGATGACTTCCAGGTAACGGACCTCGGTCGTATCCGGGTCCCCGGAGTTCATGAGCTGCATGACCTCGCCGGCGGCGATCGTGTTGGTCGCATCGGCCATCACGCGGATCACGGCGGCCGAGTCGAGCGCGGCCATCATCTGGAAGGCGCGGGAGTAGAGGAAGTCGCCGACCAGGACGGAGGCCGGGTTGCCGAAAGCCTCGTTCGCCGTCTCACGACCGCGGCGACGGGCGGAATCGTCCACCACGTCGTCGTGCAGCAGGGTCGCCGTGTGGATGAACTCGATGAGGGCGGCTGCCGGGATATGGGCCGAATCCCGCGCCCCGGCGGCCCGGGCGGCGAGCACGACCAACAGGGGCCGCAGGCGCTTGCCGCCGCCGCCGACAATGTAGTCCCCCACCTGGTTGACGAGGACGACGTCGCTCGCCAGCTGGCGGCGGATCTCGGCGTCGACCGCAGCGAGGTCGCTGGCGACGAGGGCCCGTATGTCCTTGAGTTGCATGGAATCCCGGCATCCCCGCGGGGCAGGGGCATCCTAATTGACCCCGGGGGGTCCCGTCACTACAATTGCCGGCTCTTTTCGGAGTCCAGTCAATCATGTACGCCGTCATTGCCACCGGGGGCAAGCAGTACCGGGTGAGCGAGGGCACCGTCGTGCGGGTCGAGAAACTCGACGCCGACGCGGGCGCCACCGTCGAGTTCAACCAGGTCCTCCTGGTCGGCGAGGGCGCGGACGTTGCGGTCGGTGCGCCGTACGTCACGGGTGCGCGCGTGACGGCGACCGTGCAGGCGCACGGCAAGGCCGACAAGGTCCAGATCACCAAGTTCCGGCGCCGCAAGCACTACCTGCGCCAGAAGGGTCACCGCCAGCCGTACACCGAAGTGAAGGTGACGGGCATCACGGCGGCCTGAGGAGTCGAACATGGCACACAAGAAAGCAGGCGGCAGTACCAAGAACGGGCGTGAGTCGCAGTCCAAGCGGCTCGGCGTGAAGAAGTTCGGCGGCGAGCGCGTGCTCGCCGGCAACATCCTCGTGCGCCAGCGCGGCACGCCGTACCGGCCGGGCGACAACGTCGGCGTCGGCACGGACCACACGCTGTTCGCGCTCACCAACGGGCGTGTCGAGTTCAAGAAGAAGGGCGCCGACCGGCGCACCTTCGTCAGCGTCCTGCCGGAGTAAGGAAGGGCCGCAAGGATCGATGTAGAACCCCGGCCCGGCCGGGGTTTTTCGTTAGGGCGGCAGGCAACGATGAAGTTCGTCGACGAAGCGATCGTGAGGGTTCGCGCCGGAAACGGCGGCCGCGGCGCGGTCGGCTTCCGGCGCGAGAAGTTCGTGCCCTTCGGCGGACCTGACGGCGGCGACGGCGGCGACGGCGGCAGCGTCTGGCTGCGCGCGCAGCCCGGCATGAACACGCTGGTCGACTATCGGGTGCTCCGCACGTTCCGCGCGCAGAACGGGCAGCCGGGCGGCGGCCAGGACTGCACGGGCCGCGGCGGCGAGGACCTCTTCGTGCCGATTCCGGTCGGCACCGTGGTCATCGACGACGACACGGGGGAGACCCTCGGGGACCTCACGAAAGCCGGGCAGACGCTGCTGGTCGCGAAGGGCGGCAAGGGCGGCTGGGGCAACCAGCGCTTCAAGAGCTCGACCAACCGCACGCCGCGCCAGGCCGGGCCGGGGCTGCCCGGCGAGGCGAGGAGCCTGCGGGTCGAGCTTCGGCTGCTCGCCGACGTGGGCCTCCTCGGCCTGCCGAACGCCGGCAAGTCGACGCTGATCCGCGCGGTTTCGGCGGCGCGGCCGAAGGTCGCCGACTATCCGTTCACCACGCTGCATCCGCAGCTCGGCGTGGTGTCGGTCGGGCCGCTCAAGAGCTTCGTGATGGCGGACATCCCGGGCCTGATCGAGGGCGCGGCCGAAGGCGCGGGGCTCGGCATCCGGTTCCTCAAGCACCTGCAGCGCACGCGCATCCTGCTGCACCTGGTCGACATCGCGCCGCTCAACCCGCAGGAAGACCCGGTCGCGGGCGCGCGCGCGATCGTGAAGGAACTGAAGAAGTTCAGCCCGGAGCTCGCGAAGAAGCCGCGCTGGCTGGTGCTCAACAAGATCGACCTGGTGGAGGGCGCGGAGCGCAAGAAGCGCCGCGCCGACATCGTGCGCCGGCTGCGCTTCAAGGGACCCGTGTTTCAGATTTCCGGTGCGACCGGGGAGGGCACGAAAGAGCTGTGCCAGGCCGTGATGCGGGAACTCGAGCAGTAAAAGGGGTGCGTCCCCTTTTACTGCAGCGCCTTGATCTGGGCCGCGAGCCGGCTCTTGTGCCGGGCGGCCTTGTTGCGGTGGATGATGCCCTTGCGCGCCATCGAGTCGATGACGGGAGCGGCTGCCTTCAGCGCTGCCGCGGCTTCGGCCTTCTTGCCGGCGCGGATCGCCTCGACCACCTTGCGCACGGCGCTGCGGACCTTGGAGCGGTGCGCCACGTTCCGCGCGCGGCGTGCGACCGCCTCGCGGGCCCGTTTTTCGGCTGACTTGGTGTTGGCCATAAGGGCGCGCATTGTCCGGATGCGGGCCGCCATTGTCAACGCGGTATAGTGCCGCCGGCATGTCGCACCGGTTCCTGCGCAACACGACCATCGTCGGCCTGCTGACGCTGCTTTCCCGGGTCACCGGCGTGATCCGGGACATGGTCTACCTGATCTCGTTCGGCGCCGGGCCCCTCATGGACGCCTTCCTGGTGGCGTTCAAGATCCCGAATTTCCTGCGCCGGCTGACGGCGGAGGGTGCCTTCTCCCAGGCCTTCGTGCCGGTGATCTCCGAATACAAGGTGCAGAAGAGCCAGGCGGAAGTCCGCGGGCTGGTGGCCGGCGTGAGCGGCGTGTTCGGGCTGCTGCTCTTCATCGTCACGCTGGTCGGCGTCATCGCCGCGCCGGTGCTGGCCTTCCTGTTCGCGCCGGGATTCCGCGCGGACGGCGACCGCTTCGACCTCACGGTTGAGATGCTGCGCTTCACCTTCCCCTACATGTTCTTCATCTCGCTGGTCGCGCTCGGCAGCGGCGTGCTGAACAGCTACGGGCGATTCGCGGTGCCCGCGTTCAACCAGACGCTGCTAAACCTCGTGATGATCGTCGCCGCGGCCTTCGTCGCGCCGCACTTCGACAAGCCGGGCCTCGTGCTCGCGATCGGCGTCTTCGTCGCGGGCATCGTGCAGCTCGTCGCGCAGTTCCCGGCGCTGCGCGCGATCGGTCTCCTGCCGCGCCCGCGCCTCGACCGCGCGCACGAGGGCGTGCGCCGCATCGGCCGGCTGATGCTGCCGGGCATCTTCGGCTCCTCGGTGGCGCAGGTCTCGCTGCTGCTCGACACGATCATCGCCTCCTTCCTGATGGTCGGCAGCGTCACCTGGCTGTACAGCGCCGACCGCCTCGTGGAATTCCCGATGGGCGTCTTCTCGATCGCGCTCGCGACCGTGATCCTGCCGGGGCTCTCCGCCCATCACTCGGAGAAATCGCCTGAGAAGTTCAACGCGACCCTCGACTGGGCGCTCCGGCTGACGCTGACGATCATCATGCCGGCAGCCGTCGGCCTCTTGATGCTCTCCGGCCCGCTGATCGCGACGATCTTCGGCTACGGCGCGTTCACCGACCGCGACGTGCTGATGTGCAGCTATGCGCTGATGGCGTACTCCTTCGGCCTGGTCGGATTCTCGCTGGTGAAGGTCCTGGCGCCCGGCTACTTCGCGCGCCAGGACACGAAGACGCCGGTGAAGATCGGCATCATCGCGCTCGGCGTCAACATGGCCTTCAACGTCTGCGTCGTCGTGCCGGCCTTTCTCAACGGCTTCCCGGTGCCGCACGTGCTGCTCGCCGTCTCCACCGGGCTCTCGGCCCTCATCAATGCGACGCTGCTGTATCGCGGCCTGCGCCGGGACGGCGTCTTTCGGCCGTCGGCGGCCTGGCGCCGGCTCCTGCCGCAGATCGCGCTGGCCAGCCTGGCGATGGCCGGCTTCCTGTGGTGGATCGCGGGCGACTGGTCCGCCTGGAACGACTGGTCCGCGCTGCGCCGGGCAGGGTGGCTGGGCCTCTCGGTCGCGGGCGGCGCGGCGGTCTATTTCGCCGTGCTCGGGGTCGCCGGCGCGCGCCCGCGCGACCTGAAGCATCTATAATTCATGCAGGTCCGGCGCGGATTCGAGCCTTGCCTGGAGCCGGACCCCGGCCGGGCCGTCGCGATCGGCAATTTCGACGGCGTGCACCTCGGGCACCAGGCGATCCTGGCAATGCTGGCGGAGCGCGGCCGCGAGGCGCGGGTTCCGACCGCCGTGGTCTGCTTCGAGCCCCAGCCGAAGGAGTATTTCGCGGCGGGCGCGGTGCCGGCGCGGCTGATGCGGCTGCGCGACAAGGCGGAGCGGATCGCCGCGGCGGGCGCGGACGAGCTTCGCGTGCTGCGCTTCGATGCGCGGCTCGCGGGTCTCGAGGCGGGACGGTTCATCGAGCAGGTGCTGGTCGTATCGCTGAGGGCGAAACAGGTGGTGATCGGCGAAGGATTCCGATTCGGGCGCGGACGCGGCGGCGACGTCGAGACGCTGCGCCGTGCCGGCCGCGCCTGCGGTTTCGGCGTGGATGCCGTGGCGCCGCGCCTGGCCGGCGGCGCGCCCGTCAGTTCGACGCGCGTGCGCGAGGCCCTTGCGGCGGGTCGGCTGGACGAGGCGAAGATGCTGCTCGGCCGGGAGTTCCGCATCAGCGGCCGCGTCGTCCCCGGCGCACGGCTCGGCCGCACGCTCGGCTTCCACACGGCCAACATGCGGCTGCACCGGCGCGTGGCGCCGGTGGCCGGGATCTTCGCGGTGCGCGTCACGGGGGCGGGACTCGAGCGGCACCCGGGCGTCGCCTCGGTCGGGACGCGGCCGACGGTCGGCGGCGCGGAGTGGCTGCTGGAGACGCACCTCTTAGATTTCGACGGGGACCTGTACCGCGAACGCCTCGACGTGGATTTCGTCGCGCGGCTGCGCGACGAGGTCCGCTTCCCGGATCTCGCGAGCATGACGGCCCAGATGCAGGAAGACGCGCGCCGGGCCCGCGCGCTGCTCGACGGCTGAGGACACGCGTGGACTACAAGCAGACGCTCAATCTCCCGGATACCGCCTTCCCGATGAAGGCGGACCTCGCGCGCCGCGAACCGGAGCAGGTCGCCCGCTGGCTCGGCGGCGGCGTGTACGCCGAGCTGCGCCGCCGCGCGGCCGGCCGTCCGAAGTTCGTGCTGCTCGACGGGCCGCCGTACGCGAACGGCGTGATCCACATCGGCCACGCCGTCAACAAGGTGCTGAAGGACATCATCGTCAAGTCGCGCACGCTCGACGGCTGCGACTCGCCCTACGTCCCGGGCTGGGACTGCCACGGCCTGCCGATCGAGCAGCAGGTCGAGAAGAAGCACGGGCGCGTCGGCCAGAAGCTCGACGCGGACGCCTTCCGCAAGGCCTGCCGCGAGTTTGCGGCCAGCCAGGTGGCGCTGCAGAAGACCGACTTCCAGCGCCTCGGCGTGATCGGCGACTGGGACGATCCCTACCTCACGATGGCTGCGCCCTTCGAGGCCGAGCAGCTTCGGGCGTTCGCGGCGATCATCCGCCGCGGCCACCTGGTGCGCGGCTTCAAGCCGGTGCACTGGTGCCTGGACTGCCGCTCCTCGCTCGCCGAGGCCGAAGTCGAGTACGAGGAACGCACCTCGCCGGCGATCGACGTGCGCTTCGAGGTTGCGGACGCGCATGACGCGGCGCGGCGCTTCGGCCTGCCCACCGACGACCTGCTGAGCGCGGCGGTGGTGATCTGGACCACGACGCCCTGGACGCTGCCCGCGAACCAGGCCGTCTGCCTGCACCCGCTCTACGACTACGTGCTCGCCGAGTTCGAGCGCGAGGGCGGCGCGGCCCGGCTCGTCGTCGCCGAAGCGCTGCTCGAGCCGTTTGCCAAGCGGATCGGCGCGACCGCGCACCGCGTGCTCGCGAAGCGCGACGGCAAGGCGCTCGAAGGGCTGCGGCTCGAGCACCCGTTCTACGAGCGCGAGGTGCCGGTGATCCTCGGCGAGCACGTGACGCTCGACGCCGGCACCGGCGCGGTGCACACGGCGCCCGGCCACGGCGCCGACGACTACGAGATGGGCCGCCGCTACGGACTGCCCATCGACAACCCGGTCGGCAATGACGGGCGTTTCGTCGCCGGCACGCCGCTGTTCGAGGGCATGGGCGTGTTCGACGCCAACGCGAAAGTCGTCGAGACGCTCAAGGATGCCGGGCGGCTCGTGCACTTCGAGTCGTACCGCCACAGCTACCCGCACTGCTGGCGCCACAAGTCGCCGGTCATCTTCCGCGCGACGCCGCAGTGGTTCCTCAGCATGGAGAAGCAGGGGCTGCGGCGCGACGCGCTGGCGGCGATCCGGACCGTCGAGTGGATCCCGGGCTGGGGCGAGCAGCGCATCACCGGCATGATGGAGACGCGCCCCGACTGGTGCATCTCGCGCCAGCGCGCCTGGGGCGTGCCGCTTGCCATGTTCGTGCACAAGGAGACGGGTGAGCCGCACCCGCAGACGCCGGAGCTGCTCGAGCAGGTGGCGGACCTCGTGGCGGAAGGCGGCATCGAGGCCTGGTTCGCGCTGAATCCGCGGCACCTGCTGGGCGACGAGGCGCTGGTCTACGAGAAGTGCGACGACGTGATGGACGTCTGGCTCGACTCCGGGTCGGTGCACCACTGCCTGCCTGCGCTGCGGCCGGGCCTGATCCCGTTCCCGGCGGACATCTACCTCGAGGGCTCGGACCAGCACCGCGGCTGGTTCCACTCGTCGATGCTCGCCTCCGTGGCGGGCAAGGGCGTCGCGCCCTACCGGCAGGTGCTGACGCACGGCTTCACGGTGGACGAGAAGGGACGCAAGATGTCGAAGTCCCTCGGCAACGTCGTCGCGCCGCAGAAGGTCGTGCAGTCGCTCGGCGCCGACGTGCTGCGACTGTGGGTCGCGGCGACCGATTACAGCGGCGAGATCAGCGTCTCCGAAGAGATCCTGAAGCGCATGTCGGACAGCTACCGGCGCATGCGCAACACCGTGCGCTTCCTGCTCGGGAACCTCGCGGGCTTCGACCCGGCGCGCGACGCGCTGCCGGCGGCGGAGCTCGCGGACCTCGACCGCTGGGCGCTCGCCCGTGCGGCCGGGCTGCAGCAGGAAGTGATCGAGGCCTACCGCACCTACCAGTTCCACCTCATCTATCAGAAGGTGCACAACTTCTGCGTGGTGGAACTGGGCGCCTTCTGGCTCGACATCCTGAAGGACCGCCTGTACACGACGCCGGCCCGATCGGCCGCGCGCCGGTCGGCGCAGACCGCGATGTACCACGTCGCCGAGGCCATGGTGCGCTGGCTCGCGCCCATCCTGTCGTTCACGGCCGAGGAGATCTGGCGATTCCTGCCGGGCGAGCGCGACGGGTCGGTCTTCTACTCGACCTGGTGGTCGCTGCCCGCGGTCGCGGAGGCGGGGCCGGTCGACTGGAACGCCGTGATCGCGCTCAAGGCCGACGTCGCACGCGAGCTCGAGCGGCTGCGCGCGGCGGGCGCGCTCGGCGCGCCGCTCGAGGCGGCGGTGGACGTCTATCTCGACGAGGCGCAGCATCGGCGGATGTCCGCGCTCGGCGACGAGCTGCGTTTTGCACTGATCACTTCGCAGGCGAGGCTGCGGCCCGCGGCCGAGCGGCCGGCGGACGCGGTCGCGGCGACCTCGGTGGCGGCGGACGGCGCCTGGATTTCCGTCGCGGTGGAGAATGCGCCCAAGTGCGCCCGCTGCTGGCACCGGCGCGCGGACGTCGGCAGCGACCCGCGGCACCCGGAGATCTGCGGGCGCTGCGTCGGCAACGTGGAAGGCCCGGGCGAGACGAGGCGATTCGCATGACACGACAGTTCGTCCACGAGAAGACCGCCCTGATCTGGGTGTGGCTGTCGGTCATCGTCGTCGCGCTCGACCAGCTCACCAAGTGGTACGTGGTCGGCCACTTCGAGCTGTACGAGATCCGGCCCGTCGGGCCCTTCCTCGACCTCACTCGCCTGCACAACGAGGGCGCGGCCTTCGGGCTGCTGGCCGAGGCCGGCGGCTGGCAGCGCTGGTTCTTCCTGGCGCTCGCCGGCGCCATCGGCGTCGCCATCGTGTTCTGGCTCCGCTCCCTGCCCGCGCGCGGGCAGTACTGGCTGGCCATCGGGCTCGCGCTGATCCTCGGCGGCGCGCTCGGCAACGCCTGGGACCGCTTCTTCGACGGCTACGTCGTGGACTACCTTCACTTCCACTGGGGCGAGGCCTACTTCCCGGCCTTCAACGTCGCCGACATCGCGATCACGACCGGGGCCATCATGCTGATCATCGACGCCCTGCTGGACAGCCGGCGGAGACGGGCGGCGGCCTGATGAAGGTCCTCCTCGCGAACCCGCGGGGCTTCTGCGCCGGCGTCGACCGCGCCATCGACATCGTCGAGCGCGCGATCGAGCTGTTCGGCGCGCCGATCTACGTGCGCCACGAAGTGGTGCACAACAAGTTCGTCGTCGATCGCCTGCGCGGGCTGGGCGCCGTTTTCGTGGACGAGCTCGACGCCGTGCCGGACGGCGCCACCGTCATCTTCAGCGCCCACGGCGTGCCGAGCCGGGTGGAGCAGGAGGCGCAGCGGCGCGGGCTCGCGGTGTTCGACGCGACCTGCCCGCTGGTCACCAAGGTGCACATGGAGGTCGGCCGCTACGCGCGCGACGGCCTCGACGTGATCCTGATCGGACACGCCGGCCACCCCGAGGTGGAAGGCACGATGGGCCGCTTCGACGCGAGCCTCGGCGGGCAGATCCACCTGGTCGAGACCGTCGACGACGTCGGGAAGATCGCGGTGCGCGACCCTTCAAGGCTCGCGGTCGTGACCCAGACGACGCTCTCGGTGGACGACACGGCGAAGGTCATGGCGGCGCTGCGCGAGCGCTTCCCCTCGCTCGCGACCCCGCGCAAGGAAGACATCTGCTACGCGACGCAGAACCGCCAGGACGCGGTCAAGCAGCTCGTCGCGCAGTGCGACGTGATCGTGGTCGTGGGCTCGCGCAGCAGCAGCAACTCGAACCGGCTGCGCGAGATCGCGACCACGCGCGGGATTCCCGGCTACCTGGTGGACGGCGCGGACGACCTGAAGCGCGAGTGGTTCGACGGCCGGCAGGCGGTCGGCGTGACGGCCGGGGCGTCCGCGCCGGAGTCGCTCGTGCGCGAAGTCGTCGGACGGCTGCGGGAGTGGGGCGGGCAGGCGGCGTTCGAGGTGGTCGGGCGCGAGGAGAACGTCGTGTTCGGCCTGCCGCAGCTGCTCCGCCGCTGACTCACTGCCAGCAGCGAGCCGTGCTGTCCGCGCCGCGCGCGTCGGTCGCGGAGCGGCGACCGGATTCGTCGATCGAGAGGCTCGAGCAGGACGGGTCGCCGCCGCTGCCGGCGGCCGTCGCGACCAGCAGGTATTCCGCGGCGGTCGCGGCGGGCACCGCGAGCGCGTAGTGCCCGCCGGGCGTGCGCGACGAAACCGGCAGGCCCGGCGGATCGTCGCCCGCGGCGGCGTCGAGCCGGTCGCCGTACCGGCCATTGGCCAGGTGGAACTTCTCCTGCTCGGCGGCGGCGGCGAGCAGCGCATGCACCGCCTCCGCGCGATGGCCGCGCCGGAGGTGGCCCCGGTACGAGGATGCCGCCAGCGACGTCACGATCGCGACGATCGCGAGCGCGATCACCAGTTCGATCAGGGTAAAGCCGGCAGCGGGACGCGCTTTCGCCATGAAGTTCTCACCGGATCGCCGGCATAGCCGGGGTCGAAGGTCGTGCCGCCGGTCAGGCCGAATGGCCGCGGGATGCAGCCGTCGCAGGGCTCCTGCCAGCGCGTGACGAAGCCGAAGCGCAGCGGCGGCGGCAGTCCGGAGGTCGCGATCTCTTCGGGTTCTTCCGCGGCGGATTCGGCCGCGGTATTGCGCGGCAGCGCGGTACGAAGGTCCAGCGCGTAACGGCGCGTCACGCCGCGAGGCGGGCCGCAGGGCATGTTGGCTTCGGGCGGCAGCGGTTGGTAGGTCTGGAAGCGCAGTGCGTGGTCGAAGCTCACGGTCGGTCCGATGACCTTTTCGCCGGCGCCGTGCGCCTCGAGCCGCAGGAACCAGCCGCGTGCGTCCGCCGGCAGGGCGGTCGTGCCTTCCGTCGCGTCGAACAGACCGGTTTCCTCGACTTCGTCCGGGAACGTTCCGGTCAGGGGGTCGAAGAGGACGTAGACCCGGTCCACCAGGCTCGTGTCACGAGGGCGGGTCAGTGCACCCGAGCCGACGGCGATCGCCAGGCGCGTGTCCGCACCGCGCTGCACGACCGCGACATCCGGCGTCGCGAAAAAGCGGTGCGCGCCCGTGCCGAAACGGGCGATTCGGCGCGCGACCGCGAGATCGGCAGCGGCGGCGCCGCTCGCGAAGTCGATGCGCCAGAGGTTGCCGGTCACGTCGATGACGTAGGCGCGGTCGAGTTCGCCGTCGCCGTCGAGGTCGAGCGCGCGCGGGGCGGAGGCCAGGCTCGTGAAGCCGGCGAGCGCCCACAGCAGGCGCCCGGATTCGGCATCGACAATGAAGAGCGAGTCGCCTTCGCCGGCGCCGGTCACGCCGGGCGCGTCGAGGCGCGTGTCGTAGCCGCCCGGGAGCAGCACCACCCATTGCCCGGCGCTCTGGCCGGAGCCGGCAATCCCCAGGCGTGTCACCACCGGTTCGCCGCGCGCCTGCACGCGTCCGTCGGGCAGCGTGAACGACCAGGCGAGGCGAGGATCGTCGATCCGCTCGAGGTTCAACGCAAAGTAGCGCGCGCCGCCGCGGCCCAGGCCGAACAGCAGCCAGCGATGGCCGTCGCCGGACTTGCGCTCGTGCAGGACGAGCGGGCCGTCGATCCCTTGGCTGCGCGCGAACATGGGTTCGTCCCGCATCAGCTCCGGGAGGCGCGGCATCAGCGCCTCAGGTATCCAGGCCCATTGCTCGACACCGGAGTCGGCGTCGAAGGCGTGCAGAAGGCCATCCTGCGTGCCGGCCAGCACGAAGCTGCGGCCGGAGTCCTCGTCCTTGACGACGAGCGGGGCATGCCGGCCGGGATCCCCGATTGCAGGCGGAATCCCGGGCGGATCTGCCGTGTTCGACAGTATGCGCCGTGCTTCCGCCGGCGGCATTCGGCCCGCGGCGCCGCCCGCCAGCAGGTTGGCGTCCGGCGCATCGCTCCAGAGGCTGCGCGTGTGCGGAAACGGCAGGCCGCTCGCGGGATCGATCGCGGGCTCGCGGTCGCGGTCCACGACCCGCGGCGGCTCGAGCGGCGCGGCGGACGGGCGAAGGCCATAGCGCAGGAAGTTTCCGAGCCAGCGCGCGCGCGGGCGCGGCGCCGTGAGTCCGAAGATCACACCCGGGCCGGCGTCCGCGTCTGACTGAACCATCCCGGCCGCCGAGAGCTGCGGATCCGCGGGGACGGCGGCGTCGTGCTGGAACGCCGCAGCCACGAGATTTGCCCCGGCGAGCGGGTCGGACAGCGCGGACCATGCGACGGGCGCCGACTGAACGCCTGGCAAGACGTCATGCAGGTCGGCGGCGGCGAGGTCAGCGGCGGCATCCGCCACCCCGGCGAGATCGTCCGCGGGCGTGACGACCGCCATCGACACGGGCCGGCAGGCGCTGTCGAATGGCGAGCGATAACGCCCGGAGCCCGGCGGATCACGGGCGAGAGGATCGGCACGGACATCCGTGCCGCCGCCCACCGTGTCGCCGCGCAGCCAGCGAGCGGCCTCTTCGAGTGAGCCTGTGAGCGCCACGTCGCCGGCCGGCGGCGTTGTGGCAAGCGCGCGCAAGCGCGCGGCCGCGACCTCGTTGGCCACCGGTGCGAGCGCAACGTATCCGCCGGGCGGGCCGTCGTCGTCGGTCACGACGAGCGCGACGTCGAGCCCCGCCGTCGCAGCCAGCGCGTCCGCGAGCCGGCCCGCGACGGCCGCGGACCAGGGCTGCGCGACCGCGGGCGGGTCGGACTGCAGGTAGTTGAGAAAGTTGCCGGTGTAGAAGACATGGGTATCGACGCGCGGCGTCGACTGCGCTCCGAGGCACTCGTCCGCGAGAGCCGGCGAGGCGACGAAGTACCCATGGGCAGCCAGCGGCGCGCGCGCGGCATCGCAGGCAAGATCATTGATCACCGTTTCGGGGACGCAAGCCGGCGCAGGGCCGGCCCCACGACGCAGGTAGAACCTGCCGGGGTCACAGCGTGTCTCGGCCGCGAGACCGGCGCCGTAGTCGACCTGCGGATCGAAGGGGGCCGGGCCGTCGATCATCGCGGCCGTCGATGCGGAGCGATCGAGGAGCACGGTCAGCAGGGGGCGCGTCCCGGCCGGAACGTCGGCGCGCCGCAGCCAGGCCTCGTCCTCGTCGGCGCGGCAGGCGATCGCCGCCAGCAGGCAGAGGAGCCACGCCGCCCTCATGACGCCGGCACCACGACATAGAAGCCCTGCTCGAGCCGGGCGCGCACGCCGCGGCCGGATTCCGCGTCCGCCGTGACGAAGAAGTGACGGACCGTGAAGCTGCCGGCGTTCTCGCCGATGGTGAAGCCCGGCGGCAGGATGCCGGGGCCCGTGGCTTCGCGCGTCTCGGTGCGCCAGGTCGCGTACGCGGTCGGGTCCTCCGGCAGCACCTCGCCTTCGTCATCGCCGCCCTCCCGGGTCTCCGCCGCCGTCGCGAGCGCGACGGCGATGCCGGTTTCCGCGGCCTCGAAGGCGTTCTGCGCCATCTGCTGGTGGCCGGCGAGCGCAAGCGCCGTCATCGCCGCGGCGGCCGCGGCGAGTGCGAGCGCGGCGAGACCCGAGAGCAGCACCAGCACGACGACCAGGGCGGACCCGCGCGAGGCGGCACTCATGACGGCGGCCCGGCATTGCGCAGCTCGACGATGCGCGACACCCGCTTGCGCCGCGCGAGGCCCGGCTGGTCGCGCTCGGGCACTTCGCTGATGGCTTCCAGTTCGATGCGCAGCGCCCGCGGCAGCGCGCCTGCCTCCGGTTGGCCCGGACGGATCCAGCGGTCCACGGCCCCGTCGGCGTCCGCCGGGTCGTCGACGCCGAGCAGCACCTGCAGGTCGGCGATGCCGCTCACCAGCTCCTCGTCCTGGAAGGCGGGCCGCGCGCCGCCGACCAGGCGCTTGCGGCGCAGCGACGGCCAGTCGCGCCGCCCCGTCGAGTCGCGGCTGACATAGTAGATGCCGACCTCCAGGTCGTGCCGGCGGGCCTCAGGTCCGAGTGCGGTCGTGCCGTCCGCGCTGAGCAGGGCCGCTCGCAGATTCGTCTCGAGCTGCAGGCGGCCGGCCTGCGCGGATGCCGGTTCCGCCGACGCATGGCGCAGGATGAGCGTGTCCGTACCCGCCATCGCGCGCGCGTCCGGCGACGGACGGCAGCCCAGCGTGACGCCCGGCGCCGCGGCGTAGGCGGAGTCGACCGCGACCACGGGCGTCGCGAGGTCGTGCGCGAGCGAGGGGCCGCAGCCCCCCGCGACCGCAAGGTCCGCGCGCTCCGGCGCGCCCAGCGCCGATGCGCCGATCACCGGGGAGCGTGGTGCGGCGAGGCCGAGGTAGCCGGCGAGACGGATCTCGTCCACGAGCAGGCTGAAGCCGGCGTCGAGCGCCTCTTCGAGGCGCGCGACGGATTCGCTGGTGCGATGCGCGGTACGTCCGCGCGTCAGGAAGCCGACCGCGCCCGCGACCACGACCAGCACCAGTGTCATGGCCACCATCACCTCGACCAGGGTCAGTCCGGCGTCCCGCTTCATGTCGTCACCGGCAGGACCAGCCGCTGCAGGCCGGCGCCCGCGACCGGCCACTCGATGAAGATCAGGTAGCCCGGTGGCGTGCCGCCGTCGTCCTCGACGCGCGCCGTGCTGCCGGCCGGCAGGGCTGCCGTCACGGACGCGATCCAGGCCATGAGCGCAGGCGCATCCGGTTCGAGCGACTCGAACGCCTCGCGGTCCAGCGCGCGCAGTTCGTCGGCGAGCGAAGCGGCGAGCCGCAGCGCCGCGCGCCGGTTGCCCGACTCGCGCTCGTGCTGCAGGCTGCGGGCGAGCGCGAGACCGGCACCGGCGAGGCCGGCGAGCATCAGCGCGAGCGCGGCGAGCGCCTCGACCAGCGTGAAGCCGCGCTGCCGGCGGCTCAGCATGCGAGCGCCCCGTCGGAAGCGTCGCGCAGGCTCGTGCGCGGACGGCCGGCCCGGCTGACGATCACCGCGCGCGCGGCGCGCGACCCGCGCCGATCGCAGACGACCAGTGTCGCGGGCGTCGCGAAACCCGTACCTGCCTCGAAGCTCAGGATCGCGCGGTTCGAGCGCAGCCGCGGTGCGTCGGCGCGGCCCGCGAGGCCAAGCCCCTGCCGGAACAGACCGCTGTCGTCCGCCAGCAGCAAGCCCGCGGACCAATCCGACGCACCGGAGCAGTCACGCTGGTTGGCGCTGCCGCAGAGGCGGATCGTCGCGCCGCGCGTCGTCGAGAACTGGCGCGCGAGGTTCACGGCGTGCATCGCGGTCGCGACCGCCGCGTTCATCCGGCTGTCCAGGAGCAGCGTCGAAAAAAGCGGCACCGCCGCGGCCGCGAGGATCGCGGCGATGCCGAGGACCGACAGCAGCTCGGGAAGGGTGTGCCCTGCGGCGTGCCGGAGACTGACGATCATGCGGCGAGGTTAGCCGCGTGCCAGGGCGGCGGCTTCGCGCAAAACCGCCGCGTTTCGGCCGATTTCCGCCGGACATTGCCCGGGCACCGGGGCTTGCCTATACTGCGCGCCCCATCGCCGGTGTAGCTCAGTTGGTAGAGCAGTCGCTTCGTAAGCGAGAGGTCGGGGGTTCAAGTCCCTCCACCGGCACCATTTTCCATTCCCCAAAAATGTTAGCCATTGCCTTATTGCTGTGGCTACAGACCGCGCTGCCAATAACAAATGATGACGGCGGCTCGTCTCGAACGATTACTAAGGAAATGGAAGTTTCGGTAGCTGACCTCCCGCCAGGGACTTGGAAGTGGATGTTTCGTTACATTCTGATTCCGAGTAGCTGCGAGCACGCAAAGCATGAAGTAGAAGTGCTAGAGGCTATTCCAGAACTTCCATCGGGCGTAAAGAATCTGGTTTACGATTCAGCCCATTCGGGCCCTAACTACCACCCGGATGGGTGGAGCGCAGTTGCACAAATTGGAATTGCGGCACATCGTGACCATGCATTGCCTTCTGGACCCGCCACGACGAAGGTGCGCGTGCGGCTGACGGCAAACTGCAGCGACTCTGCTTACGAGAAACTGCAGCAGAAATTTCTAATCGATAAGTTGGATTTCACTTGAGGGACTTTCCGGCCGACAACATTCAACTTCGGCGTGTGTGAAAAAGCCCGGTACCCTTTTGAGTTCCGGGCCTGAGCGGAGTTTCAACATCCGAGGTTATGCGGCTTTATGCAGGGGTATGCGCAGGACCGAGACAGGTTGACTCCCTCCACCGGCACCAGTCTTTCGCTCTTCGGCAAGTACGGCCTGACACTCGCTTCGCTGGTGGGTTACGTCGCGCTCGCGCTCCTCGCGGAGCACCTGGCGGCGACCGGGAGCATGGAAGACGCCGGATCCTGGTTTCACTACGCGGCGGGCGCAGTATTCGGGGCGCTCGTGCTGGGACCCTATGCAGCGCCGAGCCGGCGCGTCGCGCGAATCACCGCCCTCGCCGTGGCGAGCGCGGCGATCTACTGGCTGGCCGTGCGGTTCGTCGCCGAGGCACCGATCCCGTACGACGTGATCGTCTCGTTCGGCGTCGCCGGCAGCTCCGCAGCGCTGCTATGCGGCCTGGCAGTCATCGCCGTCGCGCCGCGACCTTTCGGCTGGAAGCTCGTGCCGTTGCTGCTCGCTGCCGGCGCGCTGGGCGGAGCGGCATTCAAGATCCGGATTCCCGACGACGAGCTGCTGCTCGCCGGTCACGCCACCTGGCAGCTGCTCGTCTGCCTGGCGCTGCACTTCGGGCTGCGGCCGTCGGGCTTCAGCTCGTCGTCGGCAGCGTGAAACCGTCCCCGGGTCCCCTCAGCGAGCCCGCGCGGCCGCGATCACCGCTTCGGCTTCCGCCATCGCTTCTTTCGCAGCCTTGTTCGCGCAGTCCCGGTCGGGCTCCACGAGCGGGTACATCTTGTCGAGGTCCGCGCAAGCCGCAGCTGCCGCGTCACGAACGCGCTGACTGAGTGCGTCGGCGCCGGCGGCCGAGGCAAGATCGAGGTCGTCGAAGCCCACCTTGTACGTCAGCTCATAGCTGACGACCGGCACTCCGCTGCTGGTGCGGCCGACGCGCGCCTCCACGAGACGTTGGGCGCGGATCGTCACCGCGCCGATTTCGGTCTCGGCGGCGAAGGCTGCGGGCGTCTCGAGGGCCGCAGTTGCCGCCAGCAGCAGCGCAAGGCCCGCTGTGCCGAGGATTCTGGTCGTGCTCATGGGACTGTTCCTTCGTGTCGGGCTGGATGGCGGCCATGCTCCGCCGCGCTCCGCCAGCCTGCCATGCGCAGTGTTGCTGCCGGGCTACGCATTTCTCCGTAACAGTCCGCCGGGCCGGGTTCAGCGCATCGTCGGCATCGTGAACTCGGCGCCCTTCGAACCCTCCGGCCACCGGGCAGTGACCGTCTTGAGCCGCGTGTAGAAGCGCACGCCGTCCGGCCCGTGCATGTGCAGCGGCCCGAACAGGGAGCGCTTCCATCCGCCGAAGGAGTGGAAGGCCATCGGCACCGGGATCGGCACGTTGATGCCGACCATGCCCGCCGCGACGCGGCGGCTGAACTCGCGCGCGGCGCCGCCGTCGCGCGTGAAGATGGAGGTCCCGTTGCCGAACTCGTGGCGTTCGATGAGGCCGAGCGCCTCGTCGAGCGTCCTGGCGCGCATCACGACCAGGACGGGCCCGAAGATCTCCTCGCGGTAGATGCGCATCTGCTCGGTGACGCCGTCGAACAGCACCGGACCCATGAAGAAGCCCTGCTCGTGGCCTGGGACGGAGAACTTCCGCCCGTCCACGACCAGCTTCGCGCCTTCCTGGATGCCCGTATCGACGTAGCCGAGCACGCGCTCGCGGTGTTCGCGCGTGACCAGCGGGCCCATGTCGGCGCCGTCTGCGGTGCCGGGCAGGACCTTGATGGCGGCGAGCTCCGGCTTCAGCGCCTCGACCAGCCGGTCGCCGGCGTCGCCGACCGCCACCGCGACCGAGATCGCCATGCACCGCTCGCCGGCGGAGCCGTAGGCGGCGCCGACCAGCGCGTGCGCGGCCTCGGCAGGGTTCGCGTCCGGCATCACCACCATGTGGTTCTTCGCGCCGCCGAGCGCCTGCACGCGCTTGCCGGCTTCGGAGCCCGCGCGGTAGACGTGCTCGGCGATCGGCGTCGAGCCGACGAAGCTGATGGCATCCACGCCCGGGTCCGTCAGCAGGGTATTGACCGATTCCTTGTCGCCATTGACGACGTTCAGGACGCCCGGAGGCGCGCCGGCCTCGGTCAGGAGCTCGGCAAGCCGCATCGGGCAGCCCGGGTCCTTCTCCGAGGGCTTGAGCACGAACGTGTTCCCGCAGGCGATCGCGACCGGGAACATCCACATCGGCACCATGGCCGGGAAGTTGAACGGCGTGATGCCGGCGCAGACGCCGACCGGCTGGCGCAGCGACCAGCTGTCGACGCCGCTGCCGACGGCGTCGCTGTACTCGCCCTTGAGGAGCTGCGGGATGCCGCAGGCGAACTCGACGATCTCGAGCCCGCGCGTGACCTCGCCGCGGGCGTCGGCGAGCACCTTGCCGTGCTCGCGGGTGATGATCGCGGCCAGGTCCCCGGCGTGCCGCTCGATGAGCTCGCGGAACCTGAACAGGACGCGCGCGCGCCGCAGCGCCGGCGTCTCCGACCACTTCGGCAGCGCCTTGCGCGCGGAGGCGATGGCGGCGCGGGTCTCGGCGGCCGAGGCGAGCGCGACCTCGGTGGTCGCGACCCCCAGCGCCGGGTTGTAGACAGGCGCCGTGCGGCCGGAGGCGCCGGCGACGGGCTTGCCGTCGACGTAATGGCCGATTTGCGAGAGCTTGGCGATCATCGCGTGACACTCCGACGGTCGAAGGCGTGCTCGTAAGCGAGCACCGGGACGCCGCTCTGGTCGTCCGGCGTCGTCAGGAGCCGGATTGTCGCCTGATCGGCCTCCAGTGTCACATGCGCGAACCCCCACACCAGCCCTGCGGTGTAGAGACTGGTGAGTTCCGGGTGCGCCGCGAGCTGATGGCGTGCGAAGTTCGAGTTGAGCGGGCGCTGCTTGCCGGCCGCGCCCGACACGAGCTGCGGCAGCGGCGGGCGCCCCCGTGCTTCCGGGACGTCCTTGCAGCCGTCCGTGTACAACTCGAGCGTGTGCTCGTGGCCGGCCAGGTACAGGTCGGCGTGGCGGCAGAGTGCCGGCAGGATGAGCCGGCGCATCATGCGCGCCTGGTGGAACTTGCTGCCTGCGGACGACCAGATCGGGTGATGCCCGATGACGATCTTCCAGCGCGCCGGCGACCCGGCGAGCGCCTGCTCGAGCCACGCCGCCTGTCCCCATTCGTCGGCGTCCTGCGGCAGCGCCCAGGGCTCGGGCGTGTCGATCCTGTTGCTGTCGAGTTCGCGGCCGTCCTCGGTCAGCGCGTCGTCGAGGATGGAGTGGTCCGACAGCATCACGTGCGTGTCGAGCACGAAGATCTCGACTTCACGCGCATCGCCGGTCGGCGCGACGCGATAGCGGATGCCGTCCATGTAGAAAGGCGGCGTCCCGGCCAGGTACTTCACCTGCGCCATCGCTCCCGCGCGGGAGGTTTTCCAGTCGTGGTTGCCGAGCGCGGCGTAGATACGGAAACCCGGCCCGTTCGCGGCGAGCGGTGCGTAGGGCTCGAAGAAGATCTTCCGGAAGCGCGTCGCGTCGTCGCGACCGTCGGCGCCGGCAGTCGCGCCGTCGGGGTAGATGTTGTCGCCGAGCATCACGGCGAAATCGCAGGTTGCCGGCCCTTCGCACCAGCGGCGCATCGCGCTCGCGACCGCGTCCTGTCCGCTGGCCGGCACCCACCGGCCTGATTCCAGGCGGTGGCCCGGTTGAGGCCGGAATTCCGCGGGCGGGCGCCGGTCTTCGAGCCACTCCGCACGTTCCTGCTCGACGAACCCCTCAAAGGTCGCGGGCGCTTTCGCCAGGTCTTCCGGGTCGAGGTAATCGAGGTGGTATCCGCTGTCGCCGAAGGCGAGGAACTCCGCGACGGGTCCCGGCGCCGGGCGCTGGGCCGTGCAGGCGGCCAGGACGAGCCCGGCGGCGAGGCCGATGCCGAGTCGCATCAGTACCGTTCCCGGAGCAGCTTCTCGACGTCGGCGCGGCTGCGGCGGATCACGCCTTCCGCCTCGAGCTTGAGGCTGGTCAAGGCAGCGGCCCAGCGCGTGGACTCGGCCGGGTCCGCGCCGATGCGCCGCGAGGCGTAGGAACCGACGCAGGTGTCGCCGCGGCCGCTGCGGCCGCGCAGCTCCTCCGGCTTGAACGGCGCCTCGTGGTAGCGGCCGTCGGCAAGCACGAGCAGGCCGTCCTTGTGGGTCAGGACGATCTCGCGCGGGCCGAGCGCGGACAGGCTGCGCGCGGCTTCACGGATGTCGGCGGTGCCGGTGAGGAATTCCGCCTCGACGGCGTCGGTCTTGAGAATGTCGACGAGCGCGAGCACCTGCTCGCGCTCCGGCCAGGCCTCGTAGGCGAGCCGGCCCTCGGGAGTCACGACGCGCACGAAGCCCTGCACGTCGAGCGCGAGCCGCTGGCAACGTGCCTTCATGGCCTCGACGGTCGAGGGCGCGACCTCGCCGCGGATCGAGGCCGTGATCAGGAAGGTATGCGCCTCGAGGCCCTCGAAGTGGCGTGGCTCGATCGGGTCGGCGACGCCCCTGACCGAGAGGACGCGCTCGTCGACGTTGGCCGTCGGGTACTCGAGGCGCATCAGGGTCGAGCCCGGCGAATCGAAGGCGTACACGTCGATCCCGGCCGCAATGAGCGGCTCGGCGATGTGCGCGTCGGCGGCGGCGCGGCGCGTGACCGCGGCGACGGAAAGCCCGAGCAGGCGCGCGGCGTGCGCCGCATAGTTGTAACCGCCGCCGTC
This sequence comes from uncultured Steroidobacteraceae bacterium, assembly GCA_964626745.1. Lineage (GTDB taxonomy): Bacteria > Pseudomonadota > Gammaproteobacteria > Steroidobacterales > Steroidobacteraceae > SCUD01. Next base: position 99,523 of record CAZVIF010000007.1, read on the forward strand.
GACGTGGCGCGTGCCGGCCGCGGAGACGATCGTGTCCTGGGTGTAGTTGCCGACGGTGACGAAGTCGTAGCGTTTCATTCGCGCAGCTTCACGCGCCAGAGCGTCGCCGCAAGCAGCATGGAGACGACGCTGGAGCCGATCCAGAACGTGATCGCGGGGCCGAAGTCGTAGATCCGCACGTCGCCCGCGACCTGCATGCCGGACTCGATCAGGGCGCCGCTGATGTTCTCCTGCACGGCCGCGCCGATGTAGCTGAACACGCCGATGAAGCCCATGGCCGCGCCTGCGACCTTCTTGGGCGCGATGTCGATCGCGAACAGGCCGCCGAGCGCGGTCACCAGGCCGTTGAGGCCGATGCCGAACAGCACGAAGCCGGCGGTCAGCGTGAGGCTGTCGGTCGCGCCGAAAAAGATCAGGTAGAGGCCGGCAAGCTCGGCGAGGGCGAAGACCAGGTTGGTGGGCGGGCGGCGCGCGACGAAGAAGCGGTCCGAGACGTAGCCGTACAGCAGGCATCCGGCAATGCCGGCAATCGTGCCGATGGCCATGAACAGGCTCGCGTCCGCGAGGCCGTAGCCGCGCGCCTCCTGCAGGTAGAGGATGCCCCAGCTCGCGATCGCGTAGCGCGTGACGTAGACCGTCGCGCTCGAGACGGCGAGCACCCAGATCGCGGGGATGCGCAGGATCGAGAACTGCAGCGTCAGGACCTTCGTCTCCGGCGGCGCGAGCTGGGCCAGATGGTCGTTCTTCCAGTCGGCGACCGTGGGCAGTCCGAGCGTCACCGGCCGGTCCTGCATCAGCGCGTAGACGGCGAGGCCCGCGAGGATGCAAATGAGGCCCGGCACCCAGAAGCCCGCGCGCCAGCCGAGCCAGGCGACGAACAGCGCGACCACGTAGTAGGTGAGCCCTTCGCCCATGGAGTGGGCCGTACTCCAGATGCCGTAGAAGCGACCGCGCTCGCGGTTGCTGAACCAGGAGGCGAGCGACACCGCGCCGGAAGGCGCGCCGAAACCCTGGAACCAGCCGTTGAGCGCCCAGAGCGCGACCGAGGCCCACAGGATCGTCGAAAAGCCCATGCCGATGTTGACCAGCGCCGAGGCGATGACGCCGGTCGCGAAGAAGATCTTGATGTTCGCGTGGTCGGCGAGGAAACCGTTGACGAGCTTGGCGAAGGCGTACGAGTAGAAGAGGGCGGAGCCGATGAGACCGAGGTCCTGCGGCGAAAAGATGCCTTCGTCGATCAGCGGCTTCTTGACGACCGAAAGCGCCAGCCGGCAGGTGTAGGCGAGGGCGTAGCCGAGGGTGATCGCCAGCATCACCCGCATCCGGTGCTTGCGGAACAGGGCATCGACCCGCCCGGTGTCGGCGATACGCGGCGCAGGTGCGCCGGCTTTAAACCGTTCGAGCCATGCCGTCATCTAAACGCATACTCCAGGGCATGCCTGTGGTTGAAACAGAATTTCCATTTTGTGTAAACTTAGAACATTTATTTCAATCCGTCCAGACCGCAAGGAACCTCGATGACGAATCGCGCCTGGCTGCTCCTGCTGTCCGCGGCCCTCTCGGCCTGCGCCCAGAAATCCGCCGAGGAGGGCGCGGAGCCCGCGCCGGCGACCGTCGCCGCCGCCGCAGAGACGGCGCCGACCGCCCAGGACGGCGCCAACGGGGTCGCGATCTGGGTCCATCCGCAGGACGGGGCACGGAGCCTCATCCTCGGCGCCGGCGGCACCGGCGGCCTCGAAGTGTACGGGCTCGACGGCGCCCTGCGGCAGCGAATCGACGACATCGAGGCCTCGCACGTCACGGTGCGCTACGGCTTCGACCTCGGCGGCCGGCGGATTCCGCTCGTCCTCGTGTTCGACCCGATGCGATCGCAGCTCTTCCCGTACACGATCGGCGATGACGGCAGGTTGTCGCGGCTGTCCGGCACGCCGGTCCAGGCGGATGACGACCTCGTGGGCCTGTGCAGCTACACGAGCCCGGTTTCCGGCCGGGTGTACGCGCTCGGCATGACCGACGGCGGCCAGATGCTGCAATGGGAGTACTTCACGAAGGGCGACGCCGTCGAGGCACGACTGGTGCGCAGCGTGCCGGTCGGCAAGGGCGCCGAGTACTGCGTCGTAGACGACGCCAGCGGGACCCTCTATTACGGCGACGAGGCGCTCGGCGTCATGGCGCTGCCTGCCAGTGTCGAGACCGATCCGGCGCGTACCGTCGTCGACCTGGCGGCGCCGCGCGGCGGGCTGGCCGCAGAGGTGAAGGGCGTCGGCTTCGTGCACGGCGCCGACGGCCGGCCGTTGGTCGTGGTCACCGATGCCTCGGCGGAGCGTTTCGCGATCTACGGTCCCGAGGGTGGCCCGATCGGGCGCTTCCAGATCGGCGCCGGCGGCGCCGTGGACGCGGTGGGCGAGAGCGAAGGGCTCGCGGTGGCGGCGGTGCCGATGGGCGAGGCCTATCCCGAGGGCATCCTCGTGGTCGCCGACCAGGACAACGACGGCGAGCACAGCAACTTCAAGATCGTCGGCTGGCGCGAGGCGAGGGTCGCCGCGGGCATCGCGGACACGGCCTTCGCCGATCCGCGCGCGATCACGGCCGCAACGGCACGCACGGTCACTCCGGTGGCCGAGACGGTGCCGGTCACGACCTGGGGCGACGCAGCCGACGACCCGGCAATCTGGGTGAATCCGCGCGACCCGGCGAAGAGCGTCGTGATCGGCACGGACAAGAACCTCGGCCTCTACGTCTACGACCTGGACGGCAAGCTCCTGCAGACGCTCGCCGACGGGCGCATGAACAACGTGGACCTGCGCGACGGCTTCATGGTCGACGGCCAGCCGCGCGTGCTGGTCGCGGCGAGCAACCGCACGGACAAGACGATCGCGTTCTATTTCCTGAATCCCGCGACGCGGCGGCTCAGCCGCGCCGGCGACCCGGTGCCGACGGGATTCAGCGATCCGTATGGCCTGTGCATGTACGCCGGCCCGAGCGGGCATTACGTGTTCGTGAACAACGGCGGCGACGGGCTGCATCGGCAGTGGCGCGTCACGGCCGCCGGCGGCCAGTCCGTCGCCGAGCCGGTGCGCGACATTCCGGTCGGCTCCCAGGCGGAGGGCTGCGCCGCGGACGACGAAACGGGCGCGCTCTACATCGCCGAAGAAGGCGGCGGGTTCTTCCGCTACTCGGCGCTGCCGGACGGCGGCACGGAACGCCGGGAGATCGACCGCGTGGACGGCCCGAACGGCCTCAAGGCGGACATCGAGGGCGTCGAGATCTGGACCGGCCGGGACGGCAAGGGCTATCTCGTCCTGTCAAACCAGGGCGCGGACAACTACGCCGTCTACCGCCGCGAGGGCGACAATGCCTTCGTGGGCCTGTTCCACATCGGCGCCGACCCGGACCGCGGCATCGACGGCGCGTCGGAGACCGACGGCCTCGACGTCGTCAGCGCGCCGCTCGGCGCGAAACTCCCCGACGGGCTGCTCGTGGTCCAGGACGGGCGGAATCTCTCGCCGCGCGAGAAGCAGAACTTCAAGTTCGTGTCCTGGCGCGACGTCGCCGGGGCGCTCGGGCTCGACTAGCGCGGCGGCTGGATCTTCGCCGCCCAGCTGGATACGCCGTTCCTGAGCTCGGCCGGCGTCAGCGTGACCGGCGCCCAGGCCGCGTCGCCGCGCAGGTCGCGCAGCGTGAAGGTGACCTTCGGCTCCGGCTCCCACTCGAAATCCAGCAGCCCGAAGTTCACCGACCGGAACCAGGGCGGGCGGATGCGCAGCTCGGGCTCCGAGTCGAGGAAGGAGCTGCCCGTCGCCTGCGCGAGCGGCGAGCTCACGAAATCGTAGAGGTCGTAGCCGCCGCGGGCCGACCAGGGGATGCAGTTCACCTCGCCGAAATGCGTGTCGCCCGAGATCAGGAACACGCCCTCGATCCGCTCGTCGCGGATGAAATCGAACAGCGCGTTGCGCTCGGTGAGGAATGCGCCCCAGGTGTCGCCTGTCGGGCCATCGGCCGACGACCAGCCGCTGCCGCAGGCGAGCACCTTGAATGGCGCGCGGCTCGCCTTCAGTGCCTCGCGCAGCCATTCGCCCTGCCGCGGGCCCAGCAACGTCTTGTCCGGGCCGTCGGGCGCCTTGTTGGGCGTGCGGTAGTAGCGGCCGTCCAGCATGAAGAAGTCGACCCCGCCCCAGGCGTGCTGGAAGAAGACGCCCGGCGCGTCGGGCAGCCCGGAAGGCGGGTTCGCCCAGTAGTTGCGGAACGCGGCGAGCGACGCTTCGCGCGCCGGGTTCGTGGCGTCCGAGTTGTTGAGCCCGAAATCGTGGTCGTCCCAGATGGCGAGCTGCGGAACGGAGCGCATCAAGGGCAGCGTGGCCGGGACCGCGCGCTGGCGGCGATAGTCCTCCGCGAACACCCACGCCGACGCGGAATCGGCGTAGATGTTGTCGCCGAGCCAGAAGAACAGGTCCGGCTCCGCGGCCGCGATCGCGCGGAAGATCGGCTGATCGGCGTCGAGCTGGTGACGCGCGCAGGAGCCGAAGGCGAGCCTGAACGGCGTCGCGCCGGCGGGGGCCGTGCGCGTCGCGAAGGGTGTCAGGCGATAGCGGTCGGGAATGCCGTCGACCACCAGCCTGTAGAAGTAGCGTGTGGCCGGCGCGAGGCCGCCGACCGTGATGCGCACCGTGTGGTCGGCGGCCGCAGTTGCGCGTACCGGTGCGCTGGTCACTGCATTCGCGAGGTTGCGGTCGGTCGAGTACTCGACCGCCACGTCGAACTCGCCGCTGGCGCGGCCCCAGACCGTGATCGAGTCGGCCGTGGTCGCTCCGACCATCGGCCCCTCCATCAGCCGCGGGTACCCCGGCACGGCGCCGAAGGCCCGCAGGGGCCGCAGCAGCGCCGCCGCGACCGCCGAGCCCACGAATCCGCGACGGCCGAAGCGCAGCGTCACGACGCGATCATCCCGGCGGCAAAGCGTCGCAGGTTGCGACAGCCGAGCGCGGCGTACTCGGCCGACGGCGCGACCGCGGGATCCTGCTCCGCTTCGACCACGAGCCAGCCGTCGTACCTGGCGCGCGCGATCGGCGCGAGCACGGCCGGATAATCCACGCAGCCGTCGCCGGGCACGGTGAAGACGCCGTCGAGCACGGCGTCCAGGAAACTGCTGTCGCGGTTGAGGCTGCGCGCCAGCACCGGCCGGCGGACGTCCTTGCAGTGCACGTGCGCGATACGCCCGGCGTGGCGGTTCGCGGCGCGCACCGGGTCGCCGCCCGCGAACGTCAGGTGGCCCGTGTCGAGCAGCAGGGCGACCGTCTCGTCGCAGGCGTCCATCAGCCGATCCACCTCGTCCTCGGTCTGCACGACCGTGCCCATGTGGTGATGGTAGGCGAGCGTGAGGCCCGTGTCCGCCAGCCGCGCGCCGAGTTCCTCGAGGCGCCCGGCGAAGCGCGGCCAGTCGGCAGGGGCGAGCACCGGACGCTGCGACAGGCGCGCGCGACGGTCGCCGTGGATGCAGCGGGTCGTCTCCGCGACCACGACGACTTTGCAGCCCAGTGCGGACAGCAGATCCCGGTGCGCGCGCATCGCCTCGAACTCGGCGTCCGCGTCGCGCTCGAGCAGGTTCGTGCTGTACCAGCCCGACACCAGCGCAAGCCGGTGCGGGGCGAGCGCGGCCCTGAGCTCCGGCGCGGTGCGCGGGAACTTGCAGCCGAGTTCGACGCCCTCGAATCCCGCGGCCCGCGCCTCGGCAAAGCAAGTCTCGAGCGGCGTTTCGCCGCCGACCTCCGGCAGGTCGTCGATGGTCCAGGTGAGCGGGTTGATGCCGAGACGGACGCCCATCAGCCGTCGTCCTCGTCCAGGGCGCTGCGCCAGGCGTCGCGGGCGGCCCGCACGCGCGCGTCTTCCGAAACCTCCGCAACCGGCACGTTCCACCAGGCGCCGCCCGCGGCCGTGCCGCTCTGCGGGTCGGTGTCGATCACGAGCACGGTCGTGCGCCTGGCCGACTTCGCCTTCGCGACGGCCGCCTCGAGTGCGGCGACGTCCGCGACTTTCTCCGCGTCCGCGCCGAGCGAGCGGGCGTGCGCCACGAAATCGACCGGCGTTTCCGCGGGGAAGGAGTCCTTCCACAGGTTGTTGTGCGCCTCGCCGGCGGTCGCGCGCTGCAGGCGGTGGATGCATCCGAAGCCGCGGTTGTCGCAGAGCACGACCAGCAGCGGCAGTCCGGCGGCGACCGAGGTCGCCAGCTCCGAGTTCATCATGAGGTAGCTGCCGTCGCCGACCAGCACGGCGACCGTGCGTGCGGGGTCGGCCATCTTGACGCCCAGCCCGCCGGCGATCTCGTAACCCATGCAGGAATAGCCGTACTCGAGGTGGTAGCTGCCGGGCTCGGCGCAACGCCAGAGCTTGTGCAGCTCGCCCGGCAGTCCGCCCGCCGCGCAGACCACCGTCGCGCCCCGGCCGAGCGCGCGGTTGACGGCGCCGAGCACCTGGGCGTCGGTCGGAAGTCCGGTTGCCGGCCGCGTCGCGGCGTCGACGGCCGCGTTCCACTCGGCGAGCAGCGCGCGGGTGCGTTCGCGCCAGGCGGGTTCCGCGGCCCATCCGGCGAGGGCGGGCGACAGCTCGCCGAGCGTCGCGAGCACGTCGCCGCGCACGGCGACGCCGCCGCGTTTGATCGCGTCGTGGCGCGCCACGTTGACCGAGACCAGCCGCCGGTCGGGATCGCGGACCAGCCTGCCGGAGCCGGTCGTGAAGTCCTGCAGGCGGGTGCCGAGCGCGAGCAGGAGGTCGGACTCCGCGAGCAGCCGGTTGGCGGCGGACGAGCCCGTGACGCCGAGGCCGCCGGCGTTGCAGGGGTGCTCGGCCGCGAGCGTGCCTTTGCCCGCCTGCGTTTCGGCGACCGGGATGCCGTGGCGCGCCGCGAATTCCGCGACCGCCTCGGTCGCCTCCGAATAATGCACGCCGCCGCCTGCCAGGATGAGCGGCCTGCGCGACGACTTGATACGGCTGATGGCTTCATCGAGCCGGGTACGATCGGCGCGCGGCCGTTCGATGGCGTGCACGCGTTCCGCGAGAAACGGCGCCGGGCAGTCAAAGGCCTCGGCTTGCACGTCCTGGGGCAGGGCGAGGGTCACCGGACCGCAGTCGGCGGGATCGAGCAGCACGGCCAGCGCCTGCGGCAGCGAGGCGAGTATCTGCTCGGGGCGCGTGATGCGATCGAAGAAGCGCGACACCGGCCGGAAGCAGTCGTTGGCGCTTGCCGTCGCGTCGCCGAAGTCTTCGACCTGCTGCAGCACCGGGTCGGGCTGGCGGCCCGCGAACACGTCGCCCGGCAGCAGCAGGACCGGCAGGCGGTTGACGTGCGCGAGCGCCGCCGCGGTCACCATGTTGGTGGCGCCGGGGCCGATCGAGGTCGTGCAGGCCATCAGCCGCCGGCGGCGGTGCGCCTTGGCGAAGGCGATCGCCGCGTGCGCCATCGCCTGCTCGTTGTGCGCGCGGAAGGTCGGCAGCCGGTCGCGGCAGGCGGCCAGGGCCTCCCCGAGGCCGGCCACGTTGCCGTGGCCGAAGATCGCGAACACGCCGTGGAACAGCGGCTCGCTGGAGGCCGCGGTGCGGATGCGCTGCGCGGCGAGGTACCGCACCAGCGCCTGGGCCATCGTCAGGCGGATCGTCTTCATGGCGCTCCTAGGCGGCGGCAGCCGCCGGCCGGCGGCGCCGCCACTCGTCGATCATGCGTGCGTAGCCGGCGGCGACGAGCGCCATGGCCCCGGCATCGCCGATCGCGCCCGCGAGCCACGCGCGCGCGGGCGCGCCGAAGATCGTCCGGCCGATCGCGAAACCGCGGCAGATCGCGTGCCGCGCCGCGACGTCGAAGGACTGCGCCACCTGCTCCTCGCTGGCATCGAGCCCGAGCAGCAGCGCGCCGCGGCACAGCGGGTCGTGCGCGGCGACGATCTCGGCGATTTCGCGCCAGGACTCGTCCGCCTGCGCCTCGAGCTTCCACCACGCCGGCCGCAGTCCCAGGTGATAGAGTCGGCGCAGCACCCTCGGCGTCGTGCGGGCGTCCACGCCGCGGCCGGGGCCGCTGCAGATGACCTCGATGAGCAGCTCGCGCTCGAGCACGGCCGCCGCGTCGGCGAGCTCGGCGAGCCGTGCTTCCTGCGCCAGCCGCAGCTCGATCGGGTCCGCCGGATGGTAGTTGACCAGGCACTTGATCACCTGGCGGCGCGGCCAGGAGAGCAGCTCGAGGCCGATGCCGGAGCGCGCCTCGAACTCGAGGGGGCGTGAGCCCGGCAGCTCGACCGGGCGGCCGAGCCAGGCGCCGCTGGCCGCGAGGCGCGCGAGCGCCTTGCCGCCGTGCCGGCCGTCGACGATGGCGCCGAGTCGTACGCCGCCGCGCGGGGTTGCCGCGACCGACAGCACGGCGTCGGCGACCAGCGCCTTGAAGTCGGCGATGCGCGCGTAGTCCGCGCCGGTCGCGGCCGCCATCTGCTCGAGCTGCCGCCGGTGGTCGAAGGCGAGCACGCACAAGTCGCCCGCGAACGGCCGCACGGTCGTCGTCCGGTGCATCGCCGCGATGCGCGGGTCCTCGTCGGGGCGGGCCGGTGCCGCCGCGCGGTTCATGAATTCCTCGAGCTCGGCGCGGGTCGGCATCGCCGGCGTGCAGCCATGGCGCGTCACGACGAGGGCTCCCGCCGCATTGCCGCGCCGGCCGCACTGCGCCGCGGGCAACTTGTCGATCCAGCCGCTGAGAAAGCCGGACAGGAAGGCGTCCCCGGCGCCGAGCACGTTCAGCACCTCGACCGGAAAGCCGGCGACCACGAGACCCTGCTCGACGCTGGCGGGAATGGAGCCCTCGAACACCACGCAGCCGGCGACGCCGCGCTTCATGACGATCGTCGCCGCGGTCCGCGCACGGATCGCCGTGAGCGCCTCGAGCGCATCGCCGCCGCCGCCGGCGACGCGGATCTCCTCTTCGGTCCCGACCACGAGGTCGCAGTCGGGCAGGAAGGCCTGCAGTTCGCGCGTGACCTCCGCGGATCCCTGCTCGCGTTCGGCGCCGCCGCCGTGACCGGCGAGGCCCCAGAGCGCCGGGCGGTAGTCGATGTCCAGCACGACCCGCAGGCCGTGCTGCTTCGCGAGGGCGATGGCGCGGCGCGACGCGGCGCGCACGCCCTCCGTCGAGAGATGCGTGCCGGTGATCGCGAGCGCCCGCGCCGAGGCGAACGGCGCCGCCTCGGCGTCGGCCGGCTCGAGGCCCATGTCCGCGCAGTTCTCGCGGAAGAAGATGTGCGGGAAGCTGGCTGCACTCTCTATTCCAAGCAGCACGAGGCCGGTCAGCCGCTTCGGATCGGTCTTCACGGCAGCGACGTCGACGCCCTCGGCGGCGAGCGTCTCGCGCACGAAGCGGCCCATGTGCTCGTCGCCGACGCGCGTCAGCATCGCGACCCTGAGACCGAGCCGCGAGAGCCCCACGGCGACGTTGCCGGACGAGCCGCCGAGGTACTTGGCGAAGTGCTGGGCGTCCTCCAGGCGCGTGCCGCGCTCGAGGCCGTAGAGATCGACGGCCGCGCGGCCCAGGCAGATGAAGTCGAACGGCGGCTTCACTTGGGCTTCGCCGGCGCCTTGCCGCCGGCGGGCGGCGGTTCCCAGATCTTCGCGCCTGGCTGCATCGTCCAGGCGTGCTCCGCGGTGAACTCCGGCACGTCGTACGGCTGGCCAGGCAGGTGGCGGATCACCCAGGCGTAATACATGCCGTACCCGGGCGCCGCCGCCTGCGCGTGGTCGTTGCCGGCCTGGATGGAAATCGTGTCGAACTGCCGCACCTTGAAGACGTCGTCGCCGTGCTCCGCATGGCCGAAGCCTTGCGGGTGCGTGAAACGGTAGTGGTAGATCTCCGGCTGCGGGTGGTGGTGCGGCGGGTAGCTCGACCATCCGCCGGGCAGCGTCACGACTTCGCCGAGCACGAGCCGGGCCTCGGGCGGCGAGTTGCGCGCGTCGAAGATGGTCCGCACCAGGCGCAGGCAGCGGCCGCCGACCTGGCCCTCGCCGCGGCGCTCGTCGGCAACGTCACCCGGGCGGAAGACGCGCGGCGGGAAGACCGACGGGTTGTCGCAGGCGTAGACCGTCAACTCCGCGTCGGCCAGCGCGCGGATCTCGACGGGCGTGCCGGCCGAGGCGTGCAGGCAGGCTGGGGACTCGTCGAACAGGGAGCCGCGCGAAAGATCGAAGGAGGCGCCGCCGACCTGGCCGGCGATCCGGCCTTCCATCAGCAGGTATGCGGTCTCGGCGACCAGCGTCGCGGCGTGCGACTCGCCCGCGCGCAGTTTCAGGACGCCGAACGAGATGCCCGTGAAGTCGCCGCCCTGGTTGGCGACCGTGACCGGCGTATAGCCGGGCGCGAATCCCGCGCGATGCTTCGATATCAGCGTGTCCATGACGCGAATCTCCTCAGACGTCGGTCCAGGCGCCGCTCGCGTGCGAGCGCTCCATCGCCTCCATCACCCGCTGCACGCGCAGGCCCGTGTCGAAGCCGGGCTTCGCGGGCGTGCCGTCCGCGACGGCGCGCAGGAGGTTGCGCGCCTCGATCACCTTCAGGTCGTTGATGCCGAGGCCGTGGCCGGGCGCCGGGCAGAAGTGCGCGTAGTCGGCGTGCTCGGGCCCCGCCAGGATGGTGCGGAATCCGCGCCGTCCGGCCGCGTCCGCGCCGGAATAGAAGCGCAGCTCGTTCATGCGCTCCTGGTCGAAGGTGAGGCTGCCATGGCTCCCGAACACGGTGAACGTGAGCCCGCACTTGAACCCGGTGGCGACGCGGCTGATCTCGAGGCTGCCTCCGAAGCCCTGCGCGAAGCGAACGAGGCTGCGCGCGACGTCCTCGTTCTCGACCGCGAGCATCGTGCCGGAGGCGGGGTCACGGCGCTTCGCGTGCACCGTCTCGAGGCTGGCGAACACGCGGCTGATCGGGCCGAGCAGCGTCTCCGCCATGTCGATCAGGTGCGAACCGAGGTCGGCGAGCGCGCCGGCGCCCGCGAGGCGGCGAACGCAGCGCCAGCTGTGCGGCACGGCCGGGTCCGCCATGTAGTCCTCGAAGTAGCGGCCGCTGAAGCCCATCACCTTGCCGATGTCCCCGGCGGCGATCATCGACTGCGCGAGGCGGATCAGCGGGTTCAGCGAATAGTTGAAGCCGATCAGGTTGACGACGCCTGCGCGCGCCGCGGCCTCGGCGACTTCGCGCGCCTCGGAGGCGTCGAGGGCGAGCGGCTTCTCGCACCAGACGTGCTTTCCCGCGGCGATGGCGGCGAGCGCCATCTCGCGGTGCAGGTAGTTCGGCGAGCAGATGTCGACGATGTCGATCGCGGGATCCGCGACCAGCTCGCGCCAGTCGCCGGTCGAGCGGCGAAAGCCCATGGCCGCGGCCGACTTCTGCGCGGTCGCGGCGTCGCGGTCGGCGAGCAGCTCGCAGACCGGCGTCGCGACATCCGGAAAGACGGCGCCGACTTCCTGCAGCGCGATGGAATGCGCGCGGCCGATGTAGCCGCTGCCGATCAGGCCGACCCGGTACTGCTTCATGGACGGGGCTCCAGGAGGATGGCGGCGCGCGCGCGCAGCGACCGGGCGCAGGCATCGGCGATCTCGAGCGCGCGCACGCCGTCCGCGCCGGACACGAGGCCGGAGGGCTCGCCGTGCAGGCGGCGCACGAAGGCGTCGAGCTCCAGGCGGTAGGCGTCGGCATAGCGCTCGAGGAAGAAGGGCAGGGCCGGGTCGCGCGTGTATCCCGCGGCCGTCGCATGCTCGACCGAGGTGGCGCGGCGGTTGCCGGCGGCGAGCATGCCGCGTGCGCCGCAGACCTCGATGCGCTGGTCGTAGCCGAACACCGCGCGCCGCGAATTTGCGATCTGCGCGATCCGGCCGGAAGCGGTGCGCAGCGTGACCGCGGCCGTGTCGATGTCGCCGGCGGCGCCGATCGCGGGATCCACCAGGCAGCTGCCGTGCGCCGTGACCTCGGCCGGCTCCTCGCCGAGCAGCCAGCGCGCCATGTCGAGGTCGTGGATCGTCATGTCGCGGAACAGGCCGCCGGATCGCTGCACATAAGGGACCGGCGGCGGTGACGGGTCGCGGCTGACGATCAGCACCGACTCGACCGCGCCGATCTCTCCGGCGTCGATGCCGTCGCGCAGGCGCCGGAACGAAGGGTCGTAGCGGCGGTTGAAGCCGATCGCGAGCAGGATGCCGGCGCGCTCCGCGGCGGCGACGGCGGCACGGGCGCGGGCGACGTCGAGATCCACGGGCTTCTCGCACAGGATCGCCTTGCCGGCCCGGCTGCCGGCCTCGATCAGGTCCGCGTGCGTGTCGGTCGGGCTCGCCACCAGCAGCGCGTCGACGCCGGGGTCGGCGAGCACGGCCTGCGTGTCCGCGACCTCGCCGCCGGCGGACCGGGCGATCGCGGCGGCCGCCGCCGCGTCGACGTCCACGACGTACTTGAGCCGGGCGCCGGCATGCGCGGCGATGTTCGCCGCGTGGATCCGGCCGATGCGGCCGGCGCCGAAGAGCGCGAAATTCTTCATGACTGGTTGACGCCCGGGTCGCGGGCCGTGAGCTGGAAGGCGTACTGGATGACCAGCGTCTGCGCGAGGCAGAGCGAGGCGGTCAGCGAGCGGAACTTGCGGAACTCGGCGTCCTTGACCTCGAAGCAGAGGTCGGCGCGACGCGCAATCGGCGACAGCCGGCTGTCGCTGATCGCGATGACCTTCGCCTTGCGGTCGATCGCCTCGTTGACGATGTCGGCGGTGGGCTGCGCGTAGGGCCGGAAGCTGGTGGCGATCAGCAGGTCGCCGGGCCTCATCATCGAGCTCTGCTCGGCGATCATGCCGGCCAGCCCGTCGACGAGGTAGGTGCGCTTGTCCGTGTGGCGCAGCGCGTACGCGAGGTAGGCGGCGACCGGGAACGAGCGCCGCAGGCCCACGAGGTAAACGGACTCGGCCTCGGCGATCAGCGCCACGCCGCGTTCGAGGTCCTGGACGCGCGTGGATTCGTCGAGATGCTGCAGCGCCGCGATGTTGCCCTGCACGAACTCGTGCAGCAGGTCCGAGGGCGACTGCCCGGCGACGCTGCCGGCGCGCTCGTTGAACTGCCGGATGCGCTCCGCGTAGCTCGGGCTCGGCGCGAGCGCGATCAGCTCGTCGCGGAACAGCTTCTGCATGTCGCTCGCGCCTTCGTATCCGAAGGTCTTGGCGAAACGCACGATCGTCGAGGGCTGCACCTTGCAGCGCTTGGCGATCACGGCGAGGGTCTCGAGCCCGAGGTCGTTCGGGTGCTCGAGGGCATAGGCGGCGACCTGCTTGAGTCGCGGGGACAGGGACTCGTAGCGCTGGACGATGCGGGCGCGCAGCGCCTCGACGTTGTTGCGGGCCGTCATGGCGATCTCTGCCTGCCGGGCCTGGGCCTCGGTCATGGTTGGGGACCCCGATCGTTTCAAAGTTCGAACAGATATTCCACGGCGGCGGAACACGGCGCAGTATAGAACAGAATTTTCATGCATTGAAGGGAACAAAAATTTCGTTCTATACTGTCGCGGGATCGTCATGTTCGATCCGCAGAATGCGCACACGCCAACGACACACAGCCTCCGGGGGCACGATGACCACGACAGCGACGAAGCCCGCACGACTTGCGCGCGCAATCCGCCTGGCACTGCTGACGACGCCGTTGCTCGGCAGCGCCGGCCTCGCCTGGGCCGGCGATGTCGCGGGCCAGGTCACCGACGGCGCCACCGGCCGGCCGCTGCCGGACGCTACCGTGCGCATCGACGCGCTGGGCAAGACGGTGACCGCGAGCCGCTCCGGCGAATACCGGTTCAGCGATTTGCCGGCTGGCTCCTACGACGTCACCGTCGATTACGTCGGCTACGGCCCGACGACGAAGTCGGTCACCGTGACGGACAGCGGCACGGCGAATGCGGATTTCTCGCTGGCCACCGCCGGCCTCGCGGAGATCACGGTGGTCGGCTTCCGCCTGGCGCAGGCAACTTCGCTGCAGGCCAAGCGGTCGGCGACCAACATCTCGGACTTCATAACCGCCAACGAGGCGGGAAAGCTCCCGGACCGCAACGCGGCCGAGACGATGTCACGCGTGCCGGGGCTTTCGGTCACGACTGACCAGGGCGAGGGGCGCTACGTCACGATCCGCGGCATCGACGCCGCGCTGAACAACGTCACGGTCGACGGCCAGATGATCGGCTCGCCGGAAGGCGACACGCGCCGCGTTGCGCTCGACACGGTGCCGGCCGACGTGCTTTCCAAGGTCGAGATCATCAAGTCGGTGACGCCCGACATGGACGGTAACGCCATCGGCGGGACGATCAACCTCATCACGCCGAGCGCATTCGACGACGCCGACGGCGAGTTCTTCTCAGCGACCGCCGACGCCGGCTACTACGACCTGGGCAGCGACAACCCGTTCGGTGCTTCGGCCGCCTTCGGCCGGACGTTCGGCCCCGAAAAGCAGTGGGGCGTCGTCCTGTCGGGCAGTTATTCCGACCGGACCTTCGTCTCGCAGAACGTCCAGGGCGGCGACCCGTGGACGGACGAGGGCGACTTCCTGGTTCCCGACGAATTCAACCTCCGCGACTACGAGATCCAGCGCAAGCGCATGGGGTTTGTCGCAAACCTCGAATTCCGGCCCAGCGACAGCGTCGAACTCTACTGGCGCAATCTGTACAACGACTACGAAGACATCGAGCTCCAGTCCGAGTACACGGCGGACTACCGCAATGGCGACCTCGAGGACCAGTCGCCGACGTCCGGCACGTTCACCGAGGGCGAGGCCGTGCGCGCCAACACGGAGCGCAAGGAAGTGCAGAAGATCCTCACGTCCTCGCTCGGCGGCGAGTTCCGGATCGGCGATTCCTGGACGCTGAACGCATCGGTCACATACGGCGAGACCGAGCAGGACACCCCGTTCGACAACTACCATGAGTTCGAACTCGACACCGAGACGCCGATGACGTACGACACGTCACGCCGCTTCTTCAACGTCGACGCGGGCGACATCGTCTTCGACCCGGAACGCTTCGAGTTCAACGAGGCTGGCCAGGGCGGCCAGCTGATCGAGGAAGACATGACGATCGGCCAGGTCGACCTGCAGCGCGACCTGATGCTCGGCTCCACCCCGGCGTCAATCAAGTTCGGCACCAAGGTGATCGACCGCGAGCAGACCAGCGATCAGGACTTCGACATCTACGACGGCTTCGAGGACGACTACCTGATGTCGCAGGTCGTGCAGTCGCGCGACCTGACCTTCGTGTCGGATGCCGGCGGCTATCGTTTCGGCCGCGGCGTCGACTACCGGGCTGCGCAGGACTTCTTCCTGGCCAACCAGGCCCTGTTCGAGCGTTCGGACGCGGACAGCGTTGCGGAGTCGTACGGGGTCGACTACGAAGTGCGCGAAGAGGTGACCGCCGGCTACGTGATGGGCACCGCCGAGTTCGGTCGCGCGACATGGATCGGCGGCGTGCGCTACGAGCGCACCGCGAACGACTTCAGCGCCTTCGACGTGGTGTTCGTGGACGGCGACGCCGTTTCCGATCCGCCGCGGCAGGTGCGCGGTGACAAGGACTACGAGAACTGGCTGCCGTCCCTGCAGGTCAACTACACACTGCGCGACGACTTGCTGCTGCGCGCGGCCTGGACCAACACCATCGGGCGCCCGTCGTACGAGCAGAATGTCCCCTTCCGCATCTTCGAAACGGAAGAGATCGAGGACGACGACGGGAATCCGACTGGTGAGTTCGAGGGCGAGATCGAGACCGGCAACCCCGCGCTCGACCCGCTCGAGTCGATGAATTTCGACGTGTCGCTCGAGTGGTACCTGGAACCTGCCGGAATACTGTCGGTCGGCGTGTTCTACAAGGACATCGACAACCCGATCTTCGCGCGCCTGCAGGTGATCGAGGGCGAGGACTTCGAGGGCCGCTTTTACGACGAACTGGAGATCACGCAGTTCCAGAACGCCCGCAACGGCGAGATCCTCGGCGTCGAGCTGAACTGGCAGCAGCAGTTCCGCAATCTGCCGAAACCGTTCGACGGGTTCGGCGTGCAGGTCGGCTACACGTGGACGGACAGCGAGGCCGATACCTTCGATAGGGACGAAAAGGTGCCGTTCTTCTTGCAGTCGGACGACGTGTTGAGCGCGTCGCTCTTCTGGGCGGACTACGGCTTCGAGGCCCGGCTCGGCTACGCCTATCGCAGCGAGTACCTCGACACCGTCGGCGAGGACGAGAACAGCGACCTGTACGTCGACGCGCACGGGCAGCTGGACTTCAAGGCGAGCTACGAGGTCAGGACCGGCACCAGCGTTTTCCTGCAGGTGCAGAACATCACCGGGGAGCCGCTGCGCTACTTCAGCGGTGACCGCAGCCGCATGGCGGAGAACGAGTTCTACTCCTGGAACGCCACGGCCGGGGTCTCGTTCAAGTTCTAGAGGCCCGCGCCGCAGAAAAGGGGACGCACCCCTTTATCGAAGGGGATGCTCACCTTCACCACGTCGCTGTCGACGTGATCGCCGGATGACGCGGTGAAGGTGAGCGTCCCCTTCGATAAAGGGGTGCGTCCCCTTTTCTGCGGGTTCCGGTAAGCTGCCGGCGGCATGCGCTTACCGTCCGAGATCAAGAAGGTCCGCCACCAGCGGTTCCGCAAGCGAGCCGCGGACCTCGAGGACCGGCAGCCGTTCGAGCGCTTCCCCTGGTGGCTGCGCCTGCTGTCGTCGCTGCCGCTCGGGGCCTGGTACGGCTTCGCGACGATTCTCGCGTTCCTCCTCGACCGCGTGTTCAAGGCGCGGCGCGACATCATCGACATGCAGCTCAAGGCCTGCTTCCCGGAGAAGGACGCGGCGTGGCTCGCCGCCACGCGCACGGCCTTCTACCGCAACTTCGCGGACGTCTCCGTGGAGATCGTCAAGGCCGTCACCATCGACCGCGCCGAGATCGACCGCCGGGTGAGGTTCGAGGACGCGGAGGCCGCCCAGGCCGCCCTGGCGGGCGGCCAGTCGATCATCATCGTCACTTCGCACAACTGCAACTGGGAATGGGCGCTGCTGAAGCTGGGCACCGGCTTCGACCACCCGGTGCACGCCACCTACAAGCCGCTCAAGGGCCGCTGGGGCGACCGCCTGATGATGACGATACGCTCGCGCTTCGGCGCCCAGATGATCCCGGCCAAGCGCCTGCTGATGCGCGTAATGCGCTACCGGGGTCCCGCGCGCATCATCGCCATGGTCGCGGACCAGGCGCCGACCTCGTCCGGCGTCCGGTACTTCACGCAGTTCATGGGCCTCGATACGGCGTTCTTCGTCGGGCCCGAGGCAATCGCCAAGGCCGGCAAGCTGCCGGTCTTCTACATCGCGATGCGGCGCGAGTCCCGCGGCCACTACTGCATGCGCTTCGTGCAGATCGCGGCGGCCGGGGAGGAACTGGCGCCGGGCGCGATGATCGAGCGCTACGCGGCCGAAATCGAGCGCAACACGCGCGAGCGACCGCCCGACTGGTTGTGGAACTACCGGCGCTGGAAGGTGCAGCGGGACGCCGAGGGCAACCCCCACGTGGTCAAGTCGGGGCTCATCAAGCCGCCTGATTGACATAAGGACCATAAGGAATACAGACGCTTACCTTGCATTCCTAAAAGTTTCTGACACAATGCCTCGCAAGTCGCGGACGGGGCGGTCGGCCGGTTTCGTTAACTGGTTCCTGTGGCCACCCAGCACCGCGCTGAGAGACTGCCTCGAAAACAGGGGGAACCCATCGGGGTGCCGCAGGTGCAAGGCGAATCGTTTCCCGAGTTCACGGCTTCCGACGTGCTTTCGTCGAAGCTGTGGCAGCCGCGCCCGGACAAGCCGCCGCTCGGCATCGACCTCGCCTGCACCAAGATCGCGGTCGACTTCCAGAACATCACCGCGGGCAACGCCGATGCGGTGATCCGCCAGAGCCTCGACATCCTGCGCGAGGCGACCGGCACCGACGCCGTCTTCCTCGCGCTGCTCGACGCCCACGGCGAGCGCATCGATTCCATCGCCACGGCCAAGGGCCCCTTCGCCCAGTGCCGACCCGAGGTCCTGAAAGGCGAACCGCTCGAAGCGCTGCCCTGGATCCGCTCGCGACTCGAGCACGTGCGCATCCTCGAGATCCGAGACACCGTGAGCGCCCGGCCGGAGCAGGCCGGCGACGCCGAGCGCCTGGCCGGCCTCGACATCCGCTCGCTGCTGCTGATCGCCTTCGCCGTGCAGGGCACCGTGCGCGGGTTCCTCGCCTTCGTCTCCTCGACGCCCCGCGACGGCTGGGACGTCAACCTGCACTTGCTGCTGAAGCTGGTCGGCACGAGCCTCGCCTGCGGGCTCGAGAAGGTCGCGCTCGCCGACCGGCTGGCCGACATGCAGGAGCGGCAGGAAATGGCGCTGCCCTGCGCGAACGACGGGCTCTGGGACTACGACGCGCAGACCAACCGCACCTGGTTCTCGCCGCGCTGGAAGGCGATGCTCGGCTTCGCCGAGGGCGACGTGATCACCTCGCCGGACTGGCACCGCATGGTGCATCCGGAGGATCTCGCGCGGGTCTCGTCCGCGATGCGCGACCACATCGCCGGCAAGACGCCGATGTTCGAGAGCGTGCACCGGCTCAAGCACACCGACGGCGAGTGGCGCTGGGTCGTCGGGCGGGCCACGGCGCGCGTGGACGAGCATGGCCGGCTGCGCCGGCTCATCGGCGTCGAGCTCGACATCACCGAGCGCAAGCTCTACGAGGAGGCGCTGTTCCGCGAGAAGGAAAGCGCCCAGATCACGCTGCAGTCGATCGGCGACGGCGTCATCACCTGCGACGCGCACGGGCGCGTCGAGTACCTGAACCCGGTGGCCGAGGAGCTGACCGGCTGGCGGCTCGAGGACAGCCTCGGCCGCACCATCGACGAGATCTTCCGCTCGTTCCACGAGGAGACCTGCGAGCCGCTCGAGAACCCGCTCGCGGTGGCCGTGCGGCGCATCCGCTCGATCAAGTCGGTGCGGCCGATGCTGCTGATCCGCAAGGACGGCAACGAGCTGTACATCGAGAGCACCGCATCGCCGATCCGCGACGGCACCGGCACGGTGACCGGCGGCGTGCTCGTGTTCCACGACGTGTCCGAGTCGCGCGAGCTGAACCGCCGCCTTTCGTACCACGCCAGCCACGACGTGCTGACCGGGCTCGTCAACCGGCGCGAGTTCGAGACGCGCCTGGAGCGGGCGCTGAAGAGCGCCAAGGCGCGCGAGACGTCCTACGCGCTCTGCTACATCGACATCGACCAGTTCAAGATCGTCAACGACACCTGCGGGCACAGTGCCGGCGACGCGCTGCT
The DNA here is from genome assembly GCA_964626745.1 of uncultured Steroidobacteraceae bacterium. GTDB lineage: Bacteria > Pseudomonadota > Gammaproteobacteria > Steroidobacterales > Steroidobacteraceae > SCUD01. The sequence goes on from CAZVIF010000007.1 coordinate 118,875, forward strand.
CGGGCAGGTCGGGGCGCTGCTGAAGTCCAAGGTGCGCTGGCGCGACACGCTCGCCCGGCTCGGCGGCGACGAGTTCGGCGTGCTGCTCGAGAGCTGCTCGCTTGAGGAGGCGCTGCGCACCGCGGAGTCGCTGCGCGAGGCGATCCGCAACTTCCGCTACACCTGGGAGGACCGCACCTTCCGCCTCGGCTGCTCGATCGGCGTGGTGCCGATCACGGCCGACAACGAGGACGTCGCCTCGGTGCTGTCCGCGGCCGACTCGGCCTGCGGCGCCGCCAAGGAGTCCGGCCGCAACCGCGTGCACTGCTTCGAGGAAAACGACATCGACCTGATGCGCCGCCGCCGCGAGATGCAGTGGGCGGCCCGCATCAACAACGCGCTCGAGGAATCGCGCTTCGAGCTGTTCCGCATGACCATCCTGCCGCTGCAGCAGGAGGACGCGGGCGAGCACTTCGAGCTGCTGCTGCGCATGCGTGACGAAGCCGGCAAGATCGTGGCGCCCGACCAGTTCATCGCCGCGGCCGAGCGCTACGGCATCACGCCCTCGATCGACCGCTGGGTGATCGACAGCGCCTTCCGCTGGCTGGTGTCTGAGGCCGACGAACGCAGGCGCCTGACGATGTGCTCGATCAACCTCTCAGGCCAGAGCCTCGGCGACGACAAGTTCCTGCCCTACGTGATCGAGCAGTTCCACCGCAGCGGCATCGACGGCAGCAAGATCTGCTTCGAGATCACCGAGACCGCCGCGATCGCCAATTTCTCGCAGGCCAGCCGCTTCATCCAGGCGCTCAAGGAGCTCGGCTGCAAGTTCGCGCTCGACGACTTCGGCACGGGCCTCTCGTCGTTCGGCTACCTGAAGCACTTCCCGGTCGACTTCCTGAAGATCGACGGCAGCTTCGTGAAGGGCCTGCTGCACGACCCGATCGACCGCGAGATGGTCCGCTCGATCAACGAGATCGGCCACCTGACCGGCAAGCAGACCATCGCCGAATGGGCGGAGAACGCCGAGATCATCGAGATCCTGCGCGGCCTCGGCGTGGACTACGCGCAGGGTTACGGCGTCAGCCAGCCGCAGAAGGTGCAGCGGGCGGCGATCGCCTGACCGGCCCGGCGACGGCTCAATCTCCGGCCGGCCGCTCGTACACGACCTTTCCGTCGAAGATCGTCAGCGTGACCCGCGTATCGCCGATGCGCTGCGGCTCGCCGCGCTCGGCCAGTTCGACGATGTTCTGGCTGATCGCGATGATGTCGGCGGCCTTCCCGGCCTCGAGGGTGCCGACCCGGTCCGCATGACCGAACAGCTTTGCGCCATTGCGCGTGAACGCCGCGATGGCCGAGTGGATGTCGATCCGCTCCTCCGCGTTCATGACGAGCTTGCCGTCGCTGCGGTAGACGGCTTGCTGCAGGCTGGTGAATGGCATCGGATCGCGGCTCCCGACCGGCGCGTCGCTGCCGCTGACCAGCACGCCCCCGTAGCCCTGGATGCTCTTCGCCGGGTAGACATTCTTCATGTAGTAGTTGTCGAGGCCGTACATGTCGTCGATGCCCGTGATCTCGTCGAAGAACGGCGCCACCATCATCTCGTACTGGATGCTGGGCGTCGTCCAGACGAAAGTGAAGACCGTCGACACCCCGAGTTCGCCGATCCGCTTCTGGTCGTCGGGGTGCGCGACCTGCACGTGGGCGAGACTCTGGGTCAGCTTCTTTGCGTCCGCGATGCCCTTGACCTTCGCGAACTCGTCCACGGCGATGCGCACCGCCCGGTCGGACAGGGCATGCACGTGCACGTTGAAGCCCGCCTCGGTTGCCTTGCGGATGTAGGCGCGCAGGAACGACTCGTCGTGCTCGAGCACGCCGCTTGCCGGGATGCACTGCTGCGGATAGAAGCCGTGCCTGGACTCGAAGGCGCCGACTCGTGCGGCCCCGGTGTAGTCCGCGGGGTTCGCCCGTACGGCCTTGCAAACGTCGCTTTCCTGGTCGACATAACCGCGGATGCCGAAGCTTCCATCGTCGATGCTGCCGCCGAAGATCGGCTGCTTGAAGTTCTCCAGCCTTGCTGCGACGGGCAGCGTCGGCGGCCGGGTCAGCGGGTTTCCTTCGAGGACTCCGTCGGCAAACAGTTTCACCGCGGTGGGCTGCACCAGTCGCGAGCCCTCGTACTGCTTGCGCAGCGCCTGGAGCGATTGCAGGTGCGCGTCGATGCCGCCGATGTCCTCGGTCGGCGGTTCGCCGAGCGCCGCCTTCACGCGAAACGTCATCAGGCCGCTCTTCTCGAGCCAGCCATATGACGCGAGCGTGTGCTCATCGACGATGGCGTCCTGGATCGTCGTGATGCCGCTGGCAGCCAGCTTTGCGGCCACCTTCGGCATCGTGACTTCCGGCGCGCCGCCCATGCCAAGCATGTCCGCAAAGAAGTCCGGCCGGATCAGCATCCGCGCGTCCTCGTTGACGCCGCCGGTGGGTTCCCCGCGCGCATCGACCGCAACCATCGGCCGGTACTCCGCAAAATCCGTCGCAAGCGTCGCCTCACTGATGCCGACGACCTGGCCGGTTGCGTTCTTCGCCAGGGCCAGTGCGGCGCTGTTGGCCGCGCCATGGTGCCCGTCGTCACCCCACAGGAATATCGGGTGTTTCGTGGATACCGCGTCGAGCGCAGCGCGGATGTTCGGCAGGCGTTCGCTGGGCTGGTTTCCCCTCGAGAACGCCCACTGCAGGACGATGAGCCATTCGCCGGGCTCAACCTCGTACTTCGCCAGGCAGTCCTGCAGCACCGGCACCATCTGCTCCAGCGACAGCTCCCGGGAGCCGAGGTCGCACATGTCCGGCTCGACGATCCCGAGCGCGTGGATGTGCATGTCGTGCAGGCCGGGCATGACCATCGCGCCGCCCATGTCCCGCACGATGGTGGCCTCGCCGACATGGTCGGCGGCGTCCGCATTCGAGCCGACGAAGACGATCGAATCGCCCCGGATGGCGACCGCCTCGGCAACGCTGTGCGCATCGTCGGCCGTGTAAACGTAGGCATTGGTCAGCACCAGGTCGGCATCTTCCATCCCGCCCCATGGCTTGCAGCCGGCGGCGACGGCGGTCGCGATGACCATTCCGATCAAGGTCTTCTTCATGCCGAGTCTCCCGCAGTTCCCTGGCTTCAGGCAGGCATCGCGGACCGTGCTGCATGCGTCGCAGCGGCCCTGGCAACGCTCAGGCGGGATTGTACCCGGCGGGCGCCGCCGCGTTGAGTCCGGTGCGGCGGCTGACCTATGCTCCGCCGACGCCATGGATACCCGAGGATGCATGCCATGAAAGCCGCCGCACACGCGATCGCGCCGTTCGCCGCGGCAATCGCGGTTTTCTGTCATGCTTTCCCGGCGGCAGCCGCCATCTCGGCCGAAGAACGGCGCGTCCTCGATGCGCTCGATGCCGCTCGCGCGCTGGCCGACATGCGTCTGCTTTCGGCCAGCGCGGATGGCATCGCGCAGGGTGTCGG
>CAZVIF010000008.1:0-120934 GCA_964626745.1 uncultured Steroidobacteraceae bacterium
CAGGCCACGAGCGGAGGTGCGTGCGAGGGAGGCAGGAAGCGGGCGTTGAGACGAGGTCGCGGTGGCCGAAGCGGCAGCCAGGCAACGAACCGGGCCGGCAGCAAGGTCAGGACTGTTAACACCAGTGCGAGCAGTGCCAGGAACAGCTTGACCGCTGGATTGTTGCCCGGCGAAGACGCATCAGGCTTCACATCGAATTCGCCGTCGGCGAGATGCGACTGCAGATGCAATGGCGTCAGCTCAATCGCCAGATCGACGATTGCCTGCGGGTACGCCTTGTGATCGGTGGTACCGGCAGCATGCGCGTGATCGTGCCCATTCGCCCCATGCCAGTGAAGACCCATCGACTGCGGCACGAGGATCGCGAGGCAGAGCAAAGCGACCACGGCAGGATGCGCGACCACGCGCCGATCATGGCACATGGCCCATGCCCATTGCATCCCGCGGTTCCACTGCGCTTGGGCACCGGTGCCGCCGGACCTGACCCGCAGCTTGCGGGCGAACCTGCTCGCCGAGTCAGTGATCTGCCTCCTGGCGGCGCCGGCGCTTGCATCCGGCTACTCCAAGGGTTTCCCGCGAGCCTCGGGGCCGCGCCGTTGCTCGCCGGTTCGTCCCACTCCTCGCTGCTCAAGGGCTCCGCGCAACTGGGCCTGGCCGGGGCCGCCGTCGCCGCCGCGATCAAGAAGCCCCTGTTTCGCCAGCATCGGTTAAAGCGGATCGGGAGGATCAGCGAAGTGCCCCAGTCCGTGCATCTGATATGCGCGCGTGGAGGCCGTCAAGGAAGTCGATTCGACCATCGCCCTCTACTTGCTGAAGCCTCAACCGCCGGATACGAGACGGACGTCGCGAGCAGTGCCGAAGTCAGGGATTCATGCAGCATCTGTGCGAGCGAGGTGATTGCGGATGGCGAGCAGACTCACGAGAGCAAGGCAGGCAAGCAAGGCGCCGCCCAGATACGTTGCCCGCGCGCCGATGCGGTCCCACAGGACACCCGCGAGCACGCTTGCGATCAAAAGCGCGGCACCGGTCACGAGATTGAAGATTCCGAATGCGGTACCGCGAAGCTCGGCGGGGGAGCTGTCGGCCACAAGCGTGGCGAGCACCCCCTGCGTGAATCCCATGTGCAGGCCCCACACCGCGACGCCGATCGCGACACCTGCAATCCCCGGCACGAATGCCAGCACGAGGTCCGCGGCGACCAGCAGGATGATTCCGACGGTGAGTATTCGGTAGCGGTCGCCATCGTCTGCCAGAACGCCGGCTGGGTAGGCGGAAAGCGCGTAGAAGACATTCATGAGCACGAGCACGGCCGGAACCAGCATGACCGGGACCCCGACCGACTGCGCGCGCAGCAGCAAGAACGCCTCGCTGAATCGCGCCAGTGAGAACACCGTGGCGACCGCAATGATCATCCAGAAGCTGAAGCCGAGACGGCCAAGCTCATCGCGGTGCAATGGAAAGCGCACCAGCCGAGAACCCGGCGGTCGCCCCGGCTCGCGCACGGCGAACACCATGAACGCGATGGCAAGAAATGCGGGGACGACCGCGATCCAGAACACGAACCTAAAGTCGTCGGCGGTCAGCCACATCAGCGCTATGCCCAACAAGGGGCCGATGAATGCTCCAGCTGTATCCAATGACTGGCGTAATCCAAAGCTGGCGCCGCGCAAATGCCCGGGGGCGATGTCCGCCAGGAGCGCATCCCGAGGCGCGCCGCGAATCCCCTTGCCCACGCGATCGACGAACCGCGCGGCAGCCAGCCACCCGATCGAATGTGCCAGCGGGAATATCGGTTTGGTGATTGCCGCGAGCCCGTAACCCCATACGGCCAGTAGCTTGCGCTTGCCGAGCCGGTCGGAAAGCGCCCCGGAGAAAACTTTGGTGACCGAGGCTGTGGCTTCCGCGATTCCTTCGATCATTCCGACCGTGGTTGCGGACGTCGCGAGCACGGTGACGAGATACACGGGCAGAAGCGCGTGAATCATCTCCGAGGAAACATCCATCAGCAGCGACACGACACCTAGCGCCCATACGCCCGGCGGAATGTCGCGCAGCGTGCTCCGGTTCAGCTGGGTTGCGGGCAATGTCATCGAACCACCAATCGGGGCGTGGCAGCGGCCGTCTGAGCGCGCTCCACAATACCCGCCTTCCGCGCACAGCGCTTGACTGGCGGACGTCCGTTGCCGTGTACTTCAAGGCGATACTGCTCGCGGCGACCGCATGAACACGAAGTTCCGACCAATCCGACCGCACACACTGTCCAGGAAAGCGGGTCCGCTTCTTCATGAGCAACTTCCCCCGTTCAGACACTCATGAAACCGTCCGGGCAAGAACGCGCTGGTTCGAACGGCGTATCAGCGATCTCAAGGAGAGCCGAGGGCGCCATGCTCTCGCCTGTACTTCGCGTGGACGCCTCTTCATGGACGGGGTTCTGTTCCGCCTGGGAAAGAATCGATTCTGGTACGTACAGCCCGTTGCCGCACTCTAGACCTGGCTGGATGCCCACAGTGACCGACGGGGCGTCCGAATATCAAACCCGCATTCGCGGGTGCTCCAGATTCACGGGGCCCGCATCGCCCGCCATCCTGAAGCAAGTGACGGACGTGGCGATCGATGAACAAAGGGGCGGCTTGCAATCCGGCTGCTTCAAGCCGGACGGAGCACACAATGTGGGTCAAGTCACCGTGGGAGCCTGGTCGCCCACCCTTCGATCGGGTCTCGGAAATGCGCGCATCCATTCAGCGGGAGATCGGGCGGGCGGGAGGCTCACCGTACAGACGACCGCCGGTCCAGCCGAGACGTGCGCGATCGTGGAGCTTCCTTTCTTCGACAAGCAAGAGTCGATTCCGGGACCACTGAGAACGGTTGCAGTGTAGCCTGGGGAAACCGATTGAACGATTGCGGTTGTCACGCTGGGGAAGTCAAGACGCAAAGTGAACGGCGCACGATCGCGATTGCGCTGTCACTCAACGCTGCGATGTTCCTGATAGGGACCATCGCAGGCCTTGTCGCTCGCTCGAACGCGCTGCTCGCCGATGCCCTCGACATGCTCGCCGACAGTTCAGCCTATGGGATCGCGCTACTGGCAATCGGACGCGCGGCGGCCTTCAAGCGACGCGCAGCAGTTGCCAGCGGCCTCATTCTCGCGACCCTGGGTGTGGGGGTCATCGCCGATGCAGTGCGGCGCGCGCTGGTCGGCGTGGAGCCCGACGGTTGGATCATGGCAGTGACGGCATTCCTGTCGCTGATCGTCAATGCCAGCGTATTGAAGATGCTCGCTCCGTACCGCAAGGGCGAGGTGCATCTGCGCGCCGCCTGGATTTTTACGCGCGCCGATGTCATCGCCAATCTTGGCGTGATCAGCGCGGCAATGCTCGTGCTGGCCACCAGCTCAAGTGTCCCGGACCTCCTGGTTGGAGCTGCAATCGGGCTTTACGTGCTCAAAGAGTCAAGCGAGATATTGCGCGAAGCGCGCCAGACCAAGGGCGCGGAGTCGTGAAGATGGTGAGCCGCCGTCGGGGCGCGGTCGAGCGACCCGGCCGGTATTAGGGTCCGAACGTGCAAAGGTGTGAATTCCCAACATCTGGGTGACAACTCTGGCTCTCCATTCTAGGTTCAACAGAACTGCAGAGAGGAGACGCCATGACCAAGAACGAGCAGCTCCGCCTGACCCACTGGCGGTTCAAGGTGTTGCAGCAGGCGGGTGACGCGCGCTCTGTGGCGCGTACCTGCCGGCATCACGGGATCTCCCGCCAGACGTTCTACAAGTGGCGACGTCGCTTCGCTGAACGGGGCGTGGCTGGCCTCTGCAATCGGCCGGGCAGGCCGCACCATTCGCCGCGGGCCAAGCCACCCGAGGTGATCGCCAAGATCCTGTATCTGCGGGAGAACTATCACTTCGGCGCTGGCCGGATCGCCGATTGCCTGAAGCGATTCCACCAGCTCTCGATCGCCACCTCGTCCGTGCATCGGATCCTAATACGCCACGGCTTGGGCAGGCTGCCCGCGAACCAGAAGCACCGTCCTCACAAACAGCGCTGGAAGCGCTACGAGAAGCCACAGCCGGGCCATCGGCTGCAGGTGGACGTCAAGTTCCTCGAGCGCATCCCGGGCACCCGAAAGCGCTTCTATCAGTTCACGGCCATCGACGACTGCACCCGCATCCGGGTGCTCAAGATCTACGACCGCTGCAACCAGGCGACGGCGATCCAGTTCATTGACGAGGTTAGGCAGCGGCTGCCCTTCCGGATCATGGTCGTCCAGACCGACAACGGCGCCGAGTTCCAGTCCCACTTCCACTGGCACCTGGAGGACCTGGATATCCGCCATGCCTACATCCGACCGCGCACGCCGCATCTGAACGGCAAGGTCGAGCGTTCACATCGGGTGGACGCCCAGGAGTTCTACCAGCTCCTGGATCGGGATGGCATCACGGACGACATCCACCTGTTCAATGCCAAGCTGCGGGAATGGGAGGACTACTACAATTACCACCGGCCGCATGGAGCGCTCGACGGGCAAACCCCGTACGAGCGGCTCCTGGCCAAGACGAGAGCCGGAGCGTCACCGGCATGATGAGAACCTACAGGGAAAAATTGGCGGAGAGAGAGGGATTCGAACCCTCGATGGGCTTTTGACCCATACACCCTTAGCAGGGGTGCGCCTTCGACCACTCGGCCATCTCTCCGAAGGGCGCAAATGATACGCACCGGCCGGGGGGCCGGCAAAACAATGCGTCGAACCGTCAGGCCGGGACGATGGCCGAACCGTTCGCGGCGGCTGTGTCCTTGCCGTTTTCGGCCGGCTCACGCGGCTCGTTGCGGATACGCTCGTAGATCTCTTCGCGGTGGACGCCGACTTCCTTCGGCGCGAGCACGCCGATGCGGACCTGGTTTCCCTTGATGCCGAGCACCGTCACCGTGACGTTGTCGCCGATCATCAAAGCTTCGCCGACGCGGCGCGTCAGGATCAGCATGCTGGATATCCCCCCATCCCCGGCGTTTCTTGGCGAACGCGCAAAAATGATAGCACAGGCCCTGAATGAGACTTATTATGTCAAATTACGGTGGGCCCGATTTCTCGAGGCCATAGGCCTTGTGCAGCGCCCGCACGGCGCGCTCGAGGTCCTTTTCCGCAACCAGCACGCTCACCTTGATCTCCGAAGTCGAGACGAGCCGCACGTTGATGCCCTCGGCGCCAAGCGTTTCGAACAGCGTCGCCGCGACACCTGCGTGCGAGCGCATCCCGGACCCGACCACCGCCAGTTTCGCGACGCGATCGTCGCCCGCGACCGACGCGCCCGAATAGCGCCCGGCGGCGGCGCGCGCGAGTTCGAGCGCCCGCGCGTAGTCGTCGCGGTGCACGGTGAACGTCAGGTCCACTCGCCCGCCGCGCGGCGCGGCGATCACGATCATGTCCACCTCGATCGACGCCGCCGCGACGGGCGCGAGCAGCGCATGCGCGACGCCCGCCTCGTCCGGTACCTGCGTGACTGCGATCGCGGCTTCGTCGCGGTTGAAGGCGATGCCGGAAACGACGGGTGCTTCCACGTTCGGGTTCTCCTCGCAGATCAGGGTGCCCGGCCCGGGCTCGAAGCTCGACAGAACGCGCAGTTTCATGCCGTGGCGCGCGGCGAACTCGACCGAGCGCAGGTGCAGGACGCGCGAGCCCTGGCCGGCCAGCTCGAGCATCTCCTCGAAACTCACGACCGGCAGCCGCCGCGCCTCGGGCACCATGCGCGGGTCGGTGGTGTACACGCCGTCCACGTCGGTCAGGATCTGGCACTCGTCGGCCTTCAGCGCGACGGCGAGCGCGACGGCCGTGGTATCGGAGCCGCCGCGGCCGATGGTCGTGAGGTCGCCGTTCTCGCCGCGACCCTGGAAACCGGCGACCACGGGCACGATGCCGGCGGCAAGATCCTGCCGCAGCTTCTCGCACTCGACGTGCTCGATGCGGGCGCGGCCGGGCGGGCCCTTCGTGTCGATCGGCAGCTGCAGCGCATTCCAGGAATGCGCGCGGCAGCCCGACTGGCAAAGCGCCATCGCGAGCAGCGCGGTCGAGACCATCTCGCCCGTGGCGAGCAGCGCGTCCATCTCGCGCGCGTCCGGATCGGGGCCGAGCTCGCGCGCGAGCTCGATGAGCCGGTCGGTCGAGTCGCCCATCGCGGAGACGACGACGGCGACCTGGTGGCCGGCGCGCGCAAGCGCCTGCACCTGCGCCGCGACCGCGCGGATGCGCGCGATCGAGCCGACCGACGTGCCGCCGTACTTCTGGACGATGAGCGCCATGCAGCGGCGATTGTTTCAGCTTTCGGCGGGAATCGGCAGGGCGGTCGCGGACTTGAGCCGCTCCATCGAGAACAGCGCGGAGACGTCGGCGAGGCTCGGCAGGCGGCCGATCAGCTCCTTGTAGGTGCGGTCATAGCCGGCCATGTCCGCGACGACGACCTTCAGCAGGTAATCCACGTCGCCGCCGATGCGATGGCACTCGAGGATCTCCGGCATGGCGGCGATCACCTCGTTCAGCCGGCGCGCCCAGTCGGCACTGTGCTCGCGCGTCTTCACGCGCACGTAAACGGTCAGGCCCAGGCCGACCTTCTCCGGGTTGACCACGGCGACGCGGCCCTGGATCACCCCGGCCGATTCCATCTGGCGAATGCGTCGCCAGCAGGGGTTCACGGAAAGCCCCACCCGCTCGGCAATCTGCTGGATGGGCTGCGAGGCGTCGGCCTGCAGCAGGGCCAGGATCTGGCGATCGATGCGATCGAGCTTGATCATGGCCCAATATTAGAACAATCTCCCATTATTAATAGAAACATTCACAAAAAATGGGAGATTATTCGATCCTGACGAACCTAGAATGCCGCGTATGACGATCTGGAACCGCCTGTTCAAGGACCACCCGGCGAGCGTGGACGAGACCTACTGGCAGCACTTCGCGGCGGCCATGGGCTTCGGCCTGCGCATGATGTGGGGCGGGCTCGTCTGCATGGTGCACGCCATCGTCCCGGGCGCTTTCTGCACCAAGGGCAGCGACACCATCTGCGAGCTGCACGAGCGCATGGTCATCAACCGCCGCCGCAAGGCGGAAGCCCGGGCGATGCTCGTGGGAGCGCGAAAAGCCGCCTAGCGGCTCCGCGGTTTCTTAGCTCCGGCGCAGCTTCACCTGAAGCTCCTTGCGCCGGTAGTCGATGATCAACGTGTCGAGGAGCCCGAGCACGTCCATGCCGATCAGCATGGCCGGCTCCTCGGTCATCTTCCAGTGGTCGAAGATCGCGAAGTCCGCGAAGGTCATCGCCGGATTCCGTACGAGGATCTCCCCCAGCGCGAGCGCCGGCGTCTCGACGCGGTTGCCGAGCTGCACGTCGAGCGTCGCGCCGGTCACCTGGTCGGGCACGGCCTGCTGCTCCTGGCGCCGGCGTCGTTCGGCGAGCGCGGCGCGCAGCGCTTCGTTGCCGAGCGTCGCCTGCCCGCCGGTGTCGATGACGGCCTTCACCGGCACGCCGCCGATCCAGGCCTCCACGACCAGCAGCCGGCCGCGCAGGAACTTGACCGGGATCGTCGCGTAGCCGCCGGCAGCGCGCTGGTTCTTCGAGCGCATGATCGTGATGTGGTCGCGGCGGAAGTCGATGTGAATGCGCTTGTTCGCGAAGCCGTCCATGCCGAGCACGCCCTCGGCGCCGCCGAGGGCGTCCGGGATCACCGGCAGGCGGCGCGGCTCGAGCAGCAGGTCGCCGTACTCGAGCGAACGCACCGGCACCATCGGCACGCTCACCGAGCCTGTCGCGCCCCGCAGCATCACCGTGTTCGCGCTGTCCAGGCTGACGCCGATCGCCTGCGCGAGCTGCGGCGTGAGCGCCGAGTGGCTCGCGCCGGTGTCGAGCACGAGGCGGAACGGCCCCTGGCCGTTGACGAGCACGGGCGCCCAGATGCGCCCGATGCGGTCACGGCGGGTGGGCGCGACGTAGCGCGGCTCGTCGGCGGTGACCGCCAGTTCGTCGAGGGCGGCCGGCTCCGGCCCGGCCTGCGCGAGCAGCAGCAGCAGCGGCCACGTGAAAATGCCCAGAGAACCCCCTAGGTGCGCGGCAGGCGAACCTGCAGTTCCTTGCGCCGGTAATCGATGATCATCGCGTCGAGCAGCCCGAGCACGTCCATGCCGACCAGCATGGTGGGCTCCTCGGTCAATTGCCAGTGCTTGAAGATCTCGAAGTCCGCGAAGGTCATCGGCGGGTTTCGCACCATGATCGAGCCGAGGCGCAGCGTCGGCGTCTCGAGGCGCGTGCCGACCTGCATGTCGAGCGTGGCGCCGAACACCTGGTCGAGCTTGCCTTCCTGGATGCCCTGCTTGCGGCGCTCCGCGAGCGCCTTGCGCAGCGCTGTGTTGCCAAGCGTCGTCTGCCCCCCGGTGTCGATGATGGCCTTGACCGGCACGCCGCCGAGGAAGGCGTCCACGACCAGCAGCCGGCCGCGCATGAACCGGACGGGAATGGTCTCGAACTGGCCGGGCGCGCGCTGGTTCTTCGAGCGCATGATCGTGATGCGGTCGCGGTTGAACTCGATGTGAATCCGCATGTTCGCCAGCTCGTCCATGCCGAGCACGCCGTCGGCGCCGCCGAGCGCGTCCGGGATCACGGCCAGGCGCCGGGGCTCGATCAGCAGGTCGCCGATCTCCAGCGATTCGACCGGGACCAGCGGCACGGGCGTGGAACCCGTGGCGCCTCGCAGCATGACGGACTGGGACGGATCGACCGGAATGTGGAGCGCTTCCGCGAGGCGCGGGGTCAGGGCGGAATGGCTGGCACCGGTGGCGAGGGCGAGGCGGAAGGGGCCCTGGCCGTTGACCGTGACCGGCGCCCAGATGCGGCCGATCCGGTCCTTGCGGGTCGGGGCGACGTACCGCGGCTCCTCGTTGACGACCTCGATGCTGCCGAGCGGGACAGGCTTCGACGTCGGCTCGACCTGGACGAGCAGGACCAGCAAGGGCAGCGCAAAGACCCCCATGCTTCCTCCGACTGCCGGGCCGGCCTCAGGTTCCTCCGAGCTTTGCGGCGACCAGCCCCGGCACCGCCTGCAGGGCCGCCTCGAGCTTCGAAGGGTCGTTTCCGCCCGCCTGCGCGAAGTCCGGCCGCCCGCCGCCTTTGCCGCCGACGAGCCTGGCCACCTCGCCGATCAGGGCCCCGGCGCTCACTTTCTTCGAGGTCGCCGCCGAGACCGAGGAGACGAGCGAGACCTTGTCGTCCGCGACCTGCGCGCCGAGCACGACGACCGACTCGCCGAGCCGGCTCTTGTACTGGTCGGCGGCGTCCCGCAGCGACTGCGCGTCCGCGCCCTCGATCCGCGCCGCGAGCACGCTGACCCCGTTGATCTTCACGGCTTGCGCGGCGAGATCCGCGCTGCCACCGGAGGCGAGTTTGGCGCGCAAGGACGCGATCTCACGCTCGAGCTTCTTCTGCTGCTCGAGGAGCTGGGCAACCTTGCCCTCGAGCTCGGCGGGCGTCGCGCGCAGGCTCCCCGCGACGCGCTTCAACGCCGCCTCGGAAGCGCGCACGGCCTCGAGCGCGCCCTCGCCGGTCACCGCCTCGATGCGGCGGATGCCGGAGGCGATGCCGCCCTCGGCCGTGATCTTGAAGAGGCCGATGTCGCCGGTGCGGCCGACGTGCGTGCCGCCGCAGAGCTCGGTCGAGAACTCGCCGAAATCGAGCACCCGCACCTCGTCGCCGTACTTCTCGCCGAACAGCGCCATGGCGCCCGCCTTGATCGCCGCGTCGTAGGGCATGTGGCGGATCCGGCCCTCGCGGTTGGCGCGGATCTCGGCATTGACCATGCGCTCGATGGTCTCGAGCTCCCGGGGGCTGACCGCCTGCGTGTGCGAGAAATCGAAGCGCAGGCGATCGGGCGCCACGAGCGAGCCTTTCTGCAGCACGTGCGGCCCGAGCACCTTGCGCAGCGCCGCGTGCAGGAGGTGCGTGGCGGAATGGTTGAGGACCGTCGCCTGGCGGGTCGCGGCATCCACCTGCGCGGTGACGACGTCGCCCTTGCGGAACGTGCCCGACTCGACCTTGCCGACATGCAGGAGGGCGTCGCCGAGTTTCCGGGTGTCCGTGACGCGGAACTTCGCCGCGCCGTTCGTGAGCGTACCGACATCGCCGACCTGGCCGCCGGACTCGGCGTAAAAGGGCGTGCGGTCGAGCACGACCTGGACTTCGTCACCCGCGCCGGCGGACTCGACCTCGGCACCGCCTTTCAGGATCGCCTCGACCTTGCCCTCGTCGCGCAGGTGCTCGTAGCCGGTAAACTTGCTCTCGGCGTCGAGCGTCTCGGGGCCGCGCAGGTCCACGCCGAACTTGCTGGCGGCGCGCGCCCGCTCGCGCTGCGCTTCCATCTCGCGCTCGAAGCCGGCCTGGTCCACCGCGAGCCCGCGCTCGCGGGCGATGTCGGCCGTGAGGTCCACGGGGAAGCCGTAGGTGTCGTAGAGCTTGAAAACCGTGTCGCCGGCGATGGTCTTGCCGGTCAGCCCGCCGATCGCGTCCTCGAGCAGGGCCAGCCCGTTCTCGAGCGTCTCGGCGAAGCGCTCCTCTTCCTGCTTCAGCACGCGCACGACGTGGTCGGCGCCCCTGGCGAGTTCCGGGTAGGCCTCGCCCATTTCCGCGGCGAGCGGGGCGACGAGCGCATGGAAGAACGGCCGCTCCTGGCCCAGCTTGTAACCGTGGCGGATCGCGCGGCGGATGATGCGCCGGAGCACGTAGCCGCGCCCGTCGTTGCCCGGGATGACGCCGTCGACGACCAGGAAAGCGCAGGCGCGGATGTGGTCGGCGATGACGCGCAGGCTGGGGCTCGCGAGATCCTTCGCGTGCGTCGCCTCGGCTGCGGCTCGGATCAGGTTGCGGAACAGGTCGATGTCGTAGTTCGAGTGCACGCCCTGCATCACGGCGGCGGTCCGCTCGAGGCCCATGCCGGTATCCACCGAAGGCTTCGGCAGGCGCGTCAGGATGCCGTCGGCGGAGCGCTCGAACTGCATGAAGACGAGGTTCCAGATCTCGACGAAGCGGTCGCCGTCCTCGTCCGGGGAACCCGGCGGCCCGCCGGGGATCTCCGCGCCGTGGTCGTAGAAAATCTCCGAGCAGGGGCCGCAGGGGCCGGTGTCGCCCATCGCCCAGAAGTTCGACTGCTCGCCCATGCGCGTGAAGCGCTGCGGGTCGACTTTTATCCGTCTCAACCAGAGATCGGCGGCTTCATCGTCGTCCTTGTAGACAGTCACCCAGAGCTTTTCCGGCGGGATCTTCAGCGTGCCGGTCACCAGGTCCCAGGCGAACTCGATCGCCTCGGCCTTGAAGTAGTCGCCGAAGCTGAAGTTGCCGAGCATCTCGAAGAACGTGTGGTGGCGGGCGGTGTAGCCGACGTTCTCGAGGTCGTTGTGCTTGCCGCCTGCACGCACGCAGCGCTGGCTGCTGACGGCACGCTTGTAGCTGCGCTCGTCCTTGCCGAGGAAGACATCCTTGAACTGCACCATGCCCGCGTTGGTGAACAGCAGCGTCGGGTCGTTGCCCGGCACGAGCGGTGAGGACGGCACGATGGCGTGGCCGCGCGCACGGAAGAACTCCAGGAACGCCGCCCGGAGCTCGCTGGAACCCATGGTTCGGTTCTTCGACGCCGCCATCAGTCCTCGTGCTCGTTGCCGACCGCCGCGCGCACCTGGTCCGCGCTGAATCCGCGTTGGGTCAGGAAGCGCGCCTGCCGGCCCTTCTCGGCCCAGGTCGCGGGGAGCTTGGCCCCGAATCGCTTGCGCCGGGCCTCGGCAGCCCGCCGGCGCCAGTCCGGGTCCGTCGCGTTCACGGCCGCCGCGATCGTGGCCGCAGGGACGCCCGCCTCGCGCAGGCGATGGGCGATACCGACCGGCCCCCGACCCCGGTTTCCATGATACGCGACCACCTGCTCGGCATACCGGCCGTCGTCGACCAGGCGCTCTCGGCGGAGCCCCTCGACGGCTTCCTCGGCGGCGGGACGGGTGAAACCGCGCGCGACCAGGCGCTCCGCGAGTTCGCTGGCGCCGTGGTCACGGCGGTTCAGGAGCTTGAGGGCCGCGAGGCGCGCCGCCCGCGCGTCGTCCGGGGCGGCGAGCGCAGCCGGGTCAGGCTTCCGCCGCCTCACTCGGTGCGACCGCTGCCGGCCGGCGCGGCGTCAGGAGGCGTGCCCTGAGCGCCGCCTCGATCTTCGCGGCGATCTCCGGGTGCTGCACGAGGTAGGCGCGGGCGTTGTCCTTGCCCTGGCCGATGCGTTCGCCCTCGTACGAATACCAGGAGCCGGACTTTTCGACCAGGCCGTGCATCGCGCCCATGTCGATCAGCTCGCCCTCGCGCGAAATGCCCTGGCCGTAGAGGATCTCGAACTCCGCCTCGCGGAACGGCGGCGAGACCTTGTTCTTGACCACCTTGACGCGGGTCTGGTTGCCGACGACCTCCTCGCCGTTCTTGAGCGCGCCGATGCGGCGGATGTCGAGCCGGAGCGAAGCGTAGAACTTGAGCGCGTTGCCGCCGGTCGTCGTCTCGGGGTTGCCGAACATGACGCCGATCTTCATGCGGATCTGGTTGATGAAGACGACGATGGTGTTCGAGCGCTTGATGTTGCCGGTCAGCTTGCGCAGCGCCTGCGACATCAGGCGCGCGTGCAGGCCGACCTGCAGCTCGCCCATCTCGCCCTCGATCTCGGCCTTCGGCGTCAGCGCCGCGACGGAGTCGATGACCACGATGTCCACGGCGCCGGAGCGCACCAGCATGTCGGTGATCTCGAGCGCCTGCTCGCCGGTGTCCGGCTGGGAGATCAGCAGTTCCTTGACGTTCACGCCGAGCTTCTCGGCGTAGACGGGGTCGAGCGCGTGCTCGGCGTCCACGAAGGCCGCGACGCCGCCCATCTTCTGCGCCTGCGCGATGATCGAGAGCGTGAGCGTCGTCTTGCCGGAGGCTTCCGGGCCGTAGATCTCGACCACGCGGCCGCGCGGCACGCCGCCGACGCCGAGCGCGACGTCGAGGCCGAGCGATCCGGTCGGCACGACTTCGATGTCGGCGTTGGCCGGGTGCTCGCCGAGGCGCATCACCGAGCCCTTGCCGAACTGCTTCTCGATCTGGCTGAGCGCTGCGACGAGCGCCTTCTTGCGGTTGCTGTCTTCCATGCGTTTCGTTCCTCCGGGCGTGTGCCGATTATTCCACAACCGGCCGGCTTCGCCGCTCTCAAATGTTTCGACAACGTTGAAATTGTCAGCGAGCCGGTCCGTCATGGGGAGAGTCTGTGCCAGCGACTGGCTCAGGCGGTGACCTATCTGAAGGGGTCTGACCCGTTCATATTCGCGAAGGGGTCTGACCCCTTCGCGAATATGAACGGGTCAGACCCCTCCTAACGGCCAGTCCGCCAACGGCTTGTATCGCGGCCCGTCCGGACTGGCGAGCGAGTCGACGAGCGCGAGGCGCCAGGCGGGCACGTCCGGTTCCGGCGGCACCGGCGCCATCCCGAGGTTATCCGGGGGCGGCCGGCTCACCTGACGCATGAGTGTCAGGTGCGGCCGCCAGGGGCGCGGCTCGCGGGCAAAGCCGAGCGGCTCGAGACCATGCCAGAGCCGATCCACGATGACCTGACCGGCCGCCGGGACGGCTTCGGCGACCGCGACCAGCACTTTCGGCTTCGCCCAGAACTCGATACGCCCGAAATCCAGCTGGACGACCGGACATCGCACCTGTCCGCCGATCTCCACCACCTGCGCGAAACGGCGCGCCGGCACGGACCCGAGGAAGGCCAGCGTCACGTGCAGGTTGCCCGGCGGAACGGGCCGGCCGGCGACCTGTGCAACTGCCGCAGCCGAAGCCCTGGCGAGCGCTGCCCGATGCGCGTCACCCGGCCACAGGGCGAAGAAGAGCCGCAGCTGGCGGGGCTCGCCCTGCCCCGCGTCGCTCATGGTTCGAGCAGGCCCTTGAGCGCCGCCACGACCGTCCACCGCCGAACCGCGTCGCGGCCGCCGGTGAACCGGTAGCCGGTGGCGTGCACCCGCGTGCGCCCGCCGCGCCGGCGGGCCCAGGCGATCCAGACGAGGCCCACCGGCTTGTCCCGGGTGCCGCCCGCCGGTCCCGCGATGCCGGTGACCGCAACCGCGTGCTGGGCATGACTGTGCTTCAGGGCGCCGCGGGCCATGGCGACCGCGACCGTCTCGCTGACGGCCCCGAAGTGCGCCAGGGTGCTGGCCTCGATGCCCAGTTCCGCCTGCTTGGACGCATTCGAGTACGTGACCCAGCCGCGATCGAAGTAGTCCGAGCTCCCCGGCAGGTCGGTCAGGCACTTGGCGAGCAGCCCACCGCTGCAGGACTCCGCGGTGACGAGAGTTTCGCCCGCCTTGCGCAGCTTCTTCGCAACCCGCGCCGAGAGGCGACGCAGCGCAGCGTCATCCACAGCGATCCTGCGTGTCATGGCACCTCCTTCAGGCGGGACCTCAGCCATTCATGGAACTCGTGCAGCGACTGCTCCTGCGGCATGAGCACGCCGGCCCGATGCCGTTGCGAGCGCAGGCCCTGCTGGTTGAGCTCGCAGACGCGGCCGTCCTGGGCGACGACCCGCCGGCCGAGCTCGCACATGCGCTCGATGTCCCCGGGATGCGCCTCCGCGACGCCGGGCGGCAGCAGCCAGTCCACCGTCAGCTCGACGCGCTCGGGACCGCGCGGCAGGATGCGGACGCTGCGCACGTAGTCCGGGTGCGCCACGACGAACAGGCTCGCCGTGAAGGACGCGAACACGACGCCCGGCGCGCGGTCCGCGTCGGACGGCCCCTCGATCAGCGGCAGCCGGGTCTGCCCGTCGAGCGTCCAGGTGACGAAGCCCGGCGCCACCCGCGGCCGCAGGTCGCCGGCCGCGCCGGGCGGCGCCTCGCCGCTGTCCGCATAGCTCAGCACGCCTTCGCGGTAGAGCGGCATGACGCGGCACAGCTCGGGGTGGATGCCGGGGCAGTGATAACACTCGGAATAGTTTTCCCAGAACACCTTCCAGTTGCAGGCGAGCGTCGTCACCTCGCGGCGCACGGAAACGAGCGAGGCCAGCGGCCAGCGCTCGACATTGCGGGCCTCTCCACCCAGAAACTCGGCGAGCGAGGTGGCGGGCTGCCCGGACAGGTTCACGAACAGGAATCCGCCCCAGGTATCGATGTTGACCGCGTACAGCGGGTAATCCTCGCGCCGGAAATCGGACGGCAGCTTCATCTTCGGCGTGGCCAGCAGTTCGCCCGACAGGCCATACGACCAGGCGTGGTACGGACAGACGATGCGGCCGCCGGCGAACCGCCCGCGCGACTCCGTGCAGAGCGTCGAGCCGCGGTGCCGGCAGGTGTTGTGGAAGGCGCGCGGCCGGCCATCGCGGTCGCGCGTCACCACCAGCCGCTCGCTGCCTACGTCGGCCAGGAAATAGTCGCCGGGCTCCGGCAGGTCCTCGAGCCGGCCGACGCAGACCCAGTCGCGATGCCAGATGGCCTCGAGTTCGCGCGCGTACTGCGCCGGATCGTAGTACCAGGCGGCCGGCAGCGTCGCGGTCGTGCGGTCCAGCAGGGTCATGCGCCCTACTGGAACTTCGAGAAGTCCGGCGCGCGCTTCTCGAGGATCGCCGCGATGGCTTCGCGCGCCTCGGCGCCGGCGAGCCGCGGGCCGAAATACGAGGCCTCGCGGAAGATCGCGTCCTTCACCGACGATCCGAGCCCCTCCCGCAGCAGGCGCTTCGTGTCGCGCACGGCGCCGGGCGGCAGCTTCGTGAACGAACGCGCCACCGCCTCCGCATGGGCCAGCACGCCGGCCGCGGGCAGGACGGCATTGGCGATGCCGAGGACGACCGCCTCGTGCGCCGGGAACGGCTTGCCTAGCAGCAGCTTCTCGGAAGCGCGCACGCGGCCCGCGACCTGCGGCAGCAGCAGCGTCGAGGCGAATTCCGGCACCAGGCCGAGGCTCGTGAACGGCATCGAGAACGTCGCGTCGTCCGCGACGTAGACGAGATCGCAATGCAGCAGCATCGTCACGCCGATGCCGACGGCCATGCCCTGCACGGCGGCCACGACCGGCTTGTCGAAGGCGGCAAGCCCCTGCATGAAGCTCAGCACCGGCGAATCCGGCTGCGCGAACTTCGGGTTCGAGAAATCCTTGAGGTCGTTGCCCGCGGTGAAGGTCCCGCCCGCGCCGGAAACGAGCACGGCGCGCACGGACGCATCGCCGGCGGCCTGCTTCAGACCCGCGACGAACTGCTCGTACATCTCGGCGGTGATCGCGTTCTTCTTCGCGGGGCGGTCGAAGGTCAGGCGGGCGATGCCCTGGTCGGACTGGTAGGCGATGCTCATGTGTGGTCCTCTCGTCGAGCCGTCATAATGCCTCAAATGAGGAGCGCGGAAACGAGGCCGGGCACCGCCCCGCTGTTCGGGGGGCTCGAAGTGCACACGCCCATGATGCAGCAGTACCTGCGCATCAAGGCGGAGAACCCCGACGTCCTGCTGTTCTACCGCATGGGGGACTTCTACGAGCTCTTCTACGACGACGCGCGCCGCGGCGCGAAGCTGCTCGACATCGTCCTGACCCAGCGCGGCGAGTCGGGCGGCGCGCCGATCCCGATGGCGGGCGTACCGGTCGACAAGCTCGACGCCTACCTCGCGCGGCTCGTGAAGCAGGGCGAGCCGGTCGCCATCTGCGAGCAGACCGGCGTCGTCGGCAGGAGCAAGGGTCCCGTCACGCGCGAGGTCGTGCGCATCGTGACCCCCGGCACCGTCACCGACGACGCGCTGCTCGACGCGAGGCGCGAGAATCTGCTTGCCGCGCTCGCCGCGGACGGCGCGCGCTTCGGGCTCGCCTGGCTCGACCTCGGCGCCGGCCGATTCAGCGTGCTCGAGGGCGAAGGCCACGAGGCGCTCGCGGCCGAACTCGAGCGGCTGCGGCCGGCCGAGCTGCTGGTGCCGGAAGGCGCGCAGGTCCCGTCCGCGGCCCGCGTGGTCGAGCGCGCGCCCTGGCATTTCCTGGCCGATTCCGCGCGCCGCGCGCTCACCACGCAGTTCGGCACGCAGGACCTCGCCGGCTTCGGCTGCGAGGACCTGACGCTCGCGCTCGGCGCCGCCGGCGCGCTGCTGCAGTACGCGAAGGACACGCAGAAGGGCGCCCTGCCCCACCTGACGTCGCTCGCGCGCGAGTCGCGCGACGACGCGCTCGTCATGGACGCGGCGACGCGCCGCAACCTCGAGCTCGACGTGAGCCTCGCCGGCCGCGAGGACGCGACGCTGGTCGGCGTCATCGACCGCACGGCCACCGCCATGGGCGCGCGCGAACTGCGCCGCTGGATCCGCCGGCCGCTGCGCGACCGCGCGACGCTCACCGCCCGCTACGCCGCGATCGCAAACCTGATCGGTGCCGACCGCTACGGCCTCCTGCAGGAGATCCTGCGCGGCATCGGCGACGTCGAGCGCGTGCTCGCGCGCGTGGCCCTGCGCTCGGCGCGGCCGCGCGACCTCGCGGCGCTGCGCGAGGCGCTCGGCAGCCTGCCGCGGCTGCAGGATGCCCTCGCCGGGCTCGACGCGCCGCTGCTGGCCGCGGCTGCCGCGGATCTCGCGCCGCAGCCGGAAATCCACTCGCTCCTGCGGCGTGCCCTCGTCGAGACGCCTCCGGCCCTGCTGCGCGAGGGCGGCGTCATCGCTGCCGGCCATGACGCGGCCCTCGACGAGCTGCGCGCGATCGCGACCGGCGCCGACACGCTGCTGCTCGAACTGGAGGACCGCGAGCGGCGCCGGACCGGCATCACCCAGCTGAAGGTCGGCTACAACCGCGTGCAGGGCTACTACATCGAGCTGCCACGCAGCCAGTCCGAGCGCGCGCCCATCGAGTGGCAGCGCCGCCAGACGGTACGGAACGCGGAGCGCTACATCACGCCCGAGCTCAAGCAGTTCGAGGACCGCGTGCTCGGCAGCCGCGACCGCGCGCTCGCGCGCGAGCGCGAGCTGTACGACGGCCTGCTCGACCGGCTGACCGAAGGCCTCGCCCCGCTCAAGCGGATGGCGGCGGCGCTCGCGCTCGCCGACGTGCTGGCGAGCCTCGCCGAGCGCGCGGTCAGCCTGCGCTACGTGCAGCCGGAGCTGTCCGACGAGCCGGGCCTTCGCATCACCGCAGGCCGCCACCCGGTCGTCGAGCGCGTGCTGGACGACCCGTTCGTCCCCAACGACCTCGAACTCACCGACGCGCGCCGGATGCTGGTGATCACCGGCCCGAACATGGGCGGCAAGTCAACTTACATGCGCCAGGCGGCGCTGATCCTCGTGCTCGCCTCGATCGGCAGCTTCGTGCCCGCGACGCGGGCCGTGATCGGGCCGTTCGACCGCATCTTCACCCGCATCGGCGCCTCGGACGACCTCGCCGGCGGGCGCTCCACCTTCATGGTGGAGATGACGGAGGCGGCCGTGATCCTGAACGCGGCCACCGACAGGAGCCTCGTGCTGATGGACGAGATCGGCCGCGGCACCAGCACCTACGACGGCCTCTCGCTCGCTTTCGCCTGCGCGAGCCACATCGCCCGGCGCCTGCGGGCCTTCACGCTGTTCGCGACGCACTACTTCGAGCTGACCGAGCTCGCGGACGGGATCGCCGAGGTCGCCAACGTGCACCTCGACGCCACCGAGCACGCGGACGGCATCGTGTTCCTGCACGCCGTGAAGCCGGGCCCGGCGAGCCGCAGCTACGGGCTGCAGGTGGCCCAGAAGGCCGGCGTGCCGCGCGAGGTGATCGAGAGCGCGCGGGGGTATCTGGAACGGCTGGAGAAACAGCACGGGAAATAGGAGGGACAGTCCTCCTTGTAGCTTTGCTTTACGTGAGCCGCTTGCGGGCCAGGTAGAGGACGCGGCCGTTCGGCAGCTCGTGCGTGCGCTCGACGTGGAAGCGCCCATGCAGCGTCGCCTCGAAGGCAGGTCGTTGGCAATCGCCGTACAGCGACTCCCGGCCGCGCGCGAGGGCGGCGAACATGGGATCGGCCACCGGCACGAACTCGACCAGCAGGTGCCGGCGCGTGATTGCGGCCACGGCGTCGAGTTGTTCGGCGAGCGGCACGCCCTCCGTGACGCGCAGGTGGTGTACGACCGCCAACATCAGCACGAGATCGAAGTTCTCCGCGGCGCGTGCGAGCAGCGAATCAGTTTCGCGGTTGCGCCAGCCGAGCGCCGGCGTCGGGCGGCCAAAGTTGGCGACCAGCGGCAGGACCGGCAATCCAGCCGCGCGAGCACGCGCCCAGATCGCAGCCACGGAACGCTCGTCGATGTCGAGCGCGACGACCTCGCCCTGCGCTGCGGCAATCTCGCTGAACTCGCCCGTGTTGGCGCCGATGTCGAGCGTGCGGCGCGGCGCCGCGGCCGCAACGGCCTCCTCCACGAACCGGCGCTTGGCCTCGAGATCCGCGTCACCGTAATGCGCCCGCGTTGCGGTGTAGCGGTGCCAGTGGGAGCTGCGCTTCGCGAGCCTGGCCACGTGCTTGCCGAGCTGGCGCTCAAGGCCGGCATAGGAGCGATCGAGAATGAAGCGCGCCTGTTCATCGCTTGTGGACTTCATTGCGCGTGACGCGCCGCCGCCGGCGGCTGCCTTTGCCGCCAGCGCGGCGGGCATCGCCACCGGCCGCCAGAGGCGGGGCCTGAGCCAGCGTCGCCCGCCCAGGATGGACGCCAATGCCTCGTGCGACAGGCCCGCAACCGGGTTGGACAGCGTCCACGCCATGGGTACGCCGGCCTCCACGGATGCGATGAGCGGCAGGAGGAATGTCGTCTCAAACTGGTGGCGCGCTATCCAGAGGCATGTGCCCGGCTCGCGCGGGACGATCGATGGCAGGTCCACGAAAACCGGCTCCGCGTTGCGGAACAGCACGTTGGCCGGCGTTGCGTCCTTGAGTTGCCATCCGCGCTGCAGCAGGGAGCGTGCGAGCTCGAGCGTCAGCCGGCCGGCGGCCGCGAGCATTTCCGGTGCCCACTCGGCTGGCTGGCTGACGAAGGGGATTCGTTCGTGCTCGAAACACTCGCCGTCGAAATCGGCGAACTGCGGCGGCATCTCGACCGCCGGCAGCGGCCGCGTGCGTACGATGCGGCCCTGTTCCATCCACCGGCGGACGACCGGATCCTCGAGCATGCGCCGGAACCCGTCGAGCGCGTGGCGGCGAACCGCCCGGATCAGCCGCCCGTCGTGTTCGACCAGCGTGGCGTCAGGATCGCGGAACGACCGCGGGCTCGCGGCGACCGGGGTCAATGGGTGGGGTCGCCTGAAGGCGGCTTGGGGGCGTCCTCGGATACCGATTCCCGGCGCCGCGAGAACAGCGACATGAACTTGATGCGCAGCTCGCGGAAATAGAAGATCGCGCCCGCGATGCCGGCGCCGATCACCTGCAGCAGCATCGAGCCGGTGCCCGGATCGATGTAGGCATGCGCAGTGCCTGTGGTGCCGAGAACCAGGACGGCCGCGCAAGCGGCCTGGCGGACAAGGGCGGATTTCGGCGCAGTGCGCATGGTCGGACCTCGCTGACGATGCCAGATCAGAGCACCGGCGGCACCCGCCGGCCAGCCGAATACGTCACATATTGTCGGCGGAGCTGGCTGCAGTCTCAACCGGCACGCCATTGCCGTCCACTTCCGTGAAGTCGAACGGCTGGCGATAGTCCGACACGAAATGCCGGTCCGGCAGGCTCGGCAGGCCGGCGGCGAACAGGCGATCGAGCACGACCCTCATCAGGTTCACGTTGGAGATGTCCTCGGGCAACGGTTGCGCGAATGCGCCTGGCAGGCGCACAGCCGAAAGGTTTGCAAGCCGCAGCCGGTTGTAATCGGCACCCTCGATGCCGCGTCGCAGGTTCGGACCATGGTCCGAGACGAGCAGGATGACCGGTGACCGCTTCGAGTCGGCGATCAGCCGGGCGATCGCATCCTCCGCCTTGCCGCTGACGAATGCCAGCTGATCGATGTAGGCCTGTCGATCCTCCCAGAGCTTCTTCTGGAATTCGAACTGATTGGACAGATTGGCATTTCGAATCACGCGGCCGTCACGGTCAAAGAGGTACGGGTGGTGCGGCGGCACGAAGTGCGCGAGTACGAACTTCGGTCCCGGCTCGCGGCCGAGCGCGGCCAGGGTCTCGAAGTTCCGCAGGTGGCAGCTCGCAAGGTCGAGCGACGCCTGAGAACCGAACGCTCGCAGCCAGCTCACCTCGGCGACCGCGAGGAGGTAGTCGTCGCGGAACAGCCCGCCTCCGCAGCGGCGGAAATCGTCGGCATAGGGGTTGCTGCCGGTGCCGCCCCAGGTCGACTGCAGATGCACGAAGCGATAGCCGCGCCCACGCAGGAATGCGGCAACGCGGTTGTCGCGCAGCAGGCGGAAGGCGGATTCGCGATCGGCCGCCGTCGGATCGAGCCGGTCGCCGAGCAGCGCCTGCATGTAGTCCATGTTGAGCGTGGAACTGAGCGACAGGAAGGTCCAGCTGTAATTGGCCTGGCTCGCATCAGCAACCTGGAAGCCGAGTCGCTCGAGGCGACGCAGGAACGGCCCGTTGTCGTAGCCGTAGTGGCTGGCAAGCACGTCGGAGCGCGCGTAGCCGTCGAGCACGATGAAATAGATGTCGGGCGCGTCGCCCGCAGTGGCCGCAGGCCCGACGGCATCGGTGCTTGCCGCCTCTGCGCGTGCGCCGCGGCCGGCGGTCCATTGCACGCCGGCGACGACCAGCAGCAGCACGGACATGAGGTTCAACGCGGCCGTCAGGCGACCGGGCGGATGGCGCAGGCGCCTCAGCCAGGACCAGCCCAGCATCAGCAGCAGCAGCCAGATCGCGGAGTGCACCAGCTGCAGGTTCTCCGCGGCCCAGTGCAACTCCGCGAGGCCCTCGTCCGCCGCGCTGCCAGCAACGTCAAAACGGGTGTTGACGGGACCGTAGCTGAAAAACAGCAGCAGAAACCACGCGACGCCGAGTCCGGCGCGCAGCCAGTCTCCTAGCAGCAGGCGCAGCAGTGCCAGCAGCGCGAGACTCGCGGCGACCGCGGCCGCGAGCGTCGGAAGGAGCGATGCCGCGTCCACCTGCCCCGGGTTGGACGCGGCGATGAAGAGTAGCGGGTACGGCGCCAGCGCTATCGCGAACCAGGGCCAGCGGCGCAGCGAATCAAGCATCGGCAGTCATCCGAATCTTCCAGAAGCCAGGAACTTTACCGCCGAGTCCGCGACCGCGGACGAGAACAGCATGCCAGTGTGACTGACTTCAAGCACGATTCGTGACGTCCTGCCGGGAAGCTCCGTCTCGTCCAGGCAGACCGTTCCGTCGTTCGGCGCCGGAAGGTCCGCGAAAATCCGTCCGGCGCCGACCGGCAGGGACCCGGCGATCACGCCGACCTCGCGCGCCGGCAGCGCCACGGGATCCCGCTCGCGCGCGAGCTCCGCCAGCGCGAGCGGACCGAGCGCCGCAGGCCCGTACCAGTGCGAGGCGACGGCCCTGGCCGTGCGCGAGCCGCGCACCGGCGCTCCCAGCAGCACGATTCGCCCGCCCGGCAGGTCCGCATGTCGCGCGAAGGCCTCGCAGGTGACCAGCCCGCCAAGGCTGTGGGCCACGACGTGCGCGGTGTCGCCGAGCGTGCGCAGCATTCCGGCCAGCGCGTCCGCGGCGTCGCCGAGCGTCGAGTGCATGGACGGATAGCGGAAGACCGCGGTTTCGAACCCGGCCTGCCGCAGCCGGTCGCGCAACAGAAAGAACTCCAGCCCGTTGAGCCACAGGCCGTGGACGACGACCACGGGCGCCGTCATGGCCGGGTCACGGCACCGGCGGCTTCTTGACGCGGATGTGCAGTTCCGCGAGCTGGGCGTCGTCGGCCTCGGAGGGCGCGTCGGTCATCGGGTCCCATGCGGACTGCGTCTTCGGGAAGGCGATGACGTCGCGGATGCTCTCGGCGCCGGACATCAGCATCGCGAGGCGGTCGAGTCCGAAGGCGATGCCGCCGTGCGGCGGCGCGCCGTAGCGCAGCGCCTCGAGCAGGAAGCCGAACTTCACCGCCGCCTGCTCGCGCGAGATGTCGAGCAGGTCGAAGACGGTGCTCTGCATCTCCTCGCGGTGGATGCGGATCGAGCCTCCGCCGATCTCGGAGCCGTTCAGCACCATGTCGTAGGCGCGCGCCAGCGCGTTCTTCGGGTCGGCCGCCAGTGCCGCGGCATCCGGGTCCACGGGCGACGTGAACGGATGGTGCATCGCCGACCAGCGCTTTGCGTCGGGGTCCCACTCGAACATCGGGAAGTCGGTCACCCAGAGCGGCCGCCAGCCCTCCTCCACGATCCCGAGGTCGCGGCCGAGCTGCAGCCGCAGCGCGCCGAGCGCGTCGTTGACGACCTTCGCCTTGTCGGCGCCGAAGAAGACCAGGTCACCGGTCCCGGCCTTCGTGCGCTCGAGGATGCCCGCGACCGCCGCATCCGGCAGGAACTTCAGGATCGGCGACTGCAGGCCGTCGCGACCCTTCGCTGCGTCGTTCACCTTTATATAGGCCAGGCCGCGCGCGCCGAAGCGTGCGACATAAGCCGTGTAGTCGTCGATCTGCTTGCGCGTGAGTTCCCCGCCGCGCGGGACGCGCAGCGCCGCGACGCGCCCGTCCGGGTCCGCGGCCGGCGTCGCGAACACCTTGAACTCGCATCCGGCGACGAGGTCCGCGACGTCCGTGAATTCGAGCGGCACGCGCAGGTCCGGCTTGTCGGAACCGAAGCGGCGCATCGCCTCGGCGTAGCTGAGCCGCGGGAAGGGATCCGGCAGCTGCACGCGCAGCACGCGCGAGAACACGTGGCGGATGAGGCCCTCCATCAGCGCCATCACCTGTTCCTGCGCGAGGAACGACGTCTCGATGTCGAGCTGCGTGAACTCGGGCTGGCGGTCGGCGCGCAGGTCCTCGTCGCGGAAGCAGCGCACGATCTGGTAGTAGCGGTCGAAGCCGCTCATCATCAGGAGCTGCTTGAAGATCTGCGGCGACTGCGGCAGCGCGAAGAACTTGCCCGGGTGCGTGCGCGAGGGCACGAGATAGTCGCGGGCGCCCTCGGGCGTCGCCTTGGTCAGCATCGGCGTTTCGATGTCGACGAAATGGTGTCCGTCGAGGTACTCGCGCATCGCGCGCGTGATCGCGTGCCGGCGCCGCAGGCGCTCCTGCATGACGTCGCGGCGCAGGTCGATGTAACGGTGCTTGAGCCGCAGCTCCTCGCCGACCTCCTCGTCGAGCGAGAACGGCGGCGTCGCGGAGGGGTTCAGGATCTCGAGCTTCGAGGCGAGCAGCTCGACCTGGCCGGAGGACAGGCCGGCATTTGCCGTGCCCGCCGGACGCGGCCGCAGCTTGCCCTGCACCTGGATGCAGTACTCGCGGCCGAGGTGCTCCGCGGCCTTGAAGGCCTCGGGCGTGTCCGGGTCGAATACGACTTGCAGGAGGCCCGAGCGGTCACGCAGGTCGACGAAGATCACGCCGCCGTGGTCACGGCGGCGGTGCACCCAGCCGGCCGCAGAAATGGTGCGGCCCGCCAGGGATTCGTCGACTTCTCCGCAGTAGTGTGTGCGCATGGACAAAGCGCGCGATGTTACGTGCCGGGCGGCTGCGCTGGCAACCGCGGCCTAACGCCGCGCGGAGCGGCGGCGCGCCGCCTTCGGGCGGGCGGCCTTGGGCTTCTTGGCGGCCGGCGCCGGCTTGGGCGCGACGGCCTCCGCCTTCTTCTCGGCCGGCTTGGCATCCGGCTTCTCGTCCTTGGCCTTCTCCGGCGGCGGTTCCTTCTCGCCGGCGAGGTTGCGCTTCGCTTCCTTGTCGTTCTTGAAGTCCGTCTCGTACCAGCCGCCGCCCTTCAGGCGGAAGACCGGCGCCGACACGAGCCGCTTGAGCGAGGGCCGGCCGCAGGCCGGGCACTTGCGCAGCGCCCGGTCCGTGACCTTCTGCAATTCCTCGTGGTGGTGCCCGCAGGCACCGCACTGGTACTCGTAAAACGGCATCGGCTCGGGAACCTCCCTCCCTCGCCCGCTATTTTCGCATAACCAGCGCCCCGTCCTCCGCGGTCACGCGGATCGTGTCGCCGGGGCCGAACTCGCCGCCCAGGATGCGCTGCGCGAGCGGATTCTCGAGCTGCTGCTGGATCGCGCGCTTGAGCGGCCGCGCGCCGTACACCGGGTCGAAGCCCGCGGCGCCCAGCAGGTCCAGGGCCGCCTCCTCGAGCTCGATCTGGATGTCGCGGTCGCCCAGCCGCCGGCGCAGGTAGCCGGTCTGGATGCCGACGATGCGGCGGATGTGCTCGCGCCCGAGCGGGTGGAACACGACGATGTCGTCGATGCGGTTGATGAACTCGGGCCGGAAGTGCTGGCCGACGATCTCCAGCACCGCTTTCTTCATCTGGTCGTAGTTCTCCTCGCCCGCCATCTCCTGGATGACCTGCGAGCCGAGGTTCGAGGTCATGATCACCACGGTATTGCGGAAGTCGACCGTCCGGCCCTGGCCGTCGGTCAGGCGGCCGTCGTCGAGCACCTGCAGCAGGACGTTGAACACGTCGTGGTGCGCCTTCTCGATCTCGTCGAGCAGGATCACGGAATAGGGCCGGCGCCGCACGGCCTCGGTGAGGTAGCCGCCCTCCTCGTAGCCGACGTAGCCCGGCGGCGCGCCGATCAGGCGCGCGACCGAGTGCTTCTCCATGAACTCGGACATGTCGATGCGCACGAGCGCATCCTCGGTGTCGAACAGGAACTCGGCGAGCGCCTTGGTCAGCTCGGTCTTGCCGACGCCGGTCGGGCCGAGGAACAGGAAGGAGCCGTTCGGCCGGTTGGGATCGGCGAGGCCCGCGCGCGAGCGCCGGATGGCGTCGGACACGGTGCGCACGGCCTCTTCCTGGCCGACGACGCGCTTCGCGATCTCCTGCTCCATCTTGAGCAGCTTCTCGCGCTCGCCCTCGAGCATCTTGGAGACCGGGATGCCGGTCCACTTGGAGACGACCTCGGCGATCTCCTCCTCGGTGACCTTGTTGCGCACCAGCGTGGGCGCCTTGGATTCTGTCTCCTGTGCAGTCGCCAGCCGCTTCTCAAGCTGCGGGATGATCCCGTTCTTCAACTCAGCTGCGCGGTTGTAATTTCCGGCACGTCCGGCGCTTTCAAGTTCGAGCCGCGCGCGCTCGAGTTCCTCCTTGATGTGGGCGGTGCCCTTCGCGGCGGCTTTCTCCGCATTCCAAATCTCCGCAAGATCGGCAAGCTCCTTTTCTAGAGCGGACAGCGAATCCTCGAGCTGCTCGAGGCGTTTCTTCGATGCCTCGTCCGATTCCTTTCTGAGCGCCTCACGCTCAATCTTGAGCTGAATGATGCGCCGATCGAGCCGGTCCATCTCCTCGGGCTTCGAGTCGATCTCCATGCGGATGCGGCTCGCGGCCTCGTCGATGAGGTCGATCGCCTTGTCCGGGAGCTGGCGGTTGGTGATGTAGCGGTGCGAGAGCGTCGCGGCGGCGACGATCGCGGGGTCGGTGATCTCGACCTTGTGGTGCACCGCGTAGCGCTCCTTGAGGCCGCGCAGGATCGCGATCGTGTCCTCCACCGAGGGCTCGCCGACGAACACGGTCTGGAAGCGGCGCTCGAGCGCCGCATCCTTCTCGACGTGCTTGCGGTACTCGTCGAGTGTGGTGGCGCCGACGCAGTGCAGCTCGCCGCGCGCCAGCGCGGGTTTCAGCATGTTGCCGGCGTCCATCGAGCCCTCGGCCTTGCCGGCGCCGACCATCGTGTGCAGCTCGTCGATGAACAGGATGACCTGGCCTTCCTGCTTGGCGAGGTCGTTCAGCACGCCCTTGAGGCGCTCCTCGAACTCGCCGCGGAACTTGGTGCCGGCGATCAGCGCGCCCATGTCGAGCGCGAGGATGCGCTTGCCCTTGAGCCCCTCCGGCACTTCGCCGTTGACGATGCGCTGGGCGAGGCCCTCGACGATCGCGGTCTTGCCGACGCCGGGCTCGCCGATCAGCACGGGGTTGTTCTTGGTGCGCCGCTGCAGCACCTGGATGGTGCGGCGGATCTCGTCGTCGCGGCCGATCACCGGGTCGAGCTTGCCCTTCTCCGCGCGCTCGGTGAGGTCGATCGTGAACTTGTCGAGCGCGCCGCGCTGTTCCTCGGCGTTCGGGTCGCTCACCTTCTCGCCGCCGCGCAGGTCGTCGATCGCCTTGTCGATGGCGCCCTTCACGGCGCCGCTGTCCTTCAGGACACGGCCGAGCGTGCCTTTGTCCTCGCAGGCCGCGAGCACGAAGAGTTCGCTGGAGAGATACTGGTCGCCGCGCTTCTGCGCGAGCTTGTCGGTGACGTTGAGGAGCTTGATGAGGTCGTTCGACGGGTGGACCTCGCCCGCGGCGCCCTCGACGGTCGGGATGCGCCCGACCTGCTCGAGCAGGCGGGAACGCAGCAGGTTCACGTTGACGCCGGCGCGGTCGAGCAGCGGCCGCGCGCTGCCGCCCTCCTGGTCCAGCAGCGCCAGCATCAGGTGCACGGGCTCGATGAGCTGCTGGTCGCGGCCGACGGCCAGCGACTGCGCGTCCGCCAGCGCGAGCTGGAACTTGGTGGTCAGGCGGTCTTGTCGCATCGAGGCGCTCCGGGGTGCGTGCCTGCCCGGTTCATGAGGTCTGCGGCCGCCGATTCAACCCGCGCGGAAGGAAATTTAACGCCATTTTCAAGGATTTACGGGAGGGGTCTGACCCCTCCGATGACGATCACGGTAAACTTGGGCATGGCGCGGACTGCCCCGCGGGGCAGCCGTGACCGAAGTTGGAATCGTTCGTCGAAACAGGGACTTGATCCATGGGACAGGTACCCGCTGACCGCCCGGATTCCGGGTCGTCGCCCTACGGCTTCGTCGGGGACGGCCGACTTTCCCGGCATTGGCGCCATTACTTCACGGGCCTCGGCATCCCCTGGAAGCTGTGGTCGCGGCGGCTCGCCCGGCCGAACGGCAAGCCGGGCCTCACGGCCGCGGCTGCACTCGAGGGTTGCCCGGTCATCCTGCTGGCCGTATCGGACGACGCGATCGAACCGGTCCTGGCGCGCCTGCGCGCCGAGGGCCTCGATGACCGGCGCTTCGTGCACTTCTGCGGCGGCCGCAGCTTCGCCGGCGCCTTCGGCGCCCACCCGCTGATGACCTTCGCGGAGGCCCTCTACGAGCCGTCCTTCTACCGCGACATTCCGGTGTTCCTGGACCACGACGAGGCCCATCCCGACCCGGTCGCCGAGTTCCGGCGGCTGTTCCCGCGGCTGCCGAACCCCTGCTTCCCGCTCAAGGTGGAAGACAAGGCCTACTACCACGCGCTCTGCGCGCTCGCCGGCGGCTTCACCGCCGTGCTGTGGCGGGACTTCTTTGCCGCGATGGAAGCGCGCTTCGGCGCGCCGCGCGAAGCGCTCTCGGCCTACCCGCGCCGCATCGTCGAGAACGTCATCGCTGCCGGCGACCGCGCCCTCACCGGGCCGGTGGCGCGCGGCGACCGCGAAACCATCGGAGCGCACCTGGAGGCGCTCGACGGCACGGCGCTCGCGGGCGTCTATCGCGCCTTCATCGCCGCCGCCGGGAGGGAACGCGCATGAAATCGGTCCTGGACTTCGCCGCCGCCAAGGCGGCCGGGCGCAAGATCTCGATGGTGACCTGCTACGACGCCGCTTTCGCGCGCGTGCTCGAAGCCTCGAAGGTGGACAGCCTCCTGGTCGGCGACAGCGCGGCGATGGTCGTGCACGGCCACACCGACACCCTCGCCGCCACCGTCGAGATGATGGCCCTGCACGTTGCCGCCGTGCGCCGCGGCGCGCCGACGCGCTTCCTGGTGGCGGACCTGCCCTTCCTCTCGTTCCGCAAGGGGATTCCCGCGGCGATGGACGCGGTTGCCGCGCTGATGCGCGCCGGCGCCCAGGCCGTGAAGCTCGAGGGCGTCACGGGCCACGAGGACGTCATCACCGCCATCGTCGGCTCCGGCGTGCCGGTGATGGGCCACCTCGGCCTCACGCCGCAGTCGGTCAACGCGTTCTCCGGCTACCGCGTGCAGGGCCGCTCCGACGTCGCGGCGGCCCGCATCGTCGAGGACGCAAGACGCCTCGAGGCGCTCGGCTGCTTCTCGCTGGTGCTCGAGTGCGTCCCCTCAGCACTCGGCGCGCGCGTCACCGGGGCCGTAGGCATCCCGACCGTCGGCATCGGCGCGGGCGCCGCCTGCGACGGCCAGGTGCTCGTTCTCCAGGACCTGCTCGGGCTCTCCGACGCCCGCCGGCCCCGGTTCGTGCGGACCTACATCGACGGCGCGCAGGTCTCGCGCGACGCGTTCGACCGCTTCGACGCCGACGTGAAGCAGGGATCCTTCCCGGCGCCCGCCGAAACCTACGAATCATGAAGATCGTCGAGGACGTCGCCGAACTCGTCGAGCACCGCCGCGTCCGCGGCGCGGGCGCGACCGGGCTCGTGCCGACCATGGGTGCGCTGCACGAGGGGCACCTCAGCCTGGTCCGTCGCGCGAAGGCGGAGAACGCGCGCGCCTGGGCCAGCATCTTCGTGAACCCCGCGCAGTTCAACGACCCGGGCGACCTCGCGCGCTACCCGCGCACGCGCGAACGCGACCTCGACCTCCTGCGCGCCGCCGGCTGCGACCTCGTGTTCCTGCCGCGCGCCGAGGAGATCTACCGCGACGGCTATCGCTATCGCGTGACCGAGAACTCGCTCAGCCTGCAGCTCGAGGGCGCGTCGCGGCCCGGGCACTTCGACGGCGTGCTGACCGTCGTGCTGAAGCTGCTCCTGCTCGCGCGTCCGGAGCGGGCCTACTTCGGCGAGAAGGACTTCCAGCAGCTCGAGCTGGTCGAGGGGCTGGTGCACGCCTTCTTCCTGGACACGCGGATCGTGCGCTGCCCGACGCTGCGCGAGCCCGACGGCCTCGCGATGAGCTCCCGCAACCGCCTGCTCTCTCCCGCCGACCGGGCGCGGGCGCCCGCCCTGCACCGGGTCCTGGAGCGCAGCCTCGCGGAGCGGATGCCGCCCGCCGAGACGGCCGGGGCACTGGCGCGCGAGGGCTTCGACGTGGACTATGTCGCGGACCGCGACGGCCGCCGCCTCGCGGCGGTGCGGCTCGGCAACGTGAGGCTGATCGACAATGTCGAATGACGGCGGACCGAAGATGCTCTTCCTGCTCACGGGCTCCATCGCCTGCTTCAAGGCCTGCGAGCTCATCTCCCGACTCGCGAAGCGCGGCGTGGCCGTGGAGACCGTCGCCAGCGCCGGCGCGCTGCGCTTCGTGGGCGCCGCGACGCTCGAGGGCCTCACCGGCCGCCGGCCGTTCACCGACCTCTACGAGGCCGGCCGGACGATGGACCACATCCGGCTCGCCCGCTGGGCGGACGTCGCGCTGCTCTGCCCCGCCACCGCCAACTCGCTCAATCGCCTGGCCGCGGGACTCGCCGACGACGCGATCGGCGCCCTGTTCCTCGCCTGGGAGATCGGGCGCAAGCCCTGGCTCGTCGCGCCGGCCATGAACGCGACGATGTGGGACCATCCCGCGACGCGCGCGTCGCGCGAGCGGCTCGCGGGCTTCGGCGCGCGCCTGCTGCCGGTCGGCGACGGCCGCCTCGCCTGCGGCGAGCAGGGCGAGGGCCGCCTGCTCGAGGTCGACGAGCTCGAGAGGCACGTGCTGCAGGCGCTGGAGGGCGGGCGATGAAAGCCAGGGTCGTCGTCACCTCGGGCGCGACGCGCGAGCCGATCGACAGCGTGCGCTTCATCTCGAACCTGTCGAGCGGCCGGACCGGCGCCATGATCTGCGAGGCGCTGGTGGCGCGCGGGTTCCACGTGACCCAGGTCGCGGGCGTCGACTCCGCCCAGGCCGCGGGCGTCGCGCGGCGCGAGACCTTCACCGACCACGCCTCGCTCGACATGGCGCTGCGCCGCCTCGCGCGCGACAGCGCCTGCGCGGCCGTGATCCACACGGCGGCGGTCGGCGATTTCGCGGTCGCGGACCCGAAGCCGGACGCGAAGATCGCCTCGGGCAGCGAGCTGTCCGTGAAGCTTCAGCCCACCTACAAGATCATCGACCGGATCATGGGCTACGCCGGCAACCCGGACCTGATCCTGGTCGGCTTCAAGCTGACGCACGAGCCCGATGCCGGTGCCCAGGCCAAGGCGGCGCGCGAGCTCATGAAGCGCAGCCGTGCCCGATTCGTCGTGCAGAACGACGTGTCGACGCTCGCCGACGGCGAGGAGCACCTGTTCTTCCTGCACGAGAACGGCAGCAGCCGCGTGCGGCGCTACGTGGGGCGCGAGAAGCTCGCGACGGCGCTCGCCGCGCTGCTCGACGAGCAGATCAAGGCGGGCGCGCGATGATCCTGGTGCTCGACATCGGCAACAGCCAGATCTACGGCGGCGTGTTCGACGACGAACGGCTCGCGCTCCAGTTCCGCCGCGCCACGCGCGCGGAGAACACCTCGGACGAGTTCGGGCTGTTCTGCCGGCAGGTGCTGCGCGAGAACGGGGTGGATCCCGCCGCCGTCACCGCGGTCGCGATCTGCTCGGTCGTGCCCGACATGGTGCACTCCGTGCGCAACGCGAGCATGAAGTACTTCGGCCTGCGGCCCTTCCTGCTCGAGCCGGGCGTGCGCACGGGCCTCAAGATCCGCTACCGCAACCCGCTCGAGGTCGGCAGCGACCGGATCGCCGGCGCGATCGCGGCCGCGAAGCTTTACCCCGGCCAGAACGCGATCATCGTCGACTTCGGTACGGCGACGACGATCGACGCGCTGACCGGCGAGCGCGACTACCTCGGCGGCGTGATCCTGCCGGGCCTGCGGCTCGCGATGGAAAGCCTCGATGCGCGCACGGCGCGGCTGCCGAAGGTGGAGATACGCAAGCCCCCGGAGCTGCTCGGCCGCTCGACGGTCGAGAGCATCCAGGCCGGGCTCTACCACGGCAACATCGCGGTCCTCCGGCACCTGTGCGCGGAGGTCCGGACGCAGTACTTCTCGGGCAAGCCCACGATCCTCGTCGGCACCGGCGGGTTCGCGCGGCTGTTCGAGGAGGAGAAGCTGTTCGACGCGCACGTGCCCGAGCTCGTCCTCATCGGCTTGCGCGAGGCGCTCCGCCTCAACTCGTAGCCCGCGTCACCGCATCGCATGCGGGCGCGCGCCAGGCCGGCGCGCGCGTGACGCGCCGCGGCGTATCGCGCGCGTGATCCTGCGGCGGGACACCCGAGCGAGCGAATGCGGTCGCCGCCCTGAGCGAGCGAGGGGAGTCCCGCCGCAGGATCACGCGCGCCATCTGATCGCGGCGGGTCGGACGTCGCCGGTCAGTGCGCGAAGCCGTGCGAGAGCGCGATGACGACGATGCCGAGCGCGATGAGCGCGACCTGCTGGACGGACGTCCGCGCGTCCACGCGCCGGTGCAGCCCCGGGATCAGGTCGGCGACGGCGACGTAGAGGAAGCTCGCGGCCGCGACCGCCAGGGCGTACGGGAGCAGCTCCAGCGCCTGCGCGAGCAGGAACCAGGCGATCACCGCGCCCGCGATCGAGGTCAGGCTGACGGCGACGTTGAGCGCGAGCGCCCGCCGGCGCGACATGCCGCCGTTCAGCAGGATCGCGAGGTCGCCGACCTCCTGCGGGATCTCGTGCGCGAACACGGCGACCGTCGTGACGATGCCGAGGTGCGGGTCGGTCAGGAAAGCGGCGGCGATCAGCACGCCGTCCAGCAGGTTGTGGAAGGCGTCGCCCCAGAGGATGAGCGTCGCCGAGGCGCGGTCGCGATGGTGCTGCTCGGGAGCGTGCGCCTCGCAGTGGTCCGCGTGGCAGTGCCGCCAGAGCACCATCTTCTCGAGCACGAAGAACACGATGATGCCGCCCGCAAGGGCGATGCCGATGCCGTGCGTGCCGGCGCCGGAATCGAGCGCGTGCGGCAGCAGCGCCAGCAGCGCGGCGCCGAGCAGCGCGCCGGTCGCGAAGCTGACGAGGTGCGGAAGCAGCGCGTCGCGGCTGCGCGCCGGCAGCAGCATGAAGCCGCCGGCAACGAGCGCCGAGAGCGCGCCGCAGGCCGCGGTCAGGAGCACGATCGAGGCGAGCGTCGACACGGCAGACAGCCTACATCACGCGAGCCAGGCAAGCGCGGCCATGCGCCCGGTCGCGCCGTCGCGCCGGTAGGAATAGAAGCGCGCGGCGTCCGCGTGGGTGCACGGCCCTCCCCCGCGGACGTCGCGGACGCCGAGCGCCGCGAGGCGGCGCCGCGCGAGCGCCGGCAGGTCGGCGAGGTAGCGCCCGGCGCGGCCCGCGCGAAACGCGCCGGCGGCGCCCGGATCGCGGCCGACGAAGGCCTCGCGGACCTCGCCGCCCACCTCGAATGCGTCCGGGCCGATGGACGGGCCGAGCCAGGCGACGAGCGCCTCCGGCCCGCAGTCGAGCGCCGCCACCGTCGCCTCGATGACGCCGCCCGCGAGTCCGCGCCAGCCCGCATGGGCGATCCCGACGCGGTCGCCCGCCCGGCCCGCGAGGAACACCGGCAGGCAGTCCGCGACCAGCACGGCGCAGACCGCGCCCGGAGTGAACGTCACGGCCGCGTCGGCCGGCTCCGCGCCGACGCGCGGCAGGACGGCGACGGCCGCGCCGTGCACCTGCTCGAGCCAGGCGGGCTCTGCCGGGAGCGCGAGCGCCTCGCGCAGGCGCCGGCGATTCGCGGCGACCGCCGCCGGATCGTCGCCCACGTGCGTCGCGAGATTCAACTCGGCCCAGGCGCCGCGGCTTTCGCCCCCGCGCCGCGTCGTCATGACGGCGCGCACGCCGGCGGGCGCCGGCCAGTCAGGTCGCAGGAACTCGAGCGCCGCCATCACCCGGCCGCCGCGTCGCGGTCGCGCTTGAGGCAGGCGATGAGGCCGCGCAGGTCGGCCGGCAGCTTCGACTCGACCTCGACGTCGCGCCCGGTGCGCGGGTGCGGGAAAACGATCTTCGCCGCGTGCAGCGCCTGCCGCCTGAATCCGCGCAGCGCCTCCGCGAGCTCGGGCGTCGCGCCGCGCGGGATCACGAGGCGGCGCCCGTAGACCGGGTCACCGACCAGCGGGTAGCCGGCGTGCGAAAGGTGCAGGCGGATCTGGTGGGTGCGGCCCGTCTCCAGCGTCACGCGCACCCAGGTGTGGCGGCGGTAGCGCTCGATCACGCGGTAGTGCGTGACCGCCTCGCGCCCGCTCGAGCGCACGGCCATGCGCAGGCGATCCACCGGGTGGCGGTCGATCGGCGCGTCCACCTTGCCGCCGGCGGTCATCACGCCGACGCAGACCGCCTGGTACTCGCGGTGGATGGCGCGCTCCGCGAGCGCGTCCGCCAGCTTGGTGCGCGCCGGCTCGTTGCGCGCGACGATCAGCAGCCCCGACGTGTCCTTGTCGAGCCGGTGCACGATGCCCGCGCGCGGCAGCTTGGAGAGCTTGGGGTCGTGCGCGAGCAGCGCGTTCTGCAGCGTGCCGGCGGGGTTGCCGGCGCCGGGATGCACGACCAGCCCGGCGGGCTTGTCGACCACGATCACGTCGCGGTCCTCCCAGGCGATCGTGAGCGGGATCCGCTCCGCCGCCGGCGCCACCGCATCCTCGTCCGGCGCGTCGAGCACGACGAGTTCGCCCCCGGCGACGATGTCGCGCGGCCGCGGGATCCGGCCGTCGACCCGGAGCACGCCCTCGTCGATCCAGCGCTTCAGGCGCGAGCGCGAGAACTCCGGCAGGGCGTCCGCGAGCGCCTGGTCGAGGCGCCGTCCGGCAGACTGCGGCGCCAGGCGCAGTTCGCGTTGGTGACGGGTGGAACTCATGGGGCTCGGGAGCGGTCTTTTGCCGCTATACTGCTTCGTTGCAACAGCCGGGGTCCAGTCCTTTGCAGTCAGCCAGATTCCGGGCGCGCGCCCTGCTCGTCGCGTGCAGCCTGATCGCCGTTTCGGCCTGCGGTTACAAGGAGCGCGCCGCGGAGGAACTCCAGCCGGGGCGCCTGTACGACAAGGGCCACGGCCTGCTGCTCGGCGGCGACTACCGCGGCGCGGTGCGCTACTACGAGGCGCTCGAGGCTCGCTACCCGTTCAGCGAGGAAGCGCGGCAGTCGCGCCTCGACATCATCTACGCGTACTACCGCGCCGGTGAGCGGGAATCCGCGATCGACGCGGCCGACCAGTTCATCCGCGAGAACCCGACCCACCCGCGCGTCGACTACGCGATGTACCTGCGCGGCCTCGTCTACTTCGAGCGCTCGCCGAACATCCTCGAGCGCTGGTTCGGGGCGAACCTCAACGAGCGCCCGCCGCAGGACGTGCGCCGCGCCTTCGACGCCTTCGACCAGCTGATCAAGCAGCGGCCCAACAGCATCTACGCGCACGATGCGCGCCAGCGCATGGTCCACCTGCGCAACCGCCTCGCGGACTACGAGGTCTACGTCGCGCGCCACTACCTCGACCGGCAGGCCTACGTCGCCGCGATCGACCGCGCTCGCTTCACCATCGAGAACTACGACGGCGCGCCCGCGGTCCAGGAGGCGCTCGCGATCATGGTCGACGCCTACCGCGGCCTCGGCCTCGACGACCTCGCCGAGCGCTCGCAGGAGGTCTACGCCTACAACTTCCCGGAAAGCCGGCGCCAGGAGCAGAAGCGGCGCTGGTGGTGGCCGGACTAGCGAACAGGGCCCGCGCCCCTATTCGCCGGGGCGGTAACCCGAAGTGATCGGATAGCGCCAGTCGCGGCCGAACGCCCGGCCGCTGACGCGCACGCCGGGCGGCGCCTGGCGCCGCTTGTACTCGTTGCGCTTCACCATCTCGAGCACCCGCGTGACGGTCGCGCGCTCGAATCCCAGGGCCACGATCTCGTCCACGGAGCGGTCGTCCTCGATGAAGGCCTCCAGGATGGGATCGAGGACCTCGTAGGGCGGCAGGCTGTCGGTGTCGAGCTGGCCCTCGCGCAGCTCGGCCGTCGGCGGCCGGTCGATGATCCGCTGCGGGATCACCGTGGCCGGTCCCTGCGCGTTCCGCCAGCGCGCCAGCCGCCAGACCAGCGTCTTGCTGCAGTCCTTGATCGGCGCGTAGCCGCCGGCCATGTCGCCGTACAGCGTCGCGTAACCGACCGCCATCTCGCTCTTGTTGCCGGTGGTCAGCACCATGCGGCCGGTCTTGTTGGAGATCGCCATCAGCAGCATGCCGCGGCAGCGCGCCTGGATGTTCTCCTCGGTGGCATCGGGCGCGCGGCCGCGGAACTCGCGCTCGAGCGCGGCGAGCGTCGCCTGGTACATGCCCTCGATCGGGATCACCGAGTACTTCACGCCCAGCCCGCGCGCCATCGCCTGCGCGTCCCGCTCGGACATCGACGAGGTGAATCGCGACGGCATCATCACCGCCTGCACGCGCGCCGCGCCCAGCGCATCGCAGGCGAGCGCCAGCACGACGGCGGAATCCACGCCGCCCGACAGCCCGATCACGACGCCCTCGAAGCGGTGCTTCTCGACGTAATCGCGCACCCCGAGCACGATCGCGCGCCACACGCTCTCCTCGCCCGCCGGCAGCGGCGCGAGGCTCTCGGGCTCCAGGTCGAAGCCGCGCTCCGCCTGCACGAGGTCGACGCCCGTGAGCGCCTCTTCGAAGGCGGGCGCGCGGTGCACGACGCGGCCGCTCGCGTCCACGGCG
Organism: uncultured Steroidobacteraceae bacterium; assembly: GCA_964626745.1. Taxonomy (GTDB): domain Bacteria; phylum Pseudomonadota; class Gammaproteobacteria; order Steroidobacterales; family Steroidobacteraceae; genus SCUD01. The sequence continues at coordinate 36,640 of CAZVIF010000008.1, forward strand.
AAGCTGCAGCCGTCGAACACGAGCTCGTCCTGGCCGCCGACCAGGTTCAGGTAGACGAACGGGATGCCGTTCTCCCTGGCGCGCGCGGCGATCGCCGCTTCGCGCTCGGGCTGCTTGCGCTGCTGGTAGGGCGAGGCGTTCAGCGCCAGCACCAGGTCGGCGCCGGCCCGGCGCGCGCCCGCGGCGACCTCGGCGTGCCAGATGTCCTCGCAGATGAGCGGCGCGATGCGGACTTCGCCGATCCCGACGACGGTGCTCCCCTCGCCCGCGGTGAAATAACGCTTCTCGTCGAAGACCTGGTAGTTGGGCAGCCGCTGCTTGCGGTAGTTGGCGATGCGCCGGCCGTCGCGGAACCAGGCGGCGGCATTGTAGATCGCGCCGTCCGTGTACTCGGGGTAGCCCACCAGCAGGTCGATGCCGTGCGCCGATCCGGCGAGCCGCGCGAGCGCCTCGTCGACGCGGCGACGGAACCCGCGGTGGAACAGGAGGTCCTCGGGCGGGTAGCCGCAGAGCGCGAACTCCGGCGTCGCGACCAGGGCCGCCCCCGCGCCGCGCGCCTCGTCGACGCGCGCGGCGATCCTTGCGGCGTTGCCCGCCATGTCGCCGACGGTGGGATCGACCTGGGCGAGCGCGATGCGCACGAGGTCAGCGTCGGCGCTTGCGGCGCCGCTTCGCGGCGAGCGCCTGTTTCATGGCGACGCCGAGGTCGGCCGCCGAGCGGACCGTGCGCACGCCCGCCTCCTCCAGCGCGGCGTACTTGTCCGCCGCCGTGCCCTTGCCGCCGGCGATCACCGCGCCGGCGTGGCCCATGCGCTTGCCGGTCGGGGCGGTGACGCCCGCGATGTAGGCGACCACCGGCTTGGTCACGCTGCGCCGGATGTACTCGGCGGCGGCCTCCTCGTCGGTGCCGCCGATCTCGCCGACCATGATGATGCCGGCCGTGTCCTCGTCGCGCTCGAAGAGCGCGAGCACCTCGATGAAGTTGAGCCCGCGCACGGGGTCGCCGCCGATGCCGACGCAGGTGGACTGGCCGAGGCCGACGTTCGTCGTCTGGAACACGGCCTCGTAGGTCAGCGTGCCGGAGCGCGAGATGATGCCGATCTTCCCGGGCCGGTGGATGAAGCCCGGCATGATGCCGACCTTGCACTCGCCCGGCGTGATGACGCCCGGGCAGTTCGGCCCGACCAGCCGGCTGCGGCCGCCCGCGAGCGCGGCCTTCACGCGCACCATGTCGTTAACCGGGATTCCTTCCGTGATGCACACGATGAGGCGGATGCCGGCGTCCGCGGCCTCGAGGATCGCATCCGCCGCGTACGGCGCCGGCACGTAGATCACGCTGACGTCCGCCTTCGTCTTCGCCACGGCGTCGTGCACCGTGTGGAACACCGGCCGGTCGAGGTGCATCGTGCCGCCGCGGCCGGGCGTCACGCCGCCGACGAGGTTGGTGCCGTAGGCGATCGCCTGCTCGGAGTGGAAGGTGCCCTGCCGCCCGGTGAAGCCCTGGCAGATCACGCGGCTCCTGCGCCCGACGAGGATGCTCATCGCCTGGCTCCCGTGCGCGCGAGCCGCACGGCCTTGGTCGCCGCGTCGGACACGTCCTTCGCGACCGTGATCGCGAGCCCGCTCGCGGCCAGCAGCTTGCGCGCCTTGTCCGCATTCGTGCCCTCCAGCCGCACGATCACGGGCAGTCCGACGCCGGCATTCTTCACCGCCTGGATGATGCCCTCGGCGATGACGTCGCAGCGGACGATGCCGCCGAAGATGTTCACCAGGATCGCCCGGGCGCGCTCGTTGGAGAGGATCAGGCGGAAAGCCGCCGTCACCCGCTCGGCGGTCGCCGTCCCGCCCACGTCGAGGAAGTTCGCCGGCTCGCCGCCATGCAGCTTGATGAGGTCCATCGTCGCCATCGCGAGGCCGGCGCCGTTCACCATGCAGGCGATGTTGCCGTCCAGCGCGACGTAGTTGAGCTCGTGCTCGGCGGCCTCGCTCTCCATCGGGTCCTCCTGCGACGGGTCGCGCAGGGCGGCCAGCGCGGGCTGCCGGAAGAGCGCGTTCGCGTCGACGTTTATCTTGGCGTCGAGCGCGACCAGGGCGCCGTCCTTCGTGACGATCAGCGGGTTGATCTCGACCAGCGAGAGGTCCTTGTCCAGGTACAGGCGGTAGAGCGCGCGCACGATGCGCTCGAACTCGGCGACCTGCGCGCCCTCGAGGCCGAGCCCGTAGGCGAGCCTGCGGCACTGGTAGCCCTGCAGGCCGGCGGCCGGATCGATGTCCACGCGCAGGATCCTTTCCGGCTCGTGCGCCGCGACTTCCTCGATGTTCATGCCGCCCGCGGCCGAGGCCACGAAGGCGATGCGGCTGCGCTCGCGGTCGAGCAGCACGGACAGGTAGAGCTCGCGCGCGATCGCGCTGCCGGACTCGACGTAGACCTCGCTGATCGGCAGGCCCCGGCTGCCGGTCTGCGGCGTCACCAGGCGCTCGCCGAGCATGCCGCGCGCGGCCGCGGCGACTTCGGCGGCCGAGCGGCAGAGTTTCACGCCGCCCGCCTTGCCGCGTCCGCCGGCGTGGACCTGCGCCTTGACGACCCAGACGGGTCCCGGGAGTTCGCCGGCGGCCGCGACGGCTTCGGCCTCGCTCGCGGCGACCCGGCCTGCAGGCACCGGGATGCCGGCCTCGGCGAAGATGCGCTTGGACTGGTATTCGTGAAGATTCATCACGACATTCTAGCGGCTGGCATGAACCGCGTCGCAAAGGCGGCCCGTGCCGCGGGTGCCGACCGGGGTGCGTGATAAAGTGCCGGGCGTGAAAATGCCGGCGGAAATCGAGAAATCGGCGGGCGATCCGGAGCTCGCCTGGCGCGTGCTCGGGCTCCTGAACCTCTACCGGCTGGTCATCCCGTCGGTGCTGATCGCGCTCGCGCTCCTGGCTTCGCGCCCGCAGACGCTGGGTGCGGCCTCGCCCGCGCTCTTCACGACGACGCTCGCCGCCTGGTTCGCCACCGGCGTCGTCTGCATCGCCCTGCTGAAGACCCGTTGGCCGAGCCTGCAGGCGCAGCCCTTCATCCACGTCGCCTTCGACATCGTCGCCGTCACGGCGCTGCTCGTCACGAGCGGGGGCGCCGGGAGCGGCGCGGGACTCCTGCTCATCCTGCCGGTCGCGGCGGTAAGCCTGCTACTGTCCCGGCGTACGGCGACGACCATCGGCGCCGTCGCGGCGCTCTGCGTGCTCGGCCAGCAGATCATGCTGTCGCTGTCGGGCACGGCCGATCCCTCGGAACTCACCCAGGCCGGGATGCTGGGCGGCGTCATCCTGGTCGCGGCGCTCGCCGTCGCGCCGCTCGCAGGCCGGCTGCGCGAGAGCGAAGCGCTGGTGCGCCAGCGCGACCTCGACCTCGCGAACCTCGCGGAACTCTCCCAGTACATCGTGGAGCGCCTGCGCGAGAGCCTCGTGGTGGTCGACGAGCAGGACCGCATCCGGCTGATCAACGAATCCGCGCGCCAGATCCTCGGCCCCGACGCAAGAGCCGATGCGCTGCTCGGCGAAGCTTCCCCGCGCCTTCTCTACCTGCTCGCCATGTGGCGCCAGAACTCGCCGGTCACCGACACGGTCGGCGGAAACCTGCTCGCCGTCGACGGCCTGCGCGAAGTGCGGCCGCACTTCGCGGCGCTCGGCCAGGCGCAGCCGCCGCCGGTGCTGGTCTTCCTCGAGGACCTGACGGCCCTCGACGACCGCATCCACCAGACGCGGCTGGCGGCGCTCGGCCGGCTGTCCGCGTCCATCGCCCACGAGATCCGGAACCCCGTCGGCGCGATCAGCCACGCGGCCCAGCTGCTGCGCGAGGACGTCGGGCTCTCGGAAACCAGCCGGCGCATGAGCGAGATCATCCGCGCGAACACCGAGCGCGTGACCACGATCATCGGCAACGTCCAGCAGCTCGCCAGGCGCGAGAGCACCCGCCCGGAGCGCATGCCGCTGGCCGAGTGGATCGCGGATTTCATCCAGGAGTTCACCAGCACCGGCGGGCACCAGCCAGGACAGCTCGCCGCCGGCACGCCGGACCAGGATCTCGAGGTGCGCGTAGACCCCTCGCACCTGCGGCAGATCCTCTGGAACCTGTGCGAGAACGCCTTTCGCTATTCCGTGAAGTCGCCGGAGGACAAGGTCGAGATCCGCATCGGCCGGCTGGCCGGCAGCAACCGGCCGTTCCTCGAAGTGCTCGATCGCGGGCCCGGCATCGACACGACGATCAGCGACCGGATCTTCGAGCCCTTCTTCACCTCGCGCGCGAGCGGCACGGGCCTGGGACTCTTCATCGCACGCGAACTCGCGCAGTGCAACCGGGCGCTCCTGGTCTACGAACCGCGCGCCGGCGGCGGCAGCACCTTCCGCATCGTGTTCGCGGATCCGCAGCGCTGGGAGCAGGGCTGAGCCGCCATGGCAAACCCGCGCGCCCTGATCGTCGACGATGAGCCGGACCTCTGCGAGCTGCTGTCGCTGACGCTCGCGCGCATGGGCGTGGACTCGAGCGCCGTGCACGACCTCGCCTCGGCCCGACGTGAGCTGCAGGCGCGGCAGGATTACGCGCTCTGCCTCACGGACCTGCGCCTGCCGGACGGCGACGGCACGAGCCTGATCGAGTGGATCCAGAACGAGGCGCCGGAACTGCCGGTGGCCGTCATCACCGCCCACGGCCACGTCGAATCCGCCGTGCTCGCGCTCAAGCTCGGCGCATTCGATTTCGTGCGCAAGCCCGTCGACATCGCGGACCTGCGCAAGCTCGTCAACCAGGCGCTCAAGCTCTCCGACGGCCGCCGCGGCGCGGTCGGAGGGCGCCGCCTGCTCGGCGACTCCGAGCCGATGCAGAAGCTGCGGGCGATGATCAGCCGCGTGGCGCGCAGCCAGGCGCCGGTGCACATCACCGGCGAGTCCGGCACCGGCAAGGAGCTGGTCGCGCGTCTGATCCACGAGTCCGGCCCGCGCAAGGACGCGCCTTTCGTGCCCGTGAGCTGCGGCGCGATTCCCTCGGAACTGATGGAGAGCGAGCTCTTCGGCCACCGGCGCGGCAGCTTCACCGGCGCGGTCGCCGACAAGCTCGGCCTCGTCCAGGCCGCCGAGGGCGGCACGCTGTTCCTCGACGAGGTGGCCGACCTGCCCTTCGTCATGCAGGTCAAGCTGCTGCGCCTGATCCAGGAGAAGACGGCCCGGCCTGTCGGCGACCAGCGCGAGCAGCCCGTGGACGTGCGCATCCTGTCCGCGACTCACCGCGACCTCGGCGAGCTGGTCGCGGCCGGCCGCTTCCGCGAGGACCTTTATTACCGCATCAACGTGATCGAGATGCGCGTGCCGGCCCTGCGCGAGCGGCTCGCCGACGTGCCGGAAATCGCTGCCTCCGTCATCCAGCGCTTTGCCGCGCGACTCGGGATGGCCGTGCCCGCGATCTCGGACGAGGCCATGGAGCTGCTCGCGAGCCACGACTACCCGGGCAACGTGCGCGAGCTCGAGAACGTGATCGAGCGAGCGCTGACGCTTTCCGACGGCGCCGTGATCCGGCCCGGGGACATCGAATTGCGCGGCCCCCCGAGCTTCGAGGATTCCGTGCCGCTGCACCGGCCGGGCACCCTGCCCCAGACGCTCGAGGACATGGAGCGCGCCTCGATCCGCAAGGCCCTCGAAGACGCCCGCTACAACAAGACGGCGGCGGCCCGGGCACTCGGCATCAGCTTCCGCGCGTTGCGCTACCGCATCAAGAAGCTGGGCATCGAGTGACGCGCCGCGTCACTTTGTGACGCGAATTGTCGGCCCCGGCGTCGCGAAGGGCCGACGATCTTCTGACAACTGCCAAAAAATACTGGGAAACCCGTCACTTACGCGCCCCTGCCGGCTTGGCATGATCCTTGCTGTACCTAGATTGCATCGGCGCATGAGCGCCGCCCTTAGTTACACAGGAGCACTCGGACATGAAGACTCTCCAGAAGGGCTTCACGCTCATCGAACTGATGATCGTGGTGGCCATTATCGGCATCCTGGCCGCCATCGCCATTCCGGCGTACCAGGACTACACGATCCGCACGCAGGTCTCGGAAGGCCTGACGCTGGCTTCGGACGTGAAGGCGGGCATCGCGGAGTACGCCGCGCAGGTCGGCGACTGGCCCGTGACGCTTGCTGAGGCGGGCCTTGGCTCGGCCGCGGTGGCTGACGACAAGCAGGGCCGCTACGTCGAGAGCATCGGCATCGACGCCGCGGGCGGTACCATCCAGATCACCTACGGCCGCGATGCGAACTCGCGCATTCAGGGTGAGACCCTGGCCATCCAGCCGTTCGTCAACAACAACGGCGACGTGGTCTGGCGCTGCGGCATGTCGAATGCGCCGGCTGGCGGCACGGTCCCGCCGACCGCCACCCTCGGCGCGACGACGTCTGCCGGTTCCGACACGCTGACGACACTGTCGGACAAGCACATGCCGGCGTCCTGCCGCTCGGGCTTCGGCGGCTCGTAATCGGAAGCGATGGGTCATCCGGCAATCGGGCCGGACCCGGCAAGGCCCCTGCATGCAGGGGCCTTGCTTTTTTCCTGAGCGGACCTGATCCCATGCGACGCGACTGGCGCGGCTTCTTCCTCGGCCAGGTGCTGGCGGTGGCCCTGCTGGCAGGCAACCTCGCCTGGGTCGCGCGCGAACTCGAATTCATCTTTTCGAACCACCGCATCCTGGTTGCACTCCGGATCCAGGAGCAGCTGGGCTCGAGCCTTGGCCTGCGGATCGCCGCATTCCTCGGCGCCGCCTGGCTCGTGCACGCCGCACTCGGCGCCCTCGCCTTCGTGCTCGCGAAGCTCACCGAATCCGCGCTGCCGGCACGCGTCGCCGGCCGGCGACTGCTGGTTGCCGGCTGGTTCGTTCTGCTGACCGGCCTTGCCATGGCCGCCAACGCCACCTGGTTCCCGGCATCGCTCTTCGCGAGCGAGGAATCGTTCTGGCGCGAGCCGATCACCGGGGTTCTGCCGGTCGTGATCGCCCTCGCCGCGACGGCAGTTCTCGTGCTGACCCTGCTCGTCATCGCGAAGCCGCGCCTCGCGCTGCCTCGCCCATGGACAGCCGCGGGCCTCGCCGCGGCGTCAGCCGTCCTAGCGATCGTCTTGCTGCCCGTCCACCGGCCGGTCGAAGCCGCCGCGGGCGACGCGGGCCGGCCGCACGTCGTGATCATCGGCATCGATTCCCTGCGCGACGACCTGGCGGTTCCGCGGCGCAAGACGGCCGCGTTGCCGAACATCCGCGCCTTCCTCGGCGAAGCGCGACGGTTCAGCGACGCGACCACCCCGCTCGCGCGCACTTATCCGTCCTGGATGTCGATACTGACGGGTCGCCACCCGGTGACGACCAACGCGCGCTACAACCTCATGCCGCGCAGGCTCGTGAACGAGGGCGAGACGCTTCCCGAGGCGCTCCGCGCAAGCGGTTACCGCACAACCTACGCGACCGACGAGGTGCGCTTCGCGAACATCGACCGGTCGTTCGGATTCGACGAGCTCATTACGCCGCCGATCGGCGGCTCTGATTTCCTGCTCGGCTATGCGGGTGACATTCCGCTCATCAACCTGGTCGCGGCCACGCCGCTCGGCGGCGCGCTGTTCCCGTCCAACCACGCGAACCGGGCAGCCTACGTGAGCTATCGGCCCGGTCATTACCTGCGACGTCTCGAGCGCGAACTCGAAGTGGACGGCCCGTCCTTCATGACGATTCACCTGACGCTCGCCCACTGGCCCTATGCATGGGCCGGCATGCCGCTGCCGGGCGTGCCCGAGGAATACCGGGACTCCTATGCACTGGCCGTCGAGGAAGTCGACCGCCAGTTCGGCGAGGTGCTCCGGATCCTCGACGAGAAGGGCGTTCTCGGCAACGCAATCGTCGTGCTGCTGTCGGATCATGGCGAGGCGCTGGGCGCTGACAACGACTCGATGCTGCGGAAGACGGGCACCGGCGAAGAGATCTGGAACTCGCTGTGGGGCCATGGCACCAGCGTCATGAGCCCGAACCAGTATCACGTGCTGCTCGCGATGCGGGCATTCGGCCGCGCGAAGCTGCCGGGCCCGCAGCAGGGCTACGACTGGCCAGTGTCGCTGGAGGATCTGCGACCCACGCTCGAGGCCTATGCAACCGGCCGCACGCCCGAGGATGTCGACGGCATTTCACTGCTGCCGTACATGGAGGACCCTGCGCGGGCAGAGGGCCTGGCCGGGCGCGTGAGATTCACGGAAACGGACTTCAATACGCCCAGCACGCTGGCGGGCCGCTACGAGGCCTCGGGCCTGATCGACGAGGCCGGCGTCTACTACGAACTTGAACCGGCCTCGGGCTGGGTGCAGTTGCGCGAGGAGCGCCTGGCGGGGCTCATCACCCGCAAGCAGCGGGCCGCGATCTCCCGGGACCAGCTGCTGGCCTCGATCCCGGGGGCCCCGGGGCAGCGGCCACAGTACCTGCTGACCAACCGCCGCGAACCCTTACCAAGGCCTCTGGCTGGCCCGCCGGATGCCGTCCTGGATCCTGCCGCCCGGCGCCTTTGGGACGCCGCTACCTCCCGTTTCGGGGCCGAGTGGGAGAGCCTCGCCGAGCCCCCCTGATTGTGATCCGGGTCAAGTGCTTGCGGCAGACACTTATGGGAGCATTCCAGCTCATTTAACAATTGCTGGGGCGCTGGGTTAGGCTACAGAATCCAGCCTCCGGGGGTCGTCCAGGCGCGAGGGTAAGGGTTTGTCCGGAGCGGGTTCTTGAACGAAAGCGCAGCCACCGCGGGATCGGTGCGGGCGGTCCTGACGGGCCTCCCGCAGCGGCTCGTGCTCGACGGTCTGGTCGAGGAATCGGCCATGCTGGACGCGATCGCGAGCGCCCGCGAACGCAAGACCCACCTCGTCAGCTGGCTGGTCTCGCACGACATGGCGAGCGCCCGCGACATCGCGGTGGCCGCAGCCCAGGAGTTCGGCATGCCGCTCCTGGACCTCGACGCGGTCGCGACCGACATCGACACCATCCGGCTGGTCAACGAGAAGCTGCTCGCGAAGCACCGTGTGCTGCCGCTCGTCAAGCGCGGCAAGCGCCTGCACGTCGGCGTCTCGGATCCGACCATCCTGCACGCGGTCGACGAGATCAAGTTCCAGACCGGCCTGTCGATCGAGGCGGTCGTCGTCGAGGACGACAAGCTGCAGCGTGCCGTGCAGAAGGCGATCGAGCAGGTCGACACGCAGATGCCCTCGCTGGGCGGGGGTGACGAGGACTTCGACCTCGAGAACCTCGACGTCTCGCACGCCGCCGACGACGCGGCGGATGCGGAGGGCGGCCGCGACGACGTCGAGGACGCGCCGATCGTCCGCTTCGTGAACAAGATCATGCTCGACGCGATCAGGAAAAGCGCGTCCGACATCCATTTCGAGCCGTACGAGAAGTACTACCGGATCCGCCTGCGCATCGACGGCGTTCTGCGCGAGATCGCGCAGCCGCCGGTACAGCTCGCGACCAAGCTCGCCGCGCGCCTGAAGGTCATGTCGCGGCTCGACATCGCGGAGCGGCGCGTGCCGCAGGACGGCCGCATCAAGATGCGGCTGTCCAAGAACCGCTCGATCGACTTCCGTGTCTCGAGCTGCCCGACGCTGTTCGGCGAGAAGATCGTGCTGCGCATCCTCGACGCCAGCACGGCGATGATGGGCATCGACGCGCTCGGCTACGAGCCCTTCCAGAAGGAGCTGTACCTCAAGACGCTCGAGAAGCCGCAGGGCATGATCCTGGTGACCGGCCCGACCGGCAGCGGCAAGACCGTGTCGCTCTACACCGGGCTCGCGATCCTGAACGTCGAGGACACCAACATCTCGACCGCCGAGGACCCGGCGGAAATCATCCTGCCCGGCGTCAACCAGGTAAACGTGAACCCGAAGGTCGGGCTCACCTTCGCCTCGGCGCTGCGCGCCTTCCTGCGCCAGGACCCGGACGTCATCATGGTGGGCGAGATCCGCGACCTCGAGACGGCGGAGATCGCCATCAAGGCCGCGCAGACGGGCCACCTCGTGCTCTCGACCCTGCACACGAACGACGCACCGCAGACGCTGACGCGCATGATCGACATGGGCGTGAAGCCCTATGCGATCGCGACGTCGGTGAGCCTCATCATCGCCCAGCGCCTCGCACGGCGGCTGTGCTCGAGCTGCAAGCAGCCCTTCGACCTGCCGCACGACGCGTTGCTGCGGGAGGGCTTCACGGAACAGCAGATCGCGACCCCCGGCTTCAAGGTCTACAAGCACGTGGGCTGCTCGCAGTGCACGGATGGCTACAAGGGCCGGGTGGGCCTCTACGAGGTGCTGCCGGTCACCGAGACCATCGGCCGCATCATCCTGGAGGGCGGCAGCGCCCCCCATATCGCCGCCGAGGCCCGCAAGAACGGGGTCTGGGACCTGCGCACGGCGGGCCTCAAGAAGGTCATGGACGGCCTGACCACCCTCGAAGAAGTCAACCGCGTCACAGTTGAGTGATTCCCCCGGGCGTTAACATCCGCAAGTCAGGGTAGAGGACCGCCGACACCATGCCGCCTACCGCCGCCGCCGCTGCCAGGGACACCCAGTTCAACTGGGAGGGCAAGGACAAGAAGGGCAACAAGATCCGGGGCAAGATCCTCGCGGTCAGCGAGCAGGCGGCCCGCGCGGACCTGCGCCGGCAGAACATCGTCGCCACCAAGGTCAGCAAGAACCGCCAGCTGTTCAGCAGCGGCGGCAAGATCACGCCCGGGGACATCGCGATCTTCAGCCGCCAGCTCGCGACCATGCTGGCCGCCGGCATCCCGCTGGTGCAGTCGTTCGAGATCGTGGGCGTCGGCCACGAGAAGCCGGCGATGCAGAAGCTGATCCTCGACATCAAGCAGAACATCGAGGGCGGCAGCTCGCTGCACGAGTCGCTCAAGAAGCATCCGCTCTACTTCGACGACCTCTACGTGAACCTGGTCGAGGCCGGCGAGCAGGCGGGCGCGCTCGAGTCGCTGCTCGACAAGGTCGCGACCTACAAGGAGAAGACGGAGGCCCTCAAGAAGAAGATCAAGAAGGCCCTCTTCTACCCGGCCGCGGTGCTCGGCGTCGCCGTCATCGTGACCCTGATCCTGCTGCTGTTCGTGATCCCGCAGTTCGAGTCGCTGTTCGAGGGATTCGGCGCGGACCTGCCCGCCTTCACACGCATGGTCATCGACCTGTCGGAGTTCGTGCAGAAGAAGGGCTGGCTGCTCGGCCTCGTCGCCGGCGGCGCCATTTTCGCGTTCGCCTACTTCAAGAAGCGATCCGCGGCCATGCGGCATTTCCTCGACCGCATGTCGCTCAAGCTCCCGATCATCGGCCCGATCCTCGTCAAGGCCGCGATCGCCCGGTACGCACGCACGCTCTCGACGATGTTCTCGGCCGGCGTGCCGCTGGTCGAGGCGATGGAATCGGTCGCGGGCGCGACCGGCAACATCGTCTACGAACAGGCCGTGCTGCGCATGCGCGACGAGGTCGCCACCGGCCAGCGCCTGCAGCGGGCGATGGAGAACACGGGCCTGTTCCCGAACATGGTGATCCAGATGATCGCCGTCGGCGAGGAGTCGGGCTCGCTGGACGCGATGTCCGCCAAGGTCGCTGACTTCTACGAGCTCGAGGTCGACACGGCCGTGGACGGCCTGTCCTCGCTGCTCGAGCCGCTCATCATGGCGATCCTCGGCGTGCTGGTCGGCGGGCTCGTCATCGCGATGTACCTGCCGATCTTCAAGATGGGCGCCGTGATCTGATCGAGTCGCCGCCCGTGGCGCTGCTGGCGGCCAGCCCCGCCCTGTTCGCGGCGGTGGCGGGCCTCGCGGGGCTCGCGATCGGCAGCTTCCTGAACGTCGTGATCCACCGCCTGCCGCTCGTGCTGGAGCGCCAGTGGCGCGCGCAGGCGGCCGACCTCGAGGGGCGCCCGGTCGCCGCCGAAGCCGAGCCCTACAACCTCGTCCGGCCCCGCTCGCGCTGCCCTGCCTGCCAGGCCCCGATCAAGGCCTCGCACAACGTCCCGGTCCTGAGCTGGCTGCTGCTGCGCGGGCGCTGCGCCAGCTGCCGGGCGCCGATCTCCGCGCGCTACCCGGTGATCGAACTCGCGACCGGGATCGCTTTCGCCGCCGTCGCCTGGCGGTTCGGCTTCGGGGCCACGGCCCTGCTCGCCTGCCTGTATACCGCCTATCTCATCGCTTTGGCAGGCATCGACATCGACCGGCAGCTCCTGCCGGACATCCTGACGCTCCCGCTGCTGTGGATCGGCCTGCTTGCGAGCCTGTGGCCCGGCGCGGGCGACGTGCCGCCCCCGGCCGCGCTGCGCGACGCGGTGCTTGGCGCCGCCGGCGGGTACCTGTTCCTGTGGCTCGTCTTCCACCTGTTCCGCCTGGCGACCGGCAAGGAAGGCATGGGCTACGGCGACTTCAAGCTGTTCGCGGCGACCGGCGCCTGGCTCGGCTGGCAGATGCTGCCGCTCGTCCTGCTGCTGGCCGCGGGGGTCGGCGCCGTCGTCGGCGTCGCGATGATGGCGGCGAGCCGGCTCGGGCGCGGCGTGCCGATCCCGTTCGGACCTTACCTCGCGGGCGCGGCATGGATCGCGATGCTCTGGGGCCCTGCGATCGTCGAGCGCTACCTGCGCTTCGCGGGGCTCGGCTGAACACCCGATGCTGCGCATCGGCCTCACCGGCGGCATCGCGAGCGGCAAGTCGACGGTCGCGGAGCTCTTTGCCGCGCGCGGCGCGGCCGTCCTCGACACCGACGTGATCGCGCGCGAGGTCGTCGTGCCCGGCAGCCACGCGCTCGCTGCGCTGGTCGCCCACCAGGGCGGCGGCATCCTCAACGACCGGGGAGAGCTCGATCGCGCGGAGCTGCGGCGGCGGATTTTCGCCGACGCCGAGACGCGCCGCGACGTCGAGTCCATCCTGCACCCCGCGATCCTGTCCGAGCTCGAGCGCCAGGCCGCGAAGGCGCCGGGCCCCTACCAGGTCTTCGTCATTCCGCTGCTGGTGGAGGCCGGCCTCGAGCACGTCGTGGACCGCGTGCTGGTCGTCGATTGCCCCGAGGAGGAGCAGGTCCGGCGCCTGATGACCCGGGACGGCGCCTCGCTCGAGGACGCCCGGCACATGCTCGATGCGCAGGCGCCGCGCGAGCGGCGCCTGGCGGCCGCGGACGACGTCATCGACAACGGCGGGACCCCGGACGACCTCCCGGCCCGGGTGGCCGAGCTGGACCGCCGATACCGGGCCCTGGCCCGGAATCACTGAGAATCCGGCGCTCGAGGCGTGCCGGACGTCACACCACCAAGGTTTACGCCCATGGAAGCACTGCCTCAGAATAGGCCCATGTTCGAGGCCGCGCCGGAACAGAGGCCCGATTCGGAGCCGATCGTCTACGAGCAGCCGCTGAACGAGCGGATGCGCGGCTTCATGCGCCTCGAATTCCTGTGGCAGCAACTCTCCTACCACGCCGGGATCGCGAACCCCTGGTCGAGCCGCGCCGCCGTCGCGGGGCTGCTCGAGATCCTCGCGATCACCTCGCGCGGGGACGCGCGCGGCGACGTGCTCAAGGAGCTCGAGCGGCAGATGTCCGCGCTGCGCGACTACCAGAACCGGCCGGGCGTGGACGCCGCACGGCTGCGCGCGGTGCTCGCCGCGCTGATGCGCCGGCGCGAGGAACTGAACGCGGCCGGCGCGAACTTCATGCAGAAGCTGCGCGAGTCCGAGTTCCTGAACGCGATCAAGCACCGGAGCGCCATCCCGGGCGGCACCTGCGAATTCGACCTGCCGGATTTCTACCACTGGCTTTCGCTGGACGCTGACGCCCGGGAGGCCGACCTGGCCGCCTGGATCGCAACCATCCGCCCGCTGTGCGAGTCGATCTCCGAGCTGCTCTGGATCACGCGCGAGAACGCGCGGCCGACCGAGGAGTCGGCGGCCGGCGGCAGCTTCCAGATCGTCTTCGAGCGCGACCGGCCGGTGCAGCTGCTGCGCATCACGCTGCCGGGCGGCTCGCGGCTGTATCCGGAGGTGAGCGGCAGCCATCACCGCTCGTCGCTGCGCTTCCTGCGCTGGAACAGCGTCCACAGCCGTTCCGTGCAGGCGAACGAGGACGTCTCGTTCGTGCTCGCGATCTGCTACTAGCGCGGCGCCCCAGCATGGCACGCGAAGTCGCCTGCCCGCGCTGCGGCACGCGCCGCGACTGGAGCGGCAATCCCTGGCGCCCGTTCTGCAGCGAGCGCTGCAAGCTCATCGACCTCGGCGGCTGGCTCAGCGAGCAGAACGCGATACCGGGGGAAGGCGTTGCCGATGTCGACGCCGACCTTCCGCGGAAAGACCGCAGCAACTGATCCACCGAAGCGGACGGTTTCCGGCGTCTCTAGGGGACGCGGGGGTGTCCTTTTTGAAATCGATGACAAGCGACTTGTCGATTCCGGCGTTGCCCAATCCCCCTGAAATCGACAAGTCGCTTGTCATCGATTTCAAAAAGGACACCCCCGCGCCCGGTAGAGCCGCCGGTCAGCGCTCGCCTCCGTGCATCTGCAGCGCCTTCACGAGGAAGGCCCAGTGGTTGGCCCAGTCCTCCACCAGCATCCAGGTCGGCTTGCCGGCGCCGTGGCCGGCGCGGGTCTCGATGCGGATCAGCACCGGCTTGTCGCAGCCCTGCGCGTGCTGCAGCGCCGCCGCGAACTTGAAGCTGTGCCACGGCACGACGCGGTCGTCATGGTCCGCCGTCGTCACCAGGGTCGGCGGATAGCAGCGGCCCGGCTCGAGGTTGTGCACCGGCGAATACGCACGCAGCGCGCGAAACTGGTCCGGGTCGTCGACCGTGCCGTAGTCGGATGACCAGGCGTAGGCGTTCGCGCTCGCCGTGTGGTAACGCAGCATGTCGAGCACGCCGACGCCGGGCAGCGCCGCGCCGAACAGTTCCGGCCGCTGCGCCATGACCGCGCCGACCAGCAGCCCGCCGTTGCTGCGCCCGTGGATCGCGAGCTTCGCGGGCGAGGTGTAGCCCTTCGCGATCAGCCACTCCGCCGCCGCAATGAAGTCGTCGAACACGTTCTGCTTCCTGGTCTTCGTGCCGGCGTCGTGCCAGTCGGCGCCGTACTCGCCGCCCCCGCGCAGGTTGGCGACCGCGTAGATGCCGCCCTGCTCGAGCCAGGCCGCCATCGCGGCGCTGTAGTACGGGGTCAGCGACACGTCGAACCCGCCGTAGCCGTAGAGCAGCGTCGGATTGCCGCCGTCCATCGTCACGTCCTTGCGGCGCGTGATGAACATCGGCACGCGCGTGCCGTCCCGGCTCTCGTAGAACACCTGCTCCGTGACGAACGGGGCCGCGTCGAAGGCGACGGTCGGCCTGCGGAACAGGCTCACCGCGTCCTTCGCGATGTCGTAGCGATAGAGCGCGAGCGGCGTCAGGAAATCCGTGTAGGCGAAAAAGGTCTCGGACTCCGACGGCGAATCGGGGAAGCCGATCACCGTGCCGAGTCCCGGGAGCGGCAGGTCGCGCAGGCGCCTGCCGTCACCGCCGTACAGGACGACACGGCTGCGCGCGTCCTCCAGGTAGCTGGCGATCACCCCGCCGCCCGCGAGGCTCGCCTGGGCGAGCCTCTGCGGCGCCTCGGGCACGACTTCGGCAACCGCCCACGTCGCCGGGTCGACCGCGATCACCCGGCCGCGCGGGGCGCCCTGCGTCGTGCGGAAGTACAGCCGGCCGCCCATGACGCCCAGGAAGTCGTAGAAGCCGTCCCACCGGTCGAACAGGCGCACGACCGGCGCATCGGGCTTGGACAGGTCTCGCAGGTGGATCGCGTTGGTGTCGAATCCGTAGCTGACGGTGAAGACGATCCAGCGGCCGTCCTCGGTCACGGTGGCGTAAGGGTTGTGCCGCGGATGGTCGGCGATCGAATAAACGCGCTCATCCTCGTCCTGCGCAGTCCCGAGCCGGTGGCGGTAGACACTCACCTGCTGCTGGTCGTCCCCCTTGCCGTCGGCGCCCTTCGGGTATCGCGAGTAGTAGAACGCGCTCGCATCCGGCAGCCACGAAACGCCCGTGAACTTCGTGTCGCCGATCAGGTCCGGCAGGTCGCGGCCCGTCTCGACCTCGCGCACCCGCCAGGTGTCCCAGTCCGTGCCGCCGTCCGACACGGCCCAGGCCACGTAGCGGCCGTCCGGGCTGACCGCGAAGTCCGCGAGCGACGCGGTCGCGTCGGCCGACAGCGTGTTCGGGTCGATCAGCACCCGGGGCCCGGCGTCGAGCGACGGCGCCCAGTACAGGACGCCCTGGTTCTGGCTTCCGCTCTTCTCGACGAAGAAATAGCGCCCGCCCTTGCGCACGGGCACGCGCGACTTCTCGTCGAGCCAGGCGTAGCCGTACTGCTCGTAGTTCCAGAGTTCCGCCAGCCGGCGCTTCAGGGTCTCGCGCGCCGGGATCGCGGCGAGATAGGGCTCCGCGAGCGCATTCTGGGCCGCCACCCACGCGGCGAGCGCCGGGGAATCCTGCTCCATCCAGCGATACGGGTCCGCGACCTCGGTGCCGTGCAGCGTGTCCGCCGCCGGCCCGCGCTCGGCGGCGGGGTAGCGCAGGTCGCCGCGCGCGCTTCCGTCTTCGGTGGCGACGCTCATGCCGGACAGTGCGCCGAACGAGACCAGGGCGAGGCCGGATATGACATGGCGGTGCACCGTGCTTACACTCCCGTCGGGTGGGGCGGAAAGTCTAGCAAACAGCACCGCCCGCCCCTTTCCAGGCTGCGACAGGACGGAGCGACGATGCGTTCACTCGTGACGGGACTCACGGCGAGCCTGTGCCTCGCCCAGGCGCAGGCCGGCGACCTGCCGGTCGAGCGGCTTTTCGACGCGCCCGACCTGCAGGGCCCGTCGTTGCGGCAGATGCGCTTCTCGCCCGACGGCAAGCTCGTGAGCTACCTCAAGGCGCGCGACGACGCGCCCACGGTCTTCGACCTGTGGGCATACGACATCGCGGACGACGCCCATCGCAGGCTCGTGGATTCGCGCGCGCTCGCCCCGGCCGAGGAAAAGCTCTCGGCCGAGGAGGAAGCGCGCCGCGAACGCCAGCGCATCGCGGCCTTGCGCGGCATCGTCGATTACCAGTGGGCGCCGGATTCCCGCAGCCTGCTGGTGCCGCTCGCCGGCGACCTCTATCACTATGACCTCGGCAAGCCGCCGGCGCAGGCGGTGCGGCGGCTGACCGAGACGGAAGCCTTCGAGACCGACGCCAAGTTCTCGCCGCGCGGCCGCTACGTGAGCTTCGTCCGCGACCAGGACCTCTACGCCGTCGAGGTCGCGACGGGCACCGAGCGTCGCCTGACGACCGGCGGCGGCGGCGCGATCAGCCACGGCGTCGCGGAATTCATCGCCCAGGAGGAAATGAACCGCGACACCGGCTACTGGTGGTCGCCCGACGAAAAGCACCTGGCCTACGCGCGTGTGGACGAGTCGCCGGTCGCGGAGATCGAACGCTTCGAGATCGACGCCGGCGGCGTGCGCGTGCTGAAGCAGCGCTACCCGGCGACGGGCGAGGCGAACGCGAAGGTCACGCTCGCGATCCTCTCGCTCGAATCCGGCGCCGTCGCCTGGTGCGACCTCGGGGAGAAGGACTACTACCTCGCCCGCGCCGATTGGTACCCGGAGAGCAACCGCCTGCTGGTCCAGCGCCAGGACCGCGACCAGAAGCGGCTCGACATGCTGTCCTTCCCGGTCACGGGCGGGGCGGCGCGCCACCTGTTCTCGGAGCGCAGCGACACCTGGGTCGACCTGCACGACGACCTCTATTTCCTGCCCGAGCGCCAGGAGATCCTCTGGGCTTCGCAGCGCAGCGGCCACAACCACCTCTACCTCTACGACTACGGTGGCGTGCTGAAGGGCCCGGTCACCGCCGGCGACTGGGACGTGATCGGCGAATGGGGCGCGCCGGCGGTGCGCGGCATCGACGAGCGCCGCGGCAAGGTCTGGTTCATGTCGACGCGCAAGACGCCGCTGGAGCGCCAGCTCGAAGTCGCGGACCTCGACGACGGCACGAGCCGCGAGCCGCAGGCGCTGACGACGGCGGACGGCTGGCACGCCGTGACGATGTCGCCGGACACGAAGCGCTACCTGCAGATCTACCACGACCCGGCGCAGCCCCCGCGGATCTCACTGCACGATGCCTCGGGCCGGCATCGCGCCTGGCTGGTCGAGAATCGCCTCGACGCAAGCCATCCCTACGCGCCCTACCTCGATCGCCACGTGCTGCCCGAGTTCGGCACGATCCCGGCCGCGGACGGCACGCCGCTGCATTACCAGCTCCACCGGCCCGCCGGCCATGAGGCGGGCAAGCGGTATCCGGCGGTGGTCATCGTCTACGGCGGGCCCACGGTGCAGACGGTGCAGCGCCGCTGGGGCGAGCGGCGCGGGAGCCAGACCGCGCAGCTGCTCGCGCAGCGCGGTTACGTCGTGTTCGCCCTGGACAATCGCGGCTCCGGCGGCCGCGGCCGCAAGTTCACCGAGGCTCTCCACCAGCGCCTCGGCGGCGTCGAGGTGCAGGACCAGCTCGCGGGCGTCGCCTGGCTCAAGTCGCAGCCCTTCGTCGACCCGGCCCGCGTCGGCGTCTACGGCTGGAGCTACGGCGGCTACATGACGCTCATGCTGCTCGGCCAGTCACCGGGCACGTTCAAGGCCGGCGTCGCCGGCGCGCCGGTGACGGACTACCGGCTCTATGACACGCATTACACGGAGCGCTACCTCGGGACGCCGCAGGAAAACCCCGAGGGCTACCGGCTGTCCAACGTGCTGACCTACGCCGGCGCGATCCGCGACCGCCTGATGATCATCCACGGCATGGCGGACGACAACGTGCTGTTCACGAACACGACGCTGCTGATCCCGGCGCTGGTCGAGAGCGGCCTGCCTTTCGAGGTCGTGCCCTACCCGGGCAGCAAGCACGCGGCCCTCAGCTTCCGCGCCACCGGCATCCACGGCTGGAAAACGATCCTCGACTTCTTCGACCGCAGCCTCTGAGGAGTGGCCTAGCCCGGATCCTCGACGGTGTACCCCCGGTCGCGCAGCGCGGCCACGTAGCCGTCGGCGTCGAGGATCTCGCTCAGCCACAGCACGGCGACGGTCGACTCATTCTCGCGCAGCGCGCGCTCGGCCTCGGCGAGCCACGCCTCCTTGACCCGCCCGAGCATGTCGCCGTACCCGCGGTCTTGCACGACCCGCGCGCCCATGATCGCGCCGATGCAGGCGCTGCCGAGCGCGCGCGGCCACGACCGGCGCAGCGCCTCGACGTCGCCGGTCGCCCAGGCCTGCGCGCGTTCGCGCATGAGGTCGAGGTCCGACTCGAGCCAATCGATGGTCCTCGCGAAGCATTCGACGTCGTCGAGCGGCTCGCGCTTGAAATCCTTGATGGCCGCACGCGCCCGCTCGACCTTGACCTCGACCTGGGGGGTCGTGATGCGCAGGCCCTCGCGGCGCGCGAGCCTGCGCACCGACGTCCACACGACGGTCGAACGCTCGAGCCCCGCCTCGTCGATCGCCTCGCGGTACAGCTCGCCGGCGGCGAACAGCGGCCGCCAGCGCTCGACCCTGTCGTCATCGCCGATGTAGCGCGCCTTGAGCGGGAGCCACCGCTGGTACAGTTCCGCCGGCACGACGTCCTGCAGGCGCTCGTCGCCGGGGTTGTTGCGCAGGCCCACGAGCGACGGCAGCATCGCGAGGCCGCCGAACAGGCCGACTTCCGGATTGACCTCGGGTTGCGCGAGCACCTCCTGCGATTGCGCGACGGCGGCCTCGAGCTCGCTCGACCGCCACTTCAGCTTCTTCGGCAGCGGGCCGTAGGTGCCGAGGATCCAAAGGACGTGATCGCCAGCCGCGGAGGGCCGCGTCACCTTCCACAGCCCCGGGCCGGGCTGCTCGCCCGCGACGAGGATCTCCTCGAGCTGCGTCTCGTCCATGGCAGCGGAACCGTCGGGACCTGCCGCGACGTTCTCCGCGGGCACGGCATCGCCGCCCGCCGTCGCCAGCAGCGCCAGGCCCCATGAAACGCGCACTGCGGTGTTCAAGCCGGCACGGAGGAAACGCGGCTTCCGGTCAGCGACGCACGGCGCAGCCGTGCGCGCCGAGCTGCTGCAGCCGCTCGATGCGGCGCGCGTCCGGGTACCAGCCGGCGAACACGGGCCGCCCGAGGAGGAAGCAGAGCCGCTCCAGCAGGCGCTCGGTCAGCGGCCCGTCCTCCGGCGCCAGCACCAGGAAGTGCGCACCCTCCGCCACCGCGAGCCTCGCCGACTCCGCGTCCTCGCAGAGCACGCCGACCAGGAACGCGCCGCTGCGATCGACGTGCAGCTGCTGGCCTGACCAGCGCAGCACTACGCCGTCGCAGCCGGCCGTCGCCGCGATGCGCACGGCGTCGACGTCCGCGCCCAGGATGAAGATCCGGTGGCCGGCACCGCGTGCCGCATCGACGGCCTCGGGCATCGGCTCGACACCGCCCTCGTCGGGCGTCGGGAGGAACAGCGCCTGTGCCGCGCTACCGCGGATGGACTGCAGGGACTCGCCGGCTGCCAGCACGCGCGCGAGGCGCGGCAGCCGCAGCGCCGTGACGATCGCGCGATCCGCCTCGAGCAGGTCGTGCGCCGGCAGCTCGTCGGGTCGCGCCCAGGCGAGCGCCTGCGACTCGAGCGCCTGCGGCTCGCCCTCGAATGCCGTGACCTGCCAGACGTCCAGCAGCACGCGCCGGTCCGGATACTGGTGCCGAAGGCGAATCAGCGGCCGCGCCGCCCGCACCGTGACGCCGAGCTCCTCGGCCAGCTCGCGCTGCAGCCCGGCATAGGGATCCTCGCCCTCGACCAGCTTGCCGCCGGGAAACTCCCAGCGGCCGGCCATGTGGCGTCCGCGCGGCCGCTGCGCGATCAGGACGCGCCCGCCGGCATCGGCGATCGCGCCCGCGACGACGTGGATTTCAGGCAATTTACCCATCCCTGGCCCGCGTGAGAGCTGCCCGGGACGAGTTTAGCCTTCGGCGCGCTGCAACGCCCCGTGGCAATGCTTGAACTTGCGGCCCGAACCGCAGGGGCAGGGCTCGTTGCGGCCGACCTTGCGCTCGCCGCGCACGAAGGGCGCCGCGGACCCGGCCTCGGCTTCCGCCTCCGCGGGCAGCTCGCGCCCGGCCGCGGCCGGCCGTGCCTGCTCGGCCAGTTCCGGCGGCGCGGCGTGCTGCAGCTGCATGCGGGCCTGGAGCCGGCGCTGGCGCTCGGCCTCCTCGCGCTCGATCTCCTCCTCGGTGCGCACCTGCAGCCGCTGCAGCAGCATCACCGTGTCGGAGCGGATGCGATCGAGCATCGCCGTGAACAGCGCGAACGCCTCGCGCTTGTATTCCTGCTTCGGGTTCTTCTGCGCGTAGGCGCGCAGGTAGATGCCCTGCCGCAGGTAGTCCATGGCCGCCAGGTGCTCGCGCCAGTGCAGGTCGAGCTGCTGCAGCATCACGGCGCGCTCGAGGTGGCGCATGACGGCGCCGCCCACCTGGCGCGACTTCTCCTCGTAGGCCGCCTCGATCGCCTCGAGGAAGCGCGCCGTGGCCTCGTTCGCGTGGCGCGACGGGTCCTCGGCCAGCCAGGCGGCAAGCCCGGTCCGCACGCCGAAATCGCGCTCCATGGCCTGCTCGAGGCCCTCGACGTCCCACTGTTCCTCGACGCTCTCCGGCGGGATGTGCATCGCGACGATGTTGGCGACGACCTCCGCGCGGACGTCGCGGATCACGCCGCCGATGTCGTCGGTGGACATGATCTCGGTGCGCTGGCGGTAGATCACCTTGCGCTGGTCGTTGGCGACGTCGTCGTACTCGAGCAGGTTCTTGCGCGCGTCGAAGTTGTGCGACTCGACCTTGCGCTGGGCGCGCTCGATCTGGCGCGTCAGCATGCCGCTCTCGATCGCCTCGCCTTCCTTCATGCCGACCGTCTTCAGCAGCGACTTGGTGCGCTCCGGGTCGCCGAAAATGCGCATCAGGTTGTCCTCGAGCGACAGGTAGAACCGGCTCGAGCCGGGGTCGCCCTGGCGGCCCGAGCGGCCGCGCAGCTGGTTGTCGATGCGGCGCGACTCGTGGCGCTCGGTGCCGACGATGTGCAGGCCGCCGGCCTCGATCACCCGCGCATGCAGGCCGGTCCACTCGTTCTCGAGCTCGCGCGCGCGCCCGGCGAGCTGCTCCTCGCTCATCACGCCGTCCTTGCGCAGCTGCTCGACCTGCTTGGCCACGTTGCCGCCGAGCACGATGTCGGTGCCGCGGCCGGCCATGTTGGTCGCGATCGTCACCGTTCCGGGCCGGCCGGCCTGGGCGATGACCAGCGCCTCGCGCTCGTGCTGCTTCGCGTTGAGCACCTGGTGCGCGATGCCGGCTTCCTTCAGGTGCCCGGACAGCTTCTCCGAGGTCTCGATCGAGGTCGTGCCCACCAGCACGGGTTGCCCGCGCTTCACGCAGTCGCGGATGTCCTCGACGATCGCGTCGAACTTGTCCTTCTGGTTCAGGTAGACGAGGTCGGGCATGTCCTTGCGGATCATCGGCCGGTGCGTCGGCACCACGACCACCTCGAGGCCGTAGATCTGCTGGAACTCGAAGGCCTCGGTGTCCGCCGTGCCGGTCATGCCGGCGAGCTTGCCGTACAGCCGGAAGTAGTTCTGGAACGTGATCGAGGCGATGGTCTGGTTTTCCTCGCGGATCCGCACGCCTTCCTTCGCCTCGACGGCCTGGTGCAGGCCGTCGGACCAGCGCCGGCCGGGCATGGTGCGCCCGGTGAACTCGTCGACGATGATCACGTCGTTGCCGCGCACGATGTACTCGACGTCGCGGTGGTAGAGCGCGTGCGCGCGCAGCGCGGCGTTCAGGTGGTGCATCAGGCGGATGCTCGCGGGGTCGTAGAGGCTGTCGCCCTCGCGCAGCAGCCCCGCCTCCTGCATCAGCGCCTCGGCCTTCTCGAAGCCGGTCTCGGACAGGTGCACCTGGCGCGATTTCTCGTCGGCGAAGTAGTCGCCTTCGCCCTCTTCGGAAGGCTGGCGCGTGAATCGCGGGACGAGCGCGTTGATCTTCGCGTAGAGCTCGGTGCTCTCCTCCGCCGGGCCCGAGATGATCAGCGGCGTGCGCGCCTCGTCGATCAGGATCGAGTCCACCTCGTCCACGATCGCGTAGTGCTGGCCGCGCTGCACGCGGTCCTCGAGGCGGGCCGCGAGGTTGTCGCGCAGGTAGTCGAAGCCGAACTCGTTGTTGGTGCCGTAGGTGACGTCGCAGGCGTAGGCCGCGCGCTTCTCGGCCGGGGTCTGGCCGGCCTTGATCACACCGACGGTCAGCCCGAGGAACCGGTAGACCGGGCCCATCCAGTCCGCGTCGCGCTGCGCGAGGTACTCGTTGACGGTGACGACGTGCACGCCCTTGCCCGCGAGCGCGTTCAGGTACACCGGCAGCGTCGCGACCAGGGTCTTGCCCTCGCCCGTGCGCATCTCGGAGATCTTGCCGTCGTGCAGCACCATGCCGCCGATCAGCTGGACGTCGAAGGGCCTGAGCCCGACGGAGCGCGCGGCGGCCTCGCGCGCGGTGGCGAACGCCTCGGGCAGGATGTCGTCGAGCGTCTCGCCGGCGACCAGGCGCGCGCGCAGCGCATCGGTGCGGGCGCGCAGCCCCTCGACGCTCTCCGCCGCCAGGGCGTCCGCGAAGGTATTGGCCTGCTTGACGCGTTCCGCGTACTTGCGCAGCAGCCGCTGGTTACGGCTGCCGAAAATCCGGGTGAACATGTTCAACACGCGACTGGAACCTCGGGGCGAAGGGACGCAATAACAAGGCGCCCCGGCCGAAAAACCGGTAGTTTACTACGACAGGGGTCGGGAAATTTCGTTCAGCGGCCGGGGGTTACCGGCGCACGAAGGACAGCGGGTTCATCGGCTTGCCGTGGCGCAGCACCTCGAAGTGCAGGTGCGTTCCGGTCGAACGGCCGGTCGAACCCATCAGGGCGATCGCGTCGCCGCGCTTTACGGTCTCGCCCGGCTTCACCAGCACCTTGGCGTTGTGCGCGTAGCGCGTGACATAGCCGTCGCCGTGCGTGATCTCGACGAGCCGGCCGTAGCCGCCGTCGGTGCCGGTGTGGCTCACGATGCCGTCGGCGGCTGCCAGCACCTGCGTGCCCGCGGCGCCGGCGAAGTCGATGCCGTGGTGGCTCGCCTGGTTGCCGTCGAACGGATCGGTGCGCTGGCCGTAGAGGGAGGAGATGTACCCGGACTCCACGGGGCGCCCGCCCGGGACGATCTGGCGCGCCAGTTCGCGCGTCATGATGAGGTTCTGCAACGCAGTCAGCTGGCGCCGGCGGTCGTCGATCTGGGCATCCATCGAGTTCAGCATCGCGTCGAGCGCGGGCACCACGGGGCCCTCGCCGGCCGTCTCCGGTCCGCCGAGCGCCGGCGGCTGGTCGAAATCGAACTCGCCGCGCTTGAGCTTGGCGACTTCCGTGAGCTGCTTGCCGAGCGCATCGAGGCGGATCAGCTGCGCCTGCATGCGGCCGACGCGCGTCGCGAGCGCCGCGACCTGCCCGTCCACGTCCTTCTCGATGCGCGCGAGCTGCTCGCTCTGCGCGGCGAGGTCCTCGTGCCAGCGCGCCAGCGTGAATTCGCGCAGCGTCCCGCCCTCGGCCCAGTGCCCGCCCGCCAGGAAGGCGCCGGTCATGAGGGCGAGAACGGAAACCGCAGCGGCCGAGTACGCGAGCAGGCGCTTCCTGGTCATAATGCGGGGTGGCCTCTCGGGCCTTCCGGAATCGGCGCACCATGCCAAAAAAGGCCTTTCGGCTCAAGTACTTTGATCACCGATCCGGGTGTCGGACTTGACAATACAAATGAAAAAACCGACCGCGGTCAGTGACTTGCTGGCGCAAGGCAATGGATTGCTCAAGAAACTCCGCGCCGGTACCGCCGAGGCCGATCGCATCCTGGCCGGCCTGCGCGGGGTGCTGCCGCCGGAACTCGCGCGGGAGGTCTGGAGCGCGTCCCTGAAGGGAACGACGCTCACGGCCCTAGTGCACACGGCGGCCTGGGGCACGCGCCTGCGTTATGTCGCATCGAAGCTGGCCGCGCCCCTCTCGAGCGCGCTCGGGTCGCCGGTGGAGGAGATAAAGGTGAAGGTTCGGGCAAGTCCCCGGAGGGGTCAGACCCCTTGACCGAGTTCAGCGGGGTCTCAGGTCTCCAAGGTCGGTCAAGGGGTCTGACCCCTCCTGATCATGCCGTGGCGGTCGCTGCGGCGTAGGAAATCGGCGCCGCGCCGTCGTCGCGGAAAGTCACTTCTTCCCAGGCGTCCGCGTCCGCGAGCAGCGTGCGCAGCAGGCGGTTGTTGAGGCCGTGCCCGGACTTGAAGGCCGTGTACTCGCCGATCAGCGAGTGGCCGAGCAGGTACAGGTCGCCGATCGCGTCGAGGATCTTGTGGCGGACGAACTCGTCCTCGAACCGCAGTCCGTCCTCGTTCAGGATCCGGTAATCGTCGAGCACGATCGCGTTGTCGAGCGTGCCGCCGAGGGCGAGGTTGCGCCCGCGCAGGTACTCCATGTCGCGCATGAACCCGAACGTGCGCGCGCGGCTCACTTCCTTCAGGAAGCTGGAAGTCGAGAAATCCATCGTCGCCTGCTTGGCGTGGCGATGGAACACGGGATGGTCGAATTCGATCTCGAAGTTGACGCGGAAGCCCTCGTAGGGCGCGAACCGTGCCCACTTGTCGCCGTCCTTCACCTCGACCGGCTTGCGCACGCGCACGAAACGCTTCGGCGAGTTCTGCAGCTCGATGCCGGCCGACTGGATCAGGAACACGAACGGCCCGGCACTGCCGTCCATGATCGGCACCTCGGCGGCGGTCAGTTCCACGAACAGGTTGTCGATGCCGAGCCCCGCCAGCGCGGACATCAGGTGCTCGACGGTCGAGACGCCCGCTTCGCCGGACGCGAGCGTCGTGCCGAGCGTCGTCTCGGTGACGTTCGTGGCCCGCGCGGGGATGTCGACCGGCGGGTCGAGGTCCGTCCGCCGGAACACGATGCCGGTGTTCGGCGGCGCCGGACGCAGCACCATCAGCACCTTGCGTCCGGTGTGCAGGCCGATACCGGTGGACCGGATCGCGTCCTTCAGCGTGCGTTGCTGGGCCATGTCAGTCCCCTGATTATATCCCGCGGATCGCCGGCCGCCGGCCAGCGGAGGTAGGCCGGCGGCCGAGGATCCGTCCTCACGTCGAAGTCCCGGAGGGGTCGCGCTCCCGCTTCCGGTCGGCGCGGCGGCCCGCCGCGCGCCGCCGCGCCCGAAGGCGCAGGCGGGCGAGGCGCAGGCTGCCGCTGTCCGGCCGCGGTCGCGACACCGCGGGTCAGTCCGCCTGGCGGCGGAGGAAGGCCGGGATGTCGAGCACGTCCTCCGAGCCGAAGCTGGCACGCAGCCCGTCGCCGGCGGCGCGCTGCACGCGCTGGGCCGCCGGGCGGTCGAGGTGGCTGTAGTCCGGCGCCGGCCGCGTGCGCTGGGCGACCAGCTTCACGTCGCCGGGGCGCCGCGCAGCTGCCGCAGGCGCCGGCGCCTGGGCGGGCGCCGCGGCCTTGGCCGCGCTGCGGTTGAGGCCGGTGGCGACCACCGTGACCCGCAGCTCGCCCTGCATCTCGGGCTCGATGACGGTGCCGACCACGACCGTCGCATCCTCGGCAGCGAACTGCTTGACGGTGCTGCCGACTTCCTCGAACTCGCCGATCGACAGGTCGAGGCCCGCCGTGACGTTGACGAGGATGCCGTGCGCGCCCGCGAGGTTGATGTCCTCGAGCAGCGGCGACGACACCGCCATCTCGGCGGCCACCCGCGCGCGGTGCTCGCCGGTGCCGATGCCGGAGCCCATCATCGCGAGTCCCGTCTCGGACATGACGGTGCGGACGTCCGCGAAGTCCACGTTGATGAGGCCGGGCCGCGTGATCAGCTCGGCGATGCCCTGCACCGCGCCCTGCAGCACCTCGTTGGCACGCTTGAACGCCTCGAGCAGCGTGGTCTGGCCGCCCAGCACCTGCAGCAGCTTCTGGTTCGGGATCGTGATCAGCGAGTCGACGTGCCGCGACAGCTCCGTCATGCCCGCCTCGGCGACCGACGCCCGCTTGTTGCCCTCCATCGTGAACGGCCGGGTGACGACCGCCACGGTCAGGATGCCGAGCTCGCGCGCGACCTGCGCGACGACCGGCGCCGCGCCCGTGCCCGTCCCGCCGCCCATGCCGGCGGTGATGAACAGCATGTCGCAGCCCTCGATCAGCTCGATGATGCGGTCACGGTCCTCCATCGCCGCCTGGCGCCCGACTTCCGGGTTGGCGCCGGCGCCGAGGCCCTTGGTGATGTTGCAGCCGATCTGCAGCGACTGCTTCACCTGCGAGTGCTTGAGCGCCTGCGCGTCCGTGTTCACGCAGATGAACTCGACGCCCTCGATGCCGCTCTTCGCCATGTGCGACACGGCGTTGCCGCCGCCGCCGCCCACGCCGATCACCTTGATCACAGCCGTCTGGCTGAATGAATCCATCAGTTCGAACATGTCCTCTCCTCCGCTACGTCAGAAATATCCCTGGAACCAAGACTTCATCCGCTCCGTCACCGTCTTCACGCCGTCGCCGATGAGCTTCGGCGCAGGCTGGCCGGCGTTGAGCCGGCCGTACAGCAGCAGACCCACGCCGGTGGCGTGGATCGGGTTCTTGACCACGTCGCCGAGCCCGGTCACGCCCACCGGGCTGCCGAGGCGGACGGGCATGTGGAAGATCTCCTCGGCGAGCTCGACGGCGCCTTCCATCTTGGCGCTGCCGCCGGTCAGCACGACGCCGGCCGCGACCGACTCCTCGAAGCCGGAGCGGCGCAGCTCGTCGCGGATCAGCATGAAGAGCTCCTCGTAGCGCGGCTCCACGATCTCCGCGAGCGTCTGGCGCGCGAGCCGGCGCGAGGGCCGGTCGCCGACCGAGGGCACTTCGATGGTCTCGTCGGGGTTGGCGAGCTGCGACAGCGCGCAGGCGTAGCGGATCTTGATCTCCTCTGCGTACGGCGTCGGCGTGCGCATGGACACCGCGATGTCGTTCGTCACCTGGTCGCCGGCGACCGGGATCACCGCCGTGTGCCGGATCGCGCCGCCCGAGAACACGGCGATGTCGGTGGTGCCGCCGCCGACGTCGACGAGGCAGGCGCCGAGCTCCTTCTCGTCGTCGGTCAGCACCGCGAACGACGACGCGAGCTGCTCGAGCACGATGTCCTCGACCTCGAGACCGCAGCGCTGCACGCACTTGACGATGTTCTGCGCGGCGCTCTCGGCGCCGGTCACGATGTGCACGCGCGCCTCGAGGCGCACCCCGGACATCCCGACCGGCTCGCGGATCCCCTCCTGGCCGTCGATGATGAATTCCTGCGGCAGGACGTGCAGGATCTTCTGGTCGGCGGGAATAGGCACGGCCTGCGCGGCGTCCATGACCCGCGAGACGTCGCCGCCCGCGACCTCCTTGTCCTTGATCGCGACGATGCCGTGCGAGTTGAGGCTGCGCACGTGGCTGCCCGCGATGCCGGTGAACACCGAGCGGATCTCGACGCCGGCCATCAGCTCGGCCTCCTCGACCGCGCGCTGGATCGACTGCACGGTCGAGTCGATGTTGACGACGACGCCCTTCTTGAGGCCGCGCGAGGGATGCGAGCCGAGGCCGATGACCTCGAGGCTGCCGTCGGCGTGCACTTCGCCGACGAGGGCCACGACCTTCGACGTGCCGATGTCGAGGCCCACGATCAGGTTGCGGTCGGAACGTTTAGCCATCGAATCCCTGGTCTCCCTTCGGCTGGTTGGCCATCGAAGCGGGGCGCGCGCGGGCCGGCCGCCGGTCGCCGCGCCAGCCGATCGCGAATCCGTTCGAGTAGCGCATGTCCACGTAACTGATCTCGGCGGCGCGGCCGGAGATGACCGGCGCGCCGAACTCCACGAATCGGTCCATCCGCTCGTCCACCTGGCGGCGGCCGAGGCGCACCGTCACGCCGGTGGACAGGTCGAGCTCCCACGCGCCGCGCGCGTCGAGCCTGAGCGCGACGACCTGGAAGCCGAGCTGGCTCAGGCGGTCCTGGATCGCGAGGTAGCGCTGCGCCACCTGCTCCTCGGCGCCTTCCGGCCCGTCCAGACGCGGCAGCTCCGGCGGCACGTGGCGGACGCCCGAGGCGAACAGCTCGCCGCGCGTGTTCAGCAGGCCGTCGTCGCCCCAGCGCGCGGCGGCCTGCTGTTCGACGATCTCGATGCGGATCCGGTCCGGCCAGAGGCGCTGCACGCGCGCGCGGTCCACCCAGGCGAGCGCCTCGACCGCCTCGCGCAGGCGATCGAGGTCCGCGCTCACGATGCCGCCTTTCAGCGCGCCGAGCGCGGCCTGCTGCACCTCGACCGCCGCGACGCGCTGGAACGGCCCGTCGATGACGATGCTGCGCACCGGCTGGTCGAGGCCGACGGCCAGCAGCATGCCGAGCGTCGCGAGCGCGGCGAGCGCGCCGGCCACGCGGCCCGTCCGCCGCAGTTCGAGCTTCGGCAGCTCGAAGCGGGAGCCGCTTGCCTTCTTCCTCCGGTTGCGCCTGCGCAGGATGCCCATGGGTCAGGACCTCGCCCGCGCGAAGCTGGTCTCGAGGATGCGCCAGCACAGTTCCGGGAAGTCGATGCCCGAGGCGCGCGCCGCCATCGGCACCAGGCTGTGGCTCGTCATGCCCGGCACGGTGTTGATCTCGAGCAGCAGCGCCTTGCCGTCGCCGGCGCTGACGAAATCGACGCGACCCCAGCCGGCGGCGCCGGTCGCGGCGAAGGTCGCGAGCGCGGCCGCCTGCATGGCGGTTTCGTCGGCCCGCGAAAGTCCGCAGGGAATCAGGTAACGCGTGTCGTCGGCGAAGTACTTCGCCTGGTAGTCGTAGAAGGCGCGCGGCGTCTCGATGCGGATCGCGGGCAGCGCCTCGCCCTGCAGGACCGCGACCGTGAATTCCCCGCCGGTGATCCAGCGCTCCGCGATCACCACCGGGTCGAGCGCCGAGGCGGTGCGCCAGGCGGCGGGCAGCTCGGCGGCGGCGTTCACCCGGCTCATGCCGACGCTCGAGCCCTGGCTCGCCGGCTTCACGGCGAGCGGCAGCCCGAGCTCGGCGACGGCGCGCTCGAAGTCGGCGGCGCCTTTCAGCTCGATCCACGGCGGCGTCGCGACGCCGGCGGCCGCGGCGAGCCGCTTGGTGCGCAGCTTGTCCATGCCGACCGCGGAGCCGATCACGCCGCTGCCGGTGTACGGGAGGCCGAGCCACTCGAGCGCGCCCTGCAGCGCGCCGTCCTCGCCGCCCGGCCCGTGCAGGGCGACGAAGGCGCGGTCGAAGCCGTCCGCGACCAGCTCGGCGAGCGCGCGCTCGGCCGGGTCGAAGGCGGTCGCTTCGATGCCGCGCGAGCGGAGCGCCTCGAGCACGGCCTTTCCGGACATCAGCGAGACCTCGCGCTCGGCGGAGTCGCCGCCCAGCAGCACCGCGACGCGGCCGAACTCGCCCGCGCCCGTGACGCGCCGGAACTCCACGCCCGTGTGCCGCAGCCGGCTCATCGCGCGTCCTCCGCGCACCCGACCGCTCGACGCACATGAAGCTCGAAGCGGTGCGCAGCGCGCGTGCTTCGCCGGCGGGACACCCCTCGTGCGCTCGGAAGATCGGACACTCGCGCACTCGGGGGTCCCGCAACGGCTCGCACGCGCGCGATGCGCCGCGACGCGTCACGCGCGCGCCGGCCGGACGGGTCCCCGAGCGAGCGAATGTCCGTTCTTCTGAGCGAGCGAGGGTCCCCGGCCGGCCAAGCGCGCGCGCGAATCACGACGTGGGAGGTCATGCGGCCTCCCCGATGACGCGCACTTCCGGCACCAGCCGCACGCCGTGGACGCGCTCGACCGTCGCCTGCACGTGTTTGACGAGCGACTCCAGGTCCGCTGCGGTCGCCTCGCCCTCGTTGAGGATGAAGTTCGCGTGCTTCTCGGAGACCGCCGCGCCGCCGATGCGGAATCCCTTGAGGCCCGCGCGCTCGATCAGCTCGGCGGCGTGGCCGCCGGGCGGGTTCGTGAAGACGGAACCGCAGCTCCATGCGCCGATCGGCTGGCTCGCATGGCGCTTCTCGAGCAGGCGCCTGATCGAGTCCGTGCTCGCGTCGGGCCGCGGCTCGAAGCGGAAGGTC
The DNA here is from genome assembly GCA_964626745.1 of uncultured Steroidobacteraceae bacterium. Lineage (GTDB taxonomy): Bacteria > Pseudomonadota > Gammaproteobacteria > Steroidobacterales > Steroidobacteraceae > SCUD01. The sequence goes on from CAZVIF010000008.1 coordinate 67,859, forward strand.
GCGGCCAGGAACCACTCGCCCGGCACCGGCGGCGTCACGCTGCGGTACGAGTACCGGTATTCGGAAGCGGCGCGGCGGCGCCGCTCGCCGGCGCGGTCGATGGTCTCGACTTCCACGACGCGCGGCCAGGTCTCGCCGCCCCAGGCGCCCGCGTTCATCGCCAGCGCGCCGCCGACCGTGCCCGGGATGCCGGCGAAGAAATCCGCGGGGCCGAGCTGCCACCTGGCGCACTGGCGGCCGAGCCGCGCGCAGGCGACGCCCGCCTCCGCGCGCACCTGGGTCTCGCCCACGCGATCCAGCGCGTTCAGGATGCCGTGCACCGAGATCACGACGCCGCGGATGCCGCCGTCGCGGACCAGCAGGTTGCTGCCCAGCCCGACCCAGGTCACCGGGACTTCGGCCGGCAGGCTGCGCAGGAACGCGGACAGGTCCTCGACGTCGCGCGGCGAGAACCACACGTCGGCCGGGCCGCCGACGTGCCACGAGGTGTGCCGCGACATCGGCTCGTCGCGCTGCACGCGGTCCGCGAATTCGGGGGCGATCGGGAGGCGGCTCATCGCCCCGCCCTCGCGGCCGCGACGCCGAGGCGTGCCGGCAGCTCGTGGGCGACCGCGCCGATGCTGCCCGCGCCCATGGTCAGCACGACGTCGCGGTCGGCGATGACGCCGGCGAGCGCCGCCGGCAGCTCGCGCACGTCCTCGACGAACACCGGTTCCAGCCGGCCGCGGCCGCGAACCGCGCGGCAGATGGCGCGGCCGTCCGCGTTGGCGATCGGCTCCTCGCCCGCGGCATAGACCTCGGTCACCAGCAGCACGTCGGCCGCGGAGAGCGCGCGCCCGAAATCGTCGATCAGGTCGCGGGTGCGCGTGTACCGGTGCGGCTGGAAGGCGAGCACCAGGCGCCTTCCCGGCCAGGCCTGGCGCACGGCATCCACGGTCGCCTCGATTTCGGTGGGGTGGTGGCCGTAGTCGTCGACCAGCGTGACGCGGCCGGCCCGGGTCGCGACCTCGCCCACGACCTCGAGCCGGCGGCCGATCCCCTGGAAGCCCGCGAGCGCGCGCTGGATCGCGGCGTCCTCGACCTCGAGCTCGGTCGCGACGGCGATCGCGGCGAGCGCGTTCCTGACGTTGTGCAGTCCCGGCAGGTTCAGCGTGACCGGCAGCGGCGGGCGGCCGGCGCGCAGCGCCGTGAAGCGCGTCGCGGCGCCCTCGCGCTCGAGCCCGGCGGCCCGGAGGTCCGCGTCGGCGCCGAGCCCGTAGCAGACGGTCGGCCGTCCTACCTGGGGGAGGATCTCGCGCACGACGTCGTCGTCGCTGCACAGGACGGCGAGACCGTAGAACGGCAGGTTGTGCAGGAACTCGACGAAGCTCTGCTTGAGCTTCTCGAAATCGCCGCCGTGCGTGCCGAGGTGGTCGTTGTCGATGTTGGTGACGATCGCGATCACCGGCTGCAGGTGCAGGAACGAGGCATCGCTCTCGTCCGCTTCCGCCACCAGGTAGCGGCTGGTGCCGAGCTTCGCGTTGCTGCCGGCGCTCTTCAACAGGCCGCCGATGACGAAGGTGGGATCGAGGCCTCCCTCGGCGAGCACCGAGGCGACCAGGCTGGTCGTCGTGGTCTTGCCGTGCGTGCCGGCGACCGCGATGCCCTGGCGGAAGCGCATCAGCTCGCCGAGCATCTCGGCCCTGCGCACCACCGGAATGCGCGCCGCCTGGGCGGCGACCAGCTCGGGATTGTCCGCGGCGACCGCCGTTGAGATGACCACGACGCCGGCGCCCGCGACCTGCGCGGCATCGTGGCCGACGAAGACCCGCACGCCCATCCGCTCCAGCCGCTGCGTCACCGCGTTCGCGCGCAGGTCCGAGCCCTGCACGGCGTAGCCGAGGTTTACCAGCACTTCGGCGATGCCGCCCATGCCGGCGCCGCCGATGCCGATCAGGTGGATGAGCCCGACGCGGCGCATGCGTTCGCTCACGGCCGCCTCCCTTCCGCCTGCAGGCAGAGCTCGGCCATGCGGCGCGCGGCGTCGGGTCTCGCCTGCGCGCGGGCGGCCTCCGCCATGGCGAGCAGGCGCGTGCGCCCGTTGCCGAGCAGCGTGGCCAGGCGGTTGGCGAGCTCCGGCGCCGTCAGGCCGGTCTCCGAGACGACCTGCGCCGCGCTGACGCGGCCGAGCCACTCGGCGTTGCGGGTCTGGTGGTCGTCCACCGCCGACGGGAACGGCACGAGGATCGCGCCGACGCCCGCGGCCGACAGCTCCGCGACGGTCAGCGCGCCCGCGCGCGACACGACCAGGTCCGCCTCCGCGTACGCCGCCGCCATGTCCTCCACGAAAGCACGGATGTCCGCCCGAACGCCCGCCGCGCGATAGGCTGCCTCCGTCGCGTCGCGGTCGCGCGGCCCGGTCTGGTGCAGCACCAGCGGCCGGCGCGACTCGGGCAGCAGCGCGATGGCCGCGGGCAGCAGCCGGTTGAGCGAGGCGGCGCCCTGGCTGCCGCCGAAGACGAACAGCCGCAGGGGGCCGCTGCGCGACTCGAAGCGCTGCCGCGGCGGCGGCAGCGCCGCGATCTCGGGGCGCACGGGATTGCCGACGTAGAGCGCGCCGCGCCCGGCGGGGAAGCTCCCGGGGAAGCCCTCCGCGATGCGCGAGGCGAAGCGCGACAGCCAGCGGTTGGTGAGGCCGGCGACGGCATTCTGCTCATGGATCACCAGCGGCGTGCCGGCAAGCCAGGCCGCGATGCCGCCGGGCCCGGAGGCGAAACCGCCCAGCCCGAGCACGACGCCCGGACGGCGCCGGCGCAGCGCGGCCCGGGCCTGCGCCACGGCGCGCAGCAGCCTGACCGGTGCGCCGAGCCAGCGCCCGACGCCCTTGCCGCGCAGGCCCTCGACCTCGATCCATTCGACCGGGTAGCCGGCGGCCGGCACGAGGCGCGCCTCGATGCCGCGCTCGGTGCCGAGCCACACGATCTCGCGCGCGGCGCGCAGCTCGCCGGCGATGGCGAGCGCCGGGAAGACGTGGCCGCCGGTGCCGCCCGCCATGATCATGACCGGGCCGCTCATTTCGCACGTCCCTCGGGCGGCAATGCGCTCTTGCCGGAGGCCGCGACCTCGTGGTGGACGCGCAGCAGCATGCCGATCCAGGCGAGCGTCACCAGCATGCTCGAGCGGCCGTAGGACAGGAGCGGCAGCGTCAGGCCCTTGGTGGGCAGCAGCCCCATGTTCACGCCGATGTTCAGGAAGGCCTGCAGGCCGATCCACACGCCGAAGCCCGCCGCGAGGCAGGCGTGCAGCGGCATGCCGGCATCGGCGGCGATGCGCGCCAGCCGTAGGCTGCGCAGCATCAGCACGAGGAACGCGGCGACGACGGCGAGCACGCCGAGCAGGCCGAACTCCTCGGCCAGCACCGCGAACACGAAGTCCGTGTGCGCCTCCGGCAGGTAGAAGAGCTTCTGGATGCTCGAGCCGAGGCCCACGCCGAACCACTCGCCGCGGCCGACGGCGATCAGCGACTGGGTCAGCTGGAAGCCGCTGTCGAACGGGTCCGACCAGGGGTCGAGGAAGGCGAGGATGCGCTTGAGCCGGTACGGGCTGATCACCGCCAGCGCGGCGACGCCGGCCGCGCCGACGCCGCAGACGACGAGGAAGTCGCGCATGCGCGCGCCGGCGACGAACAGCACCGCCGTGCCGGTGACGCAGAGCACGACCGCGGCGCCGAAATCCGGCTCCGCGAGCAGCAGCACCGCGGCGGCCGCGAGCACGGCGAGCGGCTTCCAGAAACCCTGGGACGTGCTCCTGAGCTCCGTCTGGTGCCGCACCGCGAAGATGGCGATGTAGGTGACGAGCAGCCAGCGCGCCAGCTCGGAGGGCTGGAAATTCAGCGGCCCGACTCGGATCCAGCGGCTGCTGCCGTTGACTTCGTGGCCGATGCCGGGGATCAGCACCAGCGCGAGCAGCACGAAGCTCGCGATCAGCAGGTACGGGGAGCAGCGCTTCCAGAACGCAATAGGGACGGCGACGACCGCGGTGCCGAGGGTGCAGCCGAGCAGCACCGACATGAGCTGGCGCTCGAAGTAGAAGAACGGGTCGACGCCGTTGCGCTCGCTGACGGTTAGCGAAGCCGAAGTCACCATCACCAGCCCTACGAGCAGCAGGCTGAATACCGTCGTCACGATCACCGGGTCGATCACGAGCCGCTGCTGGCGGCCCGCCGAGCGGGAGTACTGGAGAGCGGCGCCGGCGGTCACGACGGCAGACCCCGCACCGCGGCCGCGAACGTCTCGCCGCGGTGCGCGAAGTCGCGGAACATGTCGAAGCTCGCGCAAGCAGGCGACAGCAGCACGGTGTCGCCCCGGCGCGCGATCGCCGCTGCGGCGTCGACCGCATGCTCCATCGAGTCCGCGAACGACACCGGGCAGCTGCCCGCTAGCGCCGCGGCAAGCAGCGCCGCGTCGCGCCCGATCAGCACCGCGTGCCTGACCTTGTCCTGGCAGGCCGCTCCGAGCGGCGTGAAGTCCTGACCCTTGCCCTCGCCGCCCGCGACCAGGACCAGCGGGCCGTCGAGGCCCTCGATGGCGGCGGCCGTCGCGCCGACGTTGGTGCCTTTCGAGTCGTCGATCCAGGCGATGCCGCGCCAGTCGCGCACGTGCTCGGCGCGGTGCGGCAGGCCGCCGAAGCGGCGCAGCACGCCGGCCATCGCCTCGCGCGGCAGCCCGGCGACGCTGCCGACCGCCAGCGCGGCCAGCGCGTTCGCCGCGTTGTGGCGGCCAGGCAGGCGCAAGGCGCTGCGCGGAAGCAGCGCCGCGTCGCCCTCGGCCAGCCAGTCCTCGCCGTCCCGGGTCAGCAGGCGGAATTCCGCGTCGCCGCGCCTCAGGCTGAATCCGACGCGCCGCTGGCCGGGCCGGGGCATGGCGGCGACCAGCTCGTCGTCGAGGTTGACCACGGCGGTCGCGGCGCGCTCGAAGATGCGAGCCTTGGCGGCCGCGTACTCGACGAGCCCCGGGTAGCGGTCGAGGTGGTCCGGCGTGACGTTCAGCACCGCGGCCGCCTCGAGCTGCAGCGAGTGCGTGGTCTCGAGCTGGTAGGAGGACAGCTCGAGCACGTACATCGCGGCCGGCGGCCCTTCGAGCAGGTCGAGCGCGGGCTCGCCGAGGTTTCCGCCGACCCGCACGGCGATGCCGGCGGCCCGCGCGAACTCGCCGACCAGCGTCGTGACCGTGCTCTTGCCGTTGGTGCCCGTGATGCCGACGACGCGGCCGCCCGCCTCGCGCGCGAACAGCTCGATGTCGCCGACCAGGTCGAGGCCGCGCGCCGCCGCCGTGCGCAGGAACGGCTCGCTGAGCGGGACGCCGGGCGAGACCACGATCTGGTCGGCCCCCTCCAGCACGGCCGGGTCGAATCCGCCGAGCGCGGTCGCCGCCTGCGGCACGAGGCGCCTGAGCTCGGCGAGCCCCGGCGGCTCGGCGCGCGAGTCGGTCACGACGAGCCGGTGACCGCGCGCGGCGAGGTGCCTGGCCACGGACAGCCCGGTCCGCCCCAGGCCGACGATCACGCTGCGCGGGCTTGCTGCGGAGTCCTGCATCAGCGCAGCTTCAGCGTGGCCAGCCCGATGAGGACCAGCATGAAGGAGATGATCCAGAAGCGGACGATGACCTTCGGCTCCGCCCAGCCCTTGAGCTCGTAGTGGTGGTGGATCGGCGCCATCCGGAAGATGCGCTTGCCGCGCAGCCGGAACGAGGCGACCTGCAGGATGACCGAGACCGTCTCGAGCACGAACAGGCCGCCCATGACCGCAAGCACGATCTCCTGGCGGGCGATCACCGCGACCACGCCGAGCGCGGCGCCAAGCGCCAGCGCCCCGATGTCGCCCATGAACACCTGCGCCGGGTAGGTGTTGAACCACAGGAACCCGAGGCCGGCGCCGACGATGGTCGCGACGAAGATCAGCATCTCGCCCGCGCCCGGCACGTAGGGGATCTGCAGGTAGGACGCGAAATCGACACGGCCGGTCACGTAGGCGAAGACGCCGAGCCCGCCGGCGACCATCACGCAGGGCATGATCGCGAGCCCGTCCAGGCCGTCGGTGAGGTTGACGGCGTTGCTCGTGCCGACGATCACGAAATAGGTCAGCGCAATGAAGGCGGCCGCGCCCATCGGCAGCGCGACGTCCTTGAAGAACGGCACGTACAGCGCCGTCTCCGCCGGCGTCTCGGCGGTGTGCCAGAGCGCGAACGCGGCAGCGAGGCCGGCCAGCGACTGCCACAGGTACTTCCAGCGCGCCGCGAGCCCGCGCGGGTCGCGCACGACGAGCTTCAGGTAGTCGTCGTAGAAGCCGATCACCCCGAACGCGAGCGTGACGCTGAGCGCGATCCAGACGAAGCGGTTCTCGAGGTCGGCCCACAGCAGCGTGCCGGCGCCGACCGCGACCAGGATCAGCGCGCCGCCCATGGTGGGCGTGCCCTTCTTGCCGAGGTGCGTGCCGGGCCCGTCCTGGCGCACGACCTGGCCGATCTGGCGCGCCGCGAGCATGCGGATCATGGAAGGACCGACGAACAGCGCGATCGTCAGCGCGGTCAGCGCGGCCAGGATGGCGCGCAGCGTCAGGTACCCGAACACGCGGAACCCGCCGTAGTACTGCGCCAGCCATTCGAAGAATTCGGGCAGCATCGATCCCTCAGTTTCCGTTGCCTGCAACCGGCAGCTGCGCCGACGGCAGCGGCGCAGCGAGCCGCTCCACGACCCGTTCGAGCCGGTTGACGCGCGAGCCCTTCACCAGCGCGGTCACGCCCGGCTCGAGGCTCTCCGCCACCGCGTCGCCGAGCCGGCCCGCGTCCTCGTACCAGCTCGCGCGCGCGCCGAAGGCATCCACCGCATGGCGCGCCGCGGCGCCCATCGCGAACAGCCGGGTGACGCCCGCGCGACGCGCGTAATCGCCGACGCCCGCGTGGCTCGCCGCCGTTTCCCCGCCGAGCTCGGCCATCTCGCCGAGCACCAGCCAGTGCTCGCCGGGCAGGGCGCAGAGCACGTCGATCCCGGCGCGCACCGAGCTCGGGTTGGCGTTGTAGGAGTCGTCGATCAGCCAGGAGCCGCGCAGGCCCGCCTTGAGCTGCAGGCGCCCCGCCACCGGCCGCATGCGCTCGAGCCCGGCGACGATGGCGGCCAGCGGCGCGCCGGCCGCGTGCGCGGCGGCCGCGGCGCCGAGCGCGTTCATGACGTTGTGGCGCCCCGCGAGCGGCAGCCGCACGCGCGCCTGCGTGCCTGCCAGCGACAGCACGAAATGCGTCGCGAAGCTGCCGGACTCGATGCGGCCGGTGATCGTCTGCGCCCGCACGTCGGCCGCGGCGTCGATGCCGAAGCCCAGGATGCGCGCGCCGCGCGGCACCATCGTCCGCCAGAGCCCGCAGAACGGGTCGTCGGCGTTGATGACCGCGGTGCCGGACGCATCCAGCGCGGCGAACATCTCGCCCTCGGCGTGCGCGACGCCCGCGAGGTCGCCGAAGCCTTCGAGGTGCTCGTCGCCGGCGTTGGTCACGAGCGCGATCGCGGGCCGCGCCAGCGCGGCGAGCGCGGCGATCTCGCCGGGATGATTGGCGCCCATCTCGATCACCGCGAAGCGGTGCGAGGGCTCCAGCCGGAGCAGCGTCAGCGGCACGCCGATGTGGTTGTTGAGGTTGCCGCGGGTCGCGAGCGTCGGGCCCGCGCCCGCGAGGATCGCCGCGAGCAGTTCCTTGGTCGTGGTCTTGCCGTTGCTGCCGCCGACGCCGAGCACGAGCGCGCCGCTGCGTGCGCGCCAGGCGGCGGCCAGGGCACCGAGCGCCGACTGGGTGTCGTGCACGACGACCTGCGGCAGCGGCGGGCCAGCCGGACGCGCCACCAGCGCGCCGGCGGCGCCGCGCGCGCGGGCCGCGTCGAGGAAGGCATGGCCGTCGAAGCGCTCGCCGGCCAGCGCCACGAACAGCTGGCCGGGCTCCAGCGTGCGCGTGTCGATGGACACGCCGGCGAACGCGGCGTCCTCGCCTTCGAGCCGGCCGCCGGTCGTGGCCGCGACTTCGGACATCCGGCCCCTCACCGGGCGACTCCCGCGTGCGCGACGACGCAGTCCCGGTCGCTGAACCGGCGCCGCTCGGCGCCGACGACCTGGTAGTCCTCGTGGCCCTTGCCCGCGATCAGCACGGCGTCGCCGGCACGCGCCTCGGCGATCGCGGCGCCGATCGCGCGCGCGCGGTCGCGCTCGACGAGGACCGCGCCGGGACGGCGGACCCCGCGCAGGATCATCGCCACGATGCCGTCGGCGTCCTCGCGGCGCGGGTTGTCGTCGGTCACGATGACGCGGTCCGCCAGCCGCTCGGCGGTCTCGCCCATCAGCGGGCGCTTGCCGGGATCGCGCTCGCCGCCGCAGCCGAACACGACCAGCACGCGCCCGCGCGCATGCGCCCGCACCGCCGCGAGCGCCTTCGCGAGCGCATCCGGCGTGTGCGCGTAGTCGACGACCGCGAGCGCGCCGCCCGGCAGCCGGTAGCCTTCCATCCTGCCCGGCGGCGCCGCGCATTCGCCGAGCGCGGCCAGCGCGTCGTCCACGGCGAACCGCCAGGCGAGCAGCACGCCGAGCGCCACCGCGAGGTTCTCGGCGTTGAAGCCGCCGATCAGGCGCGAGCGCAGCCGGCGCGCGCCGAAATGTCCCTGGACGTCGAGCTCGATGCCGTCCGCGGCGGCGCGCACGCCGACGACGTGCACGAAGCAGCGCGCGAGGGGCCGCTCGCCGCCGACCGCCACCGCCGTCAACTCGACGCCCGGCGCCAGCGCGCCGGCGAAGCGCGCCCCCGCCGGATCGCCGACGTTGATCACCGCGTGCTCGAGGCCGGGCAGGCGGAACAGCCGCTGCTTGGCGTCCGCGTAGCGCTCCATCGTCCCGTGGTAGTCGAGGTGATCCCTGGACAGGTTGCAGAACGCGGCGACGCGCAGTCGCACTCCGTCCAGCCGGCGCTGGTCGAGCGCGTGCGAGGAAACCTCCATGGCGACGTGCGTCGCGCCCGCGTCCGCGAGCGCCCGCAGCTGCCGGTGCAGCGACACGACGTCGGGCGTGGTCAGCGCGCCGCCCGCGACGGCCGGCGGGAAACCCGCGCCGAGCGTGCCCAGGTAGGCGCCGCGGCTCGCGAGGCGCTCCACGGCCGAGGCGAGCAGCCAGGCGCAGGTCGTCTTGCCGTTGGTGCCGGTAACGCCCGCGACGGTGAGGCGCGACGAGGGCATCCCGTAGAAGCGGTCGGCGATCGCGCCCAGCCGGTCGCGCAGCCCGCGGACCGCGACGTGGACGACGCCCGTTTCACCTGCGGCGGGAGCGCGGCCCTCCTCCGGATCCCACAGCACGGCGCGCGCGCCGCGCGCGACGGCTTCCGCGGCGTGGTCGAGGCCGTGCGCCTGGCCGCCCTGCAGCGCGACGAAGGCTTCGCCGGCCGCGATCGTCCTGGAGTCGAGCGTGAGACCCTCGACCACGACGTGCGGCGCGGTCGTGACGTCCGCGAGCAGCTCGTCGAGCGCCATGCGCACGCTCACGGCCCCGCGTCCGCGAAATCGACCGGCGTCACGCGCGCGAGGTCGTCCGGCGCCACCGACATCAGGCGCAGCGCGCCCGAGGTGACCGCCGAGAAGACGGGGGCGGCGACGTCGCCGCCGTAGTAGAGCGCGCCCTGCGGCTCGTCCACCATGACGACGACGGCGAGGCGCGGCGCGGTCGCCGGGACGATGCCGGCGAAGACGGACAGGTAGCGGTCGGTGGAATAGCCGCCCGGCACCGCTTTCCAGGCCGTGCCGGTCTTGCCCGCGACGCGGTAACCCGCGACCGCGGCCTTGCTGCCGGTGCCCGCGGGCGTCACCGCCTCCTCGAGCAGCCCGATGAGGTCGCGCGCGACCTTCGCCGGCAGCACGCGCTCGCCGTCGGTCGCCGCATCCACGCGGCGAAAGGTCACCGGGCGGTGGATGCCGAGGCCCCCGATCGTCGCGTACGCCTGGGCAAGCTGCAGCGGCGTCACGGACAGGCCGTAGCCGTAGGACATGGTCGCGACGTTGATCGGGCGCCAGTTCGACGCGCCGGTCAGCAGGCCCGCCGACTCGCCCGGGAAACCGCTCGCCGTGACCTCGCCGAAGCCGAGCGCGCGCAGCGTGTCGTGCATCTGGCTGCGGTCGAGTGAAAGCGCGATCTTGGCCATCGCGACGTTGCTCGAGCGCGCGAGGACGCCGCCCATGTCGATCGTGCCGAGGTCGTGCTTGTCGCGGATCGTCATCGACCCGACCCGGAACGGCGTCGCGTCGATCGTGCTGCCGGCGCGGTAGCGGCCCGACGCGAGCGCCGCGGCGACCACGAAGGGCTTGATGCTCGAGCCGGGCTCGAAGATGTCCGTGACCGCGCGGTTGCGGTAGCGCGCGACCTCGTACTGCCCGCGGTCGTTCGGGTTGAACGACGGCTGGTTGACCATCGCGAGCACCTCGCCGGTCGCGATGTCGAGCACGATCACCGTGCCGGCGCGCGCGCGGTGCTTGCGGATCGCGGCCTTCAGCTCGCGGTAGGCCAGGTACTGGATGCGCAGGTCGATGCTGGTGACGAGGTCCTGGCCCTGCACCGGCGCGCGGACCACCTCGACGTTCTGGATCACGCGACCGCGGCCGTCCTGGATCACGCGCTTGCCGCCGTCCGTGCCCTTGAGCGTGCGGTCGAACGCCAGTTCGAGGCCCTCCTGGCCGGCCTCGTCGAGGCTGGTGAAGCCGAGCAGGTGGCCGGTCACCTCCGCGTTCGGGTAGAAACGCTTGTACTCGCGCTGGAAGTAGACGCCCGGAATCCCGAGTTTGCGCACGGCCTCCTTCTGGGCCGGCTCGATGTGGCGCTCCACGTAGAGGAACTCGCGGTCGAGGTTGCTGGTGACCCGCTGCTCGAGCCACTGGCGGTTGGTGCCGAGCGCGCGCGCGAGGCGCGGTATGCCCTCGCCCGCCTCCGCGAACTCCGGCGGGTTGACCCACACGGTATCGACCGGCGAACTCACCGCGAGCGGCTCGCCGAACCGGTCCTGGATCGTGCCGCGGTGCGCGACGATCCGCGCCGTGCGCGCGTGGCGCATGTCGGCCTGCCGGACCATGAACTCCCGGTCGAAGACCTGCAGCTGCACCGCGCGGCCAATCAGCGCCAGCGCCGTGACCGCGAGCAGCGCGGCCAGGAACCGGGCACGGCCCCGGAACTGCTGCGCGTCGAACTCGACCTCGCCGTCGCGCCGCCTCATTGCGCGACGATCTCGACGTCGTCCGGCATCGGGAAGACCATCTGGCGGCGGTCCGCGGCCACGCGCTCGACGATCGCGGGATTCGACCAGGAGCTCTGCTCGAGCTGGTCCTGGCCCCAGGCGATGTTCAGCGCGTCGCGCTCGGCCGACAGCCGCTCGAGCTCGACGAACAGCGCGCGCGACTCGTGCCGCACGCGCACGACCGCCACCGCGGACGCCAGCACCGCGAGCCACAGCAGCGGCAGTCCGACGAGCTTCCAGCGGCGGCTCATGCGGGCAGCCTCTCGGCGACGCGCATGACGGCACTGCGGGCGCGCGGGTTGCGCACGACCTCCGACTCGTCGGCGAATGTCGCGCGGCCCACCAGCTTCAGGCGCGGCCGCGCCGCCGCGGGGACCTCGGGCAGCCCGGCCCAGGCGGGATCCTCGCGGCTGCCCGAGCGCATGAACCGCTTCACGATGCGGTCCTCGAGCGAATGGAAGCTGATCACGACCAGCCGGCCGCGCGGCTTCAGCGCGGCGACCGCCTGCGGCAGCGCGCGCTCGATCTCGCCGAGCTCGTCGTTCACGTGGATGCGCAGCGCCTGGAACGTGCGCGTGGCGGGATGCCGGCCCGGCTCGCGGCCGGGCACCGCGGCCGCGACGATCCCCGCGAGCCTGCCGGTCGTCTCGACCGGGCCGGTCTCGCGCGCCGCGACGATCGCGCGCGCGATGCGCTTCGCATGCCGCTCCTCGCCGAATCGCGCGATCACGCCCGCGATCTCCCGCTCCTCCGCCCTCGCCAGGAACTGCGCCGCGCTCTCGCCGTGGTCCGGGTCCATGCGCATGTCGAGCGGGCCGTCGCGCAGGAAGCTGAAGCCACGCCGCGCCTCGTCCAGCTGCGGGGACGAAACGCCGAGGTCGAACAGCACGCCGTCGGCGCTCGCAGGCGCGACGTGCTGCAGCAGCGCGGAGAATCGGTCGCGCACGAAGCGCGCGCGCGGGTCCGCGTCGAACAGCACCGCCGCCGCGGCCGCAGCCTCGGGATCACGATCGATGGCAATCAGCCTCCCCTCCGCACCCAGCCGGCCGAGGATTTCCCCGGCGTGGCCGCCGCGCCCGAATGTCGCGTCCACGTAGCAGCCGTCGGGCCGGATCGCGAGCGCGTCGATCGCCGCGTTCCGCAGCACCGGCGCGTGTTCCCCGCCGCAAGGCTGCGCCAGCGGCACCGCGGTCACAGCGAGAGAGAACCCAGTTCCGCCGGCAGCGACGTCGGCGATTCCTCGCCGTTCAGCCACTGCTCACGCCGCTCTTCCCAGCGCTGCTCGTCCCACAGCTCGAAGCGGTTGCCCTGGCCGATCAGCATCGCGTTGCGCTCGAGGTGGGCGAAGCCGCGCAGCGTCGGCGGCAGCAGCAGGCGCCCATGGCCGTCGAGTTCGACGTCGGTGGCGTAACCGACCATCAGCCGCTGCAGGCGCCGCGCGTGCTCGTTCAGCGTCGGCAGGCGCATCAGCTTCCGCTCGATTTCTTCCCACTCGGGCAGCGGGTAGATCAGCAGGCACTGGTCGCGGTCGATGGTGACCACCAGCCGGGCGTCGCCGCGCTCGGCCAGCCGCTCGCGATACCGGGTGGGGATGACCATCCGGCCCTTCGCATCGAGGGTCACTTTTGTTGCGCCGCGAAACACGAATTGAAACGGGACGTTGTCCCATTCCCCCCCACTTTCTCCCACCTGCTGCCACTATAGGCACCGAATCTGGCAGGGTCAACGGGGCAGCATTAAAAATTTCGTGACGCGTCAGTCACTTAGGCGCACAGGCGGACGCCCAGCAGAAGTGAATGCAGCAATCACGAAATCAGCCAGTTACGTGCTATTTCTACGGCGATTTGTCAGGAAGCACCTGTTTTTATAATCAGGGTGGGAGAATAAGTGGGAGTCGGCCGGTAAGCCGGGTTCTGTCGGGGGCAATCATTCCTCTGGGATGCGCGTCGCCGCGCACCTCGAGCAGCCTACCCGGAAGCACGCGCTGGCCGCGCGTTGCGGCTTGCGCCGCCTGCTTCCCTATTTGGCCTTGCTCCCGGCGGGGTTTGCCTTGCCGTCGCCGTTGCCGTCGACGCGGTGCGCTCTTACCGCACCATTTCAACCTTGCCGTCACGCTTGCGCGCGCTTGGGCGGTGTCTTTTCTGTTGCACTTTCCGTGGGCTCGCGCCCCCCAGGTGTTACCTGGCGCCGTGCCATGCGGAGCCCGGACTTTCCTCCACGCCCTTGCGGGCGCAGCGATTGCCTGGCCGACTCCCGAGCACACCATAGTGGCTCGGCGTGCGCGCCTCAAGTCGCTTCGGGGGGAGTGTCCCGCGTGAGCGCGAGCGCCCTTGCATAGGCGTCCGCGCGCCGCACGCCGGTCAGGGCCGCCGCCGCGGCGGCGGCGGCCGAAGGCGGCAGATGCCGGAGCAGAACGGACAGGGTCGCGTCGAGGCCGGCCGCGCCGGGCTCGGCGGCCGGCGCGCCCTCGACGAGGACCACCGACTCGCCGCGCGCGAGGTCCGCGTCGGTCTTCGCGCGCGCGGCGAGCTCCTCGAGCGTGCCGCGATAGAAGGTCTCGAATCGCTTGGTGATCTCGCGGGCGACGCAAGCGCGGCGTCCGCCGCCGCAGGCTGCCGCGAGGTCCGCAAGGCACTCCGCGATCCGGTGGGGCGCCTCGTACAGGACCAGCGTGCGCGGCTCGGCGGCGAGTTCGGCGAGGCGGCGCCTGCGCGCCGCCGCGCGCGCGGGCAGGAAGCCTTCGAAACAGAAGCGGTCGCAGGGCAGCCCGGAAGCGGACAGCGCCGCGATGGCGGCGTTGGGCCCGGGGACCGGCGTGACGACGATGCCCGCCGCGACGGCAGCGGCCACCAGCAGGAAACCCGGGTCGCTGACCAGCGGCGTGCCCGCGTCCGACACGAGCGCGATGCTCTCGCCCCGCTGCAGGCGGGCCACCAGCTCCGCGGCGCGCGTGCGCTCGTTGTGCTCATGCAGCGACACCAGCGGCCGCTCGAGCCCGAGCTCGCGCAGCAGCCGCCCGCTGTGGCGCGTGTCCTCGGCCGCGACCGCCGAGGCAGTCGCGAGAATCTCGCGCGCACGCGCAGAAATGTCGCTCATGTTGCCGATCGGCGTCGCGACGACATAGAGCACGCCCGTTGCCGCCACTATAAGATGTCCTCCCCGACCGCAGCTGCCGCGACCGAGGCGGCGCGGCGGAACGATCCTCGCCAAGGGCCGCTGCCGATGCAAGCGATACTCCGGACCGCACGCAATGCCGTCGCCGCCGCGCTCGCCGCGCTGCTGGTGGCCGCCTGCCAGGTGACCGGCCTGCCGGGCCTCGGCGCCGACCCCGCCGAACGCGCGGCACGGCTCGCGCGGGAGGGGGACCATGCCGGCGCCGCGCAGTCCTACGAGGCCGCGGCGAAGGGCGCCGCCGACGGCAGCAACGCGCTCTGGCTGGCGGCGGCCAACGAGTGGCTGCTCGGCCGCGACGTCGGGGCGGCCGAGAATGCGATCGGCAACGTGTCGCCGCCGCTGTCGGCCGGCGAATCACGCGAGCAGCGCCGGCTCGACGCCGAGATCGCACTGGCGCGCGGCGACACCGCGCGCGCGGCCGAGATCCTGAAAGGCCTCGCCGGCGACGACGCCGCCACGCTCGCGACGCGCGCGCGCGTTCAATTCGGCAGCCTGCGCGTCGCCGACGGCGTCGCCAGCCTCATGGCGCGCGAGCGGCTGCTCACCGCCCCTGCGGACCGCGAGGCCAACCAGCGCATGATCGTCGACGGCGTGCAGTCGTCCGTGCTGCGCGGCGGCGATGCGCGGCCGCCGGCGGGCGCGGACCCGGTGCTGGCCGGCTGGCTCGAACTCGGGCAGATCCTCGCCGACGCGCAGTCCGGGGCGCTGGGCGCGCAGCGCCGGCTCCAGTCCTGGCGCGAGCGTTATCCGTCCCACCCGGCGGGCGCCAGGCTCTGGCAAGGCATCGCCGAGCGTCCCGCCCCCGCGGGCGGCAGGCCGCAGCAGGTCGCCCTGCTGCTGCCGCTGTCCGGGCGCGCGGCCCCGGCCGGCAGCGCCGTCCGCGACGGCTTCCTCGGCGCCTACTACGACGACGGCGGCGGCGACCGGCCGCGGATCCGCGTCTACGACGTCGCCGAGCGCGACGCGCCCTCGGCCTACCTGCAGGCGCTCGCGGACGGCAGCGACTTCGTCGTCGGCCCGCTCACGCGCGAGGAAGTCGCCGCGCTCGCGTCGCTCGCCGACGGGCGCGCCACGACGCTGGCGCTCAATTTCCTCCCGGACGGTGTGCAGGTTCCCGACCGCTTCTTCCAGTTCGCGCTCTCGCCCGAGGACGAAGCCCGGCTCGCCGCGCGGCGCGTCGTCGCCGACGGCCGGATGGCGGGCGTGACGCTCGCGCCGCAATCGGACTGGGGACGACGCGTGCAGGCCGCGTTCGCCGACGAGCTCGCCGCCGCCGGCGGCCGCGTCGTCGACCAGGCCGACTACGTGGCGTCCACGGCGGACTTCAACGAGACGCTGCGCAGGCTGCTGCGCACGACCGGCCAGCGCGGCAGCGCGCCGCGGCCCGACGCGCAGTTCATCTTCATCGCCGCGCAGCCGGTCCACGGACGCCTGATCCGCACGCAGCTGCGCTTCAACTATGCGGGCGCCTTGCCGACGTACGCGATATCCGACGTGTACGACCCGTCCGGCGCGGGCAACCAGGACCTCGACGGCGTGATCTTTCCGGACATGCCCTGGATCCTCGACCCGACGGGCGCCGCAGGCGGCGCGCGCGATGCCGTCGATCGCGCCTTCCCGGGACGCAGCAGCCAGCTCACGCGCCTGTACGCCTTCGGTTACGACGCCTACCGGCTGATGGACCGGCTCCCGTCGATGCAGAACGGCGGCCTCGGGGCGCTTCCGGGCGTCACGGGGCGGCTCACCCTGGATCCGCACGGACGCGTGCGCCGCGAACTCGACTGGGTGCAGGTCGTCGACGGCCGCCTCGCGCCATGGCCGCCGCCCGTGCCGCTCGAGCCCTCCGCCCCGTGAGCGCCGCGCCGCACCTCGTCCTGGGGCGCGCGGCCGAGGCGGCTGCGGCGCGATTCCTCGAGAGCCGGGGGTACCGGATCCACGCCGCGAACTTCCGCGCGAAGGGCGGCGAGCTCGACCTGGTCGCGCAGGACGGCGACGTGCTGGCGATCGTCGAGGTCCGCTATCGCGCGAGCGACCGCTGGGGCGGCGCCGCGGCCAGCATCACGCGCGGCAAGCGCGGGCGCATCGTGCGCGCCGCCCGCTATCTGCTCGCGACGCACCCGACGCTCGCGAAGCACCCGGCCCGCTTCGATGTCGTGGAGGTCGGCGGTCCGGCCGACGACCTTCGCTGCGAACTCATCAAGGGCGCGTTCAGCCTCTGACGCTTGAATCGTGCGCGTGCTTGGCCGACCGAAGACTTATGGCGCGCGTGCGAGCCGTTGCGGGACCCCCGAGTGCGCGAGTGTCCGTTCTTCCGAGCGCACGAGGGGTGTCCCGCCGGCGAAGTACGCACGCTGCGCCGTGATCTCTCGGGCACGCGGCGGCCGGGCGAGGTGTCGCGGCTACTTGATGACGCGGAGCTTCGGGCGGGCTGCGGAATCGCCGTTGCCGGCCGCGGGCGGGGGCGCCTCGCCCTCGTCCTGGAAGAGCATGCCCTGCCCCGTCTCGCGGGCGTAGATGCCGAGCACCGAAGTGACCGGGATGCGCACGTGCTGCGCGACGCCGCCGAAGCGCGCGGAGAACTCGATCCACTCGTTGCCGAGCTTGAGCCCCTGCGTCGCCTGCCAGCTGACGTTGAGCGTGATGCGGCCGTCGCGCACGTAGGCGCGCGGCACCTCGGCGGCCTGGGACGCCGCGTCGACGACCAGGTGGGGCGTCTGGCTGTTCGCCGTCATCCATTCGTGCATGGCGCGCACGAGATAGGGCCGCCTGGGCGTCTGCGGCGCGCCCATCGTCACTTCACGTCCTTCCAGTATTCCTTGTAGAGGAACCAGGCGAAGGCCGTGAACATCAGCAGGAAGAGGATCACCCAGACGCCGAGTTCCTGGCGCCTGGCCTTGTGCGGCTCGGAGACGTATTCGAGGAAGGCCACCGTGTCGCGCACGAAGCTGTCGAAGGCCGCCGCCGGCAGGTCGCCGGGCACGCTGCCGGGCTCGAGCCCGGCGAGGTGGCGGACTTCCTTGCCGTCTTCCCCGGTCGTCGTCTCGAAGCGCGGCTGCTGCAGGCCCTGCAGGTGCGCGAGCACATGCGGCATCGACGTCCCCGGCAGCACGGCGTTGTTCACGCCGGTCGGGCGCGACGGGTCCGCGTAGAACGACCGCAGGTAGGTGAACACGTAATCCGGTCCGCGGCTGCGCGCGATCAGCGACAGGTCGGGCGGCGCGTTGCCGAACCACTGGCGACCCTGGTCCGCGCTCAGGGCGGAATCCATCGTGTCGTAAATGCGCGTGCCGGTGAACATCAGGCTGGCGCGCAGCTCGTCCTCGGTCAGCGCGAGGTCGGAGGCCAGCTGGCTGTAGCGCATGTACTTGGCCGAGTGGCAGCCGAGGCAATAGTTGACGAAGTTGCGCGCGCCGCGCTGCAGCGAGGCGAGGTTGCCGACGTCGGTACCCGCGTCCTGCAGCGGCCACCCGGCGGTCGCGGCGTTCGCCGCGGCGGCGAGCGACAGCGCGAAGACCGCCGCGATGCGCGACAGGGCGCTCATTTCGTCACCCGCGCGGGCTCGGGCTTCGTCTTCTCGATGCGCGTGTACCAGGGCATCGCCAGGAAGAACACGAAGTAGTAGATGGTGCCGATCACCGACAGGGTCTTGAACGGCTCGGCGGCCGGCTTGAGCCCGCAGTAGCCGAGCATGATGAAGGTCGCCGCGAACAGCATCAGCGCCGTCTTGTAGATCGGCCCGCGGTAGCGGATCGACCGGACCGGGGAACGATCGAGCCAGGGCACGAAGAACAGCACGAGGATGGCGGCGAACATCACCAGCACGCCCCAGACCTGCGTCCCGGCGAACGCGGGCACGGCGCGCAGCATCGCGTAATAGGGCGTGAAGTACCACACCGGGGCGATGTGCGGGGGCGTCAGCAGCGGGTTCGCCGGCTCGAAGTTCGGCGCCTCCAGGAACAGCCCGCCCATCTCCGGCGCGAAGAAGACCACGGCCGCAAACAGCACCAGGAATACGCCGAGGCCGAACAGGTCCTTCACCGTGTAGTAGGGATGGAAACGCACGCCGTCGAGCGGGTGGCCGTCCGGCGCCTTGTTCTTCTTGATCTCGATGCCGTCGGGGTTGTTGGAGCCGACCTCGTGCAGCGCCAGCAGGTGCGCGACCACGAGGAAGATCAGCACCAGCGGCAGCGCGACCACGTGCAGCGCGAAGAAGCGGTTCAGCGTGATGTCCGAGATGAAGTAGTCGCCGCGGATCCACTCGACGAGCCCCTCCCCGATCACCGGGAAGGAGCCGAACAGGGACACGATCACCTGCGCGCCCCAGTAGGACATGTTGCCCCAGGGGAGCAGGTAGCCGAAGAAGGCCTCGGCCATCAGCGCGAGGTAGATCAGCACGCCGAGGATCCAGAGGAGCTCGCGGGGCCTGCGGTGCGACCCGTACAGCAGCGCGCGGAACATGTGCAGGTAGACGACGATGAAGAACGCCGACGCGCCGGTCGAGTGCAGGTAGCGCAGCAGCCAGCCCCACTCGACGTCGCGCATGATGTACTCGACCGAGCCGAAGGCCTCCTCGGCCGACGGCTTGTAGCTCATCGTCAGGAAGATGCCCGTGACGATCTGCAGCGCGAGCACGAACATCGCGAGGGAGCCGAAGTAGTACCAGAAGTTGAAGTTCTTGGGCGCGTAGTACTGCGCCGCGTGCTCGTCCCACATCTTCTTCATCGGGAAACGCGCGTCGATCCACGCGCCGAGGGCCGCCATCCTGCCGGTCGGGGCCGGCGCTTCCTGCGTGGCCATCAGGCGGCGCTCCCCTGGTCCTGGCCGATGATGATGTGGCCGCTGTCGGCGAACGTGTAAGGCGGCACTTCGAGGTTGGTCGGCGCAGGAACGCCGCGGAACACGCGCCCGGACAGGTCGAACTTGGAGCCGTGGCACGGGCAGTAGAACCCGCCCGGCCAGTCGCCGGGGCTGGCGGTCGTCAACTCCGCGTCGCCGGGCTCGAAGCGGCTCATGGGCGCGCAGCCGAGGTGGGTGCAGACGCCGAGCACGACGAGGTACTCCGGATTCACGGCCCGCGACGGGTTCCTGGCGTAATCCGGCTGGCGCGAACGCTCGGAGCCCGGATCGGCGAGGAACGGCTCCGCCGCGCCCAGCCGGTCGATCATCTCCGGCGTGCGCCGCACGACCCAGACCGGCTTTCCGCGCCACTCGATCTTCAGCATGGCGCCCGGGTCGAGCTTGCTGATGTCGATCTCGACCGGCGCGCCCAGCGCCTTGGCGCGGGCGCTCGGCTTCCACGAAGCCAGGAACGGTACCGCCGCGAAGGCGACGCCCACGGCGCCGGTCAGCGTCGTTGCCGCGGTCAGGAGCTGCCGCCGGCCCTTGTCGATGGTTTCGCTCATCGTCTGATTTTCGTTCGTTGCCGCGTTTGCCGCATTATACACGGCGATGTTGGACGTTCCGGGCTGGCTGAGATGGATCTCTCCGTGGGTCGCGCTCGGACTCGCGGCGGCGCTCGCCTGGGTGCTGCTGCGGCCGGCGCCGGAAACGGACGTGCCGGCGCCGCCGGCCGCCGGCGTGCGCGAACCGCTCCCGGAGCCGGAACCGCAGCCCGCCGCCACCCCGACCCAGTTCGTCAGCTACGCGGACGCGGTGGACGCCACGGCGCCGGCCGTCGTCAACATCTTCACCGAGCGCCGAGTCGTGCTGCCGAGCGTCAGCGGCCTGCCGCCGCAGTTCGCGCAGCTGTTCGGCGACGTGTGGCCGGAATACCGCGAACGCGTCGAGCGCAGCCTCGGTTCCGGGATCATCTACGACGTGCACGGCCACGTCGTCACCAATTACCACGTGATATCGCAGGCGACGCAGATCAAGGTCCAGCTCAAGAACGGCCAGTCGGGCCCTGCGACGCTCGTGGGCGTGGATCCCGACACGGACCTGGCCGTCCTGAAGATCGACCTGGGCACGCTGCCGATCATGCCGCTCGGCCGTTCCGACCGGCTGCGGGTCGGCGAGCCGGTGCTCGCGATCGGCAATCCGCTGGGACTCGGCCAGACCGTGACCCAGGGCATCGTCAGCGCGACCGGCCGCGGCCAGCTCGGCGTCACGACCTTCGAAAACTTCATCCAGACGGACGCCGCGATCAATTTCGGCAACTCCGGCGGCGCGCTGGTGGACGCGACCGGCAAGCTGGTCGGGCTCAACAGCGCGATCGCGGGACGGCAGGCCGGCATCGAGGGAATCGGCTTCGCGATACCGGTGGACCTCGTGCGCGGCGTCGTCGACGCGATCATCCGCGACGGGCGCGTGGTGCGCGGCTGGATCGGCGTCGTGCCGAGCGACATCACGCCGGAAGCCATCCAGCAGTCGGGGCTCCCCGACGGCTCGGTGCTGGTGCGCCACGTCTACCCGGACAGCCCGGCCGACGCCCAGGGCGTCGCGCGCGGCGACGTGATCACCCAGCTGAACGGCAAGCCGCTGCGCGGCATGCAGGACCTGCTCGCCCGGATCGCGATGCTGGAGCCGGGCCAGCCGGCGCGCCTGCGGCTCTGGCGCCGGTCGCCTGCCGACACGGACGGCACCGAGCACAACGTCCGCATCGAGGTCGTCGAGCGCCCGCGGGAGGCCGGCGCGATGCGCTCTTCCTAGGTGGCGGGGCCCGGCATGCGCCGGATGTCGGCGCCGAGCCCGCGCATTTTTTCTTCGATGTGCTCGTAGCCGCGGTCGATGTGGTAGATGCGCTGCACGTCGGTCGTGCCCTCGGCGACCAGTCCGGCGAGCACGAGGCTCGCGGAGGCGCGCAGGTCGGTCGCCATCACCGGCGCGCCCGAGAGCCGCGGCATGCCGTGGATCACGGCCGTGTGCCCCTCGATGCGCACGTCGGCGCCGAGTCGGCGCAGTTCCAGCATGTGCATGAAACGGTTCTCGAAGATCGTCTCGATGATCGTGCCGACGCCGTCCGAGACGGCATCGAGCGCCGCGAGCTGCGCCTGCATGTCGGTCGGGAACCCGGGGTGAGGCGCGGTGCGGACGTCGACGGCGCGCGGCCGCTCCTTCATGTCCACCTCGACCCAGTCGGCGCCGACGTCGACGCGGGCGCCGGCCTCGCGCAGCTTGGCGATCACCGCGTCGAGGTGCCCGGGCTCGGTGCCGGTGACTCGCACCCGCCCGCGCGTGATGGCGCCGGCGACGAGGAAGGTGCCGGTCTCGATGCGGTCCGGCAGCACCGTGTGCTCGCAGCCGCCGAGCCGCTCGCAGCCCTCGATTACGACGGTGTCGGTGCCGGCGCCCGTGACCCGCGCGCCCATCGCCGTCAGGCAAGCGGCGAGGTCGACGACCTCCGGTTCCCGCGCGGCGTTCTCGATCACCGTCCGCCCGCGCGCGAGCGTCGCCGCCATCATGAGGTTTTCGGTCCCCGTCACCGACACCGTGTCCTGCACGATGCGCGCGCCGGCGAGGCGTCCCGCCGTGGCGTGGATGTAGCCGCCTTCGATCGCGATCCGCGCGCCCATCGCCTGCAGTCCGGAGACGTGGAGGTTGACCGGGCGGGCGCCGATCGCGCAGCCGCCGGGCAGCGAGACCCGCGCCTCGCCGTGGCGGGCCAGCAGCGGCCCGAGGACGAGTATCGAGGCGCGCATGGTCTTCACGAGTTCGTAGGGCGCGACGGCCTCGGTGAGCCCGCTCGCGTCCACGCGCACCTCGCCGCCGCCGGCGGCCGCCGTCGCGACGCCCATGCGCTCGAGCAGCCGCAGCATGGTCGTCACGTCGTGCAGGTCCGGGATGTTCCGCAGCGTGAGCGGCCGGTCGGTCAGCAGGCCCGCCGCGAGGATCGGCAGGGCCGCGTTCTTGGCGCCTGACGCGCGAACTTCGCCCTCGAGCCGCCGGCCGCCGGTGATTCGGAACTTGTCCATCCGACCGGGCCGGCGTCAGCGCGCGCCGCGGCGCGACCACTCGGCGGGCGTCGCCGTATCGAGCGACAGGGCATGGATCGCGCCCCCCACGGCCGCGCCCAGCGCGCGATACACGAGCTGGTGACGCGCGAGCGGCCGCAGCCCCTCGAATTGCGGGGCCACCACGATCGCCGCGAAATGCACGCCGTCGTCGCTGGCGACGCGCACCTGCGCCCCCGGCAGCGCGGCCTCGATGTCCCGGGTGATCTGCTCCGGCGTCATGGCGTCATTCTAATCGCGGCGGAGGGCCGGTGTATGATGCCGGATCGCACGTGGATGCCGCGCGCAACCGATGAACGACGCCACCGACAGCCAGCGCCTGGTCGAGATGGGGCGCGAGGCGCTCCGGATCGAGGCACGGGCCGTCGCCGCGCTCGTCGACCGGCTGGGCAACGACTTCGGCCGGGCCTGCCGCATGCTGCTCGCGTGCACGGGCCGCGTGGTCGTCTCCGGCATGGGCAAGTCCGGGCACGTCGGCGGCAAGATCGCCGCGACGCTCGCGAGCACCGGCACGCCCGCCTTCTTCCTGCACCCGGCCGAGGCGAGCCACGGCGACCTCGGCATGGTCGCCAAGGGCGACGTCGTGCTCGCCATCTCGTACTCCGGCGAGACTGCGGAGCTCCTGACCATCCTGCCGCTGTTCAAGCGCATGGGCGCGCCGCTCGTCGCGATGACCGGCAACCCCGCCTCCACGCTCGCGCGCGAGGCGGACGTACACCTCGACATCAGCGTCCCGGCCGAGGCCTGCCCGCTCAACCTCGCCCCGACGGCCAGCACGACGGCGACGCTCGCCATGGGAGATGCGCTGGCGGTGGCGCTGCTCAAGCATCGCGGTTTCACCGAGGCCGACTTCGCGCGTTCGCACCCCGGCGGCTCGCTGGGCCGACGCCTGCTGCTGCACGTGTCGGACGTGATGCGCCGCGGCGACGAATTGCCGAGGGTCGGACCCGACACCGCGCTGACCGAGGGCCTGCTGGAAATGACGCGCAAGCGGCTCGGGCTCACCGCGGTCGTCGACGGCGAAGACCGGGTGCTCGGGATCTTCACCGACGGCGACCTGCGCCGCACGCTCGACCGCAGGGTCGACATCCACGGCAGCCGCATGTCCGACGTCATGACGCGCACGCCGCGCTCGATCGGCCCGGACGAGCTCGCGGCGGAGGCCGTGCTGATGATGGAGAAGCACGCGATCAACGGCCTGCTCGTGCTGGACGCCTCGGGCCGCCTGGTCGGCGCGCTGAACGTTCACGACCTGCTGCGCGCGGGGGTGATGTGACGCCGGCCGCCGAGATCGCGCTGGTCGTGCTCGACGTGGACGGCGTGCTGACCGACGGCAGTCTCTGGTACGGCCCGGACGGCGAGAGCATCAAGGCCTTTCACGTGCGGGACGGTCATGGCATCAAGATGCTGGTTGCCGCCGGGATCGGCGTGGCGGTCATCTCGGGCCGCCGCTCGTCGGCGGTGACCGCGCGCATGCGCGAGCTGGGCGTCACGGACGTCGCGCAGGGCGTCGGCGACAAGGCCCGTGCGCTCGCGGAGCTGCTGAAGCGCAACGCGGTCGCCGCGCGGCGCGTCGCCTGCCTGGTCGACGACACGCCGGATCTCGGCCTGATGGCGGCGGTCGGGCTGCCCGCGGCCGTCGCAGACGCGCACCCGGAAGTGCTGGCCGCCGCGCAGCACGTCACGCGCGCAGCCGGTGGCCGGGGCGCGGTGCGCGAATTCTGCGACTGGCTGCTGGCCGCCCGCGGGGCCCGGCCATGATCGCGCGTCTGCTCCTGCTCGCCGGCTTCGTCGCGCTGATCGCCGCGCTCGTGCAATGGCGCGTGGTCGAACGCGAGCCGGCGGCCGGCGAGGGTCAGGCCGGGCGGCCGGGCTATTTCCTGACCGGCGTCGACCTCGAGGAGTTCGGCGCGGACGGCCGACTGCGGATCGGCCTGCGGTCGATTTCCGCGACCGAGGACCCCGAGAGCGGCGTCGTGCGGCTCGCCGAGGTCGCCGTCGACTATCACGCCCCAACCGGCCGCGACTGGGAGCTGACCTCGAACGAGGCCCGCGTTCCGCAAGGCGGCCAGACGGTCGAATTCGAGGGCGAAGTCCGGCTCGCGGGACGCCCCGGCGAGGATCCGGGGGCCGCGGAACTGCACACGCCGCGCCTGACCCTGGACACGCTCGCGGAGACGGCGGTCACGCAATCGCCCGTGGAACTCGCATTCGGCCCGCACCGGATCCGCGCGCTGGGCATGCGCGCCGACCTGAAGGCCGGGACCGTGCGGCTGGAATCGGACGTCAATGGCCGCTTCGCGCCCTGAACGACTGCTGGCCGCGCTCGCACTGGCCGCCGCCGCCGCGGTCGCCGGCGCGCAGGAGCGCACCGAGCTGCCGATCCAGCTCAACGCCAGCACCACCGACTTCGACTACCAGAACGGCAGGCTGAGGTTCGGCGCGATCACGATCACCCAGGGCGAAGTGAAGATCACGGCGGAGCGCGCCGAGGCGACCGGGCTCGACTTCAAGGACAGCAGCTGGGAGTTCAGCGGCACCGTGCGCATCACCATGCCGGAGGCCGCGCTGGCGAGCGACTCGGCGCGCGTGCGCTTCTCGGGCGGCGTGATCGCGACCGCCATGGTCACCGGCGCGCCCGCGACCTTCCAGCAGCAGCGCGAGGACCAGCTCGCCCAGGGGCGCGCGAACCGGATCGACTACGACCTGCAGCGCGGCACGGTCGAGCTGGACGGCGAAGCCTGGCTCTCGGACGGCAAGACCGAGATGACCGGCGGCAAGCTGGTCTACAGCACGGCGAACCAGCGCGTCGTGTCGCGCGACCCGGTCACGATCACCATCCAGCCGAACGAACCCCCGGCCGAACGCCCGGGTCCCGAGCCATGAGCGAGCTCGCGGCCACGGGCCTGCAGAAGAGCTACCGCAAACGCAAGGTCGTCTCGTCCCTCTCGGTGTCGATCAGCAGCGGCGAGGTGGTCGGGCTGCTCGGCCCCAACGGCGCCGGCAAGACCACCGCCTTCTACATGATCGTGGGCCTCGTGCCCTGCGACGGCGGCCGGATCACGCTCGACGGCGAGGACATCACCACGCTGCCGATGCACGCGCGCGCGCGGCGCGGCGTCGGCTACCTGCCGCAGGAGCCGTCGATCTTCCGCCGCCTGACCGTGACTGACAACGTCATGGCGATTCTCGAGACGCGCGACGACCTCGACGGCGCCGCGCGCGACGAGGCGCTCGAGAGCCTTCTCGAGGAGCTGCACGTCGCGCATCTGCGCGACCACCTCGGCATGAGCCTGTCCGGCGGCGAGCGCCGGCGCGTCGAGATCGCGCGCGCGCTGGCCGCGGACCCGGCCTTCATCCTGCTCGACGAGCCGTTCGCCGGCGTCGACCCGCTGTCGGTGCACGACATCCAGCGCATCGCGCGCCACCTCGCCGACCGCGGCATCGGCGTCCTGATCACCGACCATAACGTGCGGGAAACGCTGGGAATTTGCGGTCGCGCCTACATCGTGAACCAGGGCACCGTGCTGGCTTCCGGAACGGCGGACGAGATCCTTGCAAATCCCGAGGTGCGCAAGGTCTACTTGGGACAGGATTTCCGCCTGTGACGGCGGCGCTGGAGGGGTCAGACCCCTTCAGCGAACCCAATGTCGAGACCGCCATGTACGCGCCTGCTGAAGGGGTCTGACCCCTCCGTGCCATGATGAAGCCTACTCTCCAGCTCCGCATCGGCCAGCAGCTCACGATGACGCCTCAGCTGCAGCAGGCCATCCGGCTGCTGCAGCTCCCGACCATCGAACTGCAGGCCCAGGTGCTGCAGGCGCTCGAGAGCAACGTGATGCTCGAGCCCGAGGAGGACTTCGAGGCGACCTGGTCGTCCGAGGGTTCCGCGGAGGACGCGGACCGGGGCGAGGCGGCCCCGGAAGGCGGCGAAGACGAGCCGGTCGTCGAGATCGGCGACGACTGGGCCGAGCCCAGCGCGGCGGAGTCCGAGGCGCCCTGGTCCGGCTCGGGGGACCGCGAGCTCGAGCTGCCGGACGAGTCCGGCCGCTCGCTGCACGACCATCTCGCGTGGCAGCTGGAGCTCGCCCACCTCCCGCGCGAGGCGCTCGCCATCGGCCACGCCATCATCGACGCCGTCAATGACGACGGCTACCTGACGGAATCCCTCGAGGCGATCGCCGAGGCCGTCGCCGCCGAGGTCCGGACCGACGCGGACGGCGTCGCGCGCGTGCTCGCGGTCGTGCAGCAGCTCGATCCCGCCGGCGTCGGCGCGCGGTCGGTCGCGGAGTGCATCGGGCTACAGCTCGCCCAGCTCGATCCCGCGACGCCCGGTCTCGCCACGGCCCGGGAGCTGGCGCAGCGCCACCTCGAGCTGGTGGCAGGCCGCGACCTCGCCGCGCTGCAGCGCGCGCTGCACGTCGGCGGCGAGGAGCTCGACGTCGCGCTCGCACTGGTGCGCGGCTGCCATCCGAGACCCGGGGCCGCGTTCCAGGCGACGCGCACGGAATACGTCGTGCCCGACGTCTACGCGCGCCGCACGCCGCAGGGCTGGGTCGTCGAGCTCAATCCCGCGGCGCTGCCGCGCGTGCGGCTCAACGAGGGCTATGCCAGCCTGATCACGCGCGCCCCGGACCACGCCGTGCTGCGCACCCAGCTGCAGGAGGCGCGCTGGCTGCTCCGGAGCCTCGAGATCCGCAACGACACCATGCTGAAGGTCGCCCGCACGATCGTCGGCCGCCAGCAGGCCTTCCTCGACAGCGGCGAGGAGTCCATGCAGCCGATGATCCTGAAGGACGTCGCCGAGGCCGTCGGCATGCACGAGTCGACGATCTCGCGCGTCACGACCGGCAAGTACCTGCACACGCCGCGCGGCGTGTACGAGTTCCGCTACTTCTTCTCGAGCCAGGTGACCGGCGACGACGGCGCGGGCATCTCTTCGACGGCCATCCGTGCCAAGATCCGCAAGCTGGTCTCGCAGGAACCGCCCGGACGGCCGCTCTCCGACCAGGAGATCGTGCGGCTGCTCGCGGCGGACGGCGTGATGGTCGCCCGCCGCACCGTCGCGAAGTACCGCGAGGCGCTCGGCATCGCGCCCTCGAGCGTGCGGCGCCAGGAGGCGGGGCGCTGAGCGCCGGAGCCGGGGAACACCATTGAACAGGAGAATCGAACCATGCAGTTGACGCTGACCGGCCACCACGTCGAGGTCACGCCCCCGCTTCGCGAGTACGTGGAGAAGAAACTCGAGCGGATCCTGCGCCATTTCGAGCGCGTCGTCGACGTGCACTGCGTGCTCACGGTCGAGAAGCTCGAGCACAAGGCGGAGGCGACGCTCGGCGTCAGCGGCGCGGTGATCCACGCGGACGCGCGGCACGAGGACATGTACGCCGCCATCGACGCGCTGGTCGACAAGCTCGACCGCCTGGTGCGCAAGCACAAGGAGAAACTGTCCGACCACCGCGCCGCGGAAGTCGCGCGCGGCAGGACCGTCTGAACGCGGGCACGCCATGACGCGGCTGGTAGTCGTCAGCGGGCTGTCGGGTTCCGGCAAGAGCGTCGCGCTCAACATGCTGGAGGACCTCGGCTGGTACTGCATCGACAACATCCCGGCGGGCCTGGTGCAGGCGCTGGTCTCGCATTCGCTGCGCAGCGACGAGCCCATCTACCGGCGCCTCGCGGTCGGGCTCGACGCGCGCAACCGGCCCGACGACCTGGCCTCGATCCCGGCCCTGGTCGCGGACCTGAGGCGTTCCGGCCTGCGCTGCGAGGTGCTCTACCTGCATGCCGAGGACGAGGTGCTGAAGCGCCGCTACGCCGAGACCCGCCGCCGGCACCCGCTCGCCGGCGCGGGCGTGAGCCTCGCCGACGCGATCGCCGAGGAGCGCCGGCTGCTGCACCCGCTGATCGACAGCGCGGACCTGGTCGTCGACACCTCGCGCATGAGCGTGCACGGCCTGCGCGACACGATCGCGCAGCGCGTCGAGCCGCGCTCGCCCGGCCGGCTTTCCATCCTTTTCGAGTCCTTCGGATTCAAGCACGGCACGCCCGGCGACGCCGACTTCGTGTTCGACGCGCGCACGCTGCCGAACCCCTACTGGGAGCCGGCGCTCAAACCGCTCACCGGCCGCGATGCCCGGGTCATCGAATTCCTCGAGGCGAGCCCGCGCGTCGAACGCATGGTGACGGACCTCGTGCGCTTCATCGAGGGCCGGCTGCCGGAGTACGAAGAGGCGAACCGCGGCTACCTGACCGTGGCGATCGGCTGCACGGGCGGGCAGCACCGCTCCGTCTACCTGGTCGAGCGGCTGGCGCGGCATTTCCGGCCGCGCTACCCCCAGCTCCTGGTGCGGCACAACGCGCTGCCGCCCTGACGCGGGTCAGGCGATGCCCAGGAATGCGGAGATCTCCGCGCGGCGCAGCCCCGCCTCGCGCTCCCCCGCGGCGATCAGTTCGCGCGTGTACGCGCCCTCGAACAGCAGGTAGGACAGCAGGCGGCCGCCGCGCCCGCCCCGCGCGCCGAGGATGCGGAGCAGCGCCCTGAGCGATGCCGGCATCGCGTGCCGGTGCGCGACGGCGGCGTCACTCGGGTCGCGTTCCGGGCGCAGCAGCAGCGTGTCGACCTGGCGCATGCCGGCCGGCGCGGGCCCGTGCCGGACGCCGGCAAGCAGCGTGTTGATCCGTATCAGCCGCTCGAGGTCCGACTGCAGTCCTTCGGCAAACAGGGAATCCAGCAGGAAGCCGAACTGCTCGGCCATGTTGGGCGCCGCGTCCGACGCGGACCGGCCCGCGTCCGCATGACGGACGCCAATCACCAGGATCCGGTCCGCGCCGAGGTGGATCGCGGGCGCGAGCGGCGTCGAATGGCGCAGCGCCCCGTCGCCGTAGTAGCCGTCCTCCAGCGCGACCGGCGGGAACAGAAGCGGAATGGCGGCGCTCGCCATCAGGTGATCGACGCCGAGCGTCGCGGCCGCGCCGCGCCGCCCGGCGCGATCCCAGGCGACGACGGGCCGCGCGCTCGCGACGAAGGTCACGCTGCCGCCGCCGGTCAGCGAGGTCGCGGTGACGGCGAGCGCATCGGGCCGTCCCGACGCCAGCGCGCGGCCGAGCGCGGCGAAGTCGACTTCCCGGCCGAGCAGTTCGCGCAGCGGCGAGTTGTCGAGCAGCGACCGCGGCATCGGCAGCAGCCAGCCGCCGGAGACCAGCGCGAGCACGAGGTGCAGCCCCGCGCGCAGCATGTCCAGCGTCCCGGCACGGAACACCTGGCCGATGCGGAAGCCGCCCCACACCCGCGCGAGCGCGGCGCTCGCGGCGCCGAAATCCGCGCCGCCGGCGGCGAGCACGGCCGCGTTGATCGCGCCGGCCGAGGTGCCGCAGATCACCTGGAACGGCAGCGCGCTGCCCGCCGGGTACCAGCCGGCGATGGCCCGCAGGACGCCGACCTGCCAGGCGGAGCGCGCGCCCCCGCCGGTCAGCACCAGCGCGGTGCGGGGCGCGCCGCTCATGGCCATCGGCCGGCGGGCCGGGCTATCATCGAGCCAACCGGAGGACCTCCCATGACGCGTATCCTGCATGGCGCCGCCATCGCACTCTCCTTCCTGTTCGCGGGCGCCGCGCTCGCCGCGGACCCGCCCGCCGTCGGCTCGCCCGCACCCGCCTTCAGGCTACAGGACCAGACCGGCAAGTGGCACGAACTCGCCGACTACCGCGGCAAGTGGGTGGTGCTGTACTTCTATCCCAAGGACAACACGCCGGGCTGCACGACGCAGGCCTGCGAGTTCCGCGACAACATCTTCGCCTACCGCGACCTCGGCGCCGTGATCCTCGGCGTCAGCGTCGACGACGTGGCCTCGCACAAGGCGTTCGCCGACGAGCACAGCCTGCCGTTCCCGATCCTGGCCGACGCCGAGAAGAAGACCGCGGCGGCCTACGGCACGCTCACGAAGTACGTCGGCATCGCGGAGCTCGCGCGGCGCGACACGTTCATCATCGACCCGCAGGGCAAGGTCGCGAAGCACTACGTCAAGGTGGACCCGAAGGGCCACTCCGAGGTCGTGCTCTCCGACCTGAAGCAGCTCGTCGCCGCCGCGAAGAAATCTTGACGCGCTTCTCCGGTTCCGACAGCTACGTCGCGACGCCCGAGCTCGCGCTGGCGGTCAACGCGGCGGTGACGCTCGGGCGGCCGCTGCTCGTCAAGGGCGAGCCGGGCACCGGCAAGACCCAGCTCGCGCTCGAGGTCGCGCGCGCCCTCGACGCGCCGATCTTCGAGTGGCACGTCAAGTCCACCAGCAAGTCGCAGCAGGGCCTGTACGAGTACGACGCCGTCTCGCGGCTGCGCGACTCGCAGCTCGGCGACGGCCGCGTCGGCGACATCGCCAACTACATCGTGCCCGGCATGCTCTGGCGGGCGTTCGAGAGCGAGCGTCGCGCGGTGCTGCTGATCGACGAGATCGACAAGGCGGACATCGAGTTCCCGAACGACCTGCTGCGCGAGCTCGACCGCATGGAGTTCTACGTCTACGAGACCCGGCAGCTGGTGCGCGCGCGGCACCGGCCGGTCGTGTTCATCACCAGCAACAACGAGAAGGAGCTGCCTGACGCCTTCCTGCGCCGCTGCTTCTTCCACTACATCCGCTTCCCGGACGCGGAGACGATGGAGCGGATCGTCTCCCTGCACCACCCGGGCCTGAAGAAGGCGCTGCTGGCCGAGGCGCTCGCCGCCTTCTTCCGCATCCGCGAGACGCCCGGACTGCGCAAGAAGCCCAGCACCTCCGAGCTGCTCGACTGGATCAAGCTGCTGGTCGCCGAGGACGTCCCGCCCGAGGCGCTGCGCGCGGAAGACGCGAGATCCGCCATCCCGCCGCTCTACGGCGCCCTGCTGAAGAACGAGCAGGACGTCCACCTCTTCGAGCAGCTCGTGTTCATGAACCGGCGCGCGGGCAGGCCCGGCTGAGGCGCGGCCCGCGCCATGCTGATCCGATTCTTCCTGATGCTCCGTGCCGCCGGCGTGCCGGCGTCGATGACGGAGTTCCTCGCGCTGCTGGAGGCGCTGTCGGAGGGGTCAGTCCCCTTCGCCGCAGGACCGGCGAAGGGGACAGACCCCCAGTCGCCAGTCGAACAGTTCTACTTCCTGTCACGCGCCATCCTCGTCAAGGACGAGCGCCACTACGACCGCTTCGACCGCGTCTTCGCGGCGCATTTCCGGGGCGCCGAGTCCGCCTTCGAGTCCCTGCTCGCGGCGGAAGTGCCCGCCGACTGGCTGCGACAGGCGCTCGCGCTGCAGCTGACCGACGAGGAGAAGGCGCGCATCCGGTCGCTCGGCGGCTGGGAGGCGCTCATGGAGACGCTGCGCCAGCGGCTCGCGGAGCAGCAGTCGCGGCACGAAGGCGGCAACCGCTGGATCGGGACCGGCGGCACCTCGCCGTTCGGCCACGGCGGCTACAACCCGGAAGGCGTGAGGATCGGGGGCACGGGCGGCAACCGGCGCGCGGTCAAGGTCTGGGAGCGGCGCGAGTTCGCGAACCTCGACGACGCGGCCGGGCTCGGACGGCGCAACGTCAAGCTCGCGCTGCGGCGCCTGCGGCGCTTCGCGCGCCAGGGCGCGGCCGAGACGCTGGACCTCGACGGCACCATCGACGCGACGGCGCGGCGCGCCGGGCTGCTCGACCTGCGCATGGTCCCTGAGCGGCACAACGCGGTGAAGGTGCTGCTGTTCCTGGACGTCGGCGGCTCGATGGACGAGCACGTGCGGATCTGCGAGGAGCTGTTCGCGGCCGCGCGCGGCGAGTTCAAGCACCTCGAGCACTTCTACTTCCACAACTTCGTCTACGAGTCGGTGTGGAAGGACAACCGGCGCCGGCACGCCGAGCGTACGCCGCTGCCGCAGCTCCTGCGCACCTACGGGCGCGACTTTCGCCTGGTGATCGTGGGCGACGCGACGATGAGCCCCTACGAGATCCTGCAGCCCGGCGGCAGCATCGAGCACTGGAACGAGGAGCCCGGCGCGGCCTGGATGAAGCGCCTGCTCGCGGGATTCCCGCACCACGCCTGGCTCAACCCCGAGCCGCCCGATCGCTGGGAGTTCACGCCGTCGATCCGGATCACGCGCGAGCTGATCGAGGACCGGATGTTCCCGCTGACCCTCGCGGGTCTCGACCGGGCGATGAGGTCACTGCAGTAGCGGCGCCGCCCGGCGCCGCTCGTTCCACACCGCAGCCACGACGAGCGCCGCCATCGCGGCGACCCAGGCGAAGGACAGCCACGCCATGCCCGGCGAGGCGGGCGACTCCAGCAGCGCAAAGAACGGCGCCAGCATCGTGGCGCCCGGATTGTGCTCGCCGCGGCTGCCGTGCACGAGGAGCGCGAGCGCGGCCGCGACGTAGCCGGGCAGCGCGCATCCGGCGAGCAGCAGCCAGCGCCGCGGCCAGCCCATGAACAGCAGCCAGGCGTTCGCGAGCATGACGCCCGGGATCAGCATGATCCCGAAGACCAGCGCGACCGCGGGCGCCCACTCGCGCCCGCGTGCCGACAGGGTCAGGAGGATGACAAAGGCGAGCAGCAGGGCCGCCGGCAGCGCGATTCCCCAGCCGAAGCGCGCCCGGACCGAGGAACGCGCGGCTGCGATCACGGCGCCTTGAAGACGACGCCGCCCTTCATCACGAAGCGCACGTCCTCGAGTAGCTTCACGTCCGCGAGCGGGTCGCCGGCCACGGCGACGATGTCCGCGAGCAGCCCGGTCTCGATTCTCCCGCGGTCGGGCGTGCCGAAGAGCTCCGCGTTCACGATCGTGGCGCTGCGGATCGCGTTCAGGGGCGTGTCGCCGTGTTTCACCCGCGCCGTGAACTCCTTCGCGTTGTCGCCATGCGGGAACACGCCGGCGTCCGTGCCGAAGGCGACCTTGAGCCCGTGCTTGAGCGCGCGCCGGAAGCTCTCGACGGCGAGCGGCGCGAGGTAGCGCTGCTTCTCCGCGAGCATCGGCGGCAGCGAATCCGGGTCGAGCGCGTCGATCAGGTGCAGGTTCGGGGCGGCGAAAGTCCCGTTCCTTTTTAGCACGGCCGCCGCCTCGTCCGTCATCATCGAGTTGTGCTCGATGCTGTCGATCCCGGCCTCGCTCGCGGCGATGATGCCCTCGGTGCCGTGGGCGTGCGCCGCGATCCGCAGGCCGTGGCGGTGCGCCTCGTCCGCCGCCGCGCGCAGTTCCTCCAGGGAATACTGCTGGGCACCGGCCGGGGCGCCGAATGACAGCACGCCGGCGGTCGCGCAGATCTTGATGACCCTGGCACCGTGCTTGACCTGGTAACGCACGGCCTTCAGGACTTCGTCGACGCCGTCCGCGTTGCCCGACATGTACTCCGGCGGCACGACGCCCGGACCGAGGCCTGTGGACTGGTCGCAATGGCCGCCCGTGATGGAGAGCGCGTGACCCGCCGGGATCACGCGCGGGCCGATGGCCCAGCCCTTGTCGATCGCGCGCATCAACGCGACGTCCGAGAAGCCGAGCCCGGTGCCGAGGTCGCGCACCGTGGTGAACCCGGCGAGCAGCGTCTGCGACGCGTGCGGCAGGCCACGCAGGGCGAAGTCTCCGGCCGTGAAGCGCACGGGCTCCGTCTCCCAGCCTTCCTCGATGATGTAGTTGAGGTGCACGTGCGCGTCCATCAGTCCCGGCAGCAGCACGTGGCCCGGCAGCGCGATCGTCCGCGCACCCGCCGGCCGCGAGGCGGGATTGACCGCGGCGATCTTCTCGCCTTCGATCACGACCACCGCCGGCGAGACGATGCGGCCTGCGACCACGTCCACGTAGCCGTCGGCTACCACGACGACGGTTTCCGCCCCTGCCGGCAGCGCGATGAGGCACGCGAGGACCAGGGCCGGCAGTGTGCTCTTCATGCGGGTTTCCTCAGTGCGCCGGAGGCGCGGGAAAAATCACCGCCGGCCCGGCCGGGGCCTGGCCGGGCGGCAGGTACGCCGGCGCCGGCTCGCCCGCCGGTCCGAGATGCTTCAGGTACGCGTAGATGGCCTTGACGTCGCTGTCGCGCATGGCCACGAGGTTGAACCAGGGCATCGGCGGCCGCAGCGGGCTGCGCGCGCGGGCGATGAACTGCTCCGCCGTCATGTCCTTCACGGCGAGCCGCAGGTTCGAGGCGTAAGTCGTGCCCCAGGGCCCGCGCCAGCCGAGCCGGTCGCCGAGCAGCCACTTCGACTCCTCGACCTTGCCCCCGCTCTCGGCATAGCCGGCGGTGTGGCAGTCGTTGCAGCCCGTGATCTGCACGAGATACTTCCCGCGGATCAGCTCGGGCTGCAGCTTCGCGGATTCCTGGTCCGAGGCCTGCGCGGCACAAACGAAGAAGACGGCCGCCGCCCACGCGGCGAGCGTCCGATTTCTGGACGTCATGGTACCCCCC
This sequence comes from uncultured Steroidobacteraceae bacterium, assembly GCA_964626745.1. Taxonomy (GTDB): domain Bacteria; phylum Pseudomonadota; class Gammaproteobacteria; order Steroidobacterales; family Steroidobacteraceae; genus SCUD01. Next base: position 102,656 of record CAZVIF010000008.1, read on the forward strand.
TGGTTTCCGGACCCGGGGATGATAGCCGCGATCAGCGCGGCGCGGGAACGAGCCTCAGCACGTGCGCCGCCTCACCCGGCAGGAAAGGCGTCGCCTCGCCGCGCGCCCAGGCCGCGTGGCCCGCGCGATAGAACGGCGACAGCGGGTGGCCGCTCTGCCCGCCCGGCATGTGGAAGTAGCCCTCAGCCTCGCGGCCCGGCGAAACCGCGAAGCGCTCGGATGCGCCGAAGCCCGGTGACTGCACGCGCGGCACCGACCAGTCCCCGGGCAGCGGCTCGGCCGGCATGTCGAGGAACCGCGCGAGGAGCGGTACCGCCTCGCTGATCGGGTGGCGGATGCGCGCGACGTTTAACGCGCCCCAGCGGCACTCGGCCAGGCTTGCGCAGGCCGCCGGCAGGTCCTTCACGCTGCGCGTGGCGACGTCGGCCAGCCAGGCGTCCCAGTCCGCGAAGCGCGGGTCGAGCAGGTGCTGCGGGCGCGAGGACACGAGGCGCCACGCGACCTCGGTGAACCGCTCCGGCGCGCGCCAGCCGTAATCCGGCCAGCGCGCGATCGCAGGCTGGGCGAGCATGCGGAAGGCGCGCGCGGACACGCGCCGCTCGAAATCCCGCAGTAGCCGGTAGCCCGCGTCGTCGATTGCGGCACGCCCGCCCCAGGCGGCGACCAGGCGCGCGGCCTCAGTTTCCCCGGCGCGCTCGAGCGCCCGCAGGAGGAGCGGCTGCCAGCGCGCCAGATAGTCGGCGCGGTCGTCGAGCTGGATCGCCAGCATGTCCGCGGGGGTCGCGGTGCCGAGCGCCGCGAGCCGGTCCCTGATCTGGCGCGCGCGCGCGGCGGCCGCATAGTCGCCGTCACCGATGCGCGCAAAGTCCTCGCCGCCGACGACGCGCGCATTGGCGCTCCAGGCGTAGCCCCCCGCCGGGTCCAGCAGTCGCGGCGACTCCTCGCGGGGGAGCCAGCCGTCCCAACCCGCGCCGGCAGCGTGCCAGGACGACGGCCGCGAGGCATCGATGCCGCGCCGCAACGGCAGGCGGCCGGAAAGCACCCAGCCGATGCGGCCGTCGCGGTCCGCGACCATGACGTTCTGCCCGGGCATGCCGGCGCCGCCGATGATCGCTGCCGCCTCGTCAAGCCCGCGGGCGCGCTCGAGCCCGATCAGCGCCATGTCGGTCGCGCCGTCGCGATGCGCGGTCCAGGCGAGCGCCAGCTCCCGCCCTTCCCCATCGTCGCCGATCACCGGGCCCCAGGCCGTGCGGCGTATTTCGAGCGTCTCGGGCGCGGCCCCCGCGACCTCGATCGTCTCCCGCTCGACCTCGAATGCCCGCGCGCCCTCGCCGGTCTGGTAGCTACCCGCGTCCGGCCCCGGCTCGAGGCGGACGAGATCCTGGAAATCGCCGTAGCTGTTGGTGAATCCCCACGCGACGCGGCCGTTGCTGCCGGCGACGATTGCCGGCACGCCCGGCAGGCTGGCGCCTGTCACGTCGAGGCCGCCCTCCGCGGCGACGAGCCGCGTGCGGTACCAGATGTTCGGGACCCGCAGGCCCAGGTGCATGTCGTTGGCGACCAGCGCGCCCCCGTCGCGCGTGCGGGTTCCGGCGACCGCCCAGTTGTTGCTGCCGCGCTTTTCGCCCGCGGGCTCCCCGGCCGGCGCATCGAGCGCCTCGAACCGCGCGCGGTCGAGCGCCCGCAGGTCGTACTCCGCGGGCAGGGGCAAGGGCACCTCGGGCAGGCGGCTCCCGTCGATCGGCGCCTCCCAGGCCGGGTCCGGCTCGACCAGCAGGCGATACACGGAGTGCGGCAGCGTTGACGCCAGGCGACCGCGCTGCTGCTCGTCGGCGGCGTCGAGTCCCTGCAGGTCGATCCACATCGCATGCACGACGAGGATCGAGTCTTCCGCGCGCCAGGGCGCGGGCGACAGTCCGAGCAGGAGGTACTCGAAGGGCCGCGCCCCGAGCGACCCGATGCCGGCATTCACGCCCTCCGCATAGGCCTCGAGCAGCGCCCGCTCGCCGGGCGCCAGTGCGGAGAGTGCCTCGCGCGCACGCTGCCTGAACTGGTGCACGCGGATGTGCCGGTCCGCCTCGACGAGACCGGGACCGAGCAGCGCCGCCAGCTCGCCGGCGCCGGTGCGACGCAGCAGGTCCATCTGGAACAGCCGGTCCTGCGCGTGCGCATAGCCGGTCGCGCGCGCGACGTCCTGGCGCGTCGCCCCGCGGATTACGGGCACCCCCGCGGCATCGCGCTCGATCGAGACCGGCGCCGAGAGTCCGGCGAGCGCGGCCTCGCCCTCGATCGCCGGCAGGCTGGCGCGCAGCGTGAACCAGGCCGCGGCGATCGCGGCCACGGCGACGGCCGCGACGGCGCCGAGGATCCAGGCGAGGACCCGGACGGAGCGCTTCATGCGGCCTGACGCTGGACCTTGAGGATCTTCATCGAATTCGTGCCGCCGGAAACGCCCGAGAACTCGCCCTTGGTCACGATGATAAGGTCGCCTTCGGCCGCGAGACCGTCCTGCATGAGGCGGTCGAAGATGGCGGCGTAGATCTTCTCGGGCCGAGGGTGCGTGACGTCGAAATCGACCGGGTACACGCCCCGGTACAGGGTGACGCGCCGCTGGGTCGCTGCGTGGCGCGTGAACGCGTAGATCGGGATGTCCGAACGCATGCGCGACATCCACAACGCCACCGAGCCGGACTCGGTCAGCGCGACGATCGCGCGCACGTCGAGGTGGTTGGCTGTGTACATGACGGCCGCCGCAATCGCCTCGTCGGTGCGCTGGAACTGGCCGTCGGAACGCAGCTCGGGGCGGTTCGACTGCTGCCATTTCTCCGCGCCCTCGATCACCTGCGCCATGGCCCGCACGACCCGCCCGGGGTGGCGCCCCACGGCGGTCTCGGCCGACAGCATCACCGCGTCGGTGTCGTCCATCACGGCATTCGCGACGTCCGAGACCTCCGCGCGCGTGGGCACCGGCGCGTGGATCATGGATTCCATCATCTGCGTCGCCGTGATCACGAGCCGGCTCCTTGCGCGAGCGAGCGCGATGATGCGCTTCTGCAGGCCCGTGAGCTCGGCGTAGCCGACCTCGACGCCGAGGTCGCCGCGCGCGACCATCACCGCTGCGGTCTCGTCGACGATCGACTCGAGGTTGTCGATGGCCTCGCGCCGCTCGATCTTGGCGACGATGCGGCCCTCCCCGCCCGCCGAGCGCAGCAGGTCCCAGGCCTCGGCGATGTCGCGGCGGTCGCGCACGAAGGAAACGGCGAGGTAGTCCACGCCGAGCCTGGCGGCCATCGCGATGTCCTCGCGGTCCTTCGCGGTCAGCGCGCCCGCCGAGAGCCCGCCGCCGAGCTTGTTGAGGCCCTTCATGTCGGAGAGCTCGCCGCCGGTCAGCACCTTCGTGCGGACCTGCGTGCCCTCGACGCCCGTCACCTCTAGAGAGATCAGCCCGTCGTTCAGCAGCAGCGTGTCGCCCGCGCGCACGTCGCGCGGCAGGGATTCATAGGCGACGCCCACGACGAGGTCGGTGCCGTTCGCGGGGTCGTGCGCCGGGTCGAGGGTGAACCGCTCGCCCTCGACCAGCGTCGCGCGGCCGGTCGCGAAGCGCTCGATGCGGACCTTGGGGCCGCGCAGGTCGCCTAGGATGCCCACGACCCGGCCGGCCTTCGCGGCCGCCGCGCGCGCGCGCGCGATGCGGCGCGCATGGTCGTCGAAACTGCCGTGCGAGAAATTGACGCGCACCAGGTCGACGCCGGCCGCCATGAGATCCGCCAGCGCCGCATCCGCGTCCGTGGCGGGCCCGAGCGTCGCGACGATCTTGGTGCGTCTCGCCATGTCAGCCCCCTTTCGCCCGCCGCTCCAGCGCCGCGACCGCGGGCAGCGTCTTGCCCTCCACGAACTCGAGGAAGGCGCCGCCGCCGGTCGAGATGTAGGAGACCTCTTTCTCGATGCCGTACTTGTCGATCGCGGCGAGGGTATCGCCGCCGCCCGCAATCGAGAACGCCGGGCTCTTCGCGATCGCCTCCGCGAGCGCCCGGGTGCCGCCGCCGAACTGATCGAACTCGAACACGCCGACCGGGCCGTTCCAGATGACCGTGCCGGCGCCGGCGAGGACTTGCGCGAGGACGCGCGCGGATTCGGGCCCGATGTCGAGGATCATCTCGTCCGGGGCGACCGCCGATGCGGGCTTGGTCACGGCCGCCGCCGTCGCCGAGAACTCGCGGGAGACCACGACGTCGGTCGGGATCGGCAGCGCGACGCCCCTGGCCTCCGCCTGCTTCAGCAGGCGCCGGGCGACGTCCAGCATGTCCGGCTCGTGCAGCGACTTGCCGACCGCGACGCCGGTGGCCGCGAGGAAGGTGTTGGCGATGCCGCCGCCGACCACGAGTGCGTCCACCTTCGCGAGCAGGCTCTCGAGCACCGCGAGCTTGGTCGAGACCTTGGACCCGCCGACGACCGCGACCAGCGGGCGCTTCGGGTCGTGCAGCGCGCGCGCCAGCGCGTCGAGTTCGGCGGCGAGCAGGGGCCCCGCGCAGGCGACCGGCGCCGCGAGCGCGACGCCGTGCGTGCTCGCTTCGGCGCGGTGCGCGGTGCCGAAGGCGTCCATCACGAAGACGTCGCAGAGTGCCGCCATGCGCGCCGCGAGGGCGGGGTCGTCCTTCTTCTCGCCTTTCAGGAACCGGACGTTCTCGAGCAGCACGACCTCGCCCGGCCCCGCGGCCGCGGACTCGAGCGGCCCGTCGTGCAGGCGGACGGCCTGTCCGAGCAGCCCGGCGAGCGCCTCCGCTACGGGGCGCAGCGACAGCGCGGGGTCGCGCTCGCCCTCCTTCGGGCGGCCGAGGTGCGACATGACGATCACGCGCGCGCCCTGGCCGGCGGCGCGTCGGATCGTCGGCACGGCGGCCCGCAGGCGCGCGTCGCTGGTGACGCGGCCGTCCGCGACCGGGACGTTGAGATCTTCGCGGATCAGCACGCGCTTGCCCGCGAGATCGAGGTCCGACATGCGGATCGCGTGCATGCCGGCCTCAGCCCGCCTTCGACCAGGCGAGCGTCGTGTCGAGCATCCGGTTCGAGAATCCCCACTCGTTGTCGTACCAGGCGCAGACCTTGACCAGCGTGCCGTCCAGCACCTTGGTGAGCTGCGCGTCCACCGTGCCCGACGCCGGGTTGTGGTTGAAGTCGACCGACACGAGCGGCTCCTCGGTGTACTCGAGAATCCCCTTGAGCGACCCGGCCGACGCCTTCTTCAGGATCTCGTTGACCTCGGCGGCGGTCGTCGCGCGCTTCGCGACGAAGCTGAGGTCGACGAGCGAGACGTTGATCGTCGGCACGCGCACGGCGAAGCCGTCGAGCCTGCCCTTGAGCTCCGGCAGCACGAGGCCGACCGCGGCGGCGGCGCCGGTCTTGGTCGGGATCATGGACATGGTCGCCGAGCGCGCGCGGCGCAGGTCGGAGTGGTAGACGTCGGTGAGCACCTGGTCGTTGGTGTAGGCGTGCACCGTCGTCATGATCCCGGACACGACGCCGAGCGATTCGTGCAGCGGCTTGACGAGCGGCGCGAGGCAGTTCGTCGTGCAGGAGGCATTCGAGATCACCGTCATGTCCTTGCGCAGCGTCTGGTGGTTGACGCCGTAGACGATGGTCGCGTCCACGCCCTCCGCGGGCGCCGAGACGACGACCTTCTTCGCGCCCCCGGCGAGGTGCTTGCCCGCCTTCTCCTTGTTGGCGAACAGGCCCGTGCACTCGAGCACGATCTCGACGCCGAGCTCTCCCCAGGGCAGCTTCGCCGGATCGCGCTCCGCGAGCACGCGGATCCGGTCGCCGTTCACCACCATGTGGCTGCCGTCCACCGCGACCTGGCCGGGGAACGGACCGTGCGCCGTGTCGTGGCGCGTGAGGTGCGCGTTCGTCTTCGCATCGCCGAGGTCGTTGATCGCGACGATGCTGATCTCGCCCGCGCGCTTGCCTTCGTAGAGCGCACGCAGGACGTTGCGCCCGATGCGGCCGTAGCCGTTGATGCCAACCTTGATCGCCATGGTCACTTCTCTCCGTTTAGCAGGGACTCCGCCGCCTCCACGACGGCGGCGGACGTGAAACCGAACTCCCGGAACAGGTCCTTCGCGGGGGCCGACGCGCCGAACCGCGAGATGCCGATGACGCGCCCGCCCGCGCCGACGTGGCGCCACCAGCCGTCGGGCACCCCCGCCTCGATGGCGACGCGGGCCGTGACGCCGGGCGGCAGCACCGCATCGCGCCAGGCGGCGTCCTGCGCGTCGAAGACGCTCGTGCAGGGCATTGACACGACGCGCGCACGCCTGCCGCGGCCGGCGAGCTCGCGCGCGGCCTCGACGGCGAGCGCGACTTCCGAGCCGGTCGCGATGAGGATGCAGTCGGGGTCGGCGCCCGCGTCCACGAGCACGTAGCCGCCGCGCGCGATCGCCGCGAGCTGGCCGGCGTCGCGCGGCTGCTGCGGCAGGGACTGCCGGGTCAGCGCCAGCGCGGTCGGCGCCTGGCGGCGGCGCAGCGCGGCGCCCCAGGCGACCCATGTCTCGGCCGTGTCGCAGGGCCGCCAGACTTCCAGTCGCGGGATCATGCGCAGCGAGGCCAGCTGCTCGACGGGCTGGTGCGTCGGCCCGTCCTCGCCGAGACCGATCGAGTCGTGGGTCAGCACGAAGACGCTGCCCGCCTCGATGATCGACGCCATGCGCAGGGCGTTGCGCATGTAGTCCGAGAACACGAGGAACGTGCCGCCGAACGGCAACAGGCCGCCGTGCAGCGCCACGCCGTTCATGACCGCGCCCATGCCGAACTCGCGCACGCCGTAATGCACGTAGTCGCCCGCCGGCGCCGCCGCGGAGAATGCGGCCGTGCCCTTGATGCGGGTGTTGTTGGAGCCGGTCAGATCGGCGGACCCGCCGAGCAGTTCCGGCAGCCGCGGGCCGAGCGCATTCAGCACCGACTGGGAGCTCTGGCGCGTGGCGAGGGCCTGGCCCGCCGCCTGCGCCGCGGCGGCACCCTCGCCGATCCAGGCCTCGAATCCCTCCGGCAGGACCGCGTCCATGCGCCGGCGGAACTCCGCGGCCAGCTGCGGGTACTCGGCCTCGTAGGCCTTGAACCGGCGGCGCCAGCGCGATTCCGCGCGCTTGCCGGCGGCGCGGCCGTCCCAGGCCGCACGGATGTCCTCCGGCACGACGAAGGGTTCGTGCGGCCAGCCGAGGGTCTTGCGTGCCAGCGCGACCTCGTCCGCGCCGAGCGCCGCGCCGTGGCACTCCTCCTTGCCCTGCTTGTTGGGCGCGCCGAAGCCGATGATCGTCTTGCAGCAGATCAGCGTGGGCTTCCCCTTCTCGCGCTTCGCGCGGCGGATGGCGCGCGCGACCGCGTCGGGGTCGTGGCCGTCGACGTCACGGATCACCTGCCAGCCGTAAGCCTCGAAGCGCTTCGGCGTGTCGTCCGTGAACCACCCGGCGACCTCGCCGTCGATGGAGATGCCGTTGTCGTCGTAGAAGCAGATCAGCTTGCCGAGGCCCCAGGTGCCGGCGAGCGAGCAGGCCTCGTGGGAGATGCCCTCCATCAGGCAGCCGTCGCCGAGGAACACCCAGGTGTGGTGGTCGACGATCTCGTGGCCCGGGCGATTGAACGCGGCGGCGAGCTTCTTCTCCGCGAGCGCCATGCCGACGGCGTTCGCCAGCCCCTGTCCCAGGGGTCCGGTCGTGGTCTCGACGCCGATCTCGACCTCGCGCTCCGGATGGCCGGCCGTGCGCGCGCCGAGCTGGCGGAAGTTGCGCAGCTCCTCGATGCCGAGCGGGTAGCCGGTCAGGTGCAGCACCGAATACAGCAGCATCGACCCGTGCCCGTTGGACAGCACGAAACGGTCGCGATCGGGCCAGCGCGGGTTGCCGGGGTTGTGCTTCAGGAAGTCGCGCCAGAGCACCTCGGCGATGTCCGCCATGCCCATCGGCATGCCGGGATGGCCGGAATTGGCGCGCTGCACGGCGTCCATGCTGAGGGCCCGTATGGCATTGGCGACCTCGCGGCGACTCGGCATCTCGGGACTCCGGCGGCAAACCGCCATTGTCGCCGATGGCGTATAATTTTTCGATGTCAGGCGCTTACCTGTTCACCTCTGAATCCGTGTCCGAAGGGCATCCCGACAAGGTCGCCGACCAGGTGTCGGACGCCGTGCTCGACGCCCTGCTCGCCCGCGATCCCCGCGCGCGCGTCGCCTGCGAGACGATGGTCAAGACCGGGGTGGCGATCGTCGCCGGCGAGGTCACGACGTCCGCCTGGGTGGACCTCGAGGCGCTGGTGCGCCAGGTCATCGTCGACATCGGCTATACGTCCTCCGACGTGGGCTTCGACGGCCGGACCTGCGGCGTGGTCAACATCATCGGCAAGCAGTCCGCGGACATCGCGCAGGGCGTCGACCGCGCGCTGCCCGAGGACCAGGGCGCCGGCGACCAGGGTCTCATGTTCGGCTACGCATCGGACGAGACGGAAGTCCTGATGCCGGCACCGATCCACTACGCGCACAAGCTGGTCGAGCGCCAGGCGAAGGTGCGCAAGGGCCGCCACCCGAAGCTGCCGTGGCTGCGCCCCGACGCCAAGAGCCAGCTCACCTTCGCTTACGACAACCACCGGCCGGTCGGCATCGAGGCCGTCGTGCTGTCGACACAGCACGCCCCGGACGTGAAGCAGAAGGACCTGCGCGAAGGCGTGATGGAAGAGATCATCAAGCCGGTGCTGCCGGCGCGATGGCTGGGAAAACGCACGAAGTTCCACATCAACCCGACGGGGCGCTTCGTGATCGGGGGCCCGGTGGGCGATTGCGGCCTGACCGGCCGGAAGATCATCGTGGACAGCTACGGCGGGATGGCCCGCCACGGCGGCGGGGCGTTCTCGGGCAAGGACCCTTCCAAGGTGGACCGCTCGGCCGCCTACGCGGCACGTTACGTCGCGAAGAACCTCGTGGCGGCCGGCCTCGCGGCACGCTGCGAGGTCCAGGTGTCCTACGCGATCGGCGTGGCAAAGCCCACGTCGGTCACCGTGCACACCTTCGGCACGGGCCGGATCCCGGACGCAGGTCTCGAAAAGCTGGTCGCAGCCCACTTCGACCTGCGCCCGTACGGCATCATCCGCATGCTGGACCTGGTGCACCCGATGTACCGCCGGACGGCGTCCTACGGGCATTTCGGGCGCGAGCCCGTCGAGATGGAATACGATGGCAAGGCGTTCACGGCGTTCAGCTGGGAGCGCACGGACCGGGCGGAGGCCTTGAGGAAGGCCGCGAGAATTTAGGAGGGGACAGTCCGCCTTCGCCGCTGCGCGGCGAAGGGGACGGTCCCCGTGGTTTCCGAGGAGCGTTGCAACGGGCTGAAGCCCGCCAGGCTCGGGAACCGCGAATGGCAACGGCGCTCTCGCTCGCAAAGGAGAGAAACGACCATGAATGCCGTGATCAGCAAGAAGTTCCAGGACTACGCGGTCGCCGACATCGGCCAGGCCGACTTCGGCCGGCGCGAGATCGCCATCGCCGAGACGGAGATGCCCGGGCTCATGTCGGTGCGCGCCGAGTTCGCGAAGGCGCGGCCGCTCGCCGGGGCGCGCATTGCCGGCTCCCTGCACATGACGATCCAGACGGCGGTGCTCATCGAGACGCTCGCCGCGCTCGGCGCCGAGGTGCGCTGGGCGTCCTGCAACATCTTCTCGACCCAGGACCACGCCGCCGCCGCCATCGCCGCGGCCGGCATCCCGGTGTTCGCCCACAAGGGCGAAACGCTGGAGGAGTACTGGGAGTTCGCCCATCGCATCTTCGAGTGGCCCGCCGGCCAGCACGCCAACATGATCCTCGACGACGGCGGCGACGCGACGCTGCTGCTGATCCTCGGCGCGCAGGCCGAGAAGGACCCTTCCGTCGTCGCGAAGCCCCAGAACGAGGAGGAAGTCGCGCTGTACGCGTCGATCCGCAAGCGCCTCGAGAGCCAGCCCGGCTGGTACTCCGCGCGCCTGGCCGCGATCCGCGGCGTCACCGAGGAGACGACCACCGGCGTCAAACGGCTGTACAAGATGGCGACCGAGGGGCGGCTCCCCTTCCCGGCCATCAACGTCAACGACTCGGTCACGAAGTCGAAGTTCGACAACCTCTACGGCTGCCGCGAGTCGCTGGTCGACGGCATCAAGCGCGCGACCGACGTCATGATCGCCGGCAAGATCGCGCTCGTCGCGGGTTACGGCGACGTCGGCAAGGGCTGCGCGCAGTCGCTGCGCGGGCTGGGCGCGAGCGTGTGGATCACGGAGATCGACCCGATCTGCGCGCTGCAGGCGGCGATGGAGGGCTACCGCGTCGTCACGATGGACGAGGCCTGCGACAAGGCCGACATCTTCGTGTCGGCCACCGGCAACGTGAACGTGATCAGCCACGAGCACATGCGCCGCATGAAGCACCAGGCGATCGTCTGCAACATCGGCCATTTCGACAGCGAGATCGACATCGCCTCGCTGCGGCAGTACCGCTGGGAGAACATCAAGCCGCAGGTGGACCACGTGATCTTCCCGGACGGCAAGCGGATCATCGTGCTGGCCGAGGGCCGGCTCGTGAATCTCGGCTGCGGCACCGGGCACCCGTCGTTCGTGATGTCCAACTCCTTCACCAACCAGGTGCTGGCGCAGATCGAGCTGTTCGCGCACGGCGCTAAGTACGGGCACGAGGTCTACGTGCTGCCGAAGGCGCTCGACGAGAAGGTCGCGCGGCTGCACCTCGAGCGCATCGGCGCGAAGCTGACCACGATGACGCCCGAGCAGGAACGCTACCTCGGCATCCCGGCGGCCGGGCCGTTCAAGCCCGACCATTACCGCTACTGAGGCGCCTTGCTGGCACTCCAGTTCACGGACCCGCACCTGACCGGATCGCCGGACATGCGGGTCCGTGGCGTCGCCACGACGGCGACGCTGGCGCGCTGCATCGCGCACGCCAGGCGCCGTCATCCCGGGCCGGACGCGGTGCTCCTGACCGGCGACCTGGTGCACGACGATCCCGCGGGCTACGCGGCGCTCGCCGCGCAGTTCCGCGACGCGGGCGCCCCGGTGCACTGCCTGCCGGGCAACCATGACGATCCCGCCGACGTGCGGCGCGCGCTGGCCGGCGCCCCGTTCGCCCAGGACTTCGCGAGCCGCTACGGCCGCTGGATGATCGTCATGCTGGACAGCACGGTCCGCGGCGAGCACGGCGGCCGCCTGGCGGACTCCGAGCTCGCGCGGCTGGATGCGGCCCTGGCAGCGCAGCCCGATGCGCATGCGCTCGTCTGCCTGCACCACCACCCCGTGCCGCACGGCAGCGCCTGGCTCGACGCGCTGATGCTCGCCAATGCCGATGAGTTCTTCTCGGTGCTGGCGCGCCATGGCGGCGTGCGCGGCCTCGCCTGGGGACACACGCACCAGCCCTTCGAGGGCATGCACGGCCGCGTCCGGCTCATGGGCACGCCCTCGACCTGCATGCAGTTCGCGCAGGAGGCCGACGAGTTCGAGATCGACGACCGGCCGCCCGCCTATCGATGGATCGAACTCGGCGACGACGGCCGGATCGAGACCGGGATCGAGTGGGTGCACGCGCATGAATGACTCCCGGGGCCGCAGCCGCCTCGCCGCGGCGTTCGCCGCGTTCGCGCTCGCCGTTGCCGGTGCGGCACAGGCCGAACCCGCGCTGTGGCGCGTGACCGGGGGCGACAGCACCGTGTGGCTGTTCGGTTCCGTGCACCTCCTGCCCGAGGGCGGATTCGAAGTCGCGGGAGCGCTTGCGGACGCCCTCGAGGCGGCGGACCGGGTCTGCCTGGAGATCGACACCGGGGCGACGGACGAAGCGGCCCAGGCGATGGCGACGCTCGGCCGCGCGGTCGACCCCGAGGGCCGCGACCTCTTCGAGCTGCTCGGCCCGGACGCCGACCGCGTGCGCGACGCGGCCGAGCGTGCGGACGTGCCGATCGAATCGCTCGCGATGTTCGAGCCGTGGTTCGCGGGGATCACGGTCTCGGTGATGGCGCTGCAGTCGCACGGCTTCGACGCGCAACACGGCGTCGAGCAGGTGGTCCAGGCGGAAGCCCGCAAGGCCGGCAAGCCGGCCTGCGGGCTCGAGACCCTCGAAGGCCAGCTCGACCTGCTCGACACGCTGCCCGCCGGACTGCAGGCGGAGATCCTGCTGCAGGCGATCGACGAGGCGGCCGAGATCGAGCGCCTGATCGAGCCCCTGGTCGCCGCCTGGCAGGACGGCGACGAGCGGGGCCTCGAGCGCAGCCTGGAAGACGACTTCGGCGAGTACCCGGAGCTCGCCGAGCGGCTGATCTACCGGCGCAACGAGCGCTGGGCGTCGCAGGTGGAGGACATGCTGGACGGCGACGAGGACGTCCTGCTGGTGGTCGGCGCCATGCACCTGGTCGGCGAGCGCGGCCTGCCGGCCCTGCTCGCCGAGCGCGGTTTTTCGGTGGAGAGGCGCTGACCGCGATGTCGCATTTCGAGGAGGCCTCCCGTTACATCGCCGGCGGCGTGAATTCCCCGGTCCGCGCGTTCCGCGGCGTCGGCGGCGAGCCGCTGTTCATCCGCCGAGCCCGCGGCGCGCACGTCGAGACGGAGGACGGCCGCCGGCTCATCGACTACGTCGGGTCCTGGGGGCCGATGATCCTCGGCCACGCCCACCCGGACGTGATCGCCGCGGTGACGCGCCGGGCCGCGGACGGCCTCTCCTTCGGGGCGCCTACGGTGATCGAGACCGAACTGGCGCGCGCGATCGTGTCCCTCATGCCCTCGATCGAGCGCCTGCGCATGGTGAGCTCGGGCACCGAGGCGACGATGAGCGCGATCCGGCTCGCGCGCGGCTTCACCGGACGCGAGCGCATCGTGAAGTTCCAGGGCTGCTACCACGGGCATTCGGACGGGCTGCTCGTGAAGGCAGGCTCGGGCGCGCTGACGCTCGGCGTCCCGGATTCCGCCGGCGTGCCGGCCGCGGTCGCGGCCGCGACGATCACGCTGCCTTTCAACGACGCGGCGGCCGCCGGGAACTGCTTCGACCGGGCCGGACGCGAGATCGCCTGCGTCATCGTCGAGCCGGTCGCCGGCAACATGGGCTGCGTGCCGCCGGCGCCGGGCTTCCTCGCCCTGTTGCGCGAGCTGTGCACGCGGCACGGCGCGGTGCTCGTTTTCGACGAGGTGATGACGGGATTCCGCGTCGCGCGCGGCGGCGCGCAGGCGCTCTACGGCGTCACGCCCGATCTCACCACGCTCGGCAAGATCGTGGGCGGGGGCATGCCGGTGGGCGCGTTCGGCGGGCGGCGCGAGATCATGGAAAAGCTCGCGCCGCTCGGACCCGTCTACCAGGCCGGGACGCTTTCCGGCAACCCGGTGGCGATGGCCGCGGGGCTCGCGACGCTCGAGGCCGTCTCGACGCCGGGATTCCACGACCGCCTCGCCGCCGCGACCGGCCGCCTGGTCGAGGGCATCCTGCGAAAGGCGCAGGCGGCGCGTCTGCCGCTCGCCGCCAACCACGTGTGCGGCATGTTCAGCCTGTTCTTCAACCCGGGACCGGTCACCAACTACCGGGAAGTCATGGCGAGCGACGCCGCGCGCTTCCGTCGGTTCTTCCACGGCATGCTGGCCGAGGGGGTCTACCTCGCGCCCTCGCCGTTCGAGGCGGGCTTCGTCTCGGCGGCACACGGCGAGGCGGAGATCGCGACGACCGTCGAGGCGGCCGGACGCGTCTTCGCGGCGATCGCGCGCGACTCCTGATGCGCGCCCTTGCGTGGTTCCTCGGCGCGATCGGCGGCACGCTGCTGCTCGCGGCGGCGCTCGCCTGGCCGGTCTGGACGGTTGCGCACGCACTGCAGCCGGAATGGCCGTTTCACCGGGTCATCAGCCGCTTCTGGCAGCTCCTGCTCCTCCTCGGCCTGCTGCTCGCGCTGCGGCGCCTCGCGCTGTCCGGCCGCGCCGATTGGGGCTACGGGCTGCCGCGCCCGGACTTCCTGCGCCAGGCGGGCGCCGGCTTCGCGCTCGGCGTCGCGATCATGCTGCCGATGTCGGTCGCGATGCTGGCCCTCGGGATCCTGGAACCACGCGCCGGACTCGGCCTGGACGCGATCGCCGGGGCGGTCGCGAGCGGCGCGGTCCTCGGCCTCGCGGTCGCGGTGGTCGAGGAGACCTTCTTCCGCGGCCTGATGTTCCGCGCGGTGTCGCGCGAGGCGGGCTTCGCCGCCGCCGCCTGGGCGACGGCCGTGGTGTATGCCGCGATCCATTTCTTCGCGCGCACGAAGATTCCGGCCGACGAGGTCGCCTGGGACAGCGGGTTCCGCCTGCTCGGCGGCGTGCTCGCACATTTCGCGGACCCGCTGCCGGTGCTCGACTCGTTCGTGACGCTGCTGCTCGTGGGATTGCTGCTCGCCGGCGTGCGGCAGCGCACGGGCGCCGTCGCCGCCTGCATCGGCCTGCACGCGGGCTGGGTGTGCATCATCAAGGCGACCAAGGACCTGACGGCCGCGAACCCGGAAGCCGCCGCGGCCTTCCTCGTCGGTCCTTTCGACGGATACACGGGCTGGCTGGTCGCGGGCTGGGCAACGCTGCTGGTCGCCCTGGCATGGGCCCGCGGCTGGATGGGACCCGCTCGCGCGATCCCTGGCTAGGCGCGGGCGCGCCTGACCGCGGGCTCGAGGACCGCGAGCCTTTCCAGCGGGTCGACGATTTCCAGCAGCGCCTGCCGGTCGGTCAGCGACAGCGGCAGAAGCTCGGCGAGCCGGTTCGAAATCCATGACGCGTCGTCGCGGCGCTGCACGTGGCGATAGCCCTCTTCCACCTCCGTCAGCGCCTGCTCCACGACCTGCAGCAGCCAGACATGGTCCTGCGGAACCGGGACGACGCGATCGGCCGCGATGTCGAGGACGCGCCCGCGGTTGAGCCCGTCGGCCTCGCGCCAGGCCTCGACGACGCGCACGCGCTCACGGCCGACGCAGCTGATGCCGAGCAGGCCGCCCTCGAGGCGGTCGAAATCCACGATCCGCGCCTCGGTGCCGGTCGCCGCGAAGCTGGTCGCCGCCCCCGCCTCCCCGCCCTCGCCGAGCAGCACGACGGCAAAGCCGGTCTCGCCGCGCATGCACTCGCTCACCATGTCGAGGTAACGGGGTTCGAAGATCCGCAGCGGCAGCGGGCCGCCGGGAAACAGCACGGCGTCGAGCGGAAACAGCGGCAGCTCGCGGACCTCGGCGTTCACGCCGTGCGCGACCGCAGGGCTGCCAGCAGGCGTTCGTGCAGCCCGCCGAATCCGCCGTTGCTCATCACGACGACGCGGTCGCCCGCGCGCAGCGCCGCGGCGAGCGCCGAAACGAGGGCCGGGACTTCCGCCATGACGTGCGCCTTGCCGCCGAGCGCCGCCGCGACGCCCTCGAGATTCCAGTCGAGACCCGCCGGCTGGTAGAGCCAGACATCGTCCGCCCGCGCGAGCGCTTCGGCGAGTTCCTCGCGATGCACGCCGAGGCGCATCGTGTTCGAGCGCGGCTCGAGCACCGCCACGATGCGGCCCCGCCCTCCCTGCCGGCGCAGGCCGTCGATCGTGAGCGAGACGGCGGTGGGGTGGTGCGCGAAGTCGTCGTAGACCCGGATCCCGCCCGCCTCCCCGCGCAGCTCGAGCCTGCGCTTCACGCCGGCGAATCGCGCGAGCGCGTCGCAGGCATCGCCGGCAGGCACGCCCATGCCGGCCGCGCAGGCGACGGCGGCCAGCCCGTTCTCGACGTTGTGCATGCCGATCAGCGGCCAGCGCACCGTGCCGGCGACCGCGTCGGCGTGCAGCACTTCGAAGACGCCCCCGTCCGGAGCGGCGACCCGCGCCCGCCATTCGGCCGCGGCCTCGCGCGCGAAGCCGACGAGCGGGGTCCAGGAGCCCATGGCGAGCGTCGCCCCGAGATTCCCGTCGGCCGCGTTCCAGGTGATGCGACCCGAGGGCGGCACGGTGCGCACGAGGTGGTGGAACTGGCGCTGGATCGCGGCGAGGTCCGGGTAGATGTCGGCGTGGTCGTACTCGAGGTTGGTCAGCAGCAGGTGCCGCGGCCGGTAGTGCACGAACTTCGCGCGCTTGTCGAAGAAGGCGGTGTCGTACTCGTCGGCCTCGATGACGAACGGCCCGCTGCCGGCGCGTGCGGTGACGCCGAAGTTGGCGGGCACGCCGCCGATCAGGAAGCCGGGCCCGCGGCCGGCGCACTCGAGGATCCAGGCGAGCATCGACGAGGTCGTGGTCTTGCCGTGGGTGCCGGCGATGGCGGCGACCTCGCGGCCGCGCAGGACGTTCTCGGCGAGCCACTGCGGCCCCGACGTGTACGGCAGCCCGCTGTCGAGCAGGCGTTCGACGATGGGCTTGCCGCGGCTCATGACGTTGCCGACCACCACGACGTCGGGCCGCATGTCGAGCTGCGCCGGATCGTAGCCCTCGATGAGCGAGATGCCCTCGGCCTCGAGCTGCGTGCTCATCGGCGGATAGACGCTGGCATCCGACCCCGTCACGCGGTGTCCCGCGGCGCGTGCGAGCGCCGCGATGCCGCCCATGAAAGTGCCGCAGATGCCGAGGATGTGCAGGTGCATCAGGCCGCCGCGCCGAACACGCTGCGCGAGACCGCGATCGTGACGATGGTCCAGGTCACGGCGATCGCGAAGCCGGTCACGAGCCCCGTGTCGAGCGCGGCGCGCAGGATGTGGCCGACGATCAGCAGGTACCAGATGACGAACAGCGTGTAACCCGCGTTCACGAACACGCCGAGCGCCTCGCCGGACCTGCCGGGCAGGCGCAGCAGCAGCAGCAGCGCGATCATCGGGGCGAGCAGCACGTAGACGCCGAGCGCGGCATTCAGCGTCTGCGCCAGGCGGTGGGTGCGCCGCGTCAGCGCCAGCAGCAGCCAGAAGAACGGAAGCGTGAGCGCGAGGTCGAGCGCCGTTCGCGGCAGCACGGACTCGAAGCCGGCGATGCGGCCGACGAGGGCGTCGGCCAGCGCGTAAGCGAGGGCGAAAACCGCGACCGACGCTGCGGAGGAAGGCAGGCCGCTCGGGTCCCCGCGCAACGTGGCGATATCGAAGAGCGTACGCAGCAACCGGGTCATGTGCAGGCCATAATAAGGTGACGATGACCGCCGGTGAAACTCCAATCCGCGACCGCGCGGCGCTCCAGGACCGCGTGGCCGCCTGGCCGGCTGGCGTGCCGGTCGCGATCGACACCGAGTTCGTGCGCGAGCGTACCTATTACCCGAGGCTCTGCCTGGTCCAGGCCGCGATCGGCGGCGAGATCATGCTGGTGGATACGCTCGCGATCCCGGACGGCGGCGCGCTCGCCCGCGACCTGGCGGGCGCCGGGCGCCCGAAGCTCGTGCACGCCGCGCGCCAGGACATCGAGGCCTTGCTGCCGCTCACCGGCGCGCCGCTTGCGCCGGTCTTCGACACGCAGCAGGCCGCCGCCCTGCTCGGCTTCTCCGCGCAGGTCGGTTACGCGGACCTCGTGCG
This sequence comes from uncultured Steroidobacteraceae bacterium, assembly GCA_964626745.1. Classification (GTDB taxonomy): domain Bacteria; phylum Pseudomonadota; class Gammaproteobacteria; order Steroidobacterales; family Steroidobacteraceae; genus SCUD01. Next base: position 120,158 of record CAZVIF010000008.1, read on the forward strand.
CGAGGTGCTCGGCGTCGAGCTCGCGAAGGGCCACGCGCGCACCGACTGGGCGCGCCGACCGCTGTCGCCCGAGCAGCTCGCCTATGCCGCGGACGACGTGCGTTACCTGTCGCCGCTCGTCGATGCGCTCGAGGCGCGGCTCGCGGCGGCGGGCCGGCGCGGATGGCTCGACGAGGAGTCGGCGGCGCTCGGCGACATTTCGCTCTATCGCGTGGATCCCGAGGATGCCTGGCGCCGGCTCAAGGGCCTCGAGCGGCTGGACGCGCAGGCCTTCGCCGCGGCGCGGGCACTGGCGGCCTGGCGCGAGCGGCGCGCCATGGCGCGCGACCTGCCGCGCGGGTGGGTCCTGCCCGATGCCGCGATCCTCGAACTCGCCACGGTCCGGCCGCGCACGCGCGATGCGCTGGCGCGCGTCGCCGGCATCCCGCCGGGAACCGCGGCGCGCGCGGCGGACGAATTGCTCGCGGCGGTCGCCGCGGAACCGGTCGGCGACGACCGCGCAGGCGAAGCTGCCGGCCGCCCGGGCCCCGAACAGCTGCGGCTGCAGAAACTGCTCCAGAAGCGACTCGGCGAGGTGGCGGCGGAACTGGCCATTCAGCCGGAGGTCCTGGCGACCCGGCGTGAACTGGCCGCGCTCGCGCGCGGTGAGCGCGACGTGCCCGTGATGCGGGGCTGGCGACGCGAGGTCGTCGGGGAACGCCTGCTGGCGGCGATGCACTGAAGCGGAAAAGGTGAAAAGGGGACGCTAACCTTTTTGCCAGGGGGAAGGGGATGGGG